>JBFWKI010000001.1:0-336802 GCA_050252755.1 Sphingobium sp.
CTTCATACTGGTCGGTCAGGCGATCGAGTTCGGCCTGCAATCCGGCGCGCGTGGCCTGCTCCTCCTCGGTCATGTCGAGCGGCGTGCCGATGAGCTCACGCATTGCGTGCGTGACGCCGTAGGGGATACTGAGGCTTGCCTCGACCCACTTCCATCCCTCCGTGGCGATCCAGTCGGCCTCGACGCGAAGCTTTTCGGCAACAAGCCGGTCGAGCAGGCCTACATCCTGGAGCCAGCCGCCATCATCGGACTGGAACAGATCGCGCAGTACGATGCCGCCGGCCGCTTCATAGGTTTCGAGCCCAACAAAAAGCGCACGCTTGTCCGAGGCCCGGACGGTGGTTTCGGTGAGCATCCGCCGGATCTGCCAGGGTTCCTTCTGCCAGCTGTCGCGGACCGCGTCCCAGACCTGCTCCTGGCGCGCGTGGTCTTCCGAGACGGTGAAGGCCATCAGCTGCTCTAGGGTCATGCCGTCCTCGGCGTAGACCTCGAGCAAACTGGGCGCGGCGGCCGCAAGGCGCAGGCGCTGCTTCACGACATTGACGCCGACGAAGAAGGCCGCAGCGATGGCTTCTTCGGTCATGCCCTTGTCCCGCAAGGCCTGGAAGGCGCGGAACTGGTCGAGGGGGTGAAGCGGTGCGCGCTCGATGTTCTCGACCAGCGAAACTTCATCGATGAGAATATCGCTGGCAGCATCCCCAACGACGCAGGGCACCGGCGTGGTGCGGGCGAGGCGCTTCTGCTTGGCGAGGAGTTCGAGCGCACGGTAGCGGCGCCCACCCGCCGGCACTTCGAACATACCGGTTTCGACGCCGTCGGCGTCCAGCACTGGCCGGACGTGCAGTGACTGGATGAGACCGCGCCGGGCGATGGATTCGGCCAGTTCCTCGACCGACACGCCGGCCTTCACGCGCCGGACATTCGATTGGCTGAGGACCAGCTTGTTGAAGGGGATGTCGCGCGACGACGACAGGGTGATCTTCTGGGCAGCAGTTGCCATGGTGTTTACTCCGCGACGGGCTGCCGAGAGCCTCTCTCTCGACGCCTCAACCCGTCACGAAGCGAAGCGCCGCCCTCTTCCTTTCGAAGGGGCAGCGCAACGCAGGGAAACCGGCACCTGTCCGCCGGAATCAGTGGACCCGGTCGAGCAGTTTCTTGGCCTTGCCCTCCATGTCGAGGCGGGCATCCTGGTGGGACTTGTCGCGAGCCAACGCGGTGATGCCCTGTACGAAATCAAAGATCGATTCGGGTGGGCGACCTTCCTCAACGAGCACGGTTTCGATGATCTTGCCCGTCTCGGCCTTCGAAAATCCGCGCTTGCGCAGGAAATCACTGCGATCCTCGTCGCTGCGGGCAACGATGCGCTCGCGGGCGGCCTTGATACCGTTGACGAAGGGCAAGGGCGAGGAGTTGGCAAATCCTTCGAGTGCCGGGGCTGCCTCATGGGCGAACCGGTTGGCGGCATACTTGCTGTGGCGGATGGTGATTTCCTCGAAATCCTCGACGCCCCAGAGATTGCGGTTCTGGCAGACCGCGCGCAGGTAGAAACTCGCCATGCCCAGCGTCTTGGCGCCGACCTCGGAGTTCCAGCAGTAGAAGCCGCGAAAGTAGAGGTCCGGCGACCCATCGGGCAGTCGACCGGCTTCGATCGGGTTGAGGTCATCGACCAGGAACAGGAACACGTCACGGTCCGAGGCATAGAGGGTGGTCGTGTCGCGGGTGATATCGACACGCGGATTGTAGATGCCGGTGGACCAATCGAGCACACCAGGGACTTTCCAGCGGGTATCGCCGGTGCCGTTGCCGGCGATCTTCTGCACGGCCTCGACCAGCTCGTGGTCGTAGATCCGGCCATAGTCCGGCCCGGTCACCGCGCGCAGTTCGACCCGGCCGTTGTCGGTCTCCAGCGTCTTGATCTGCTCGGCGCGATGGGAGCTCAGCCCGTATTGCAGGTTGATAGCAGCAAGCGGCGCGGGAAGCTGGCGCAGATAAGCGGCGGGCGCGCCGACCTGGCTCGCCAACTGGCCGAAGCTCCAATGCGTCGGGGCGACCGGGGCGTCGGCGCCGGGGAGGATCAGAGACAGGCGTTCGGGATCGTTGCGGTTCGCCTCGACATGGATGCAGGCCGTTTCCACAACACGGGTCCGGCTGCGCTCGGACCGGCCGCGCACCGAACGGGCCAGATCATCCAGCGAGAGATACCGTTCATCGTCAGGCCGCGAAAACCACTCCGACGATACGCGACCCACGCGCTCTCCGCGCGAGACGTCGACCTTGTAGCCGCCGCTCACATCGCGGCGAGCATTGAGAACCTGCATGTTCATGGGAAAACCTCCATGACGGGGCGCCGGAAGCCTCTCTCCCCGCATTTCTCCGTCACGGAAATCCTTGCCCCTCTCTCACTCTTAGGCGGGGCGTTGCGGGGTGCCCCCGCAGAAGGGGTCGGCCGAGACCTTGGCTCGGACGCAGGGGAAGACATTCCCCATTTCGAAACTTGCGACATCACCAGCCCCAGGCGTAATGTCACAAGATGAACGCAGTAGAGATTGAACAAGCCATTTCCGATTTGGCCGCGCAGCCTTTTGAACGCGCGGAATTTCCGTTCGCCTTCCTTGAAGCCTTCGGGAACAAGGCGACCACGATCAAGAAGCTGCGTCAGGGTGCCTCCAATGCCTCGGACGTTTCAGGCGGCGTGCTTCAGCGCAGCAATATCCATATCGCCACCTGCGACGCCGGGGCGGCCGACGACACCCTCAAGGCGCTGCGCGAGAGCCCGAAAACGGCGGCGGCCAAGGCCAAGTTCATTCTTGCGACCGATGGCGAGCAGTTCCAGGCCGAGGATCTGGCCAGCGGCGAGATCGTCTCGTGCGCCTACGCGGATTTCCCCGACCATTTCGGCGTGTTTCTTCCCCTTGCCGGCATCACCACCGTCAAGCAGATCCGTGAGAGCACGTTCGATATCCGGGCCACAAGCCGGCTCAACAAGCTCTATGTCGAGCTCTTGAAGGACAATCCGGAGTGGGCGAGCGCCGAGCGGCGGCCGGATATGAACCACTTCATGGCCCGGCTGATCTTCTGCTTTTTCGCCGAGGATACCGACATCTTTCACGGCGAGGGCCTGTTCACCAGAACGGTCGAACAGATCAGCGCGCGGGACTCGTCCGACACGCATCATGTTATCGGCGAAATATTCCGGGCGATGGATACCAAGTTGGCCGATCGCGCGAACGCCAACATCCCGCGCTATGCCAATGGCTTTCCCTATGTGAACGGCCAGCTCTTTTCCGGCAGCACCGAGACGCCGCGTTTCAGCCGGATCGCCCGGTCGTATCTGGTGCACATCGGCAATCTCAACTGGAAGAAGATCAACCCCGACATCTTCGGCAGCATGATCCAGGCGGTGGCCGATGACGAGGAGCGCGGCGCGCTCGGCATGCATTACACCAGCGTGCCGAACATCCTGAAGGTGCTGAACCCGCTGTTCCTCGACGATCTGCGCGAGAAGCTAGCGGAGGCTGGCGACAATTCCCGCAAGCTGCTGAACCTGCGTCAGCGCATGGCCAAGATCAGGGTGTTCGATCCCGCCTGCGGTTCGGGCAATTTCCTTGTCATCGCCTACAAGCAGATGCGGGAGATCGAATGGGAGATCAACAAACTGCGCGGCGAGCCCGACCGGCGCAGCGACATTCCGCTCACGAATTTTCGCGGCATTGAACTGCGCGATTTCCCTGCGGAGATCGCCCGGCTGGCTCTGATCATCGCTGAATACCAGTGCGATGTCCTTTATCGTGGGCAGCAAGAGGCTCTCGCCGAATTCCTGCCGCTCGACAGCCAGAATTGGATCACATGCGGCAATGCCCTTCGACTCGATTGGCTGAGCATCTGCCCGCCAACCGGCACAGGTGTAAAGATGCAGGCCGACGATCTGTTCGGCACTCCACTCGATCAGGCTGAGATTGATTTCGCCAACGAGGGTGGAGAAACGTACATCTGCGGCAATCCGCCTTACCTCGGCAGCAAGTGGCTTTCCGCAGAGCAGAAGGATGATTTGAAGGCTATCTTCGACGGCCGTGTCAAAAACTGGAAGTCGCTCGACTATGTGGCGGGCTGGTTCATGAAGGCTTCTGAATACGGGAAAGCAACGAAATCCATCACGGCATTCGTGTCAACGAACAGCATTTGCCAAGGGCAACAGGTTCCCATTCTTTGGCCAGCCATCTTCAAGACGGGCCATGAAATCGCTTTTGCGCACACGAGCTTCAAATGGGCTAATCTTGCCAGTCATAACGCAGGCGTGATCGTCGTCATCGTTGGTCTGGCCATTCAGCCCCAAGGGAAACGGTATCTGTATCTTGCTTCTGACAACGGCTCGACGATCGCGAGGGAAGCGGAGAACATTAATGCCTACCTCGTGGCATCGGACAGCATTGAGGTGGAAGCGCGGTCGACCCCAATTTCGGACGTCGATACAATGCAATTCGGCAACCATCCTTATTACGGTGCTGCGCTGATTTTCAGCATTGAAGAGGCAAGGGCCATATTGAGTGCCTCGCCAGCATCAGCCCGGTTCATTCGCCCTCTGTATGGCGCGCAGGAATTTATCTCTAACTCCCCAAGAGCTTGCATCTGGGTGGAGCAAAAAGACCTGGAGGCAGCCAATGACATCCCCGAGTTTACGGCTCGATTTGAGCTTGTAGCAAAGCAGCGAAAGGCTGCCACCCAGGACAAGGCGGCGCAAAAGCTTGCGGGAACACCCTATCGGTTTCGAGATCAGGTAACCGCAGAGAAGCTAATTCTAATCATGCCGCGCGTGAGTTCTGAAAACAGACCTTATCTACCAGTTGGTTTGTTGCCGGCCCGAGCGATCGTTCAGGATCAGGCGCTCGTTCTAAATGACGCGAATCTCTGGAATATGGCAATAATTGCCTCACGCTTGCACTTGGTTTGGATCGCGACAGTCTGCGGCAAAATGAAAACCGATTTCCGCTATTCGAACACCATGGGCTGGAACACCTTCCCCGTCCCCAAGCTAACCGAGCAAAACAAGGCCGACCTCACGCGCTGCGCCGAGGACATTCTGCTGGCGCGCGAGTCCCATTTTCCGGCGACCATCGCCGACCTCTACGATCCCGAAAAGATGCCGGAGAACCTCCGTCATACACATGAGCGCAACGATGAGGTGCTGGAGCGCATCTACATTGGCCGACGTTTCCGGAACGACACCGAGCGGCTGGAGAAGCTGTTCGAGCTCTACACCCGAATGACCAGCGCGAAGGCGGCGTGACGATCAATGGTCGACCGGGTGCTGTTCCAGATGTGGGGGCCGTTTCGCGACGGCTTGATCGCCAGTCACCAGTTCTACGTGTCGGAGGCCAAAACTCGGCTGCTGTCTCAGTTCGGCACCATGAAAGAGGATGCAGACCGGTACGCGGAGGACTGGTTGGCCCGTCGGGCACCGTACTTCAATCCTGACCGGGATGACCCAGCGGATGCCTATCAACAGGCATGGGACGAAAGCGTCTCATTCTACCTGCAACTCGAAGACCTGCGGAAGGCGACGCGATTAAGCGTGATCGCTGGTATGTACCACGAATGGGAAAAGCAGCTGCGCGATTGGATCACGCGCGAACTGGGCCGGCTTATCCACGGCAGTCACACGCGGGCAGCACTTTGGAAGGCAACCATCGACCAGCTTTTCGACTTTCTGGAATGCTGGGACTGGCCTGTCCGTTCACGCCCCTATTTCCAGCCGCTGCATCAATGCCACCTCGTCGTGAACGTCTACAAGCATGGCGAGGGCATATCCTTTGAAAAGCTGCACAAGGATGCTCCGCAGTTCCTGAAGCGCGACGATTTCTCCGAACCGCTGCTGCGCTTTCCGCCTGACTATACCGACCTCACCGTGACCGACGATGACCTCGACCGGTTCTCCGATGCCATTGTTGCATTCTGGCAGGACGTCCCGGAAAACACGTTTGCATCGCAGATCGGCAATCTGCCGAAGTGGCTGGAAAAGGCCATCGAGAAAGACCAGGCAGAGGCGTGATCTGCCCCGTTCTGGCCACCCCAGTGCAAAGCGCGAATTTGACATAGCGATTTTCGTAAGTCAGAAAATAGGCGAAAATCTGAAATAAGGATTTTGTGTCAGCGCGAATCTGACATATGGAAATTCCAATGGCAAATTGAGGGGCGCTTTCTCAAATATGGATCTTTCAGCCTATCAGGCGGGACGGCATGAGCCCCAGCTGGAATATCGCAGCTTCCTGCCAGAAGCGATCAACCATGGCTGGACGATATCCGATCCACAGGTGCTGCAACTGCTTGGCCAGGCAGACCGGGCGCTTGGCGAGCTCAATGCCTTTGCCCAGCTAATTCCCGATATTGAATTTTTCATCCGCATGTACGTGGCCAAGGAAGCCACGCAATCGAGCCGGATCGAAGGCACCCAGACCAACATCGAAGATGCGTTCAAGGATGCAGAGGATCTGCTGCCTGAAGTGCGCGATGATTGGAGTGAGGTGCAAAACTACATTCGCGCCATCACCTTCGCCATCGAAAGCCTTGAACGCCTTCCCCTGTCGAATCGCCTGTTGCGCGATACCCACGCCATCTTGCTCGACGGAGTGCGTGGCGAGACCAAGCGGCCCGGTGAATTCCGTATCAGCCAGAACTGGATCGGGGTGAGCCTGAAGAACGCAGCCTTCGTTCCGCCGCACCACGATCATGTGCCCGAGCTGATGAGCGACCTCGAAAAGTTCCTGCATAATGCCGAGATCATGGTGCCACCGCTGATCAAGATCGCGATCGCGCACTACCAGTTCGAGACGATCCACCCATTCCTTGACGGCAACGGACGACTAGGGCGGCTGATGATCTCGCTCTACCTTGCCTCGGAACGGCTGCTGGTGAAGCCCGCGCTTTACCTGTCGGACTATTTCGAGCGGAACAAGACGGCCTATGTCGACCATATGATGGCAGTGCGCCAGGGTAACCACCTGCGCGATTGGCTGATCTTCTTTCTGCACGGCGTAGAGGAAACCGCTCGAGCGTCAGCCGGCGTGTTCCGAGCGATTCTGGCGCTCAAGGAGAGGATCGAACGCGAAGTTCTGCCGCGTTTCAGCCATCGCCGTCAGGAAAATGCCCAACAACTGATGCGCAATCTCTATGCTCGCCCAGTCGTCGACGTGAAGGCCGTCACTGTGATGCTGTCCACTACGACCAATACAGCCGCCTCGCTAATCAGTGATATGGTGGAGCATGGCGTGCTTCTGGAGGTCACCGGCCAGAGGCGAAACCGGCTCTTCCTGTTCCATGATTATCTCGAACTGTTCCGAAAGTAAGTGCCGCATGGCTGATGAAAAGATCATTCCCGCAGTCTCCTTCAAGACCGCCCATACCGGCGCGTCGGCGAAGTCTGACGAACTGGGCATGCGCCCCATGCAGGCGCGGGCGTATGAGAAGCGAGGCGAACAGTACCTGCTAATCAAGTCGCCGCCGGCATCGGGCAAGAGCCGGGCGCTGATGTTCGTGGCGCTCGACAAGCTCACCAACCAAGGGGTCCGCCAAGCGATCATCTGCGTGCCCGAACGCTCTATCGGCGCGAGCTTCGGCAGCGAGCCACTGAGCAAGTACGGCTTCTACGCCGACTGGGTGGTCGCCCCGCAATGGAACCTGTGCAACACGCCCGGCGCCGATGACCCCAAGGTCGCCAAATCCAAGGTGAAGGCGGTCGGCGAATTCCTCGCCAGCGATGCCAAGGTGCTGGTCTGCACCCATGCGACATTCCGCTTCGCCTTCGATGAACTGGGCGTCGAGGCGTTCGACAATCGCCTGGTCGCCATCGACGAATTCCATCACGTTTCCGCCGATGCCGGCAACCGGCTCGGCGCTCAGCTCGCCCAGCTGATCGGACGTGACAAGGCCCACATCGTGGCGATGACCGGCAGCTATTTCCGGGGCGATGCGATTCCCGTGCTGGCGCCGGAGGATGAGACCAAGTTCGAGACCGTCACCTACACCTATTACGAGCAGCTCAACGGGTACGAACACCTGAAAGTGCTCGACATCGGCTATAGCTTCTACACCGGCCCTTACACCGAGAAGATTTCGGCGCTGCTTGACCCGACGGTGAAGACCATCGTCCACATTCCCTCGGTCAATTCGAAGGAAAGCCTCAAGGACAAGCACCGCGAGGCCGAGGACATCATGAACCATCTCGGCGATTGGCAGGGCGTCGATCCCGAGACAGGTTTCCACCTGATCCGCACGGCGGCGGGCCATGTCATTAAGGTGGCCGATCTGGTCGACGACGATACCGTCAAGCGGGACCGGGTAGTCTCGGCGCTCAAGTCTCCCAAGGCACGCGAAGACCGCGATTTCGTAGACGTGATCATCGCGCTGGGCATGGCGAAGGAAGGCTTCGACTGGATCTGGTGCGAACATGCCCTGACCGTCGGCTACCGCTCTAGCCTGACCGAGATCATCCAGATCATCGGCCGGGCCACCCGCGATGCGCCGGGCAAGACCCGCGCCCGCTTCACCAACCTGATCGCGGAGCCGGCGGCGGACGACCCGCTCGTGGTCGATGCAATTAACGACTACCTGAAGGCGATCGCCGCGAGCCTGCTGATGGAACAGGTACTGGCACCGCGGTTCGATTTCACGCCCAAGGATGCCGGCCCCAAGCCAGGGTTCGATTATGGCGAGGACGGCTACAAGGAAGGCGAGCTCAACGTCGGGGTCAACGCCCAAGGGCAGATGCATTTCGAGATCAAGGGCCTAAAGCTGCCTACCAGCATCGAAGCGACACGCATCTGCCGCGAAGACCTGAACGAGGTGATCGCCAGCTTTGTGCAGGACAAGGCTGCGCTGGAGCGCGGCATGTTCGACCCGGAAGTCGTGCCGGAGGAACTGACCCAGCTCAAGATGGGCAAGATCATCCGCGAGAAGTACCCCGAACTCAGCGAAGAGGATCAGGAGGCGGTGCGCCAGCATGCGGTCGCGGCGATGACGCTGACCCAACAGGCGAAGGCCGCGATCAGCGGCGCGGGTGTCGACGGCGATCTCAAGGCCAATACGGCGTTCATCGACGGCGTGCGCAAGTTCGCGCTCAGCGTGACCGACCTCGACATCGACCTTATCGACCGGGTCAATCCCTTCAGCGCGACCTATGCCGTGCTGGCCAAGGCGATGGATGAGAAGACGTTGTTGCAGGTCCAGGCGGTGATCAATGCCAAGAAGGACAAGCTGACCTACGACGATGCGCGTGCGCTGGCCGAGCGTGCGCTGGAGTTCAAGCGCGAACGGGGTCGGCTGCCATCGCTGACCTCTCAAGACGCCTGGGAGCGCAAAATGGCGGAAGGCGTCGCCTTCCTCCAGCGCCATGCGACGAAGGCAGCCGCCGATGGCTGAATTGAGCGACCTTGAACTGCTGGCAGAACTGGGCGTCGAGACGGCGGCAGAGCTTGCGCGCTCGCTGACCCCGCTTCAGGAGCGGATCATTGCCGGGTTCGAGGATATCCAGCGGTTCGTGACCGAACATGGCCGCCTGCCGCAGCACGGCGAGGACCGCGATATCTTCGAGCGGCTCTATGCAGTGCGCCTGGATCGCTTGCGCGCTGAGCCCGAAGCCCGCGAGTTGCTGGCGGCGGTCGACGCGGGGGGGCTTCTCGACAGCACTACTATTGTCGGCTCGGTACCTGCAAACCTCGATGACACGGCACTTTTGGCCGAACTCGGCATCGATTCCAGCTCCGGCGACGACATCTCCCAACTCCGCCATGTGGCTCCACGGGCAGAGAAGCGGGCGGCTGAAGAAATTGCCAATCGCGAGCGGTGCGAGGATTTTGATACGTTCAAGCCACTGTTCGAGCGGATTCAAGGTGATCTCGCATCGGGCAACCGTCAGGCCAAAGTGCTCGACCAGACCGAGGTGACGCTGGCCGAGATCCAGCCCGGCAATTTCTTCATCGTCGGCGGCCAGCTGGCCTACGTCGCCGCTTCGACCGATGAGTTTGTCACACAGTACGAACGCAAGGATCGCCGCGTCCGGGTGATCTACGACAACGCGACCGAGGCCAGCGTCCTCTCCCGTTCTTTCCAGAAGGCACTCTACCGCGACGAAACCGCGCGCCGGATCACTGAGCAGAGCGCGGGACCGTTGTTCGGCAATACCGCTGAGCCTGATGATCTCGCCAGTGGAACCATCTACGTGCTGCGCAGCAAGTCAGCCCATCCCTATGTCGACGAGCATAGGGAGCTGATTCACAAGATCGGCGTGACCGGACAGCCTGTTGCGAGCCGGATTGCCAATGCCAAGAACGACCCGACCTTCCTGCTTGCGGATGTCGAGGTCGTAGCGGAATACCGGCTCTACAATATCAACCGGACCAAGCTGGAAAACCTGATCCATCGCGCGCTTGCGCCAGCACGGCTTGACCTGTCAGCCGGAGATCGCTTCGGCAAGACGGTGCAGCCTCGAGAATGGTTTCTAGCGCCGCTCAGCGCGATCAATGAACTGGTCACCAAGATCAGCGACGGGAGCATCACGGAATACAGATATGATACCGCCAATGCCCAGTTCATTCCGGCAGTGTGACGCAAGGACTTGTGGTTTGTGACCATGATTTCGGATGATCCAGTTAGTCCGCTTCGGACCGCGTATCGGTCTAAGCCGTCATTCGTTCATCAAGCTTGAAATAGGCTCACTGATGACCGAGACATTGATTTAGCCACGCTCACGAATATTACCAAGTCGCCTTGGCGCTTCAATGCATGAGGGTGCCGTCGTCGAGAGGATGAGATTCTAGATCTCTTCCGACGCGAGCCAGCCGGTCAAACGGTGAAGCTGCTCAAGATGCTTCGGTAACTGGACAACATGGCTACTTGCGAGCCATCGGCAGACGGCAGTTTGGAGTCACACTCCGCTAGGGCCTTGGGAATCGTGCCCCACGAGCATTCACCCTCGAAAAATATGCGTTCTCGGATGTGTTCCCTAATCCGCTGACGCTTCTGCTCCGGCAATAGCTCGGGTTGGTGAACGTAGATCAACCGGGCAGCGAGTAGCGAAAACCGCTCATCCTGAAACTGATCAACCAAACCGTGTCGCTGATCCCATGGGCGCGAATGAAATTGCTCCATCAGCGCGCTATCGGCGGGCGACGCGAAGCCTCTATAAATGCGTTCTTCGACATGATCGGATTCAGGATATTCCTCTTTGCTGGCTTGGTAAGCTGCAAGTAGGCGTGTGATAAACGCGGCATCGGCCAGAACATCCTGGGCTCGCGCTTCAATGTCGTTGACGGAGCAACCGCCAAGGCACCAAGCGGGTGCATCATAGATGTCTCGAATGGACGGTGCCGCGTTAATTTTGGTTTTGCGTAGCGGCTTAGGGCCGCTTTTGATGCACTGGATCAGCGCCGCATGATCCAGCGTCCTGAAATCGCTCGGGTCATGGGAGAGGTCGAAGCATAGGTGCTTGTTTGGCTGCTCCATGTCGGAACCGATGCAAATGACCGGAAAATGCTTCTGACCGCCGAACGAATAATATTCGCTCAGCAGAACGGGATCACCCGCACCAAGGAAATCCGCGCACGTAGCCTTCTGTGAGAACCGTATGAAATTCGACCATTCCTGTGGCGCTTCCTCGGCTATGATCCTGCACAGATGAATCAGCGCCTCGACATCGGCCATGGCGTCATGCGCGTTCTGGTGATCGAAGCCATTGGCCGGAGCTAGAGCGTCTAACTTGAAGTTCGGCCTGCCATTCGATTTGGTTGGGATCACCAAGCAATCGGGCTCAAACTGGGCAACGCCTTTGACCAACAGCATTGCATCCGCGCGCGTGTTGCCCTGCTTGTTGGTCAGGTAGGGATCGTGAAGGGTCTGGTAGAATGCCTGCCGGAGCAATTCCTCGTCGAATGCCATGCTGTTGTAACCGACAAAGATTGCTGGCGACCACTCGGTCAGCTTTTGCCGGATCGCGCGGACCATCTCATAGTGCGAAGGATAGTCGGGATGGCTGGCCTGTTCGATCGTCACGCTGGTGACGAGCATTGCACCGGGCGACATGATGATGTGCGGCTGAAGTCGGCAACGTATCTCAAAGCGTTCCAATACGTTGAGATTTTCGTCAGTATGGACAGCGCCAAACTGAAGAATCTGGTCAAAGGCCGTGCTGATTCCCGTGGTTTCGGTATCGTAGAAAACGAAACTCACATCCACGCCCCTTTTTGCCAGCCTAGTTGAATGCCATTAACCTGTATTGCATTGCTTGAGGGCTTACCTTGAAGCGCTTGGCAAGCGCATTCAACTGATCAACATCTTCCAGTCCGAATGATGTCAAGTCTATTAGTTTCTCAATGAGGAAGCTGGGCATCAGCAATTCAGAGGCGAAGGCGTTAGCCTGAATTTCCATCATGTCCGTACCTTCGGCGGATTTCTCATCGCGCAGCATCGCCCGCTGGCCGCCGATGAATACCGCAAAGCCTTTATCGACATGCACTGTTCCTATGAGATGCTCTCGGTGCAGAATATGATGTCCTAATTCATGAGCCATCGTGAAGCGCTGCCGATTGGGGTGATGAAGGGCATTTACCCCAATCACTGCAACATCGTCCTTGATTACGGCCATACCAGAGAGCGCCTCATCAAGCGGCGAGAATTGAAGGCGTATACCCGTTTTCTTGATGATCCTCTCAACGGGAACGGGGGCAGTTTCCACACCGAACTTAGTGAGAATCGCGCGCGCGGCTTGTCGCGCAGTGTCTTGCCCATTGCTCATTTGGATTGCGATTCAGGGAGTACGGCTTGAAGGAACTGAGCGACGCTTGCCATTTCGTCGTCGGAAAGGTCGCTACGAGAAAGCGCAATCTGAGGTTCGCTTTTGCTCGCCGTCTCCGGCAACGGAGCCGCTGGGACCAAATCCGTAATGCTCTTCAGGCCAAGGGCTCGCACCAATGCGTAGACTTGATGTAGCAAAACCTTCTGTCGACCGCTCTCGATGTTGGCGACGGATGCTCGGGAGAGGCCGATCTTATCCGCCAAGGTCTGTTGGGTAAGGTTGATCTCATCCCGGCGCGCGGCGACAGCCCGCCCCAATAGCCCATAAACTGCGGCATTTCCCATGCTGTCGCTCTGCCAGAGCGCACAAGAGATGTCAACGACACAAACATATGTTTGCAATACGCACATCGTGATGTTTGTGTTACTTGACGACTGCCGCACTCCTCGCCATACGGGTTATGCGCTCAGACACTCCTGCCTGAGTCGAGATTGAAGCGGCGAAGATCGATCCGACCATGCCATTGGTCGTCGAGATGCGCCGCCGGTTCGAGCGAGGAATTGGCATTGTGAATCATGGAGTTCGGGAGGCACTGGCGAGCATCGGCAGGCAACTGGACGCCAATGTCTTCCCTCACGTGTTCGACAACGGCGTGGTTATGCCCAGCACGTCCGATGTTGCATCATCAGCACTGGGCAAGGAAACTGACGATGAACAGCAAAGACCGAGAGGATCCGCAGCCGGGTCACGGAAAGGGGCCGCCCGACGGAAAGGGCCGCCCTGTCGATCACGGCAGGCCGGTGCCTCCGCACGGATCAGCGGCGGCCTGCTTCGGGCCGCCTACGAAGCGCAAGTAGCGAGCCTTGAAAAGGCATATCCGGCGTCCCGCGTGTTCCCTGACGATGACGGAATGTGGCTCCAGACCGAAAGCTCGGTTTTATCGGGCCTAGACTACGGAGCCACATTTCTGGTCGCCCTGCCGTTTGCTCCCGGAGCCGGGCCACGTGCTTGGGGTTTCTGGAATGATCCCGGCGGTACGCTTTGGATAGGGCCTCGGCACACAAATTTCTTCGATGGGTCGATATGTGCGTTTTCGCCCGGCGATAATGCTTGGGCCGAGGGTGGCGATCTGACATCGCTGATCGACCTTTATACGGTGTGGGCGCTTCGCCATCTTCACTTGAAGCTCCTGGGTCGATGGCCGGGGAGACAATATTCGCTGCCTCCTCCCAACGAGGTGCTGAATCCTTATTATCGTCTGGTCCAATGCAAAGACGACGAACTCTGCGGCTGTGGATCACTGAAGGCGCGATATGCGGAATGCTGCAAGCCGAAGGACCTACAATTTGATTTTGGGCGACTGGCGCAAGAATTTGTGCGGCGCATGGGCGGCAGGCTCGGGGACCGCAAGCCGCCGCTGGCGATTGCCGACTTCGCCACGGGCGAGGGGGCTGCACCAAGGATCAGAGATGTGCACAACCTGATGGCCCCGACGGCGCGGACTTCCTAGCAAGCCTAGTAAGGAGAAGGCAAGACATGGCTAGATGCACGGCACCAGTAAGAGGCCATACACGAGGCGGCGGAGCGGACTGCCCTGTGTGCGGCCCCCGCTATCGTGGCTTCAGGTCTTACTCGTCCTATTCCCCGCCCTCTTACACTCCGTCCCACACCCCTTCTTACTCCTCGTCGGGAAGCAGTGGCGGCGGCCGGAGTAGCGGTGGCGGGTCTCGCCGCACTGCGAAACCCCGCTGGTCGGGGGCAGGTTCGGCAGTGTGGTACACGCCTGAACAAGTGCAGGCGCTCACGCCGGTTAGACAAAACGTAGAGAACCTAACGGCCTCGCATCCCGACCTTCGAGACGTGTTTCTTTGTCATGCGTGGGATGACAGGCAGGGCTCCGCTAAAGAACTGCATGACCTGCTCGAAGCACGCGGTGTCCGCGTGTGGTTCAGCGAGAAGGATCTTGGCCTCGGGGTGCCGATGATGCGGGCGATCGACAAGGGCCTGATCAATTCGCGCGTCGGCATCGTTTTGGTGACCCCGGCAATGTTGCGGCGTCTCCCGGCCGAAGGCGTTGCAGACAAAGAGCTTTCCGCGCTCCTCCGGCGTGAGCGGCTCGTCCCGGTTGTTCATGAAACGACCTATGAAGAGCTTGAGCAGGTCAGCCTCCTACTCGCCTCCCGAGCCGGGCTGAACACTGCCGACGAGTCGATGGCGGAAGTCGCGGCCAAAATCGCCGAACTGGTCTCTACCTAGGCGTATCGGGTTGGGCACGAAAAGGCACGAGAAACAACGACATTCCATGCCAAGCCACGGGATTATACCGATGTCAGATTTTTCCGAGTTAAACGTTTTTCAGATGTACGCGGCGAATAATCTGCAAGCTGGTTTTTGGCTTCGCCGTACGACGTGGGGGAACACATGTGCTCAGGTGACGTCCGTTGGTGAGTTCAAAGGACCGCCGCCCTACTATGGGAATCCGGCGGTCTTTGCCGACATATATGACCTGCGGACGGGTGCCCTGAAGGAGCAAGGAGCCACAATCCCGGTGCCTGGCACCTACAAGGCATGGCGACAGATCGATCCACCAAGCTGGGCCAGCCAAGCTGGACGCGCAGATGTTGATGGAAATTGACAACGTGACGACCACGAGCTCGACGTATGATCGGAATGATCGGATCGATCAGGTCAGGCGATAGTAGCCCGGAGCAAAGCTATTCAAATCCCTTGACGATCATCCGGCTGTAATCGAGTAATACTTCCAGGCAGCTAACGGCGGGACAAAATATTTGAGCGTCAGCTTTCACAATCCTGACCAATATATGGCATCCCTGCGGACGATCATAGCACAGGGCCGCAAGCGCATCGGTCTACTGGTCGGCGCAGGCGCACCTGCTGGCATGGCGCGCGCGGACGGTTCACGACCGCTCATACCTGCCGTTGCCGGGCTTACTGATCAGGTTCTCGCTGCGATCGCGCCGACATACGATGTCCAGATCAAGGGCCTCAAAAGCGATCTTGATCGCCACGACATCGAGACTCTGCTTTCCCGAATTCGTTCGCTCGGCGGTGTCATCGGCAAGACCAAGGTTCATGACCTGGATGGCGATGGCTACCAGAAGATGGCCGAAGCCATTTGCGCCGAGATCGGCCATATCGTGAAGGTTCGCCTTCCCGCTGGGCCTACTCCCTATGGCGAGTTGGTCAGCTGGGTCACCGGCGCGCCGCGTACTCACGCTATAGAAATTTTTACCACCAACTACGACCTGCTGTTCGAAGAGGCGTTCGAACGCGTTAAGGCGCCGTATTTCGACGGCTTCACCGGTGCGCGGGAGGCGTTCTTTGATCCCGCCTCCGTGTCCAGTGATCAGCTTTCCCCTCGGTGGACGCGGCTTTGGAAGGTCCATGGCTCACTCGGATGGAAGGCTAACGACGAGGGCGAGGTCGTTCGCACGGGTCGCGATGATGCGACACACCTCATTTTCCCCGAGCACCTCAAATATGACCAGACGCAGAAGGCGCCCTATTCCGCGTTGCTTGAGCGTCTGCGCACATTTCTCACGATCGAGGATACGCTGCTGATCTCGATCGGTTTCTCTTATGCCGATGCGCATATCACCGACCGGATCAGCGAGGCACTGGACGCCAACCCTGCAGCCAGCGTGTTCGCCTTCCAGTTTCAGAATCTGGACAAGGAAACATACGCCGCCAAACTCGCCTCTCGCCGCCCCAACTTTAGCGTTTACGCGCGCGACAAGGCGGTGGTGAGCGGCGTTGCGGCCGACTGGCAGGCGCCGAATGAGCTGCCGACCAAGGATTGGGGACCAATTCGCAATAGCTATTGGTCAACACCGACGGGCGGACCGGATGGCGGTTTCAAACTTGGCGCTATTGAAGATTTCACTCGCTTCTTCGCTAACTCGCGCTCGCCTCAGGCGTTTGATGCCGTCGTGGCGCCCACCCCGCCAGCGCCAACTGCGTGATGGGTCCGACCTTCCTTGGCCGCGTTGGGAGCGTCGCCGGCTCGACTATCAGCGTCAGGCAGGCGGAATCCGTCGCGTCGGGAATCGCTATCATCGCAGGCCGCAGTTACCGGGTCGCTCAGGTCGGAAGCTTCGTGCGCATCCCGCAGGGTTATCATGATCTATATGGCGTGATCTCGGAGGTGGGCGCGCAGGCCACGCCCGAAACGCTCGCCGATGCACGTCAACGCGGCGAGAGTTGGATGACGGTGCAGCTGGTCGGCGAAATTGTCGAGACCAGCTTCGAGCGCGGCATCAGCCAGTACCCCGGCATCAACGACGAGGTCCATCTCGTCACCGAGGACGATCTCGGCCGCATTTACGGCGTCGAGCACACCGGCCAGATCACTATCGGACGGCTGGCGGGCGCCGAGAGCATTCCGGTTCAAATCGATCTCGATCGCCTCGTCACACGCCATAGCGCTGTTCTGGGATCCACCGGCTCCGGCAAGTCGACAACGATCGCTAGCCTGCTGCGGTCGATATGTCACGCCAGCGGCGGCAAGCATTGTTCGAGCGCCCGCATCCTGCTGCTCGACATTCACGGGGAATATGGCGACGCGCTCAAATCGGTCGCGGCGGTATTCAGAGTAAATCCGTCCGAGGACGAGCAGCCGCTCCACGTTCCCTATTGGGCGCTCGACACCCTTACCCTGCTCGATTTCCTGATGGGACCGCTATCGGAAAGCGCTTACACGGGGGTGCTGGACAAGATACAGGCGGCCAAGCTGTCGGTCGCGGAAGGTGTCGCCGGCGTCGACGTGAACGCCTTGACGGTCAGCACGCCCTTACCGTTCAGCCTCAAGCAGCTCTGGTTCGAATTGATCGATCCCGAATACAAGACATGGGCTGACAAGGAGCGCACGCAACGGGCAATCGATGAGGAAGGCGATGCCGAAACCCTGAAAGCACCGAAATATCAGCCTCCGGGAGCCGGGAGTGCGTTGCCCGATCAGAATCAGATCGGTGTACTGGGCATTCGCCGCCAACTCGCGCAGATGCGCTCGCGCCTGCTCGACCGGCAATATGATTTCATGCTTCACCCTGGTGACTGGGAACCCGATCTTGCGGGCAAACCCGGGAAAGACCTACCGGAGCTGCTGGAAAGCTGGTTTGGCCATGACAAGCCGATCACAGTGCTCGATCTGTCGGGCGTACCCAGCCAGGTCCTGGTGCGCCTGATCGGCGGTATCCTCAATATCACCTATGAGGCGTTGTTCTGGGGCCGAAGTTTACCCGAGGGCGGGCGAGCAAGGCCCGAACTCGTTGTCATGGAAGAAGCGCACCGATATTTGGGCAAGGACGGTGACAATCCAGCGCGCGACATGGTCCAGCGGATCGTCAAGGAAGGACGTAAGTTCGGGGTCGGGGCTATGATCGTCAGCCAGCGTCCCTCCGAAATCGACGAGACGATCCTTTCACAGTGCGGAACCCTGATGGCGCTCCGCCTCTCGAACAGCGCCGATCAGACCAAGGTCAAGGCCGCGCTGCCGGACAGCCTGAGCGGACTTGTCGACACGCTGCCGGTTCTGCGAACCGGCGAAGCGATAATCATGGGGGAAGCAGCGCGCCTGCCGATCCGGTGCCGCATCAACCTGCCGCCGGCTGGCGAGCGGCCGAACAGCGAGGACCCGAGAGTCAGCGAAGCCTGGGCACAACCGCGCGGAGACGAGGACTATGAGCGGCTCGCCGCAGCCTGGCGATCGCAAGACCCAAAATGGGGACAGGAACCGAAAATGGAGGAATCGTGATGCAAAGGCAGCCCGTCAGTTCGAGCAACATAGCCTCGATCGGCTATGAACCGGCCACAGAGGTGCTGGAGGTCGAGTTTCTCAACAACAGCATCTACCAATATTTCAACGTGCCCAGCATGGTCTATGAAGCGCTAATGGCCGCCCCCTCCCATGGCGTCTATCTCAATGCGAACATCAAGGGTCAGTATCAGTATGAGCGGATATGACGCGTTTCGCCTCAGTGGTCCGATCCTTTTCGGCTGCGCCCTTTGATCCGGATCGTTCACACCGCTGATTGGCAATTGGGAAAGCCGTTCGGCCGCTTCCCGGACGACGCGCGCACGGCGCTGATGGAAGCGCGCCTTGATGTGATCGACACGATTGGACAGGTGGCCGAGGAACATCGCGCAACCCATGTCGTCGTCGCCGGCGACGTGTTCGACAATATCGACCCCGGTGATCGTATCGTCGTTCAGGCGATGTCGCGCATGGGCCGCGCGGCGACGACCTGGTGGCTTATGCCTGGCAATCACGATCATGCGCGAGCGGGAGGTCTTTGGTCCCGGGTACGAGGAAAGGCGCCCGCCAATGTCCGCGTCGTCGACAGGTTCGAAGCGGTGGAACTGGAGGAAGGGGCGTGGCTTCTCCCCGCGCCCCTCGACCATCGCCGCACGCGCGACGATCCGACCAGTTACTTCGCCGACATGGCGACACCGCCGGGAGCGATACGGATCGGTCTTGCACATGGCTCGATCACAGAATTCGGGGGCAGCAGTGAGGCCACCAATATCATACCGCCCGATCGCGCTCGCACGGCCAATCTCGACTATCTGGCGCTTGGCGACTGGCACGGGCATCTGTTGGTCAACGATCGCACCGCCTATAGCGGTACGCCCGAAACCGATCGCTTTGGCCGTGATGAGCCGGGCAGCGTCATCGTTGCAGAAATCTCGGCCATGGCGCTCCCTCGGATCGACCGGGTCGAAACAGGACGGTTCCGCTGGCTGTCGCGAGAGTGGCAGGTCGCCGACTTGGCCGATTTCTCGCGCGCGGCCGAGGCATTGCGCACCGAGGTCGACCTATCGAGAACCTTGCTCGACCTGTCGCTGACGGGCGCGGTATCGCTTGCCGACCGTGTCGCGATCCATGCCGCGCTCGCCGATGATGTGTCACACGCGCTGCGCTGGCTGGGCTACGATACGGACACGCTCGTCGTCCGTCCCACTGCGGACGACTTGGCCAACATCGATATCCAAGGCACGCTGGCCAAAGCCGCCGAGCGCCTTCAGCTTCAGGTCACGGCTGGCGGTGCGGATGCAGCGCTTGCGAGCGCGGCCCTGGAGCGGCTTTACATCGAAGCGCTTCGTTTGCGGGACGAGCAGCCGGCATGAAGATCCTCGCAATCGAACTCGAAAACTTCAGGAAATTTCGCAAGCCGCTCGCGATCACCGGTTTTGCCGATGGTTTGAACATCGTCGTGGAGCCGAACGAGACGGGCAAATCGACCCTGCTGGAAGCCCTTCGCGCGGCGTTTTTCATTCGTCATTCCGCCAAGAATGAACTCGTCCGCTCGTTCTGCCCTTTCGGCGACGATGTCGCCCCCAAAATCGCGGTGACTTTCGAGGTCGGCGGCAATGAGTGGCGGTTGGAAAAGCAGTTCCTGAAATCACCGCATATCCGTCTTGCGGGTGGCGGTGGCGGCCAGGTCGAAAGCGACGCCGCCGAAGATCGGTTGCAGACGCTCCTCGGGTTCGAAAAGGGCAACAACCGCAATAGCGACCCCGAAACACGCGGCGCGCTCGGCCTGCTCTGGGTGGAACAGGCAAGTGCCTTTTCGGCAGAGGCGCCCGGGCGGGTTGCACGCGACGATATCCGCGGCGCGCTTGAGGCCGAGGTCGGCACGATCCTGGGCGGACGGCGGTTCGATCTGGTGCGTGCGCGTATCGATGAGGCGTATGGACAGCTGCGTACCGCGCGCTCCGGCAAATCGACTGGACGCCTGGCGGAGGCCGAGGCGTCCCTTGGCGCCGCGCGGCAAAGGCGCATCGCGGCCGAGGCGACGCTGAAGGAATATGAGGAGGCGCTGTCGGCGCTCGAGGCGGCGCAAACCGCCAAGAGACTGATCGAACGTGATCTGGCTGACCCTGAGCAGGCGGAGCGGCGTCAAAAGCTGGATGGGGATTTGAAGCTTGCCGAAAGCGCGCAATTGCGTTTGTCAGCTGCTACCGCCCGCCATGCGGAAAGCGAGGCCGCTGTGACGGCCGCGCGCCAGCTGCTGGCGCGGATCAACGATGCGCATCAGCGTCGCAGCGAGGCCGAACGGCGGATGGCGGATGCGCAATCCGCTCTTGCCAAGCAACAGGCGGAATATGAGGCCGCAATCACCGATGAGACGCAGAAGAGGGTCGCGCTTGCAGATGCCAGGACGGTCCGTGCGACGGCAGACGAGGCGCTCCAGCAGGCGCGTGCGCAATCCGCGCTGAACGCCCGGCGCGCGGCGCTCGAACGCGCACGTGCGCGGTTGATCGAGGTTCGCGCGCTCGAGTCGGCCGTAGCCGAGAAGCTGTCCGCCGTTGGGCAAGTCATCCCGGAGGATCAGCTTGGAAAGCTCGCCGCGCTCGACCGGGCGGCGACCGAAGCCCGAGCAGTTCATGCGGCGGGCGCCGTAACTCTTTATATTGAACTTCTCGGTGATGTCGCGGTTCTCGTCGATGGAAGACCCGCCCCGACAGGGCGGCTCGAGATAGCGCGCCAGACCGACCTCGTGATTCCCGATACGGCGCGAATTTCGATCACGCCGCCCATGACAGGTGCGCGCTCCGCTGAGGCGGCGTTACAGTCGGCTAACGACGCCCTTGCCAAGGCGCTTCAGGTGGCAGGCACCGACAGCTACGCGGCTGCTATAACCCGGAATGAAAACGCCCGCGCGGCTCGCCAAGAGGTGGACGCTCTTCGCCGTCAGATCGATGCTATCTGTCTCGCTGATTCGACACTTGAATTGAAGCCGGGCGCAGAAGCGCTCAAAGCCCTTCTGGAGAGCGATCCTGGGGAGGACGCGGCGCCCAGCGTCGCACCCGACCTTGCCGAATTGGAAACGGCCTTCACGTCGGCTCGCGAACGTGAAGAGGTCGCATCCGCGATTCTCGAAGAGGCCCAGCAGGCATTACGGTCTGCGGAAACTTTACGTGCACGGCTCGATGCCGATTACGCGGCTGCGACACGCGACTTGGCCACGGCGGTCCAGGTCATCGAGGCACTTCCGGATGGCGCGGTAGCAGAAACGATCGCAGCGCGGCTCGCCGCCGAAAATGAAGAACTGGGCCGTCGCGCGGAAATTCTCGCGCAGGCCGAATCGGCCGCCTCCAATCTGGACGGCGATCGCATTCGCCGCTCAATAGAGAATATCGAAATTGCTGGGCGCCAGGCCAACGAGGAGCGCGTCCAACTCATCGCGCGTATTGCCGCGCTCGAAGCCATGATCGCGCGCGAAGGCCCCAAAGGTCCGCCCAGCATCTTGGCCGAAGCGGTCGAGGCGGAAGAAACCATGACCGCGCAATGCGAAAGACTACAACACGAAGCTGAGGTGCTGAAATTGTTGCGGAACACGCTGCGCCTTGCTGGCGAAGACGCGTCGCGCACATTCCTCGGCCCCGTGACACAACGTGCCGCGCTCTATGTCAATCGCATTCTGCCCAACAGCGACCTGTCGTTCGACGAAGATCTGGGCCTCAAGGCACTGCGGCGGAACGGCATCGACGAGGCGAGCGATGATCTCAGCCGCGGGACCCAGGAACAATTGGCCGTCCTGACGCGCCTTGCCTTTGCCGACCTCTTGCTCGAAAAGGGCGCGCCAGTTTCATTGATACTTGATGATCCGCTCGTCTATTCGGACGATAGTCGTCTCGAGGTTATGACAGATATTCTGCTCGACGCCTCAAAGAGAATGCAGATCATATTGTTGACCTGCCGCGCGAAGGCGTTTCGGCACGTCGCCGGGAATCGTATCACACTGCCGGGGGTGTGATCATATTGGTCGACACCGATAGCTTGGTCGCGGGGATTTAGGAAACGATCGCGCATTTATGCTAGAGAATCAAACAACACAGATTGGGGAGAATTCCTCAACTTTCCGGCGTCTGAAGTTACCAATTGACGCCTCCGACGCCGGTCGTTCGTGGCCCTTCCAAGAGACGTGAATGTATGACCGGAATTGATGACCAAATTCAGGCCGGTGAACGGCGGCAATGTCGGCGTCAGTCGCAGTTCTGGCGATCCTTCGTTCCACCGCAATCAGAGCCTTTGGGATCAGTGTAACTAACCGGACGCCGGACGTCGTCGATCAGCACTGGACTTAAGTTCGCCATTTCCGCGATGTCGAAGTGGCTATTGAGCAGGATGCTCATGACCTGCCCGTTCTGCATCGGTGGATCATCAGGATCCTCAGCTGCTGCAGCATATGCTTGCAAGTGGGTGACGACCGATCCCGTCTCGCGTGAAGCGAGCGAGACCTCGCCCGTGATTTTGCTTTCGACCGCCAGCGCGAATTCGAGATCCTTCGCCCGGTCAAGCGTGATGCGGCTCTGCACGATTTTGAGAGCCGCTGGCAGCTCGACGGCGGCGATCGATAAGCGTCCGTTGGACAGGGGGATATGAAACCCACCAGGCGCGTTCAACGTCACCGGGCATCCGAGAAAATAGGTCCCAGGCGCCCCGCCGTTGAACAGAAACCCTTGATCCATGACACGCTGGGCAGCGTCGTTGAGACCTTGGAGGATACATTCCTCGAGGGTCTTGTGGGGCGATGCACCATCGGGGTGGATCAACGATGTGGAACTCTCGGGCTTTCCGTCGATGATTCGAATGTCGAGGCGAAGTTCATCGGGGTTTGCTGTGGCGCCGGGTTGCTGGGGTAGGAATGCGCCTTGTCCTTTTATCCCGCCTAAGCCGATTTGCGCGACTTGGAGAAAGAGATCGACGATCCGGCCGGGACGCCCCCACTCCGACGGCGCGAGATCGCGCAGGAGGAAGAGGTCGATATTGTCGTGTTCCGCCTGAGTGATCGCTCCAGATTGGAATCCGCTGCTGGAAAAGATCACGCCCTTGGAAGCGCCGACCTCGCGAACCGTTGTCGCTAACGCATCTACGTGCAAGCGTTCGACCGCACTGCGCCAATATTTGCATTCGACTACGACGAGATGCTCATAAAGGCCTTGGCGATGCCGGATTAGCACGTCGATCTGGCGCGGCGCGCCGGATCGGCCGGGCAAGGCAACGTCGCGTTCGACCATGACATCGCCGGTTTCGTGCAACGTTGCCACGAGCCGTTCGAAGCCGCCCCAGTCGCCCACCAGATCGTTGAATGTCATGGACTAACCATAGCATCGTCGTCCGCGCCGTCTAACTGTTCAGAGCAGCCGACTTAGAATGGGCCGGACCATGTCATTCGTCGAGATTGAACGCACGGCCACTATTGAGGAGCACAACCCGGCCAGGCTAATGATTTTCAACCCGCGAAAATCGTCGTCAGATGATTACTCCAAGCCTGCAAGGCGTCCCTTTTTTCCTCCCGCCAGTCGTGCCGCTGATAGATGCCCGCCACGCCAGCTTTTGATCCACCGACATGGTTCAGGACAGCCTCGGTCACCTCGAACCGAACGCCAAGACGCTGAAAACCGGTAGCCAGGGTGCGTCGAAGGTCATGCAATCGCCACGGCGGGAGCGGGCGACCGTTTGCTTCTCCGACCAACCTGTCGAGTTTGTCCTTGCCTTTGGCATAGCCTGTAAATCCTGCACCAGTCGAAGTCGGGAAGACGCGGCCATGCTTGGGCCACTTATCCGCCTTGGCGACCAGATCCAGTTCGGCGATTGCCAAGTCATTCAGCGGCACAGTATTTGGCTCGCTATTTTTGGTGCGGTGGCTCGGCAGGCGCCACTCCCGTGCCTCACGGTCCAATTCGTCCCAAAATAACCCCGTTACCTCCTCGCGGCGCTGGCCGGTCACGATAAGCAAGCGAACAATGGGACCGAAGCACTTATGCGTCTTTGGAGACTGTTCCCATATCCGCTTGAGTTCAGCATCCAGCAGCCACCGGTCCCGCGGCTTGACAGGAGGCGGCGTTTCCATGCCCTCCATTGGGCTATGCAGTATGTCACCTCGGCTCACCGCCCATTTGAACAGGCGCCGAAGGACTGCGAAAACGTTCCGCTTATTCGCAGTCTGCTCGTCAGGCATGCGATCGAAGACAGCAACCACATCGGATCGCGTGATTGTTGGCAATGGCTTGTTGCCGAGGACTGGCTTGAGGTGAAGCCGGATGGACCGGTTGACCAGGGTCTTCCAACCCTTGCCTTTGCACGCGGCGCTGAACGTATCGGCATACTTCGAGAAGGCGAGATCCACCGCCTCCCGGCGTCGCTTCTTGTCTTCCTCCATCGGGTCGATGCCGCGCGCGACGAGAATGAGAAGGCGGATGGCCTCTTCGCGGGCTGTGGCAGGCGTCCAGGGCGAACCATTGGTGCCGATGGTATAGCGGCGTGTCGGTGATTCACGGCCACCCATGCGAAACTGGACGACGTAGGATGCAACTCCGGACGCTGCGACCCTCACCCCGAACCCCTTGAGATCTTCATCCCAAAGGAAGCCGGTCATCCCGCTCGATTGGAACGCATCAAGCGTTCGTTTGCTGATCCTGCCGGTCGCCATTGCAATACCTCGTGTACCGCAAAAGTAAGCACCGTGCAATCACCGTGGCGGAAATCGCTGGATAGCGTGGCGTGCCATATCGTATATAACTATATGAATTTCAACGATTCATAAAAATAAGCCATTGACCTATTTCCGTCTGAAACGAAAGTACCAGACCTCATGCCCCTTGCGGCGGGCCTTCGCTTCATAGCGGGTTTCCGGCCAGCCGCCGGGGCGGGTCAGGAAATCGGCGGGCCGGTCACACAGCCAGTCGAAATCTTCGCGCCCGTTCATGACCATCAGCGCCCAGCGCAGATAGACCGGGTGATCGGTGCCGAAGCGAAATTCGCCGCCGGGCTTCAGCTTGGCGGAAATCATGTCCACCGGGCCTTTGTTCATCATCCGCCGCTTGGCGTGGCGGGCCTTGGGCCAGGGGTCGGGGTGCAGCAAATAGACGAAGGACAGCGCGCCATCGGGCACGCGGGAGAGCACTTCCAGCGCATTGCCCATGTGCAGCCGGATATTGGGTAGGCGCTGATCGCGGATATGGCCGAGGGCGGAGACGACGCCGTTGAGGAACGGCTCGCACCCGATGAAGCCATGGTCCGGCAGCAGGTCGGCGCGCCATGCCATATGTTCCCCGCCGCCGAAACCGATCTCGAAATGCAGGGGCCGGTCATAGCCGAACAGCGCCTCGGCCGTGACCGGCCCTTCTTCGGGCACGGACAGGGCGGGCAGCAGATCATCGACAAGCTGCTGCTGTCCGGGGCGCAGCTTGTGCCCGGACTGGCGGCCATAGAGGCGGTTGAGGGTGGTCGGATCGCCCGGTTTATGTGCTGTCATGGGCGCAGCGCTTAGCTTTCCCGGCGGGTGCTGGCAAGCGCTGGTGACAGGAGGGGGGTGACGGGTGGGAGCGGGGCCGGGGCCGGAAGCGTCAGGCCGCGCGTGGCCCCCAGAGAATCAGCGTCGCCCCGCACAGGCATATCGCCCCGCCTGCCACATCCCAGCGATCGGGCCGCGTCCCTTCGATCAGCCAGAGCCAGCCGATCGCGGTGACGATGTAGATGCCGCCATAGGCCGCATAGGCGCGCCCGGCATGGTCGGCATCCACCAGCGTCAGCGCCCATGCGAACAGGCAGAGCGAGGCGATGCCGGGGATCAGCCACAGCGGCGATTTGTCGAGCCGCAGCCATGCCCAGAAGGAAAAACATCCGGCGATCTCGGCAAGGGCGGCAAAGACGAAGGCGATGATGCTCATGGGATAGGCGATGACCGATCCGGGGCGCGGGCGCAATGGCTGTTCGCCGGCAATGGGTGCGCGCAGGGGTGTGGAAGGCCTCGCCGCCCGGTTGGGAAAGGGGTGACGGCGGGGCGTTTCAGCGGCGGGCGATATTTGGCTTATGGCTCGTTTCCGGTTGTGGACGATGATGGGGCGAATCGGGGGTCAGCGCAGGCATGGAATGGGTTGGCCTGACCTGATACGGTCGCGGGGCCGGTGGTGACGTTCGCTCGCAGGCCGCCGGAGCGGGAATCGATCGCGACCATGACGATCGGCGGCCATACGGTGGTTGACCCGATGGCGCGCTTGCGGCTATCGGCGGGGAAGAGGCAACGTCCTCGCCTGCGCCATGTCGGCATGACCGAAGCAGGATCAGGTCCGGGACGGCCCGGCAGCCAGAGCATTTTCGGAGCGGGCAGCATCCCCTGCTGGCTCGGAAAATGCGGAAAATGGAGCATCCGGGCCGATAGCGCCGGGCCGGGGCCGCTCCGCGAAAGGAGGCTGCTGTGGCGTGGATATATCTTGTGATTGCGGGCGTGCTCGAAATTATCTGGGCCTTTGCGATGAAGCAATCGCACGGCTTTACGCGGCTCGGGCCGTCCATCGTCACCCTTGTCGCGATGATCGCCAGCTTCGCGCTGCTGTCCGTATCGATGAAGACGTTGCCGCTGGGGACGGCCTATATGATCTGGACGGGCATCGGGGCGGTCGGCGCCTTTGTCGTGGGCATATGGGTGCTGGGGGAGCATGTGACGATGATGCGCGCCGGTGCGGCGGTTCTGATCGTCAGCGGTCTGGTGATGATGAAATTATCCTCCAC
This sequence comes from Sphingobium sp., assembly GCA_050252755.1. GTDB lineage: Bacteria > Pseudomonadota > Alphaproteobacteria > Sphingomonadales > Sphingomonadaceae > Sphingobium. The sequence goes on from JBFWKI010000001.1 coordinate 27,321, forward strand.
CGCCTGAGCGGGTCGGTGGCCCTCATCAAGCGATCGAGGAAATGGCGCATCCGGCCCGTCGATAACGGAAGGGGCCGGTAGCAAGGTGGCGTGGAATGGGGCGCGGGCGGGCGGCAGGGCCGGGGCGGCTTGCCGCTCCCCGCTTCCTGCGCCCGCCCTGCCGGAAAGATCAGAGCGCGGCCTTCAGCTCATCGACCAGATCGGCGCGTTCCCACGGGAAGCTGTCGCCTTCCGCTGTGCGGCCGAAATGGCCATAGGCCGCGGTCTTGCGGTAGATCGGCTTGTTGAGGCCCAGCGCGGTGCGGATGCCGCGCGGGGTGAGGCCGCCCAGACGATCGCTAGCGACCTGCGAGATGGCGGCTTCCAGCTTGTCATCGGGGACGGTGCCGGTGCCATGAGTGTCGACATAGAGCGAGAGCGGCTGCGACACGCCGATCGCATAGGCGATCTGGATGGTGCAGCGCCGGGCAAGACCGGCGGCGACCACATTTTTCGCCAGATAGCGGGTCACATAGGCGGCCGAGCGGTCCACCTTGGTCGGGTCTTTGCCGCTGAACGCGCCGCCACCATGGGGCGCAGCGCCGCCATAGGTGTCGACGATGATCTTGCGGCCGGTCAGGCCCGCATCGCCGTCCGGCCCGCCGATTTCAAAGCTGCCGGTCGGGTTGATATGATAGACGGTCGCGTCGGACAGCAGGTCCGCCGGGATGACCTGCGCCACGACCTTCTTCACATAGGCCTTGAGTTCGGCTTCCTTCTCGCCCTTGTCATAGCCCGGCGCGTGCTGGGTCGAAACGACGATGGCGGTGCAGGCGGCCGGCTTGCCGTTCTCGAACCGCAGCGTCACCTGGCTCTTGGTGTCGGGTTCGAGGAAGGGCGCCGCGCCGCTGTGGCGATCGGCGGCCATCTGTTCGAGAATCTTGTGGCTGTAATAGAGGGTCGCGGGCATGAGGTCGGGTGTTTCGTCGCAGGCGAAGCCGAACATGATGCCCTGATCGCCCGCGCCTTCATCCTTGTTGCCGGACGCGTCCACGCCCTGCGCGATATGGGCGGACTGGGCGTGGAGGTTGTTTTCGAACCGCAGCGTTTCCCAATGGAAGCCGTCCTGCGCATAGCCGATTTCGCGAACCGTGTTGCGCACGGTCTTTTCGATCTCTTCCAGCGCGCCGGGCGCCCACTGGCCATTTTCATACACGCCCTTGCAGCGAATCTCGCCCGCCAGCACGACAAGCTGAGTCGTGGTCAGCGTTTCGCAGGCGATGCGCGCTTCGGGATCTTTCGACAGGAACAGGTCGACAATCGCGTCCGAAATCTGGTCCGATACCTTGTCCGGGTGCCCTTCCGATACGCTTTCGGAGGTGAAAAGATAATTCTGACGCATGATGCTCCTGTCCGTCGCCAAGCTACATAAAGAAAGCCTTATGTAGGTGGCGCTTTAGCGCCTGCGCCGTGCGGTTGCAACGGCCAATGCGATCAGCGCCAGCGCAAGGCCGAGGGGCAGCAGATTACCGAAGCGGGCGAAGGGCGTGGGCGCGAGGGCCTGCGGCAGGCGGCTGTTGATCGCCCCGGCCTGATGATGGGGGACGTGGGCGAGAAGGCGGCCATGGCCGTCGATCACCGCCGATATGCCGGTGGGGGTGGAACGCAGGATGGGCATCGCCTCCTCGATCGCGCGCATCCGCGCCTGCGCGAGATGCTGCGGCGGCCCCCAATCCCCGAACCATGCGTCGTTCGACGGGTTGTAGAGGAAGGCGGGGCGATCCTTCCGATCCACCACCTGCCCGGAAAAGATGATCTCATAACAAATCTGCACGCCCATTTTCAGGGCGTTCCGGCCCGGTTGGGCGGATTGGGCAGGCCGGGCGGGCAGGGCCAGCGAGCGCGGGCCGGGGCCGGGCCAGAAATCCGTATCCCCCGGCACGAGGCGGGAGAGGCCGAGCGGCTGGAGAATGGCTCGCATCGGCAGATATTCGCCATAGGGCACCAGATGCGCCTTGTCATAGCGGGCGATCAGGCGGGCGTCGGGCGTCAGCACCCATGCGCTGTTATGCGCGCCGATCAGCTTGCGGCCGGTGGGCGGCGGCGGCTGGCTGTCGTCGAAATAGACCTTCACCCCGCCGGTCATCAGCAGATCATGCGGGCCGATCAGGCGGGCGAGCGCCCAGCGCCATTCCGGTTCCATGTCGAGCCATGCGGGCAGCGCGGCCTCCGGCCAGAATACGAGGCGCGGGCGATCCGGCGAGGAAGGGCCGGTCAGGCGGGCGAGGCGGGTGAAATTTTCCTGATCCAGCGCGGGATCATATTTGGCGCTCTGGTCGATATTGGGCTGGACGATCGTGATGGCGGGCGTGTTTGCGGAGGTGTTGCTTGTCTCGCCGGGCAGCAGCAGATGGCCGATCAGCGCCAGACCCGCCAACGCGGCAAGCACCGGCGCGCCGCTGGTCCAGCGCCGCCTGCCGCAGGCGAGCACGGCCCCGCCCGCAAGGATGGCGAGCGCCGAAAGACCATAGGTGCCGATCCAGCGCGCGGATTGATCGACCCCGGTGCCGAGCCAGATCATGCCCAGCGGGTTCCACGCAAAGCCGGTGAAGATCGTCGCCCGGCCATATTCGGTCAGCACCCAGATCCCGGCGAACAGCGGCGCTACCGGCAGCGCCCGGTTCCGCTTGCGCAGGACGTGGAGCGCCCCGGTCGCCAGCCCCGGATAGAGGGCGAGGAACAGCGACAGCGCGAGCACCGCGCCATAGCCGAACCAGTGCGGCATCGCATCCTGATAGGTGAAGGCGTGGGCGATCCAGTTCAGGCCGAGGGTGAAATGGCCAAGGCCGAAGTTCCAGCCGATGAGGAAGGCGCGTCTGGCGGTGCGGGCCTGCCCGGCCAGCCGGATCAGCACGGCGAGCGCCAACAGGCTCAGCGGCCACCAGCCCAGCGGCGCGAAGCCGAGCGCCCCGGCCGCGCCTGCCGCCAGCGCGAGCAGCAGGGGGTGGCGGTCTGCGCGTGCGGTCATGGATCAGGCGGGGTTGGCTGCGGGTGTGGTAGAGGGTGCGGTGACGGCCGGGCGGCTGCACTGATCGGGCGTGTCGCTCCCGCCGCCGCCCAGCATGCTCGCCGCGATGAAGCCGCCGACCACCAGCACCAGAAAGCCCGCCGTCAGCCATGCGAGATATTTTTCGATGAAGGGCTTTATCGCGGCGCCGAATTTCCAGAACAGCACGCCGACCAGCATGAACTGAAAGGCGCGGGACAGCACGCTGGCCCACAGGAAGGTGAAGAGCGACAGGCCGATGAACCCGGCCGTGATGGTGATGAGTTTGAAGGGAATCGGCGTCGCGCCCTTCAGCAGGATGATTTCCGCGCCATATTCCCGCAGATAACAGGCCGCGGTCGGGAATTGTTCGGCCAGCCCCAGCGCAGAGAGCATGGAGGCGCCGAGGCTTTCATACAGGAAATAGCCGATCGCATAGCCGAGCAACCCGCCCACGACCGAGGCCAGCGTGCAGATGACGCCATAGCGCAACGCCTTTTCCGGCCGGGCCAGACACATCAGCCCCAGCAACGGGTGTGGAGGGATGGGAAAGAAACTCGATTCCATGAAGGATATGGCGGCCAACCAGCGATCGGCATGGCGATGGGCGGCCTTGGCCAGCATCCATTGATAAAGGCGAGTCAGCATCGGCATGCGGCCTAGCCCAATTGCCGGGGCTAGACCAGAGGGATTGGACGGGGCCGGGCGGAAATCAGGATATTTTCGATGTCCCGTCAGGAAAGGGGGAAGAAATTGACTCGGCCCGCTTCCGGTGACATCCTTCCCGGCATGATCGCAGGCATATGTCTTTTTCACTTCCGTCATGAGGGTGGGCAGCTTCTCGCAGGCCCCTTGCCCCAGGTCAGGCGCGTCCTGCCCTGAACCTGGGGCTGGACGATCACGGACCATTTCAATACGCCTGCGCCGCTTTCGATTGAGCCGGCCGGGCGGCTATATTCAAGATGAAGGCATGGCATGACAAACAGCAAGGCGGCCCGCCGCCCCCCCATCCACATGATCGACAGCGAGGCCGAGGCCCTGACCGGGCTGGCGCTCGGCGTGGAAGACCGGCTTCCCGAAGTGAGCGAAATGCTGCTCGACGAGATTTCGCGCGCGCGCCTTCATAGCGCCGATCGCATCCCCGCCGACGTGGTCAGGATGATGTCCACGGTCGAGTTCACCGACGGCGCGACGGGCGCGAAGCGGGCCGTCACCCTCGTCTATCCCAAGGATGCGGATATCGCCGATGGCCGCATTTCCATCCTGACGCCGGTGGGCGCGGGGCTGATCGGCCTGCGCGAGGGGCAGTCGATCCTCTGGCCCGACCGGGGCGGCAAGGAACGGGCGCTGACCATCGAGACGGTTCGGCATGGTGAAAAGGGCCGGGAGGACGAGACGGGCCAGCAGGGCGAGAAGGCCCGGCCCGACTGATGGCGCGTGGGGGCAAGGATGCGCCCATATTGGGGAGGCTGCGTTCGCACCGTTTCGTCGGCTATGCGATGCTGCTCATTCTTGCCGTCGGCACGGTCGAGGTCGTCGCCAGCACCCTGTTCTACGAGGCGATCGACCGGCAGTCGGTGCAGGAGGACCATGCCCGCCGCGTCGCCGAACTGCTGGTGGTCAGCAACCGGGTGCATGATCTGGACCCCTCGCTGACCGCCGGGGTCATGACGACGCACCATCTCGACGCCGCCACCGCGCCCGCGCCCGCGACCGCGCGATCGGGCACGGACGGGGACGTGGCGGATATTCGGCGCCATATATTGGCGTGGGAGCCGGAACTCGCCCGGCAGACATTGCTGCTCGACATAGAGCGCGGTTCCTATGGCAGGCGGGATCTGGTCGGGTCCATGCGGCTGGATAACGGCGCCTGGTTGAATTTCCGGTCGCGGGATATTTCCACCGGCTGGCCGATCGCGCTGCGGGCGATGGTCATGACCCTGCTGATCACCGCGATCTGCGTGGGCGTGGGCCTGTATGCGCTGCGGGTGCTGACCGCGCCGCTGCGCAAATTATCCGACGCCGCCGAAACGATCAGCCATGGCCGCCCGCCCGGCCCGATACGGGAAAGTGGCCCTGCCGACCTGCGCAACCTCGCCCGGTCCTTCAACGATATGCAGGCGCGAATCGCGGGGCTGGAGGAGCATCAGGCGCGGTCGTTCGAGGCGATCAGCCATGACCTGCGTACGCCGCTCAGCCGGTTGAAGCTGGCGTCCGGGTTCATGGGCGAAAGCGAAGTCGCCAAGATCGTCAGCACCAGCGCCGACGAGATGGAGGCGATGCTGATGTCTTTGCAGGGCTTCTTGCGCGCGCAACATCTGGAAAGCCGGGCGGAGCCGGTCGAACTGGTCGCCGCGGTGCGCGATCTGCTGGCGGCGACCGGCGGGCAGACGCGTCTTGTCGCGCCGCCGCAAGTGGTGGTGCGAACCTATCGCGAGCCGCTGCTGATGGCGCTGGGGCCGCTGATCGACAATGCGCTGCACCATGGCACGCAGGCCGAAGTGCGGATCGCCTCGCTGGGGGAGCGCTGGACGATCGAAGTGGCCGATGACGGGCCGGGGCTGGACGATGCCTATTTCGAGCAGATTCTGGACCCGTTTTTTCGGGTAGACGAGGCGCGGCCCCGCGATACGCCGGGCTTTGGCCTTGGCATCCCGACCGCGCATCAGGTGATGGAGCGTTTCGGCGGCAAGCTGGAATTCCGCAACGGGACGAAAGGCGGGCTGGTGGCGCGCATCCTTGTCCCCGAACCGGACGGGCGGGATGATGGCGGATAAAAATAACCTATTTGGAAAATTTCCATTGACAGCGTGACGCTCTTCTGGCACAAGCGCCGATAGTGGAAAAATCTGAGTCGCGCCGATGGGGCGGCAGGGAAGCAGGGCTGGAATCCTCATGGGTTCGCAGCCCTTTTTCTGTGCGCCCCATTGTTTGCGCGGAACCGGGGGTATGATGGCAGGCGCAGGAAAGGGCGGCGAACAGGGGCAGGCTTTGGCTGGGGCCGGGAACGAGACGGGTGAAGGCGCGGCGGGCAAGGGCAGGGTCAGGCCGCAGGGCATAAGCAGCGCGGCGGGAAAAGAGGCGCGGGTGGTCAAGGCAGGCGTGGCCAAGGCTGGGGTGGTCAAGCGGACGACGGCGGCCAAGGCGGGGTCGTCGGTGAAGGCGCGGGCCTCCGGGAAGCAGGGCAGTACGCAGGCCAGTAAGCGGGGCAGTGCGCAGGCCAGTAAGCAGGCGGGCAAGCAGGCCAGCAAGCGAAGCGGCAGGCAGGATGGCGAACTGGTGTTGCAGCGTAGCCGCGTCGCGGGCGCTGCGGCGGTGACGGTCCAGCGGCGGCGGCCCCATCGGAATGCATGGACCATCCGGCGCCGGACGGAGTTTCTGGAGGTGTTGCAGGCCAGTTGCAATGTGACGGAGGCCGCTCGCAGCATCGGCATGACGCCCCATCGCGCCTATGAATTGCGGCGGCGCGACCCCGGCTTTGCCGCGCAATGGGCCGAGGCGCTGGAACAGGGCTATGCGGAACTCGAAATGCTGCTGCTGCGGCAATCCATCCATGGCAGCGAAACGACCGAGACGCTGGACGATGGCAAGGGCGAGGGCGCGCCGCGCACCAAGACGGTGCACAGCTTTCCCCATGCGATCGCGCTGCGCCTGCTGCTCGCGCACAGGGGCGCGGTCGATGCGTTCCGGGAGGAACGGGGAATCGATCGCGCCGGAAGCGAAACGGTGCGGGCCGAGATTCAGCGGCGGATGAGCATGATGCGACAGGCCGGCGCAGCGGGGAATGAGGAGGCGGGCGGCGATGCTGTGGGCGGGCATGATGTCGGTGGTGCTGACGCTCATTCTGCCAGCGATGATGTGGCCAGCCGGGATAGGCGCGCGCGCATCGGGGCAGGCGGCGGTGCTGCTGGCGGGCACGATGTTGGTGGACATGGTGCTGGCGGACGCGATGTTGGCGGCTATGGCGCCCTCGGCGCTAATGCTGCTGGGATAGGTGGTGCTGGCGCTGACGCTTATTCTGTCAGCGATGATGCGGCCAGACGGGGGATGGCAGGCAGCGGCATGGCCGGTAGCGGCGGTGCTGGTGGTATCGGCGCTGGCGGCATCGGGGAGGCGGATGGCGCGGAGGATGGCGGCGCATGAGCCGGTCGCAATGGGAGGAACTGGCCGACTGGCCGCCCGATCGGCTGGCGGCCTTTCTCGACCAGATCGGCGAGGTGGGCAGGGCCACGCTGCTGCATGACTGGACCATCCACGCCCGGCCCGAACAGCTTGCTCCGCCCGGCGCGTGGCGGGTGTGGCTGATGCTGGCCGGGCGCGGTTTCGGCAAGACGCGGGCGGGCGCGGAATGGGTGCGCTCCATCGCGGAGACGGACGGCGCGGCGCGCATCGCGCTGGTCGGCGCTACGCTGCATGATGCGCGCAGCGTGATGGTGGAGGGGGATAGCGGCCTGCTCGCCATCGCGCCATGGTGGGACCGGCCGGTGTGGAACCCGGCGCTGCGGCGGCTGATCTGGAAATCGGGCGCGCAGGCGATCCTGTTCGGCGCGGCCGAGCCGGAATCGCTGCGCGGGCCGCAATTCACCCATGGCTGGGCGGACGAGATCGCCAAATGGGCGCAAGGGGAAGCGGCGTGGGACAATCTGATGATGGGCGTGCGGCTCGGCCTGCGGCCCCGCGTGCTGGCGACGACCACGCCGCGCCCGGTGCCGCTGGTGCGGCGGCTGGTGGAACAGGCGGGCGTGGCGGTGACGCGCGGGGCGACGCGGGACAATAGCGCGCATCTGCCCGATGCCTTTCTGGAAGCGATGGAACGCGATTATGGCGGCACGGCGCTGGGGCGGCAGGAATTGGAAGGCGAACTGATCGCCGAACCGGAAGGCGCGCTGTGGACGCGCGCGCTGATCGAGCAGTGCCGGGTGCGGCCCGCCATCATCGCTGCGCGGGGCGCGGGCGAACCGACCCGCATCGTCGTGGCGGTCGATCCCCCGGCGAGCAGCACCGGTGACGCCTGCGGGATCGTCGCGGTGGGGCTGGGCCGGGACGGGCGCGGCTATGTGATCGAGGATGGCTCGATCAGCGGCGCCAGCCCGGAGCGCTGGGCGGCGCAGGTGGTGGCGGTGGCGGCGCGCCATGGCGCCGAGCGCATCGTGGCCGAAGCGAATAATGGCGGCGAGATGGTCGCCACCGTGCTGAGGGCGGCGCAGGCCGACCTGCCGGTGCGGCTGGTCCATGCGAGCCGGGGCAAGAGCGCCCGGGCCGAACCGGTCGCTGCCCTCTATGAGGGCGGGCGGGTCTGCCATGTGGGTGCTTTTCCGCAGATGGAGGATCAGATGTGTGCTATGCTGGCGGCAGGAGGGTATTGCGGGCCGGGACGGTCGCCCGATCGCGCGGATGCTCTGGTCTGGGCATTGACAGAGTTGATGCTGGGGAAAACAACCCGGCACGCCATCCGCAGCCTGTGGTGACGCGAAGGAAGCTTGGGATGAATCAGGACATCGTGCCGGAACTGGACCAGATCGGCCTGGCGAAAACGCCCGGCGAGCTGTGGCGGACGATGCGGCGCTATTTCCGGGGCAGGGGCTTTGAGGGGCTGGGCTATTTTCTGGCCAACCGCCATGCGCGCAGCCCGGTGCGGGGCTTTGCCCTCATCCATCGCGGTTTTTCCAGAGAGGTCAGCCGCCGCTATATCGACGAGGGCTGGGGCACGAAAGACCCCGGCCCCGCCTTTGCGCTGGCGCAGGGATGCCCGGTGCGGTGGAGCGACAGTTTCCGGTCGATGGACATGGACGAGGAGCAGGCGCATTTCCTCGCCGCGATGCGCGAGGTGAATCTGGGCGACGGCTATAGCCTGCCGGTTTACGGCCCGCGCGGCCGTCATGGCGCGCTGGCGATCGGCAATGCGCGCCGTGCCGATGCGCTGAACAAGGCGCCGCTGGATGAAATGCACCTGATCGCGCAGGCGGCGCATATGCGATTATGCCAGCTTTTGCCGGACACCATCCTGCTGGACAAGCCGCTGTCGGCGCGGGAACTGGAAATATTGGAATGGGTGGCGCGGGGCAAAAGCAACGGCGTGATCGCGGACATATTGGACCTGTCGGCCGGGACGGTGGACACCTATTTGCGGCGGATATTCGACAAGCTCGACGTGTCGGACCGGACATCGGCGGCGGTGCGGGGCGTCGGCATGGGCCTGATCGCCGCCTAGGGCCGATCGACATTGGCCTATGGCCGTCTGCGACTCCAGCCCTGACGGCCTGCAAATGGCAATTTCCCGCGCTTCCGGTGCTCACGGACCTTAAGTCCGCTGCGTTGGAACGAGGCGCGTGACTCGTTCCAAGGGTCACGGAAAATCACCATATTGGCCTGCGGCCGTCTGCGACTCCGACTCGTCATCTTCTGAATGTCGATCGGTCCTAGGATCGCGCGATATGGGCCGGGGGGCGTTTGCGATTTTGACGCTGACGGTCTGAAAGCTACGTCCGGGTCACGAAAGACCAGCATTTTCGACTCGTCGTCTTCTGAAATATCGAGTGGTTTCGGGGCCGCTCGGCACGCTCGGCATGGGCCGCTATTTGGCGCTGACGGCGTGGAAAGGGGCGTCCCGAATAAAATGCCGATGGATCGCCCCGGATGGAGGGCGGCCGGCTTGGCAAGGCAATGACAAGTCCCGGACACGGCCTTGCGCAATAGGCCCGTCATGACGGGATAGGGAGCAGCAGCAATGAAATTATTCGGATGGAAAGGTGCGGCGGGTTCGCCGCGCCCGGATTTGTCGCGTGGCTATGGCGGATGGGGCTGGGGCCATGCCGGGGGCGCGGGCGGCGCGCAGGGGGAATGGCCCGCAGCCTATGAACCGCAGGTGCGCGCGGCGATCCTCGCCAACCCGATCGCGCAGCGGGCGGTGCGGCTGATATCGGAAAGCGCGGGCGGGGCGGCGATCCACGCCAGCGGGGCAGAGGCGAAGGATAATGGCCGGGCGCGGCATATGGTCCGCCATATGTCTGGCGGGCAGGGGTTGGTGGAAACGCTCGCCCTGCATCTGGTGCTGCACGGCAATGGCTATGTGCAGATATTATGCGACGGCGAGGGCCAGCCTGCCGAATTGTTCGCGCTGCGTCCGGAGCGGATCAGCGTCGATGTCGATGCGCGGGGCTGGCCGGTGGCCTATGTCTATCGCGTGGGGGAACGGACGACGCGCCTCTCGGCGGAAGATGGCGCGGGCCGGACGGCGATCGTGCATCTCAAGGCGCTGCATCCGCTCGACGATCATTATGGGCTGGGCTGCGTCGGCGCGGCGTCGGGACCGGTGGCGATCCACAATGCCGCGACCCGCTGGAACAAGGCCCTGCTGGACAATGCGGCGAGGCCTTCGGGCGCGCTGATTTATGATGCCGACGGGGCGAGCCTGTCGGCGGACCAGTTCGCCCGGCTGAAGGCGGAGATGGAGGCGGCCTTTCAGGGCGCGGCCAATGCGGGGCGGCCGATGCTGCTGGAAGGGGGCCTTTCCTGGCAATCGCTCAGCCTGTCGCCTTCCGAGATGGATTTCGTCGCGCTGAAGGAAGGGGCGGCGCGGGAAATCGCGCTGGCCTTCGGCGTGCCGCCGCTGCTGCTGGGGCTGCCCGGAGACAATACCTATGCCAATTATCGCGAGGCCAACCGGGCGCTGTGGCGGCAGACGGTGCTGCCCCTGCTCGGCAAGATATTGGGCGGCGTGGCGCAGGGATTGCGGGGCTGGATGCCGGGGCTGGAACTGGCGGCGGACCTCGACTGCATAGCCGACCTTGCCGAGGAACGCGACGCGCATTGGCAGCGGATCGGCGCGGCGGATTTCCTGAGCGCGGAAGAGAAACGGGCGATGCTGGGGCTGTGCGACGGAAGGAACGGGGCATGAGGGACAGCGATATTCTGGCGGGCCTCGTCGCGCAGGCCGAAGGGATGGGCGGCGATCTGGTGATGCTGCGCGCTCTGGTCGAGGAGGCGAGCGAAATGGGCGCGCGGCGAGCGCTGGACCGGCTGGGCCTGTCCGACCGGGCGGCGGAGGACGATGTGCGGGAATTGCGCGAGCTGCTGGGCGCGTGGCGCGATGCGAAGCGGGCGACCAAGGATGCGATCATCGGCTGGCTGGTGCGGGCGGGGCTGGCGCTGATGCTGATCGGCATGGCGGTGAAGCTGGGCCTGTTCGGGCTGATGCGCGGATGAGCGGCGACGTGGGGGAAGGAGAGGGCGGCGGCGTGCGGTTCGCGGGCTATGCAGCGCTGTTCGATCGGGAGGATCGCGGCGGGGACATCATCCGCAAGGGCGCGTTCACGCGGGCGATTCGCGTCTGGAACGGGCGGGGCGTGCCGTTGCTGTGGCAGCATCGGACGGACCGGCGCATCGGCATCATCGAAAGCATGGCCGAGGACGAGCGCGGCCTGCGGGTGATCGGCAGGGTGCGCGGCGACGCCGGGGAGGCGGGCGCGCTGGTGAAGGAAGGGCGGGTGAACGGCCTGTCCTTCGGCTATCGCGTGGCGCGGTCCGACGGGCGGGCGCCGCGCGTGCTGAAGGATCTGGACCTGATCGAGATCAGCCTCGTCACCTTCCCGATGCAGCCGGGCGCGCGGGTCCATGCGGTGGAATAGCGCCGCCCTCCCGACGTGGATTTTTCTGAACAAGGCTCTGCTGCGGCGGGGCCTTTTTCGTTTCAACGGGCATGACAGGAGAAGCCTATGTATGAAGTGAAAGCCGATGCGCTGGAACAAAGTTTCGACGCGCTGGAGGGCGGGGATCGCCTCGATGCGCTGGAGGCCGAGATGGCCGCGCTGAAAGGGCAGGTGGCCGCCGTCCGCCGGGCCGGGGTGGAGCGCCCCGCGCTCGACGGCGTGAAGGGCGGGGAGGCGGACCCGGCGCGGGCGGCCTTTGTCGATCGCTATGTGCGGCGCGGGCAGGAAGCGGGCGTGGAACTCAAGAGCCTGTCGGGCGCGAGCGGGGCGAGCGGCGGCTATGCCGTGCCGCGGGAAATCGACGCGCTGATCGATGCTGCGCTGAAGGCGATTTCGCCTATCCGCGCCATCGCCAATGTCGTGCGGACCGGCACGGCGGGCTATCGCAAGCTGGTGTCGAGCGGCGGCACGCCGTCGGGCTGGGCGAGCGAAACCGGCGCGCGCGATGAAACGGGCACGCCGACCTTCCACGAAATCGCGCCGCCATGGGGCGAACTTTACGCCAACCCAGCGGCGAGCCAGGCGATGCTGGACGATGCGGCGTTCGATGTCGAAGGCTGGCTGGCGGGCGAGATCGCGCAGGAATTCGCAAGGGCGGAGGGCGCGGCGTTCCTCAACGGCACCGGCACCAACCAGCCCAAGGGCCTGTTGACCTATGCCGCGACCAGCGCGGCCGATGGGGCGCGCCCCTTCGGCACGTTGCAATATGTGGCGTCGGGCGCGGCGGGCGCTTTTCCGTCGAGCAGCCCGCAGGATGTGCTGATCGACCTCGTCCAGTCGCTCAAGGCGCCCTATCGGCAGGGCGCGGCCTTCGTGATGAACAGCGCGACGCTGAGCCGTATCCGCAAGTTCAAGACGGCGGACGGAGCGTTTCTGTGGCAACCGGCGATGGCGGCGGACGCGCCCGCGACGTTGCTCGGCTACCCTGTGATCGAAGCTGAGGATATGCCTGATATCGCGGCGAACAGCCTGTCCATCGCGTTCGGCAATTTCCAGCGCGGCTATGTGATCGCGGAGCGGAACGAAACGAGCATCCTGCGCGACCCCTATAGCAACAAGCCGTTCGTGCATTTCTACGCGGTCAAGCGGCTGGGCGGCGCCGTGACCAACAGCGAGGCGATCAAGCTGCTGAAATTCTCCGCCTCCTGACGGGCGGCGGCGATAGGTCGGCCCCTTTCGCCTGCATGTCTCGCCCGCATGGGCGGCAATGCGGGCGGAGGGGGCCTTTTTGCGGGACAGGATCGAAAGGGCACGCGCGATGACGGTGCGAATGGAAGCGGTGGCGCAGCCCGTCATCGAGGCGGCGCTGGCCGAAACAAAGGCTTGGCTGCGGATCGAAATGACGCAGGATGACGAGGCGATCGCGGCGCTGTGCCGATCGGCCATCGGCATGGCGGAGGATTTCTGCGCGCAACGGCTGTTTGCGCGGCAGGGCGTCGAGGTGATGGCGGCCTCCCGCGAATGGCGGCGGCTGCGCGCCTGCCCGGTGCGCGGCATCGCGGCGGTGCGGGCGCTGGCGGTGGACGGGACGGCGACGGCGCTGCCCGCCGATGGCTATGCGCTGGATATTGACGGGAATGGCGACGGCTGGGTGCGGGTGATGCAGGGCGCGACGGCGGCCGGGCGCGTCGAGGTCAGCCTGACCGCAGGGATAGCCGGGGACTGGGCCGGGGACTGGGACGCGCTGCCCGATCCGTTGCGGCAGGGGGTGGTCCGCCTTGCCGCGCACCTGTTCGGGCAAAGCGCGAGCGACGCGCCGCCTGCCATCGTCACGGCCCTGTGGCGGCCATGGCGGCGGATGCGGTTGGCATGAACGCGGGGGGCATGATGGCGATTGGCAAATGGGCTGACCGCGCCGAACGGGCGGGCGAGGCGCGGGCCGCGCGGGTGCGGCTGGCGCTGGCGGAAGAAGCGCAAGCACTGGACGGCATTCGCGCCTCCATCGACGGGGGCGATGTGCGGCTGGAAGGGCGGGGGTTGCTCGACCGCTGGATCAGGGATGCGGGGCTTCGGAACTTGGGGAGAAATGGGTAATGAACGCGGAAAGCGAAATTCGCGCGGCGGTGCTGGCGCTGTTGCGCGGCGATGCGGAATTGATGGCGCGGGTCAACCGCATCCATGACGGAGCGCCGGTCAAGGCCACGCCGCCGACGCTGGTGCTGACCGAATGCAGCAGCACGGACTGGGGATGCAAGGACCGGCCGGGTCGGGACGTGCGGATCAGCATGACGATCGAGGATGATCTGGACGCCGCGACGCGGATCAGCGGCATCATGTCGCTGGCCGAGGCGGCGGTGGAGCGGCTGGCCAGCCCGATCGCGGGATGGCGGATCGGATCGCTGAACCTTGTCCGGTCGCGCCTGCTGCGCACCAATGCGGGGCGATGGAACGCGGTGATCCAACACCGCATTCGCGTGCTGGCGACGATGTAATGGCCCGGCGCCGACTCTGTGCCGGGCCGTGATGCAGGGGAACGGTGACGCCGGGGCTTGACCGGGGCGCTTATTGCGCGCCGTCGAAGTCGCTCGTCATCTTCTCAACATATTCGGCCACCTGATCGTCGGCGTCCTGCTGGGAATCCTGATCGTTCATGCCGTCATTCTTGTCGGCGGCGATGAGGGCGGCGCGAAAGGCCGATTCCTTGTCCGCGCATTTGCTTTTCAGCCCGGTGAGAAAGGCATCGCGCGCGATTTTCTTCGTCGTGGCGTCGTTGGTGTAATTGCTGAGGCAGGACGCATAGGCCTTCCGCGCCTTGGGCACCGCGTCGGCGGCGGGCGCGGCGGTAGTGGCAAGAACAAGTGCAACGAAGATCATCGGAACCTCTCCACCCCAAAGGCGCGGCGAAGGGCGAACCATTCGTCATCCGCCAGCCATGATTTCAACAGGAGTATTGCGCCATGAGCGTAGAAAAAGGAAGCGCGTTTTTGCTGAAGATCGGCAATGGCGACGGGCCTCTTAGCTATACCACCATAGCGGGTTTGCGCACCACGCAATTGCAGGTGAGCGGCGAGGCGGTGAACATCACCAGCAAGGACAGCGGCGGCTGGCGCGAATTGCTGTCGGGCGCGGGCGTGCGGTCGGTCAGCGTGTCGGCGGCGGGCATCTTCACCGGGTCGGGCGGGGAGACGCGCCTGCGCAATCATGCGCTGGCGGGCACGATCGACGATTATGAACTGAGTTTTGAAAGCGGTGAGCGGATGCGCGGGCGCTTCCTGCTGACCCGGCTGGAATATGCGGGGGATTATAATGGCGAGCGCAATTATACGATCAGCCTCGAAAGTTCCGGCGCGGTGACGAGCCTGTGAGGGGATCGCAAAGACAGGCCAATGCGCTGCGCGGGGAGGCGAGCCTGCTGGTGCGCGGCGAACGGGTGATGCTGCGCCCCGCCTTTGCCGCGCTGGTGGCGGCGGAGGAGGAACTGGGGCCGCTCTTCGCGCTGGTCGAGCGGGCGAGCGCGGGCGAGTTGCGGCTGGCGGAGATGATCGCGCTGTTCTGGCATTGCCGCCATGGCTGGCCGGACGCGATCACGCGGGCCGATCTGGGCGAGGCGGTCGCCGCGCAAGGGCTGGCGGGCGTGACGCCCGCGCTCAAGGCGGTGCTGCGCCAGATATTGACCGGCGCGCCGTGACAGAGGGGAGCGTGAAAGAGGGCGGGGCGAAAGAGGGCGGAGGCGCGCGTTTCGCGCCGGTCGCGCTGCGCCTTGCGGGGCTGGCGGGATGGCATCTGGGCTGGAGCGCGGAGCAGTTCTGGCAGGCCACGCCGGCTGAAATGGAAAGCATAATCCGGGTGATGCTGGGCGCGGAGGGCGGCGGCGAGGCGGTCGCCGCGCCATCGCGAGAGAGCATCGCCCGGTTGCAGGAGATATTTCCCGATGGATGAAGAAATCGACCGGCTGGTGATCGCGGTGCGGGCCGATACGCAGGGCTTTGCCAGAGATGTGTCGGTGATGCGGCAAGACATGGAAGGCCCGCTGGCGCGCGGGGCGGACCGGGCGGGGCGGGCCATCGAAACCACGTTGCTGCGCGCGGTGCGCACCGGCAAGCTGGGCTTCGACGATCTGCGCGGCGTGGCCCTTTCCACCATGAACAGCATTGCGCAGGTGGCGATGTCGTCGGGGCTTTCATCCTTGGGGTTGGGTTCGCCGGGTTCGCTGGGCGGTGGCGGCGGTGGCGGGCTGGCGGGCGGCTTGCTGAACATCGGCATGACGGCGCTGGGCCTGCCGGGCCGGGCGACGGGCGGGCCGGTTTCGCCGGGAAGGGCCTATCGCGTGGGGGAAAACGGCCCTGAACTGTTCGTGCCGACGAGTAGCGGCACGGTGCTGGCTTCTGGTGGTTCGGGGGGTGGTTCTGGCGGCGGCGGGCGTGACGTGCGGGTGTCCATCACTATCAACGCCCCGGAAAACAGCGCGCCGCAGGCCCTTGCGCGCAGTGCGCGGCAGATCGCCCGCACCATGCGGGGCGCTCTCTCTCAATAGCGAGGACGGTAGGCCGAGGGGCCGGAGCGCGGCTTTCGGGGAACAGGAGGGATTATATGGCCTATTGGCTGGCGCCTGCGGGAAGCGCGCAGGAACAGGGGTTCATCAAGCGGTTTGCGCCGCCCTGGTGGACCGTCAACTTTCCCCGCCCGATGATGGCGAGCGTCATCACCACCGCGCCCGACGCCTTGCGCGTCGATGCGGTCTTTTACGGGTCGGGCGATCTGGCGGGGCTGATCTGGGACGCGCGGGACATGTGGAGCCATCCGCTGCTCGCCTATGAAACGGCGCGGGATTTCCGGCAGTGCGTGCTGCGCTTTCACTGGAAGAGCAATGGCATTCGCGCGCTCGACGCGGTGGATGGGCCGACGCTGACCATCGAGGGACGCGATCAGGCCGGGGCGGCGAAGAACTGGTATGTCCGCCTGTGGAACCATGCGGAAGGCACGCCGGAGGACGCGGATATCCTGCTCGATTTCGGGGCGCTGACCGGGGGCTTTTCCCTGCCGGAAGAGGCGGACCCGGTGTGGGCGGGGGATATCGACCGGATGTTCCTTTCCATCGTGCCGCCCGGCTATGACCGCGGATCGACCCTGTTCGAAGAGGCGCAGCAGGGCTGGGTCGAACTGAGCGGGATGCGGTGCGACGGGGCCGGCTCCATGCTGTCGATCGGGGACGGGATGGTGCCGGAACAGGGGTTGTCGATGGCGACCGGCTATGATGACGGCTATAACCAGACCCCCGAACGGCTGTTGCGGCAGATTCATGCGCTGGGCTATCGCGGCGACCTGTTGCACTATGTCGGGATGAGCCATTATTTCCGGCTCGCGCCCGATAGTGGCGCGATGCTGGTGACGGCGCAGGACGGCGTGCTCAACGCGCCTTGCGCGGCGTGGCACCGGGATCTGGCGCAGCGGGCGAAGGCCATGGGCCTCGGCCTCATCTGGTCACTGTCCTATGAATTGTTCGACGCCCATTGCCCGGCGGCCTGGAAGCAGCGCGCGGCCAATGGCGACCCGGCGCTGACCGGGTGGGAGCCGCCCTCGACCCTGTTGTCCCCGGCGCGGGAAGAGGCGATGGCCTATCTTCAGGCGGTGGGGCGGGCGTTCATCGCCATCGGCCGGGATGCGGGGCTGACGCCGAAATTTCAGGTCGGGGAACCATGGTGGTGGATCATGCCCGCCGATGGGCGCATCTGCCTGTATGACGAGGCGGCGCAGGCGGCGCTGGGCGGCGATCCGGTGGCGATCCCCGATATGCGCGAGCCGCTGGACGCGGCGCAACGGGCGCTGCTGGACGAGGCGGGCGCCTTGCTGGCGGCATCGACGGCGGCGCTGTGCGCGGCGGTGGGCGATGAGGCGCCCGGCACGGTCCTGCATCTGCTCAGCTATTTGCCGACCGTGCTCGACCCGCTGATGCCGGAGGCGAAACGGGCGAACATGCCGCTGGGCTGGGCGCGCCCTGCCTTCGATATCCTGCAACTGGAAGATTATGACTGGGTGACGGAGGGGCGCAGCGCTCGCACCGGCGCCGGCGTGGCGGCGGCCACGGCCCGCCTCGGCTATGGGGTGGAGGAGCAGCATTATCTCTCCGGCTTCGTGCTGAAGGGCGAGGACGCGGCGGAGCATTGGCCACGAATCGAGGCGGCGGCGCGGGCGGGGCAGGCGCGGGGCGCGGCGGCGGTGTTCGTCTGGGCGCTGCCGCAAGTGGCGCGCGACGGGTTCACGACATTCGATCTGGAGGGAGAGGGCGATATGCAGGCCTTTGACGATGTGCTGTTTCCGCTGGCGATCGGGCGGGAGGCGAGCGTGGTTCCCGCCTTTTCGACGCAGATCGTCGAGGGCGTTTCGGGCCATGAACGGCGCAGTAGCGATTGGGCGGATGCGCGATTGAGTTTCGACGCGGGGCCGGGCGTGCGGTCGGAGGGCGACCTGATCGACCTGATCGCCTTTTTCCGGGCGCGGCGCGGGGCGGCGCGGGGGTTTCGCTTCACCGACCCCTATGACCATCAGAGCGCGCCTTTGGGCGAAAGCGTGTCGGCCATCGATCAGCGATTGGGAACAGGCGACGGGGTGACGAGCCAGTTCCGGCTGATGAAGGCCTATGGAACGGGGGCCGATGCGCAGGCGCGGCTGATCACGCGGCCGGTGGCGGGCAGCATCCGCGTGGCGGTGAACGGCGTGGAGCAGGCGAGCGGGTGGGTGCATGCCGGGCTGGGCGTGATCGCCTTTGAGGAAGCGCCCGCCGATGGCGCGATGCTGACCTGCGGCTATCGCTTCGACGTGCCAGTGCGCTTTGCCGAGGATCGGCTGGAGATCAACCGCACCACCTTTGCGGCGGGCGAAGCGCCCTCCGTCCCGCTGGTGGAACTGCGCGCATGAGCGATGCGGCGGCGATATTGGGGCAAGAGCTGGTGACGCTGGCCTTTTGCTGGCGGCTCGAACGGCGCGACGGCGTGGCGATCGGCCTGACGAGCCATGATCGCGATCTGCTGGTGGCGGGGTTTCCCTATCGCGCCGCGCCGGGGCTGGTGCCTTCCGCCATTAGGCGCGGCATCGGGCTGGACGTGGAGAG
The DNA here is from genome assembly GCA_050252755.1 of Sphingobium sp. Taxonomy (GTDB): domain Bacteria; phylum Pseudomonadota; class Alphaproteobacteria; order Sphingomonadales; family Sphingomonadaceae; genus Sphingobium. The sequence goes on from JBFWKI010000001.1 coordinate 46,102, forward strand.
CATGGATCTTCAGGGCGCGCTCACCAGCGATGCGATTCGCGATGCGGACTTGCGGGCGGGGCGGTGGGATGGGGCGCGGCTGTGGCTCTGGCTGACGGAGTGGACCGACCCCGGCCTGCTGTGGCTGGAACTCATGCGCGGGGAACTGGGCGCGGTGGAGCAGCAGGGGGAGGGCTTCTCGGTCGAGTTGCGCGGCCCCCATGCGATGTTGCAGGCGCCCGCCGCGCCGGAGACGTCGCCCGGTTGCCGCGCGCGTTTGGGCGACAAGGCGTGCCGGGTCGATCTGGCGCTGCGGCGGCGGCGGATAGAGGTGAGCGCGATGAGCGACGATATCGTGGCGGTGAGCGGCGGCGGGCTGATCGCCGGAAGCTATGCCTTTGGCGCGCTGCGCTGGCTGGAGGGGGAGAATTGCGGTCTTGTCCATGGGGTGATCGACAATGACGCGGGCAGCCTCACCCTGTCCGATCCGCCCGCCTTCGCGGTGGACCCGGGGACGCGGGCGCTGCTGACCGAGGGATGCGACAAGCGGATCGCCACCTGCCGCGACCGATTCGCCAATGCGATCAACTTTCGCGGGGAGCCTTATCTGCCGGGCAGCGATTTGCTGACCCGTTATCCGGGGGCGAAATGAGGATGGCCGGGGACGCAATGAGAATAGGGCGCGCAGGCTCGATCATGGCGGACGCGATCATGGTGGCGGCGCGGGGGATGATCGGCGCGCCCTTTCACCTGCATGGGCGGTGCGCGGCCAGCGGCGTCGATTGCGTCGGGCTGGTGGTGCTCGCGCTGGAGCAGGCGGGGAACCGCCATGCACGGGCCGCCGCGCCGCAGGGGTACAGGCTGCGCGGCGGCTCGGTTCCCCTGTGGGAGGCGGGATTGCGCCGGGCGGGCCTGTCGCCGGTCGCGCAAGGGCAGCGGCCGGGGGATGTCGTGCTGGTGGAAGCGGGGGTGGCGCAATTCCACCTGATGATCGGGACGGATGCGGGGCATGTCCATGCCCATGCGGGCCTTGGCCGCGTCGTGGAAACGCCGGGGCCGTCCCCCTGGCCGGTGGTCGGCCGCTGGCGATGCGGAGGCTGAATGGCCGCAAGGGGTCGTCGGCGTTCAACAATTTCAGGCAATAATTTCAGGAGAACTCCTCATGGCGACCATGGTGCTGACCGTCGTGGGCACGGCGCTGGGCGGGCCGATCGGCGGCGCTGTCGGCGCGATGCTGGGGCAGGCGATCGACGGCCGGATATTGTTCGCGCCCAAGGGGCGGCAGGGCGCGCGGCTGTCCGACCTGCGGTTGCAGACATCGCGCTATGGCGACCCGATACCGCGGATGTTCGGCACCATGCGCGTCGCCGGATCGGTCATCTGGGCGACCGATTTGGTGGAGCGTCGCTCCCGGCAAAGCGCGGGCAAGGGCCAGCCCAAAATCACCACCTATAGTTATAGCGCCAGCTTTGCCGTGGCGATTTCGTCGCGGCCGGTCATCGCTGTGCGGCGCATCTGGGCGGACGGCAATCTGCTGCGCGGCGCGGCGGGCGATTTCAAGACGGCGCTCGGCGCATTCCGCCTGCATCGGGGGCAGGAGGACCAGCCGCTCGATCCGCTGATCGCCGCGCATAAGGGGATGGCGAGCAGCCCGGCCCATCGCGGGATCGCCTATGCGGTGTTCGAGGATCTGCAACTGGCCGATTATGGCAACCGCATTCCCTCGCTGACCTTCGAGGTCGTGGCGGATGACGGCGCGGTCGCCATCGCGACCATTGCCGAGGCGGTGAGCCACGGGATGATCCGGGCCGGAGCGGCGGGCGATTCGGGCGCAGGGGGTGGCTCGGAAACTGGCCCGGAAATGGTGACTGGCTATGCCGCCAGCGGCGCGACAGCGGCCGATGCGCTGTTTCCGCTGGTCGATGGGCTGGATCTTGCGATGAGGGAAACGGCGGATGGCGGCCTTGTGCTGACGCCGCCGGGCACGGAAAGCGAGGCGGTTCTCCACAGGTCGATGATCGGCGCGGCGTTCAACGGCAGGCGGGAACCGGCCATGCAGCGGACACGCGGCCGCGCCGAGGATGTGCCGATACGGCAGGTCATGCATTATTATGACCCGGCCCGCGATTATCAGGCAGGCGCGCAGACGGCGGAGCGGTCGGGGGCGGGCAGGGCGGAAGCCAGCCTCGACCTGCCCGCGGCGCTGGAGGCCGGGGCGGCGCGGGCGATGGCGCAGGCCCGGTTGCTGCGCCTGTGGACCGGGCGCAACGGGCTGGAGGTGCGGTGCGACTGGCGCGCGCTTGCCTTCGACCCCGGCATGACCTTGTCGGTAGAGGGGCAGGCGGGCCGCTGGCGTATCGAACAGATGGAATGGGAGGCGATGGGCGTGCGCCTGCGGCTGGGGAAAATAGCCGGGGCGGGCCGCCCGGACCTGCCCGCCAGTTCGGGCGAACCGGTGTTGCAGGTCGATGGCCTGCATGGCCCCACCAGCCTGATCGTCGCGGACTTGCCGATGGCGACGGAGGAAGCCGCCACCGCGCCGGTGGTGATCGCGGCGGCGGCCGGGGTGGAAACGGGATGGCGCGCCGCCGAACTGTTCGTGGAGGATGAGGCGAGCGGCGGCCTTGTCTCGCTGGGCGGCACGGCGGCGCCCGCCATCATGGGGCAGGTGGCGATTCCGCCGCGCGGCGATGTGTCCGCTCGCCTGTTCGATGGGCTGTCGGTCGTCGAGGTGGATCTGCTGCATGACGGGATGCGGCTGTTCAATGCCGATGACGCCGCCATGCTGGCGGGGGCCAATCGCGCCTTGCTGGGGCGGGAGATGATCCAGTTCGGGCAGGCCAGCCGGATCGGGGAGCGGCGGTGGCGGCTGACGCGATTGCTGCGCGGGCGGGGCGGCACCGAATGGGCGATGACAGGCCATGCGCCGGGCGACGATTTCCTGCTGCTGGAGGAAGAGGCGCTGTTCCTCCTTCCCCCGGAGCATGTCCGTATCGGCACGGATCTGCTGATGGATGCGATCGGCGTCGGGGACATGGTCCCGGTTCAGGCCCGCGCGGCGATGGAGGGGCAGGCGCTCCTGCCTCTGTCCCCTGTTCATGCGCGGGCGCGGCAAGACGCAGATGGCTGGCATTTCGACTGGGTTCGGCGCAGTCGCTCCGGCTGGCGGTGGAACGACGGGGTGGATGCACCCCTGGGGGAGGAGCAGGAGCTTTATCGCCTGACCCTTGCCCAGGGCGGGACGCTCATCCGTCAGGCGGAGGTCGCCCAGCCGCGCTGGACCTATGATGCCGCGATGATCGCCGGGGACAGGGCGCGGGGCTTTGGCGGAGCGGTCAGTGCGGAAATCCGGCAGGTGGGCACCTATGGTCCGGGGCGCGGCGCGATGCTGAACCTGATGGTGTGAAGGAAGCGAAGCGGCGGAATGATCGAAAGCGGAATGATCGAAAGCGGAATGATCGAAAGGACGTGCGGAAATGGCTGATGAGACGAGTGACCGCTTTGCGCTGCCCCTGCTGGCGGCGGGACAGGCGCAGAAGGAAATGACGCATAATGAAGCGCTGGCGATGGTGGACATGCTGCTGCATCCGCTGGCGCAAAGCATGGCATTGTCCGTGCCGCCGGAATCGGCGCTGCCCGGTCAGTGCTGGATTGTCGCCGAGGGCGGCAGCGGGGCATGGGAGGGCCATGATGATGATCTGGCCGCCTTCACCTCCGGCGGCTGGCGCTTCGTGGCGCCGCGAGAAGGCATGCGCGTTACGGTGGCCGGGGAGGGCGGGGCCTGTCATTATGATGGCGCGCAATGGGTGCCCGATGGCGTTCGCCCGGACGGTCTTTACATGGAAGGGGACCGCGTCGTCGGCCCCCGTGCGGCGGCGATTCCCGACCCCGACGGGGGAATGGTGGTCGACGCCGAAACGCGGCTGGCGCTGGGGCAATTGCTGTCTGCCCTGCGCAGTCATGGATTGATTGCGGCGGCTTGATTCGGGGCGCGGGATATAAGCTCATCCGAAAAACGGGGCGGCTGGTTGTAATTTATTTACAATTTCATGTATTGGTGCGCTCTCTCGCTATTTCGAGGAACGCGTCACGCAACGGTTAGTCCTGTTACAGGAAAACTCGGCTTGCCATGCAACTTTCGAGAGAGTAGTGAGTTATCGCAGTCTTAGTGACCATTTTGAAAGGGGAAAGATATGCGGAAGCTTGCTCTTGCAGCAGCTCTTGCGACCACCGCGATGGCATCGCCGGCGCTCGCCCGCGATGGCGCCTGGTACATCGGCGTCGATGGCGGTGCGATGATCGTAGAAGATCTCGACTTCAACACGCCCACCACCGCGCAGGGTAATTCCAGCGGTACGGTCGATTACAACACCGGCTATGACGTCGATGGTGTGATCGGTTACGACTTCGGCGGCTTCCGCCTTGAAACCGAAGTCGGCTTCCGTCGCGCGTGGACCGATGTTGCTGATTTCGGCAATGGCGCGCCCAGCAGCACCAAGGGCAACGTCCGTTCGCTGAGCTTCATGCTGAACGGCTTGCTGGACTTCGGTCCTGATGATGGCTTGCAGGGCTTTGTCGGCGGTGGCGCCGGTGTTGCGCGCACCCATCTCTACAACTCGGTCGTGGACGATTCCGACACCGGTTTCGCCTGGCAGGTTCTGGCGGGTGTCCGCTTCCCGCTGACCGAGAATATCGATGCGTCGCTGAAGTATCGCTTCTTCAACCACCAGAACATGGATCTGGTGACGAGCGGCCGTCTCAACTACGCTCCCTGGGCGGGTGCGGGCGTGCCGGTCGATACCGACCTGCGTACGCACAGCCTTCTGGTCGGCCTGACCTACAACTTCGGCTCCGCGCCGGAAGCGGCTCCTCCGCCGCCCCCGCCGCCCCCGCCGCCCCCGCCGCCTCCGCCGCCGCCGCCGGTCGTGGAGTGCACGCCTGGACCGTATATCGTGTTCTTCGACTTTGACTCGTCGGTCATCACGCCCGACGCGGCAACGATCCTCGATAACGCGGTTTCGGCCTATGCCAATTGCGGCAGCGCGCAGGTCATGCTCGCCGGTCACGCTGACCGTTCGGGTGCGGCCAAGTATAATATGGCGCTGTCCCAGCGTCGTAATGACTCGGTCAAGGGCTATCTCGTGTCCAAGGGTATCTCGGACGGCGTGATCAGCACCGAAGCCTTCGGTGAAAGCCAGCCGCGCGTCGATACCGCCGACGGTGTTCGCGAACCGCAGAACCGTCGCGTGGAAATCACCTACGGTCCGGGTTCGGGCAACTGATCAGGATTGTTCGGATATAATCCGAACGAACCTTGATGAAATTATGAAGGGGGGTGGCCAGCAGGTCGCCCCCCTTTATTTTGCGATGATGATGGAGTGGGATTATTTGCACGGAAGCAGGCTGGCGTTTTTCTTTCGCCTTACCTCGGTCTTTTCATGGGAAAAGCCTTGATCCCGCTAATTGCAAAACATTATCATCTGCCCTAGTGACCCGAATCTGAAGTTCGTCACACTGTTTGGCTGGCGTTGCACGAACCTCAGATTCATCAGGGTCACTAGCAAGAATATGATTCTAGTGTGGTTTATGGATTTGAAATACGCTCCGCCCCTAGCCGTTATAATGGGGCGTATTTCAAATCCACCACACTAGCCTGAAACTGCTATTTTCTTCTGGAGATGAAATCATGTCGCTTTTCCCCCAATCTGCCCGCCTCCCGCTCGTGGCCATGATCATGGTGTTGGGCGCATGTTCCGAAGCCCCCAAGGAAAATGTCCCGGCGAACACGGCCAATGAGGCTGCCGCCGCGCCTGCGCCCGCGCTGGCGGTCCTGAAGGATGCCAGCGGTAAGGATGTCGGCACGGCCCAGTTTGTCGAAGAGGATGGCGGCGTCAGCGTCGAGGTGTCGGCCGTCGGCATCACGCCGGGCGTGCACGGAACCCATGTTCATATGGTCGGCAAATGCGACGCCCCGGATTTCAAGACCGCCGAGGGCCATTGGAACCCGACCGGGCATCAGCATGGTCTGGAAAATCCGCAAGGGTCGCATAAGGGCGACCTGCCCAATATGGACGTGGCCGCCGATGGCACGGGGACTGTCCGTTTCATGATTCCCGGTGCTGTCCTTTCCGGCGGAGAGAATGCGCTGCTCGACAGCGATGGTGCGGCGCTCGTGATTCATGCTGGCCCGGACGACATGAAATCCGACCCGGCGGGCAATTCCGGGGATCGGGTCGCCTGCGGCGTGATTCTGGGCGCCTGATTATCGGGCGGCTTGACTATCAAGCGGCCTGATTCCGGGGTAACTGTCGGGCCAGATGGACGGTTTGAATTATTTCAAAATGTTTCTGAGCCCGACTCTTGATCCGTCCTCTTCCGGTTTCGCTTGAAACCGGGAGGATATATCCCGATATTGCAGGCAGTCGGCAACAGCGCCGATGACAAGGAGTGTTGTTATAATGGCTAACTGGTCTGACCCCCGGACGGATAGCGTCGGTTTCGGTCGAACCGCCCCTGCGGACCGGCAAGTGGCCTATGATGCCGGACTGCGGTCCTATATGCTGTCGGTCTATAATTATATGGCGAGCGGCGTGTTGCTGACCGGCATCGTCGCGATGCTGTTCGCCCGGAGCGGCATGGCCGCGCAGATATTGGGCGGCCCCGGCCTGCTCAAATATGTGATCATGTTCGCCCCGCTGGCATTTGTGATGATCCTGAGCTTCGGCATTAATCGTTTGTCGACCGGGGCGGCGCAGGGCCTTTACTGGGCCTATTCGGTGGTCATGGGGCTGTCGCTTTCGTCGATCTTCCTCGTCTATACGGGGACGTCGATCGCGCAGACTTTCTTCGCCACGGCTGCGGCCTTCGCGGGTCTGAGCCTGTATGGCTATACGACGAAGAAGGATCTGTCGGGCTTCGGCACGTTCCTGATCATGGGCGTGGTCGGCCTGCTGGTGGCCTCGGTCATCAATATCTTCCTTCAGTCCAGCGCGATGGATTTTGCGATCAGCGTGCTCGGCGTGCTGCTGTTCGCGGGTCTTACCGCCTATGACACGCAGAAGATCAAAAGCATCTACGCGCATGTCGCGGGCACGGACATGATGGGCAAGACGGTGATCATGGGCGCGTTGAGCCTGTATCTCGACTTCATCAACATGTTCCTGTTCCTGTTGCGGTTCATGGGCAATCGCGACTGATCCTTCGAACAGGCGTTGAAAACGAGGTGCCCGGCCAAGAAATTGGCCGGGTATTTCTTTTGGTAGAGATGTTCGCGGGAGGCCGCGCGGGGCGGACCATCAATCTGACGGCTTTCTTTTCGCGCTGTTGCCGATTCGCCGGTAATGGGGGCAGCGGCATGCCGGGATCGATCCCGGTTCGCCCGATGTCTCTGCTCGTCCTGTTTCAGGATTAGCGTTGCAGCGATGATGACGATGCCATCACCCCCTTCGCGCCTCCTCCTTGCCTATGATGGGGAAAAGCGCATCCTGAGGGCCGGGAGGCTGGACGGGGTCTTCTTTGGCCTTGTCGGACAGGAGGGGCCTGATCCGGCGCGCTGGCGCGATAGAAGCCTTTTTGTTGACGACAGTTCGGGAACGGGTTATGGGCCACGGCTTCACGAGTCAGACGAACTGGATGTCTGACCCGTTACCGGATTTCAGATGGATTTTTGAGGACGATATGGCCAATACGCCGCAGGCAAAAAAGCGCATCCGCCGCAACGAACGCCGGACTGCAATCAACGGTGCTCGCATCAGCCGCATTCGCACGCTGGTGAAGAAGGTGGAAAGCGCCATCGCAGCGGGCGACAAGTCCGCCGCGTCGAGCGCGCTGCAAGTGGTTCAGCCGGAACTGGCGCGCGGTGTTGCGCGCGGCGTTCTGCACAAGAACACGGCCGCACGGAAGTTCAGCCGTCTGACCAAGGCGGTCGGCGCTCTCGCCTGAGATCATCAGCGACAGAGATTATGAAAGGCCCGCCGGAGCGATTCGGCGGGCCTTTTCTTATGATTATGCGCGATTCGGGCAGAAAAGCGGCTCCGCAATCCGGGGATGGCGCGGATGGGTCCGTTATTCGCCCTGCCGGTTTGTCGGGCCGTATTTCCCGCATGTGACAGTGCAAGATTTTATTAACCTTGAGAATCCGCGGAGTTGCACTGATTCGACGACTCACTATAATAAAATATCAAATAAAATTGATATTTATCAATAGCTTACCTATTAACACGGATTTCTGCGGCGGACAGGCTGTCAAACCCTTTATTTCACTTTTTTGAATGTCAGCCTCTTGATCGAAGCGCTGCCGCCTGCCTAATCAGTCCCCTGCAAGCGGCCTGATTCAGGTTCGCGATCAGCATGAGTTACAACAGGAAAAGCTGTTTTTCGCGTCAGAAAAACGGGCGGGGGCCTTTTGTGCCATGCGGGCTAATGGTTTCAGATGGGCCGAAAGGCTGGAAAGGTCGCAGGGTGTCGGAGAGGGGTGATTTGATTACGAATCTGCAACAGTCCGCGCACCGGGATGGGGATCAGGCTGGCGGGCTGGATAATGAGGCGCTGCTGGCCATATGGACTGACCTGCGTACGGGCCTGCGCCGCGATGTCGGCGTTCGCATGTTCGACCAATGGCTCAAGCCGCTTTCGCTGGGCGACTATTGCGCTTTCAGCGGCACCATCGAACTTTGCGCCGCGACCGAATTTTCCGCCACTTTCATTGCCAATCAATTTGGCGATCGCCTGCGCCTCGCATGGAAGGCCGCCGGAATAGGGGTGCGCAATGTCCGCATCGTCCGGGGCGCCGGTCAGGCCGCGATGCCGCCCGTTCCTCTGTCCGATGGCCCGGATGGAGCCTCGGCCCCTTCAGCGTCGGGCGCGCGCATCGCGGCGGCGGAAATGGCCTTGCCGGCCCCGATTTCGGGTGTCGCCGCCGATGTCTCTTCCCTGCGGGAAGAATTGAAGCTGCGGCATGTCTTTGATGATTTCGTGGTTGGCACCAGCAACCATCTCGCCTTTTCCGCCGCGCGTACGATCGGGGAAGCGGCCGACCCCCTGTTCAACCCGCTTTATATTCATGGCGCCACGGGGCAGGGCAAGACGCATTTGCTGCATGCCATTGCCGATGCGTATCTGGCCAATTTTCCCGGCCACACCATCATCTATATGTCGGCCGAAAAATTCATGATGGAATTTGTCACGGCCATGCGGGCCAATGACAGCATGGCGTTCAAGGCGCGGCTGCGGGCCGCCCGCTTGCTGTTGATCGACGATATCCAGTTCATCGCCGGAAAGGGATCGACGCAGGAAGAGTTTCTGCACACCATCAACGAACTGGCGGGCAGCGGAGCGCGCATCGTCATCAGCGCCGATCGGGCGCCGCACCATCTCGACGCCATCGATCCGCGGATATTGTCGCGGCTGGCGGGCGGGCTGGTAGCCGATATTCAGCCTGCGGACCTTGATTTGCGCCGCGCCATATTGGAAGCGAAGCGGGCGGCAGCCGGGGATGCGACCATAGCCGATGTGGTGCTGGATTTCCTTGCGCGTTCGATCCGCACCAATGTGCGGGAACTGGAAGGCGCGTTCAACAAGCTGCTGGCCTATGCGCAACTGACCGGGCGCGCCGTGGACATGGAGTTCGCGCAGGTGATGCTCGCCGATTCGGTACGAGCCAATGCGCGGCGCATCACCGTGGATGAGATCCAGAAAGCCTGCGCTGCCCATTACCGCATCGAACCGTCCGAAATGCGCTCCAAGCGCCGTGCGCGGGCCGTGGCCCGGCCGCGACAGGTGGCGATGTATCTGGCGAAGAAGATGACGCCTCGCTCGCTACCGGAGATTGGACGGATATTCGGAGGGCGCGATCATAGCACGGTGATCCATGCGGTGCGCACGATCGAGCAACTGCGCCAGACCAACCCGGAGATCGATGCCGATATTCGGACGTTGCAGCGTCAGCTTGAGATGTGAAGCGGGCGGGACTGTTCCGGGCCGGGTGACGGCCTGACAGCGGCGCGTTCTGATGAAATGGAGGGGCTGCGCTGGGGCGATGGGATGTCGTCCCCCGGTTACGCACGTCTTGCTGTTTTCACTTTGCTGTTTTCACTGGCGACAGGCCGAGAAAAGGGCCTGAGAGCCTTTCCGGGGGCCAGCAGCCCCCGGACCCGATAGAGGTTAATTCTTTTCCGGCGCCACGGTGATCTTCACCGTTTCCCCCGATCGTCCGGGGAAATTCACGAACATTGCGTCGATCAGGTTCGGCACCAGATAGGTCAGCTTGTTGCTGAGCGATTGCGCTTCCGCCTTGCCCTCGAACAGGCGGCGGTTATCGGCCGCGCGATCGATCCTCAGGTCGAGCGTCGCTGTATAGACGGTATAGCTCTGAATATCCTGATAGCCGCTGCCGAACAGGAACGGATCATAAAAGCCCCAGCGATAGGGGTGGCGCCAATAGCCATATCCATAGCCGCGATAGAAGGGATCAGGCCCGAAGCCGGTCGAACGGACGCGTTCCCGCCCGGTGTCGACATCATAGCGCATCCGCACGATCAGATTCGCGCTGGCGGGGTCTTCGGCGGGAACATAGCCCACGCCGCCGAGCCGGTGCGAAAGCAGATTGGCATATTCCTGAAATTCCAGACCACCGGTCAGGCGCGGATCATCGGCCACGATGGTGAAGCTTTCCCCCTGCGGCGCGGGCAGTTGCTGAAAGCGGGCGACGTCGGCCTTGAATGAAGGTGCGCAGCCGCCCACCAATATGAGGGCGGCGGAGGCGAGAGCGATCGCGGTTATTTTGCGGGCTGTCATGATCTTGTCCTGCATAATGATGGACGCCGCCCAAATGCCGGCGTTTCACCTAGATGGGTGATAAAATGCCATTATGCAACTGAACGCTGTTTGAACGGAATGTCGCCCGCGCGCCTCCGTTCATCTCTCACCCCCTATGCGCAGCCGTTATCCGCGCATCAGCCCCATGGCGTCATAGGCGCGGCGCAGCGTGGGTTCCGCCGCCGCCGATGCCTTTTCCGCGCCCTTGGCCAATATTGCATCGAGCGCGGCGGGATCGTCTTTCAGCGCAACATAGCGCTGCCGAATCGGGGAAAGCTGGCTGATCAGCAAATCGGCCAGCGCGGGCTTGAACGCGCCGAAACCCTGTCCGGCAAATTGCGCGCAAACGGCATCGGGCGTGGCACCGGTCAGCGTCGCATAGATGCCGACCAGATTGAGCGCCTCTGCCCGGCCCGCAAGGCCCGCCACGTCGGAAGGCAGCGGCTCTGCATCGGTTCTGGCCTTGCGGATCTTTTGCGCGATCGCGTCGTCATCGTCGGTCAGGTTGATGCGGCTCATGTCGCTGGGGTCCGACTTCGACATTTTGGAGGAGCCATCGCGCAACGACATGATGCGCGCGGTTTCCTTCGGGATGATCGGATCGGGCAGGGTGAACAGCTCGACGCCGAAATCGGTGTTGAACTTGATCGCGATGTCGCGGGTCAATTCCAGATGTTGTTTCTGGTCTTCGCCGACCGGGACATGGGTCGCCTGATACATCAGCACGTCCGCCGCCTGAAGCACGGGATAGACGTACAGGCCCACGCTCGCGCTTTCGCGGTTCTTGCCTGCCTTGTCCTTGAACTGGGTCATGCGGTTCAGCCAGCCGATGCGGGCCGTGCCGCACAGCAGCCAGCACAGTTCGGCATGGGCGGGAACGCGGGCCTGATTGAACAGGGTGCTGCGGTCCGGGTCCACCCCGCAGGCGACGAGCGCGGCGGTCATGTCCCGCACATTGGCGAGGCGCTGTTCCCGCCCTTCATGCACGGTGATCGAATGCATGTCGGCGAGGAAGAAGAAGCATTCCGAACCGGCGCCCATCTCATCCTGCATCTTCACCCAGTTGCGGATCGCGCCCAGATAATTACCCAGATGCAGATTGCCGGTAGGCTGAATGCCGGAAAGAATACGCATGACTTACTTACTCGCTTGTGGGCGCCGGATGACCAGCGACTTGAGTTCGGAGAGGCGATAGGCACCGGTGCCGAATATCGCGACCGCATAGACCAGAGCGCCCCCGCCGCACAACAGGGCAAGCGCCGTCACGCGGATGAGGAAGGTGGACGCCATGTACGCGTCGGCGATCGGTCCCGCGAACCATAAGCCCCCCCCCATGAGTGCGCTGGCGAGGGTGATGCGCAGGCCGCGCGTCACCAGCCGGGCATCGGCGCGCAACTGGTCGCGCCGGTGCAGCAGCCAATAGAGGATGATGACGTTCACCCACGCCGCCAGCGCGGTCGAGGCCGCCACGCCGACATGACCGAGCGGCCAGATCAGGATGAGGTTGCCGACGAGGTTGAACAGCATGGATATCAGCGCCACGCGCACCGGCGTCTTCGTGTCCTGCCGGGCGTAGAATCCGGGGGTCAGCACCTTGATGAGCACATAGGCGGGGACGCCGAGCGCAAAGACGGCAAGGGCGGACGCGGCGCCGATGGTATCGGCGGCGGTGAATTCGCCATGTTGGAGCAGCCCGCGGATCAGCGGCGTGGCGATGACGCACAGCGCCACGGCGGCGGGCAAACCGAGAAACCACGCCAGTTCGATCGCCCGGTTTTGCGTATCTTTCGCCGCCTGTTCATTGCCGCCGCCGATCTGGCGCGACAGGGCGGGCAGGATCGCCGTGCCCACGCCGATGCCGATCAGCCCCAGCGGCAACTGGTTCAGCCGGTCCGCATAATAGAGGTAACTCACCGCGCCCTGCGGCAGGAAGCGGGCGGCGAGTGAGGTGGAAACCAGCAGGTTGAACTGGATCGCCCCCTGTCCCAGCGCAGCGGGCAGGATGAGGATGAGCATCTGCTTGACGCGCGGCGTCAGGCGGGGCGCGCGCAGGCGCAGGCTCACGCCCGCCCGCCGACAGGCCCACATCAGCCAGAGCAATTGCAACACGCCCGAAACCGTTACGGCAACCGCCTGCGTATAGCTTGTCTCGATTGCCGTATCGCCCCGGAAAAAGAGGATGGCACCGATCATGCAGATGTTGAGCAAAATGGGCGCGGCCGCATTCACCCAGAAGCGATCGAGCGAGTTCAATATCCCGCCCAGCAGCGAAACGATGGAAATCAGCGCCAGATAGGGAAAGGTGATCCGGGTCAGATCGACCGCCAACGCGAATTTTTCCGGTCCGCCATCGGGAAAGCCGCCGGTCATCGCCCAGACGACCGGTGAGGCGAGCAGGATCATGACCAGCGTGAAGAGGATCAGGAACGGGAACAGCACGGACAACACCTGCCCGGCGAACAGATAGGCGGCGGTGCGGCCGCTGCCCGGATTGTCCTTGTCCGCTTCGGCCATGGTGCGATTGAACATCGGCACGAACACGGCGGAAAAGGCGCCCTCGGCAAACAGGGCGCGGAACAGGTTGGGCAAGCGCCAGGCGATCAGGAAGGCGTCCGACGCCAGCCCTGCCCCCAGATAGCGCGCGACGGCCATGTCGCGCACCATGCCCAATATCCGGCTGATGAGCGTCAGGCCGCCGATCGTGCCGGTGGCGCGGATCAGCCCCACAGGGTCGGCGCTCCGCTGCGGGCGCGCGGTTCATGCAAGGGCGCGAGCCAAGGCACGAGAATGCCGGGGCATCCCCGCCCTGAAACGCCCAGGCGCAGCGCGGGCTTCACCGAAGTGCGATGAGGCATGCTCATCGGCCCTCGGTATCAGGCGTTGCCGACAGGCTGGCCATCCTGCTGCTGCACTTGCGCCTGCATCTGTTGCAGATAAAGGCCGTTGAAGTCGATCGGATCGAGCACCAGCGGCGCGAACCCGCCATCGCGAACCGCATCGGCCAGCACGCGGCGCGCAAACGGGAAGAGCAGGCGCGGGGCCTCGGCGAAGAGGAAGGGATGGACCTGCTCATCGGAAACATTGCGAATGCCGAACAGCCCGCCATAGGTCAGGTCCGCGGCAAAGGCGGTGCGGTTCGCGCTCTTGGCCTTGACCTCGATCTTCAGCAGAACCTCGAACACATCATCGCCGGGCTTTTCCGTCGCGATGTTGAACTGCACGTCGATTTCGGGCTGTTCCGGCCACTGATACACCGCCGGAGCATTGGGATTTTCGAACGACAGATCCTTCACATATTGGGTGAGGAGGCCGATTGTCGGCTGCGTGTCCGCGCCATTGGCAAGCGGCTCGGTAGAGGTGGCGTCGTCAGCCATTTACGGTGCTTTCCCTGTCCTGATGAAAGGCGGCCCGGGAGGCCGCGCAAGATACTCGCGCGTCTAGCAGCCTGCGGGCAGGAGAGCAACATGGCGTTCGCTCCTTCGGCCCCCCGTTCCGCTAGGCGCATTCATTGCCCGGATGCACGAAATTTCTGTCGCCTGATTTGAAAAATCCCGCTGACATGCCTATGTAGGCAGACAAGCCTCTTTATCACAGGGTTGATTTTCGCGTGTATATGATCGTCATCCTCGCCATGGTTGCTGTTTTTCTGGCGCTTCGGCTTTATTCCGTGCTTGGCCGCCGCACCGGGCATGAGCAGCAGCCCGCTCCGCTGCAACAGCCCGAGGAGCGCGTCGGCGCCCGCGTCATGCAGCCGCGCATGCCGCAGCAGGCGACGGTGGCGGACCGCATTCCGCCCGCCGAAGCGTTGATCGCCCCGGAGGCGGAAAACGGCATCCGCGCCATCATCGGCGCCGACCGTCATTTCGACGTGACGCAGTTTCTCGATGGCGCGCGTTCGGCCTATGGCATGGTGCTCGACGCCTTCTGGACCGGGAAGCGCGATGATCTGCACTGGCTTTGCGATGGCGACGTCGCCCGGTCTTTCGAACAGGCGATCGCCGATCGGGAAGAGCAGGGGCATGTGCTGGAAAACCGTCTGGTCCGCATCGATCGCGCCCAGATTGTCGAGGCCGCCTTGCGGGGCGGGCTGGCCTCCGTCACCGTGCAGTTCGATGCCGATATCGCGGCGGTGACGCGGGATCGCGACGGCGCGGTCATTGCCGGTTCGATGACGGATGCCATCACCACGCATGATGTCTGGACGTTCAGCCGCCAGATCGATCAGGCCGATCCGAACTGGAAGCTGAGCGAAACAGACGAAGCGGCATGATTGCCCTTCTCTGCCGCAAGGCGATGAAGCAAGACAGGGTGCGCCGCGCAGGCGCGCCCTTTCTTTTGCTGGGCATGGCATTGCTTTCAGGGTGCGCGGGCAGTTTGATTCCCCCTTCCACGGGTACGCCGGTCGGGCAGGGGGCTGAACAGGGCGGCGCGGCGTCTCCTTCTCCTTCCCCCACGCCTTCCGTCCCTCGCCCGCCGATAACGCCGAAGGAGCCGGTCCCCGTGGTCGCCGGCGATAATGCATTGGGGGCAGGGCTGGTGCTGGGTCCGGCGGTGGTGGAGCTGGTGCGCCAGAATGAGCGGACGCGCGCGGCGCTGGCCGCCTTTCGCCTGTCCTGCCCCTCTTTGATGCGCCGGGCCGATCCATCGGGCCTTACTCGCGGGCAGGACTGGGCTACGGCCTGCGCGGCGGCATCAAGCTGGCCGGAAGACAGCGCCGCCGATTTCTTCTCCCGCTATTTCGAGGCGGTGCAGGTCGGCGACGGCAAAGCCCATGCCACCGGCTATTATGAGCCGGAAATCGCCGGGTCGCGCACGCGGTCGGGCGGCTATCAGGTGCCGATCTACCGCCGCCCGACGGATCTGATCGACGTCGATCTCGGCCAGTTCAGCGATGGCCTGAAAGGCAGGACGATTCGCGGGCGGGTCGATGGCCAGAAGTTCGTGCCCTATTATGAGCGCGCCCTGATCGCCGATGGGGACGCGCTGGCGGGGCGGGGGCTGGAACTGGCCTGGGCGGCCGATCCTGTCGAGTTCTTCTTTCTTCAGGTGCAGGGCAGCGGCCGTCTGCGCCTGCCCGATGGATCGGTGATGCGCATCGGCTATGATGGCCAGAACGGGCGCGATTATACCGGCATCGGCAAGCTGATGAAGGATCGCGGCCTCATTCAGGCCGGCTCCATGCAGGACATCATGAGTTGGCTGCGCGCGCACCCCGAAGAAGGGCGGGCGATCATGAATGAGAATAAGAGCTTCGTCTTTTTCAGGGAACTGGCCGGAGCGGGGCCGCTGGGCGCGATGGGCCTGCCTGTCACGCCGGAAGCCAGCGTTGCGGCCGACCCCCGTTATATTCCGTTGGGCGCGCCGGTCGTGCTGTCGCTGGACCGGGCGGAAGCGAGCGGCCTGTGGATAGCGCAGGACACGGGCGGCGCGATCAAGGGATCGAACCGGGTGGATACTTTCTGGGGCGCGGGCAGCAGGGCGCGCACCCTTGCGGGCGGCATGTCCGGCCGGGGCAGCGCGTTGGTGCTGCTGCCGATCGGAACCTATGCGCGATTGGCGGCGGACAATGGCTGGACGACGCCTCAGCCCTGAAGAGCAGCAAATCTGGTCCAGATTGGCGCAGACTGTTCAGCCCTTGCCGGGGCGCGTCCCGCGTGCCGCGCGGGATGGGGGGCAGGAGGGCGCCGTACCGCCGCAAGCCGCACCCTCTTCCCATAAGCAGGCAGCGGGCGGCAAGGCGCCTATATCCTCGCTTCCGGTCGGAGCGGCAGCGGTGAAAAGGGCGCTCGTCCCCAAATTGCCAGCCCTCAAATCGCCAGTCCCCAAGCTGGACGATGGGTGGGAGCGGCGGATCACGACCGGCACCCTCGCACCCGAAATGAGCGTCGATCTGCACGGGCATACGCTGGAAGCCGCGCACCGGCGGCTCAATCAAACGTTGGCGGCGGCGGTCGCCAGCGGGGTCCGGGTCTTGCTGGTGGTGACGGGCAACCCGCGTCCGGCCCCGGCCGATCCCCATGGCGCGAGGACACGCGGCGCCATCCGCGCGGAGATAGGCGATTGGCTGGCGTTGAGCGGCTATGCCGACGCCATCGCCAGCGTGCGGACGGCCCATCCGCGCCATGGCGGACAGGGCGCTCTCTATATTATATTGCGCCGCCGCAAATAAGCCACGGTTCATGGCTCAAGCATTGCCGGGGGCGTGGCCGGCCTGCCCCCGGCTGCATTTTGTTAACTTCTTTCCGGCATCCGATAACCAGTGGGTCAGGCATCCGGTCTGACGATATTTGCGGGTATCGAGTTGATCTCTGGGAGCAGTTTTTGTCGGCGGGCGGTTTTTCCCCACGCCATCATGACCGGCGGCGCGACAGGCGTGCTGGCAGGGGCGGGGCTGTGGCTTTTTTGTGGGGAATCTGCCGGTCTTCAGCTATTTTTGTTCGCTGGGTTTCTCTCCCTTTGTTGCGGCCTGATCGTCTACCGGGCGATCCAGCGGGAAATCCGGCTGATCGATGAAGCGACCGATCGCCTGAAGGCGGCGGCGGACGGCGATTTCGAGGCGCCGATTTCGGCTGCCCTTCATGATGCCCGTCCCGATCTCGCAGCTGCAATGGAAAGCCTGTTCCGTCAGACCCATGCCACGCTGGAGCATATAGAATCCCTCGCCCATTTCGACATGGTGACAGGGCTGGCCAGCCGGTCGAGTTTTTGCGCGCAGGTGGAAGGCCTGTTGAGCGAGCAGGACAGGGCCGGTCCGGCGGTGATGCTCTTCATCGACCTTGATGGTTTCAAGGCGGTCAACGACACGATGGGGCATGCGGCGGGCGACCAGATTCTCCGGCAGGTGGCAGAGCGCCTGCGGCAGATCGTGACGGTCCAGTTCGCCGGGGTGGCCGATGCGATCATCGGTCGCCATGCGGGGGATGAGTTCACGATTTTCCTGCCCCATGTCCCGCCGGAAAGTTCCGCGCTGTGGATCGCGCGGGCGGTGCATTATGCGCTGGACGAGGCGTTCGACATCGGCGGCACGCAGGTGAGCGTCGGCGCGTCCATCGGGGTGGCCTATTATCCCGAACATGGGACGAGCCTGCCCGCGCTGCTGCGCTCGGCGGATCAGGCCATGTACGACGCCAAGCATAATGGGCGCGGGCAGGTGCGGCTCTATTCCGAGGATCTGGCCCTGCGCATCGCCGGGCGGGCGGAACTGGAACGCGATTTGCGGCTGGCGCTGGAACGGAATGAATTTTTCCTCGAATTTCAGCCGCAGGTCGATTTTTCGATGGAGCGCGTGACCTGCGCCGAAGCGCTGGTGCGCTGGACCCACCCCCTGCGCGGCCGGATGATGCCCGATAATTTCGTGGGGCTGGCGGTGGAAACGGGGCTGATCGTCGATCTGGGCGACTGGATATTGAACCATGTTTGCCAGACGGCGGCGCGCTGGGCGATGGCGGACGTGAACCAGCGATTGTCCATCAATATTTCCCGCCGTGAACTGGCGCAGCCGGATTTCTTCTCCCGGCTGGAAGAAGCGATGCGGCGCCATGGCACCCCGCCCCGGATGCTGGAACTGGAACTGAGCGAAACCCTGATGATGAAGCTCCAGAGCGAAACCAGCGCGGCGCTGGTCGATCTGCGCGCGCGCGGGGTCAGCGTCGCGATCGACGATTTCGGCACCGGCTTTTCCAATCTGGCCCAGTTGCGCGATCTGCCGGTCGATCGGATCAAGATCGATCGCAGCCTCGTGCGCGACATCGCTATTTCCGTGGAGGCTCGCACCATCTGTTCGGCCATCGTCGGTCTGGTCAGCGGGCTGGGGCTGGAAATCGTCGTCGAAGGGATCGAGAATGAGCAGCAGATAGAATTGCTGCGTGTCATGGGGTGCAGCGTGTTTCAGGGCTTTCACCTCTGCCGCCCCGTCCCCGAAGCGATCTATCTCGAACGGTTCAGCGATCCGGGCATCGCGGCGGCCCGCGCCTGATCGCTGCCGCAAGCGCGTCGTCAGCCGCCCGAAAGGGCGCGGCGCAGGATCAGGGCATAGATGGCGCGCAGCCGATCCAGATCGGCGATGGCGACCGCTTCGTCCAGCTTGTGCATGGTGGCGTTGCACAGCCCGAATTCCACCACCGGGCACAGCGCCGAAAGAAAGCGCGCATCCGATGTGCCGCCGGTCGTCGACAGGTCCGGGGTCAGGCCCGTGACTTCGGCAATCGCCTCGCTCACCAGCGTGGACAGCGCGCCGGGAGGCGTGAGGAAAGCCTCTCCGCTGATCTTCGCCTCCAGCCTGCCGCCTTCGCCCTCGACCAGCGCGCGGATGCGGCCGGACAGGCTCGCGCCGCTGTGCATATCGTTGAAACGAATGGAAATGCGTGCCCGCGCCTGCGCGGGGATGACATTGGTGGCCTCATTGCCGACGGCGATATCGGTGATCTCGATATTGCTCGGCTGGAACCAGTCATTGCCTTCATCCAGCACGATCGCCTCTATCGCCGACAGGATGCGGACCATGCGGGGAATCGGGTTGTCGGCCAGATGCGGATAGGCCACATGGCCCTGTGTGCCATCGACGGTGATCCACATATTGACCGAGCCGCGCCGCCCGATCTTCACCATGTCGCCCAGTTGGTGCACCGATGTCGGTTCCCCCACGACGCACAGGTCGGGCGCGATGCCGTGATCCTTCATCCGGTCGATGATCGCGCGCGTGCCATGGACCGCCGCGCCTTCCTCGTCCCCGGTGATGAGCAGGCTGATCGTGCCCGGCAGGTCGCCGCTATCGCCCAGCGCGGCCACGAAGCTGGCGATGCTGCCCTTCATGTCGACGGCCCCGCGCCCATAGAGAAGGTCGCCCCGCACCTCCGGCGCAAAGGCGTCGCTGCTCCATCCCGTCCCCGGCGGCACCACGTCCAGATGCCCGGCAAAGGCGATATGGCGGCCCTCCCCATTGCGGCGCAGCGCGATCATGTTCTCGACCGGGCCGTCGGGCGCCTCGCCGCTGATGAAGCGGTCGATGGCGAAGCCCAGCGGCGCCAGCATCGCTTCCAGCGCATCGAACACCGCGCCGGTGGCGGGGGTGACGGATGGGCAGGCCATCAGCCGGGAGGCGAGAATGAGGGGCGTGGGCGCCGCGATATTGGACAGGGTCATGGCGATCCGATAGCGAATGATTCGAAGGAGCGCCAGAGACGGGATGCTGGCGAGGGAAAGGGGTACAGATGAATGAAGCTGTCGATCGTCGGGCAATGGCCATGGTGACGGAACCGGAGCCCAATGCCGATCTCGCCGCGCTGGTGCGCTGCATTCCCGACTATCCCCGGCCGGGCATCCTGTTTCGCGATGTATCGACCCTGCTGCTCGACGGGCGCGGCTTTCGCACGGCGATCGACCGGCTGATCGCCACGCTGGACCCGGCGGGTTTCGATCTTATCGCCGGGATAGAGGCGCGCGGCTTCATCGTCGCCTCGGCGCTGTCCTATGCGCTGACCAAGGGCAAGGTGATGCTGCGCAAATCCGGCAAGCTGCCGGGCGAGGCGGTCGGCATCGATTATGCGCTGGAATATGGGACGGACAGGATGGAGATGCACGCCGATGCCGTGCAGGCGGGCGCGCATGTGCTGATCGTGGATGATCTGATCGCGACCGGCGGCACGGCGCGGGCGGGCGTCGATCTGCTGCGCGGGCAGGGCGCGGTGGTGACGCAGGCGCGGTTCCTTGTCGATCTGCCCGATCTGGGCGGGGCGGCAAAGCTGGAGGCGCAGGGCGTGGCTTGCGCGGCGCTGCTGCGCTTTCCGGGGCATTGACGATGCGGATCGCGATCATCACCGGCGTCGAAGAAGAAGCCGCCGCCTTCGCGCCGGGCCAGCATGAGCGGGTGGAGCAGCATGGCCATCTGGCGGTCCGTTTCCTCATCCATGGCGGCCATGCGATCGCCATTGGCTGTTGCGGCGTGGGGAAGGTGAATGCCGCGCTCGCCGCCACGATGCTGGCGAGCCTGCACCATGCCGAATTGCTGATGATTATCGGCACGGCAGGGCGCCTGTCGGACAAGGCCGGGGATTGTTTCCTGATTCAGGAGGCGGTGCAGGGCGATTTCGGCGCGCAGCGTCCCGGCGGCTTCACCCATTATACGGCGGGAAGCTGGCCGATCGGGCCTGCCGGCGTCGAGGCGTTTCGCGCCCATCCCCTGCCGGATATCGGGCTGCCGGGCGCGCGGATCGTCACCGGGGACGCCTTTGTCGAATGCCCGGATCACAGCCTGCGCCTGCGCGAGGGGCTGGCGGGCGATCTGGTCGATATGGAAACCGGGGCACTGGCGCAGGTGGCGCAGCGGCTCGGCCTTCGCTGGGCGGCCATCAAGGCGGTGACGGACGATGCCAATGGCGGGAGCGTCGGGGATTTTCAGGCGAACCTGCTGCGCGCCGCCCGTCGCGCCGCAGAGGCGGCGGAACGCAGCATCGCCTTGCTCTGATCCTCAGCTATAATCGGGCGCATGCTCATATTGGTCGAGCACCCAGCTTTCCGCCTGCGCGCTCTCGACCCATTCCATCATCCACGGATGGGCGAGCATGGCCTCCCTATAATCGCGGGCAATGTCTCCCTGGATGGGCAGGCCATAGCCCTGAATGCGGAAAACGACCGGCGCGAACATGATGTCGGCCGCCCCGAAGGCGCCGAACAGATAAGGCCCGCCCGCCCCGAAGCGGGTGCGCGCCTGCGTCCATAGCGCGGCTATGCGGGAGAGGTTTTCCAGCACGGCCTCGCTGGGGTCGCCGGTGGGAAAGACCTTGCGCACATTCATCGGGCACGCTTTGCGCAACGGAACATAGCCGCCGTGCATCTCTGCCGCCATGGATCGGGCGAGGGCGCGGGCGGCCTTGTCCTGCGGCCAGAACCGGGTGTCGCCGGTCATGTCGTTGAGCGTTTCGACGATGGCGAGACTGTCCCAGATCGGGACATCGCCGTCCCATAGCGTCGGAACCTTGCCGCTCGACACGGCAAGGTCGGGCTGCATCCGCCGCTGCGGCCATGCCTCGTCATATATGGGCAGGACCAGTTCTTCATAAGGCAGGCCGGATTGCCGGACCGCGAGCCAGCCGCGCAGCGACCAGCTTGAATAGGCCTTGTTGCCGATGATGATCTTCAGCATGGGATGGTCCCCCCGATTCCGTTCAACCCGTTTCAGTCCAGCGATTCAATCACGCAGGCGCGCAATTCGGCAATGCCCATGCCCTTTTCGGCCGATGTGGCGATGATATCCGGGTGAGCGGCGGGGTGGGTGCGCGCCTCCGCGATGGTGCGTTCCGTCACCGCTTCGAGTTCGCTGGCCTTGATCTTGTCCGACTTGGTGAGGACAAGGCGATAGCTGACCGCCGCCTCATCCAGCATCTTCATCACCTCGCGATCGACCTCCTTGATGCCGTGGCGGCTGTCGATCAGCACCAGCGTGCGTTTCAGCACCGCCCGCCCGCGCAGATAATCATTCACGAGGAACCGCCACTGCCGCACCACATCCTTGGGCGCCTTGGCATAGCCATAGCCGGGCATGTCGACGAGGCGGAAGATCAGCGGATCACCGATATCGAAAAAGTTCAGTTCTTGCGTGCGGCCGGGCGTGTTCGATGTGCGGGCCAGATTGTTGCGGTTGGTCAGCGCGTTGAGCAGCGAGGATTTGCCGACATTGGACCGGCCCGCAAAGGCGATTTCCTTCACCACCGGATCGGGCAGATAGGGGAGCGACGGCGCGGACCGCAGAAACATGACCGGCCCGGCGAAGATACGCCGGGCGGTTTCGATCAGTTCGTCCCTGTCGTCATGGGCGCCATCATCGGCCTCACTCATTTCGCGATGGCCTGTTTGAGCTGCGGATGGCGGCTGTAGAGCCACTTTTGCTGCGCGATGGTGAGGATGTTGGAGGTGATCCAGTAGATCAGCAGGCCCGCCGCGAACGGCGCCATGATGAACATCATCATCCACGGCATGATCGCGAAGATCTGCTTCTGCATGTCATCCATCGGCGCCGGGTTCAGGCGGAACTGCAACCACATGGTGATGCCCAGGATGATCGCCAGTATGCCGATCGCCAGGAAACTGGGCGGCGTGAACGGCAGCAGGCCGAACAGGTTCAGCACATGCAGCGGATCGGGCGCGGACAAATCCTTGATCCACAGCACGAAGGGTTGGTGCCGCATTTCGATGGTGAGTTGCAACACCTTGTACAGCGCGAAGAAGATCGGGATCTGGAGGAAGATCGGCAGACAGCCGGAAAAGGGATTGACCTTTTCCTTGCGGTACAGGTCCATCAGTTCTTGTTGCAGCTTGGGCTTGTCGTCCTTGTGCCGTTCCTGAAGTTCCTTCATCTTGGGCTGGAGCGCCCGCATTGCCGCCATGGAGGCGAACTGCTTCTGCGCGATGGGGAACATCAGTGCGCGGACCACGAAGGTCAGGCAGATGATCGCCACGCCGAAATTGCCGATGACGGTGAACAGCCAGTGAAGCAATGCGAAGATCGGCTTTTCGAACCAGTAGAACCAGCCCCAGTCGATCGCGCGGTCGAACAGGGCGATGCCGGGGTGCCCGTCGGTGCCGGCCTGATAGGCCTCCAGCGTCTTTACCTCCTTGGCGCCGACGAACAGGCGGGAAGTCTGGGTGACGGCCTTGCCGGGGGCAAGCAGTGTCGGTGTCAGGCTGAAATCGGTCTGATAGCCCTGCCCGGCGCCCTTGCGGAACTGGGCTTCGAATTTCACCTTCTGGTCGGGCACCAGCGCGGAGAGCCAATATTTGTCGGTAAAGCCGATCCAGCCGCCGGTGCTGGCGATGGCGGGCGGGATTTCGCCCTTGTCGAGATCCTTATAATCCACATCATAATCGGCCGCGCCGTTGAACACGCCCATCGGGCCGATATGGATGGTCCATGTGTCGGGGTCGATCGGCTTGTCGGTACGGCTGATGAAGCCATAGGGGCGCACGCCCACGGTGCCGCTGCCGATATTGGAAACCTTCTGCGCGGCGGTAATCATGTAATCGCTGTCGATCGACAGCGCGATTTCGAACAACTGGCCCTGACCATTATTCCAGCGCAGCGTGACCGGCGTGGTGGGCGTCAGCTTCGTGCCGCTCGCCTGCCATAGCGTGTTGCCGTCAGGGGCCTTCAGCCCGTCGCCCGACCAGCCGAAGCCTGCGAAATAGGCTTCTTTCGTGCCGCCGGGCGAGAAGAGCGTGATTGCGGGCGAATCCTTCTTCAGCGTTTCGTTGTAGGTGGGCAGGACGATATCGTCGAAACGCGCGCCCTTCAGCGCGATGGACCCGCGCAGCTTGGGCGTTTCGATGGCGATGCGGGGGCTGTCCGCCAGCACGGTCGCGCGCGGGCGCAGCGCGGCGGGGGCGGACGCCATGCCGGGCGCCTGAGCGCCGGGCGCGGAGGAAGCGGGCTGCGCCGTCTGCTGCTGCTGCGCGGCGGGTTTCGCCGTACCGGGGAAGAATTTCTCCGCGAGATAGGGCCAGCCGAACAGAATCAGCGCGGTCAACACCATCGCTAATATGACATTCCGTTTGTCGTCCACTGTGGATCAGCTCCCCAAAATCACGCCACCCGGAAAAGGCATCAGCCGGGTGGTATTGCAGTTCGAGAGCGCTTTTCCGCTTCCATGAAATCGGGAAGCGCCCTTACGTATAGTTCCCGCACTTGCTTATCGGAAAACCGGTTTTTCCTTTTCCGGCGAAGTGCCCTGGCCCTCGGTCATGGAACCGGATCATATCCCGATCCGCCCCATGGCTGGCAGCGCAATAGCCGTTTCAGGGCCAGCCAGCTACCCCGAACAGCGCCATATTTTCCCAGCGCCTCAATCGCATATTGGGAACAACTGGGATGATAGCGGCAGGTGGGCGGCAGGATGCGGGATGGGCCGATCTGCCACAGCCGGGCGACAAGGATGAGCAGCCGGGCCATCATCGCCCGCGCCGCCGCTGTTCCTTCGCCGTCCCCTTGCGGGGAGCGCGCGCCGGATCGCCATTGTCTTTAGGCGGAGCCTTGATGCGGGTGAGGGCCTTTTCCAGTTCCCGGCAGAGCGCGGCATAATCGCGCTCTATGCCGTCTGCCCGGCCGATCAGCACATGATCGGCGCCGGTAATGCCCGATTCGGGCAATATCTGGCGGGCAAGCGCACGAAAACGGCGCTTCATCCGGTTACGGACGACAGCGCCGCCAATTTTCTTCGTTACCGTGATGCCCAGACGAATCGTCGGGTCGTCATCCCTGCGGTCACGAACCAGCAGGACAAAACCCGGCATCGGCTGCCGCCGCCCCTTGTTGCAGGCCAGAAAATCCGCGCGCTTGCGCAAAATGGCTACCGGCGCGGGGCAAGGCAGGGGGCAGGACGGCGCAAGTCCGTCCCGGTCGTCGCTCAGGCGCTCAGGCTCTTGCGGCCACGCGCGCGGCGGGCGCGCAGAACGTTGCGGCCGCCCGGCGTCGCCATGCGGGCGCGGAAACCGTGACGCCGCTTGCGGACCAGATTGCTCGGCTGAAAGGTGCGCTTCATCGCTCATTCCTCAAAAATCGAATCTTGCATGACAAAAAGGGGCCGCCAAGCTGGGTTTTCCCGCTGGCAGCCGCCAATCGAACGCAGCCGATACGGATTCGCGGAGGAAAAGTCAATCCGCGCCGTCGCCTGCCGGTGCTTTAGATCCTGGAGCGGTTTCCGATCAGATCGAATCAGATCGGCCGCCCCAGGTTATTATCTTACCGCGGTTTCCGAGCCGTCAGGTGAATCCACCTGACTGGAAAACGCTCTAGCGGCGGTCCTTCACCTTGATGCCCTTGGCCAGATCATTATCGCTGATGGTGACGGCGTCGTCCGTCCAGTTGGCGACGAAGGTGCTTTCCCGCGACAGGCCCGGCACGAAGGCGGCGCGGTTGTTGCGGACGACCAGCGCGGCGCTGTCATTTTCCCGCCCTTCCGGCGCGACGGTGATGAAGGCGCTGTAATTATCCTTGTCGCGGCCCTGCACCATGATGTTGCCGGCGATGACCCCGGACGAGCCATTGGACAGGTCGATCATATAATTGGTCAGCCGCCCCTGACTGTCATCGAAGCTGTTGTCGGTGATGTCGACGCGGGTGGAGCGCGTTTTCACATAATGGCCGCCTGCTCCCGCCTCAAAGCGCGATTGCGTGACGATCAGCCGCCCATAATGGCCGATATAGATGCTGTGCGCGCAGGACAGGTCGCGATCGCACCGGCCCAGCCGGCGGAAGGTGGAGCGGTCGATGCGGATGGTCGCCGCCGGATCGTCATGGGTCAATATGCCTTGTTCGCTGTCCGCGAAGAGGCTGCCGGTGACGGTCAGGTCGCCCTGTTCCAGCCGGATGCCCGAACCATTGCCGTCCGGCACGCGCATGTTGCGGAAGGTGATGCCATCGACGATGGCGGCCCGTCCGCGCAGCACCAGCGCGGCCTTGCCCTCGCAGATTTCGCTGTCGAAGGTGACGCTGCCGGGTTGCTGCGCGCGATAGGCGATCGTGCCTGCCTCCTGCACCACGCATTGGCGATAGGTGCCCGGCGCGATCAGGATGGTGCCTTCCCCGCCGCCGATCGCGCCCACGGCTTCCACCAGCGATCCATATTGCGCGCCGGTTTCCGCGATTGTGAAGGGGCTGCCGGACTGGGCGCTGGCGCCGCTTGCCGTCAGCAGAAGGAGAAGGGCGCCGCCGAAGCGCGCCGAAAGAGGGCTGTTCCGCATGAAGGGCAGGCATAAGCCGATCGCGTGGAAATTGCTATCCCGACTTGCAGGCCGGATGTGTCGATGGCGCCCCAATCGTGCCAGACCGGCACGGTCTTCCGGAACCGGGTCGAGGGTCGGGTGGTTTGGCCTTCATTGACCGGGAGAGGAAATGATGACCAGAATCGGGATGCGATCACTGTCTGCTGGTGCGCTGGGCGCGCTGGTCCTGCTGGCGGGATGTTATGAGGACGGTCGCCGCCCCGGCCATTCCCGGCCTCCCTACCCGGACCGGCCGGGCCATGAGCGCCCGGGACATGACAGGCCACGGGCCTGCACCCGCGAATATGCGCCGGTATGCGCCGTCAGAGGCAATCGCGAAAAGACGTTCAGCAATAGCTGCATGGCGCGCGCGGACGGCTATCGCGTCGTTGCCGATGGGCAATGCAGGCGCGGTGGTGGCGGCAGGCGTTAGGCTCGACCGACCAGCCTGAACCGGTATCCGGTTCCGGCGGCCTGAAAATAACGGAACTCCGAACGCGGCCTTTCCCGGCAGGACAGCCGCGCCGGTCCGCGCGCGATCATTCGAGATTGGGCCGCAACCAGCGTTCGACGGTGGCGATATCCGCCCCGCGACGCTGCGCATAATCCTGCACCTGATCGCTGCCGATCCGCGCCACGCCGAAATATTCGCATTGCGGATGGCCGAAATAAAAGCCGCTGACCGCCGCTGTCGGCATCATCGCGAAGCTGTCCGTCAGGGTGATGCCGGTGGCTTCGCTCGCGCCCAGCATATCGAACAGGATCGGCTTTTCGCTATGGTCGGGGCAGGCGGGATAGCCGGGCGCCGGGCGGATGCCGCGATATTGTTCCTTGATGAGCGCCTCGTTCGTCAGTTGCTCATTGGGCGCATAGCCCCAGAGCGTAGTGCGGACATGATGGTGCAGCCGCTCGGCAAAGGCTTCGGCCAGACGGTCGGCCAGCGCCTTCAGCAATATGTCGTTATAATCGTCATGATTCGCCTTGAAGCGGGCCAGATGCTCCTCGATGCCATGACCGGCCGTCACCGCGAAACCGCCGATCCAGTCGCCATCCGGCGAGATGAAATCGGCAAGGCACATATTGGCGCGGCCTTCGCGCTTGGCGACCTGCTGCCGCAGGAAAGGCATCCGCACCTCGCCCTTTTCGGTGGAGATGAGGATGTCATCCCCCTCGCGGCGGCAGGGCCAGAGCGCGGCGACGCCGCTTGCCGTCAGCCATTTTTCCGCGATGATCCGATCCAGCATCGCCTGCGCGTCGGCAAACAGGCCGCGCGCGCTTTCGCCCACGATATCATCGTCGAGGATTGCGGGATAATTGCCCGCCAATTCCCATGCGCGGAAAAAGGGCGTCCAGTCGATATAGTCGCGCAGATCAGCCAGATCCCAGTCGGGATAGGCGTGGATGCCCGGTTGTGCCGGGGCGGCGGGTTTCAGCGCCTCGTCGATCACGAAGCCGTTGGCGCGGGCCTCCTCTATCGGGATGAGCGGGCTATGCCCCTTATTGGCGCGGGACACGCGGATATGTTCATATTCATCCGCCGTCTTGCCGACGAACCCGTCCTTTTGCGTATCGCTGACCAGCGCCGTCGCCACGCCGACCGCGCGGCTGGCGTCGAGCACATGGACGACCGGCCCCTTATAGGCGGGGTCGATCCGCAGCGCAGTGTGGACCCGTGATGTCGTCGCGCCGCCGATCAGCAGCGGCAGGTTCATGCCCGCGCGCTGCATTTCCTCGGCCACCGTCACCATTTCGTCCAGCGACGGCGTGATGAGGCCGGACAGGCCGATCATATCGACATGGTTTTCATTGGCGGCCTTCAATATCTCCGCCCAGGGCACCATCACGCCCAGATCGATGACCTCAAAGCCGTTGCACTGAAGGACCACGCCAACGATATTCTTGCCGATATCGTGCACGTCGCCCTTCACCGTCGCCATCACGATGCGGCCCTTGCCCTTGGCGTTCTCGTCCTTCTCCGCCTCGATGAAGGGGAAGAGATGGGCGACGGCCTGTTTCATCACGCGAGCGGATTTGACGACCTGCGGCAGGAACATCTTGCCGGAACCGAAGAGGTCGCCCACGACGTTCATGCCCTGCATCAGCGGGCCTTCGATCACCTCGATCGGGCGGCCGCCGCGCGCGGCGATTTCCAGCCGCGCTTCCTCCGTATCGGCCACGACATGGGCGTCGATGCCCTTTACCAGCGCATGTTCCAGCCGCTTGATGACCGGCCAGCCGCGCCATTCCTCGGCGGCCTTTTCGGCGGCGGCGTCGGTGCCCCGGAACTTCTCGGCCAGTTCCACCAGCCGTTCGCCCGCGCCCGGATCGCTGTTGAGGATCACATCCTCGCACGCCTTGCGCAGGGCCGGGTCGATCGTGTCATACACGTCGAGTTGCCCGGCATTGACGATCGCCATGTCCATCCCCGCGGGAATGGCGTGGTAGAGGAATACCGAGTGCATCGCCCGGCGCACTGGCTCATTGCCGCGAAAGCTGAAGGACAGGTTCGACAGCCCGCCGGAGATATGCACATGGGGGCAGCGCCGCTTGATTTCCCGCGTCGCCTCGATGAAATCGACGGCATAATTGTCGTGATCCTCGATCCCCGTCGCGACCGCGAAGACATTGGGATCGAAGATGATGTCTTCGGGCGGAAAGCCGATGCCGGTCAGCAGGGCATAGGCGCGCTCGCAAATCTCGATCTTGCGGTCCCTGGTGTCCGCCTGCCCGGTTTCGTCGAAGGCCATCACCACCACGGCGGCGCCATAGGCCATGCATTTGCGCGCATGTTCCAGAAATTGATCGACGCCTTCCTTCATGCTGATCGAATTGACGATCGGCTTGCCGGACACGCATTTCAACCCCGCCTCGATGATGCTCCATTTGGAACTGTCGATCATCACCGGCACGCGGGCGATATCCGGCTCGGCGGTGATGAGTTTCAGGAATTGCTCCATCGCCGCTTCGGAATCGAGCAGGCCCTCATCCATGTTCACATCGACGATCTGCGCGCCATTTTCCACCTGTTGCCGGGCGACATCGACGGCGGCCGCATAGTCGCCCGCCATGATGAGCTTCTTGAACTTGGCGGAACCGGTGATGTTGGTGCGTTCACCGATATTGATGAAGGTGGCGGTGGGTTGCGTGGCGGACATGATGGTTTCCCGGTTATCGGTTCAGGGGGCGGGCGAGGACGAAATCGTCGCACATCTGCCCGCCGACATTGAATTGGCGCTCGGCAATCCGCGCGAACCCCTGTTTGCGGTAAAAGGCCAGCGCGCGATCGTTCCGGGCGTTGACGCCCAGCAGCAGGCGCCCGGCGCCCTCCGCCGTCGCGGCATCGACAGCGGCCTGCATCAGCCCCGCGCCAAGGCCGCCGCCGTGAAAGCGCGAGAGCGTATAGATGCGCTTGAGTTCAAGGTCGCCTGCCTGTGCGCCTGGCAGGTCGGGCGCGGTCAGCAGCGCATAGCCGATCGGCGCGCCGCCCGGCTCGATCCCCGCGATCCATGCCTTGTCGCCATCGGCCAGGCTATCGCGATAGGCTTGCGCGCCATGGGCGTGGAGGCAATGGGCGGTGATGGCCTGCCCCCCGATGATCCCGGCGAAACTTTCGAGAAACGTCGCCGCGCCGATCAGCGAAAGTTGTTCGGCATCCTCGATTCCGGCGGGGCGCAGATGCCAGGAAAATGGTTCGTCCATGATGCTCAGGCCGCGATATTCATCGGGTCGAGGCCCGCAAGGCGCGTCACCACCGGCAGTTCGGGAACGATGCGCGGGCTGGCCCCGGTGACGGCCTTGGCGATGGCGGCGATATGGGCGGGCGTGGTGCCGCAGCAGCCGCCGACCATGTTCACCAGCTTCTCGTCGGTCCATTCGCGGATCAGTTCGGCGGTGCGTTCCGGCAGTTCGTCATATTGCCCCAGTTCATTGGGCAGCCCCGCATTGGGATAGGCGAGGATCAGCGTATCGGCGATTTTCGACAATTCGCCCAGATAGGGACGCAGCAGGTCCGCCCCGAAGGCGCAGTTGACGCCGATGGTCAGCGGCTTCAGGTGCCGCAGCGAATACCAGAAGGCCGCGACGGTATGGCCCGAAAGATTGCGGCCCGACATGTCGGTGATGGTGAAGCTGAGCATCAGCGGCACCTTGCGACCCGACTCTGCCTCCGCCTCTCGCGCGGCCATGCCCGCCGCCTTGGCGTTCAGCGTGTCGAAGCAGGTTTCCACCAGCAGGAAATCCACGCCGCCTTCGATCAGCGCGGCGCATTGCTCGCGATATTGTTCCTTCAGCGCGTCATAGCTGATTTCCCGATAGGCGGGGTCATTGACGTTCGGGCTGAGCGACAGCGTCTTGTTGGTCGGGCCGATCGCACCCGCGACGAACCGCCGCACGCCGGTTTTCGCCTCCGCTTCGTCGCAGGCTTCGCGGGCGAGACGGGCGGCAGCGATGTTGAGATCGCGCACCAGATGTTCCGCCCCATAATCGGCCATGGCAATGCGGGTGCTGCTGAAACTGTTCGTTTCGATCATGTCCGCGCCCGCGTCGAGATAGGCGCCGTGGATCGCCTTCACGATATCCGGGCGGGTCAGGCAGAGCAGGTCGTTATTGCCCTTCTGATCCTTGGTGAGATCGATGGCGCCGCGATAATCCGCCTCGCCCAGCCCATATTTCTGGATCGCGGTGCCATAGCCGCCGTCGAAGATCAGCAGCCGCTCGGTCGCGCGTTGCCGGAACATCGTTTCCGCGTCGAGGGTGCCCGTGCTATTACTCATGCGCTACGCTCCTGCGGCTGGCGACCCAGAAGACGGCAGATCGCATAACTCAGTTCCGCCCGGTTGAGCGTGTAGAAATGGAAACCGCGCACGCCCCCTTCATAAAGCTTGCGGCACAGTTCGGCGGTCAGCGTCGCGGCGATAAGCTGGCGCGTGGCCGGTTGATCGTCGAGGCCGGCGAACAGCCGCTCCATCCAGCCGGGAACGTCCGTATTGCACAGCGCCGCCATTTTCTTCACGCTCGTGAAATTGGCGACGGGCATGATGCCGGGCACGATCTCCGCCTCTATGCCGGCGGCGCGGACCTTCTCGACATAGCGGAAATAGGTTTCCGGCGCGAAGAAAAATTGCGTGATGGCGCGGGTGGCGCCTGCGTCGATCTTGCGCTTCAGATTGTCCATGTCCGCCTGTGCGCAGGTCGCGTCGGGGTGCACTTCGGGATAGGCCGCGACCGAAATCTCGAAATCATGCAGGGTCTTGAGGCCCGCGACCAGTTCCGCCGCATTGGTATAGCCATCGGGATGCGGTACGAAGCGGCCGCCCTGTTCGGGGGGGTCGCCCCGCAGCGCGACGATATGGCGAACGCCCGCCTCCCAATAGGCATGGGCCACGTCCGCGATTTCCGCCTTGCTCGCGCCGACGCAGGTGAGATGGGCGGCGGCAGGGACGGACCTTTCCCCCGCGATGCGCGCCACCGTATTATGGGTGCGTTCCCGCGTCGATCCGCCCGCGCCATAGGTGACGGATACGAAGCGCGGCCCCAGCGGCATGAGCATGTCGATGCTCTCCCACAATTGCGCCTCCATCCTGTCCGACTTGGGCGGGAAAAATTCGAAACTGACCTCGGCATCCCCGATCATGCCCGCATAATGCGGAACATCGAGGGGCAGGGGGATTTCCAGCAAGCTGCTGCCTTGCGCGTTCATAGGGTTTTCCGTTCTCTGATCGGCAGCACATTCGCCTGTTCGCGACGGCCCAGCCATAATTTCACCGTGAGTTCCCTGCCGGGCAGGGCCTCGGTCTTTTCCAGCGCCAGGCCCGCGGCTTCGAACCAGTCCTGTATCTGCTCATCCGAAAAGCCGAGGCGTTCATGCTGATCGCGGCTGCGCAGTTCCTCGCGGTCATGCGGCGCGAAATCGACCACCAGCATGCGCCCATTGTCCGCCAGCGCGCGCGCGCCTTCCGCGATCGCCTGCTCCGGGACGGGGCTATAGTGCAGGATCTGGTGCGCGGTGATGAGGTCGGCGCCGCCGGTGGGAAGCGGCAGGTCGCAGAAATCGCCGAGGATCAGGTCCACGCGCTCGCCATTTTCCTCCGGCAGCTTGGACCGCGCGAGCCGAAGCATGTCGGGGCTGCGGTCGATGGCGCTGACCCGGTCTGCGCGGTTGCCGAACAATTCGATCATGCGGCCGGTGCCGGTGCCCAGATCGACCAGATGGCGGACCGGCGCGTCGCCCAGCAGGGCAGCCATCGCCGTCTCCACCTCCGCTTCGGGGACGTGGAGCGACCGGATCGCGTCCCATTCCTCCGCATGCAGCGCGAAATATTCGTCGGCGGCGCGCACCCTGTCGGCCCGGATGGCGGCCAGCCGCGCAAGATCGGCCTTCAGCCATAGCCCCTCGCTCTCCGATGCGGGGATGGCGTCGAAAAGCGGCATCAGCGCCCGGCAGGCGGCGGTCGTGCCGACGCGAAGAAACACCCAGTTTCCTTCTTTGCGGCGATCGATCATCCCGGCTTCCGCCAGAATTTTGACATGGCGCGAGACGCGCGGCTGGCTTTGCGCGACAGCCTGCGCCAGTTCCCCCACGGACAGTTCCATCGTGCCCAGAAGGTGCATGATGCGCATGCGCGTCGGGTCCGCAAGGGCGCGGAAAACGTCCAGAAGTTCGGTCATGGCGACTAATATAAAGGATTCTTTATATACGTCAACATATCATATAAAGAATCCTTTATATGTAACATATCACCCGTTAGGGTGAACGCGACTCGCTGGATTTGAGAGGCTTTTGCATCCGGCGAATCAGGGTTTCCGGCAAGATCGGCTTGCGTTCCCATAGGCAAAGGATTAGAAATCGCACCGCAGGCTTGATTGGGGTGAGCTTATCTCCGGGGGAGGCCTGCGCTCGTTATATCTCAGAGACAGGGGTTTGCTCATGACCAAGACTATCGCACTTTCGCTCGTTCTCGCCGCGTCGCTCGGCCTGGCTGCTTGCTCGAAGGAAGAGACTTCGAACGCTTCCAATACCCTCATCGATGCGACCGACAACGCGATGGATGCCGCTGACAATGCGATGGATGCTGCGATGAACGCGACCGCCGAAGTCGCGAACGACGCTGGCAACACGGCGGATAACGTCGCCAACGCTCTGTAATTTCGCAGAACGGTTTCTGATGGATGAGGGGGATGCGGCCAGCAGGTTCGTCCCCCTTTTTCGCGTTTGGGGCATTTTGCGCCGAAATGATGCGAATAAAACCGGAGCGTGTCCCGTGTCCGATCATGGGCAGGACGTTCCAAGAACCGGATGCTTCCCATGATGCCTGTGCTGTTCCGCCACGCGGCGATTGCGATGATGACGACGCTGTTCCTGATGCCGCTGGCCGGATGCGGCGCGTCCGATGAGGATCAGGATGTGGGCGGGGTGACGGCGGGGGAAGCGCGCGCTCTCAATGAAGCGGCGGCGATGCTTGACCGGCAGGCGGACAATGTTCAGTCCGCGCTGGATGTACGGCCCGACAGCCCGCACGATAATAGTTCCGCGCCTTAAGACCGATCGGCATCGGCATCGGCCTATGGCCGTCTGCGCCTTCGACCTACATCATCTGAGCCAATCCGTCCGACCCGGCCTTATCGGCGGGTATCTGGCCTTGCCCGGCGACACCGACCGGGTCTGTTGAGGCCGAACCTGCCCCCCTGCCGCTGACAATCCTTGCTGTGCCTATCCCTGCCTAAAAAACAGGCAAGGGAGAGGGCTTGCCCAAAATTATGGCGCTGCACCATGGTCCGGCTGGCCTGAAGGGCGCTTTGACGCGCCTTTTGAAAACTGGCACGCCCTTTGCTTCTATCATTTGGCACACCAGTAAAGGGGGTAGCATGAAACTTGTCATGGCAATCATTAAGCCGTTCAAGCTGGACGATGTCCGCGAGGCGCTGTCCTCGGTTGGCGTTGCGGGCATGACGGTAAGCGAGGTCAAGGGGTTTGGCCGTCAGAAGGGCCAGACCGAGATTTATCGCGGGGCCGAATACAGCACCAACATGGTGCCCAAGATAAAGGTTGAGGTGGTTTGCGACGATGATCTCGCCCCGCGCGTGGTCGAGGTCATGCAGCAGGCCGCCAATAGCGGCGCCATCGGCGACGGAAAGATCTTTGTGCTGGATGTGGGGCAGGCGGTGCGCATTCGCACCGGCGAAACCGGCGAAACGGCGCTGTGATGAAGGGGCGAACAATGACCATTTCCAAAAAGCTCTGCGGAGCGGCGGCAGCCCTTGGCGCCACGCTCGCTACCTCCATGCCGGTCTGGGCGCAGGAAGCTGCCGCCGCTGTGCCGGAACCCGATTCGGGCAATAATGCGTGGATGATGACGGCCACGATGCTGGTTCTGTTGATGATCCTGCCGGGGCTGGCCCTGTTCTATGGCGGCCTTACCCGTTCGAAAAACATGCTGTCGACCATGACGCAGATCGGCGCTGCGGCTTCCATGGCGATGCTGATCTGGGTCGTCTGGGGCTATGGCACCGCCTTCGGCCCGGAAGGCAACAAGTTCATGGCATGGGGCAATTATTTCCTTTCCAGCGTGACCCCGGAAAGCCTTTCGGGGACGATTTCCGAATATGTGTTCGTCAGTTTCCAGATGACCTTCGCCGCGATCACCATGGCGCTGGTGCTGGGCGCCGTGGTGGAGCGCATGAAATTCTCCGCCGTGATGGTGTTCACGCCGATCTGGCTGACCATCGTCTATTTCCCGATCGCCCATATGGTATGGGCGGAAGGCGGCCTGTTTTTCGACATGGGCGCGCTGGATTTTGCCGGTGGCACGGTGGTGCATATCAATGCCGGCGTGTCCGCGCTGGTCGCCTGCATGCTGCTGGGCAAGCGCACGGGCTATCCGCGTGAGCCGATGCCGCCGCACAGCCTGACGCTGACCTTCGTCGGCACGGGCCTGCTGTGGGTCGGCTGGTTCGGTTTCAACGCCGGTTCGGCGCTGGCCGCCAATGGCTCTGCCGGTCTTGCGATGATCAACACCTTCGTCGCCACGGCGGCTGCGGCGCTGGCATGGATGCTGGTGGAAAAGCTGGCGGGCCACAAGCCTTCCACCCTCGGCTTCTGTTCGGGCGTGATCGCCGGTCTGGTCGCGGTCACTCCGGCGGCGGGCAATTCCGGCCCGTTCGGCGCGATCGTGCTGGGCGCGGTTGCCTCGCTGATCTGCTTCTTCGCCGTGTCGAAGCTGAAGCCCGCCCTTGGCTATGACGACTCGCTCGACGCTTTCGGCATCCATGGCGTTGGTGGCATCGTCGGCGCGATCGGCACCGGCATCGTCTTTTCGCCCAGCCTCGGCGGGCCGGGCGACGCGGATTTCATGATGGGTTCCCAGATCGTGACGCAGATCCTCGCGGTCGTCACCACGATCATCTGGGCCAGCATCGGCACCGCGATCGCCATCTTCGTCGCCAAGGCCCTGACCGGCCTGCGGGTCAGCCCGGAAGTCGAGCAGGAAGGCCTCGACCTCGGCGAACATGGCGAACGGGCCTACAACTGATTGAGATCGGGGCGGGGCCGCCCGCGCAAAGGCAGGCCCCACCCCCAACGATGTTCCTCCTGCGAACATAACTCGGGCCGGTGCAGAGATGTACCGGCCCATTTTTCCTGAGCGCCGGGAAAATGGCGCCGGGAAAAAGTGACGGAAAAAGGCGGCCGCGATGCATGCGGGCCGCCTTTCGTCATGGCAGGGGTGTAGAATCGCCGGGGCAGGGGCGACGGGTGCGGGATCAGCCCTTGTCGGCGGCGAGCGCATCCATGATCTGCCGGACGGGGGACAGGTCATAGCCCGCCGCCGCCGCTATCCCGGCCAGCGCGTCGGGCGATTCCCCGGCGCGGGCGCGGGAAAGCGCCCAGAGCAGCGTCGAGCGGGTGCCCGACCGGCAATAGGCGAGCAGCTTGCCGTCTCCGGCCGCCTCCAGCGCCTTGTCCATGCCGTCAAGCTGCCACAGCGCGAAGCCCCCATGGGTGACGGGCACGGCGGCATAGCCGATCCCGGCGGCCTTTGCGGCGGCCTCCACGGCTTCCCCGTTGACCTGACCGGCTTCCTCGTCATCGGGTCGGTTGTTGAGGATGAAGCGAATGCCCATGGCCTTCGCCTGATCCACATCGGCCACCGCGATTTGCGGCGCGACGAATATTATATCGGTAAGCTGGCGAAACATGCGCTATCCTTCGGGATAAAATTCCATTGCCCCTTCCATAGAGCGATTTCGGGCCAGATGAAATATCAGCGCAGGTAAATTGCAGTCAGCCAGCAAGGATTGCGATTTCAAATCGAACGG
Source organism: Sphingobium sp. (assembly GCA_050252755.1). Lineage (GTDB taxonomy): Bacteria > Pseudomonadota > Alphaproteobacteria > Sphingomonadales > Sphingomonadaceae > Sphingobium. Next base: position 82,957 of record JBFWKI010000001.1, read on the forward strand.
AAAGGGCCTCGCGCCTTCATATCCGCGTTTCGATCGGCATCCGTCCGCCCTCCTGCTCGGCGGCCTGCCGCGCCCACATCTGGGCATAGAGGCCGTTGCGGGCCAATAGCTGCCCATGACTGCCCCGTTCGCTGATCTGCCCGGCTTCCAGCACCATGATCTCATCGGCATCGACCACGGTGGAAAGGCGATGGGCGACGATGATGGTGGTGCGCCGCTGCGTCATTTGGCGCAACACGGACTGGATGGCTTCCTCCGTGCGGCTGTCGAGCGCGCTCGTCGCCTCGTCGAGGATCAGCACCGGCGGGTCTTTCAGCAGGGTGCGGGCAATCGCCACCCGCTGCTTTTCCCCGCCCGACAGCTTTAGGCCGCGTTCCCCCACCCGCGTTTCATAGCCTTGCGGCAGGGAGAGGATGAACTCGTGGATGGAGGCGGCCTTCGCCGCGCTTTCGATCTGCTCGCGCGTCGCGCCTTCATGGCCATAGGCGATATTATATCCGATGGTGTCGTTGAACAGCACCATGTCCTGCGGCACGATGCCGATGGCCGCGCGCAGGCTATGCTGCGTGACATGGGATATGTCCTGCCCGTCGATGGTGATGCGCCCGGCCTGCATGTCGTAAAAGCGGAACAGCAGCCGCGCGATGGTCGATTTGCCCGCGCCGGTCGGCCCGACGATCGCCAGCGTGTGCCCGGCGGGGACGGTGAAGCTGACGCCGTGCAATATCTCTCGGTCCCGGTCATAGCCGAAGCGTACATCCTCAAAGCGCACTTCGCCCGCGCTGATGCGCAGGGGCTGCGCGCCCGGCGCGTCGGTGATCTCGGTCGGCGTGTCGATCAGGCCGAACATCGCCTCCATGTCGATGGCGCCCTGCCGGATCGTCCGATAGACCATGCCGAGCAGGTCGAGCGGGCGGAAAAGCTGGGCGAGCAGCGTGTTGACCAGCACCACGTCGCCGGTGGTGAACGCGCCCCGGCTCCATCCCCATATGGTATAGGCCATCGCGCCCGCCATCATCAGATTGGTGATGAGCGACTGGCCGACATTGAGCGCGGCAAGGCTGTTTTCGGATTTGACCGCCGCCTGGGCGTAGCTGCGCATCGCCTCGTTGTAGCGGCGGGCCTCGCGATCCTCCGCCCCGAAATATTTCACCGTTTCGAAATTGAGCAGGCTGTCCACCGCATGAGCGACCGCATTGGTATCCAGATCCACCATGTCGCGGCGCAGATGGTTGCGCCATTCGGTAACGGTGCGGGTGAACCAGATATAGAGCGTCACCATCGCCAGCGTCGCGGCGACCAGCCCCCAGCCGAATTTCAGGAAGAAGATGATGCACACGGCCGCCAGTTCGATGATCGTCGGCGCGATGTTGAACAGCAGGAAATAGAGCATCGTGTCGATGCTCTTCGTGCCGCGCTCGATGATCTTGGTGACGCCTCCGGTCTTGCGGTCGAGGTGAAAGCGCAGCGACAGGCGATGCAGTTGCACGAACACATGCCCGGCCAGCCGCCGCGTCGCTTCCTGCCCGACGCGCTCGAACACGACGTTGCGCAGATTGTCGAACAGGACGCCGCCAAAGCGCGCGCCGGCATAGGCGAGGATGAGGGCGATGGCGAGCATCGCCTGCTGTTCCATGCCGGTCGCCATATGGTCGATCGCGCCCTTATAGGCGAAGGGCATGATGAGGGTGATGGCCTTGGCCGCCACCACCAATATCAGGGCGATGACGACGCGGGTGCGCAACGCGGGACGGTCAGCGGGCCAGAGATAGGGCAGAAAGCGCCGCAGGGTCGCGCCCAGCGGCGGGGTAGGCTGATCGGAGGAAGAGAGATCGGGCGGCATCGTCTGGCGATGTAGGCGATGTTGGCCGCGGTGCCAAGCGTTGCCCGGAAAAGGAAGGATCGTGCGGAAGGGGACGGGGCGGGAGGACAGCCTGCCCTTTGCCCGGACCGGATATGGCTGCTGTGGGGATCACCATATTCAGTCCGGGCGGGTCAACCCGAAGGTTGCCCCTGCGACTCGCCGCCCGAAGTGGGGCCGGACTGCACCGTCGCGGGCGAATGGTTGTCACGTCAAATCTTGAGTTTCAACCCTTTAATGGGTTAATATTCCATTATATTTTCCGGTAAGGGCCGGTGACGAACGGCCTGCGGCGGCCCCGCCGCCGGGGGCCGCCGCAGGGCATCTGTCAATCGCGCAACAAGTCGTTGATAGCGGTCTTGGCGCGGGTCTGCGCGTCGACGCGCTTCACGATAACCGCGCAGGCGAGGCTCGGGCCGGGCGTGCCGTCGGGCAGCGGCTTGCCGGGCAGGGTGCCGGGCACGACCACCGCATAAGGCGGCACTTCGCCGATGAAGATTTCGCCGGTGGTGCGGTCGATGATCTTGGAACTGCCGGAAATGAACACGCCCATGGAGAGCACCGCGCCCTTGCCGACGCGCACGCCCTCCACCACTTCGGAACGGGCGCCGATGAAGCAATCATCCTCGATGATGACCGGGTCGGCCTGAAGCGGTTCCAGCACGCCGCCAATGCCCACGCCGCCCGAAAGATGCACATTCCGGCCGATCTGGGCGCAACTGCCCACCGTCGCCCAGGTATCGACCATCGTGCCTTCCCCGACATAGGCGCCGATGTTGATGAAGCTGGGCATCAGCACGACATTCTTCGCGACGAAGGAACCGGCGCGGGCGAAGGCGCCCGGCACGGCGCGAAAGCCGGCCGAGCGGAACCATGCCTCGTCCCGGCCCTGAAACTTGCTGGGCACCTTGTCCCACCAGACGCCGCCCGCCGGGCCGCCCGCTATGATCGCATTGTCATTGAGACGGAAGGAGAGCAGCACCGCCTTTTTCAGCCATTGATTGACCTGCCAGCCGTCCCCGGCCGGTTCCGCGACGCGGGCCGCGCCGCTGTCGAGCAGCACCAGCGCGCTGTCCACCGCATCGCGCACCTCGCCCTGCGTGGCGGTGTCGATATCCGCGCGGCCTTCCCATGCGGCGTCGATGGTGGCGATCAGGCTGCTGTGGTCGGTCATGCTCATGCTCCCAATAATTGCGTGAGAAACGGGGTCAGGTGATCCGTTTCAAAGTCGATGAAATCCGGGTGGGCGTCGAAATCCCCGCTTTCCGACCCGTTGTTGAGCCAGATGGTGGACATGCCGAGCGCCTTGGCAGGCTTCAGGTTGCGGGCCATATCCTCGAAGAAGGCGGCCCGCGCAAGGTCAATCCCGTAGGTGTCGCGCAACAGCGTATAGCCGTGCGGATCGGGCTTGGGGCGATACCCCGTCGCGTGAATATCGTGGATCAGCTCGAAATGGGTGGAAAGGCCGAGCCGGTCCAGCACCCGCCGCGCATAGGGTTCATCGCCATTGGTGAAGATCATCTTCCGGCCCGGCAGCGCCTCTATATGGGCGATCAGCGCCGCGTCGCTGCTGAGCGCGCCCAGGTCAATATCATGCACGAAATCGAGATAATGATGGGGATCGACGCCATGGTGGCGCATCAACCCGGCCAGCGTCGTGCCATGATCGTGAAAATAGCGCTTCTGGATGGTGCGCGCTTCCTGTGCATCGCATTCCAGCAGCCGGGCGATATAATCCCCCATGCGCACGTCCATCAGGCCGAACAGGTCGGCGCTCGCCGGATAGAGCGTATTGTCGAGATCGAAGATCCAGCAATCGATATGGGCGAGTTGCGGCGTCATTTGAGGCAGGCGTCCAGCCCTTGCTGCCGGATGATCGGTATCCGGCGGGCGATGGTGTTGCCATAGCGGCGCGTGAAGCCCGATGGCGTGATGGCTTCCCGCTTTTTCGGCAGGGGCAGCACGGCGGCGATGCGGGCGGCCTCCTGCCGGGTCAGGGTGCTGGCGTCATGGTTGAAATAGCGCATGGCCCCTGCATTGGCGCCATAGGTGCCGATGCCGGTTTCCGCGACGTTGAGATAGACTTCCATGATCCGCCGCTTGCCCCAGATTGCCTCGATCAGCACGGTGAACCAAGCCTCCAGCCCCTTGCGGACATAGCCGCCATTTTGCCAGAGGAACACGTTCTTCGCCGTCTGCTGGCTGATGGTGGAGCCGCCGCGAATGCGCCCGCCCCGCTCATTGTGCCGGATCGCCTGTTCGATCGCCTCGGCGTCGAAGCCATGATGGAGGCAGAATTTGCTGTCCTCCGCCGCGATGGCCGCGCGCGCCATGTTCGGGTCCATCGCGGACAGGCTCATCCAATCCTTGGTGATGCCGCTTTTGTCGAACATCATGGTCAATGTCACCGGGGGCGGCACGAAGCGATAGATCACCACCATCGCCACCGACAGCAGCAGGAAGCCGCCGACGATCCGCACGGGCCAGAGCAGCCAGCCCCGCCATGACGGGCCGGTTCGCGCGGGGCGGGCCGTCTTGGCGCGGCGGGTGCTGGCGGCTTTCTGCTTGGTGGCCATGGCTTAGCTGATAGCTTTGGGAGAGGGGAGGCGAAAGCCGTAAATCAAAGGTTCGCGGCGGTGCGCAACGCGACCAGATCGGCCTCCGGACGGGCACCATAATGGGAGATGACCTCCGCCGCCGCCATCGCGCCCAGCTTCAGGCACTGTTCGATATCCTTGCCTTCGACATGGGCGGCGAGGAAACCGGCGGCGAACAGATCGCCCGCGCCGGTGGTGTCCACCACCTGGGCGACCGGCGCGGCGGCGACCTCATGGCGCACGCCGTCGGCGATGGCGACTGCGCCCTGTTCGCTGCGGGTCGAAACCAGCAACGGCACCTTGGCGGCCACGGCGGCAACCGCCTTGTCGAAGCCGTCGATCCGGGTCAGCGCCTGAATTTCCGCTTCATTGGAAAAGAGAATATCGATCAGCCCTTGTTCGATCAGGTCCATGAAATCGTCGCGATGCCGCTCGATCACAAAGCCGTCGGACAGGGTGAAGGCGATTTTCCGCCCCGCCTGTCGCGCAATGTCGATGGCGCTGCGCATCGCCTGACGCGGCTGGTCCGGATCCCACAAATAGCCTTCGAGATAGAGGATGCTGGCGGACCGGATGAGGTCGGCGTCCAGCGCGGCGGCGGGTAGATGCTGCGAGGCGCCCAGAAAGGTGTTCATCGTGCGTTGCGCATCGGGCGTGACGAGCACGAGGCAGCGCGCGGTGGGCGGGCCGTCCTTGGCCAGCGCGGTGGTGTAGGTGACGCCCAGCGCCTGAATGTCATGCGCGAAAATCTGCCCCAGCTGATCGTCGGCGACCTGCCCGATAAAGCCGCACTTCCGGCCCAGCGCGGCCAGCCCCGCCAGCGTGTTGGCGGCCGATCCGCCGCTGACCTCCATCGCCGCGCCCATTTGCGAATAGAGCAGGTCCGCCGTTTCCGCGTCGATCAACTGCATCCCGCCCTTGGTCAGGGCATGTTGGGCGAGGAAAGCGTCGTCGGATTGGGCGATCACATCGACGATCGCATTGCCGACGGCGACGACATCCAGAAGGGGCTGGGTCAAGGGCTTGGTCCTGTTGGATAGAGAAAAACCGAACCCGGTCCCTAGAGCATTTCCCCGGCGGCTGTCATCCTCTGACGATGGGGAAAATGCACCGGTGGCGTGATGGGCGTCCGGCGCTGCCATGGCGCGGCATGTCGCCGCCGGTCGCTCGCGCGGATTGACGGGCGGGCATGTCCGGTCCAAGGAAGCGGCATGAAGCAGCATATGAAGCAGCGAAGGTTCAGCATCGGCGCGGCGGGCGCCATGGGGATGGCGACGCTGGCCTTGTCGGCCTGCGTTTCCGCGCCGACCGGACAGAAGCCGGGAAATGGCGCGATCGCGCCGCCTCCGGCGATACAATATAGCCGGACCCAGCCCCTGTTCGGTCTGGACGCGAAACAGCTTGTCGCCCGTTTCGGGGAGCCGCGTCTCGACATAAGGGATCGCACGGTGCGCAAGTTGCAGTTCATGACGGCGGGCGGGAAATGCGTGCTGGACGTCTATCTCTACGCCACCGACCGCGGGCGGGAGCCGACCGTCACCCATATGGACACCCGCCTTACCGACGGGCGCGACGTGGAGGCGACGACCTGCGGCATCCGGTAGAAACCGGGGCCGATCGACATTGGCCCATGGTCGTTTGCGACTCCGGAGGATGACGTGACGGGCGCAGGCCAGTAGGGCGATGTTCCATGACCCCGAAGCGCGGAAAGCCGCCCTTTGCAGGCCGTCAGGCTTAGACAGCCGGGACGGCCGCGCCCAGCTGTTTCAGCGCCCAGCGCACCGCATCGCGCACCCCCTCATCCGTATCGTCGATGAGCGGCATCAGCGCCGCGATCAGCGCGGGATCATGGCTGTTGCCCGCCGCGATCGCCGCGTTGCGAACCATGCGATCGCGGCCGATGCGCTTGATGGGGGAGCCGGAGAATATCTCGCGAAAATCCGCGTCGTTGAGCGCCAGCAAATCGGCAAGCGAGGGGGCGGCCAACTCCGCCCGGCCGATGAACTGATGATGGGCATGGGCGGCTGAGGCGAACTTGTTCCACGGGCAGGCGGCAAGGCAATCATCGCAGCCATAGATATGGTTGCCGATGCCGGGCCGCAATTCTTCGGGGATCGGCCCCTTATGCTCTATGGTGAGGTAGGAGATGCAGCGGCGCGCATCCAGCCGATAGGGGGTGGGGAAGGCGTCGGTCGGGCAGGCGGTCTGGCAGGCCGTGCACGACCCGCAATGGTCGCGTTCCGGCGGGTCGGGCATCAGGCGCGCGCTGGTATAGATGGAACCGAGGAACAGCCAGTTGCCGTGATCGCGGCTCAGCAAATTGCTGTGCTTGCCCTGCCAGCCGAGGCCAGCGGCGGCGGCCAGCGGCTTTTCCATCACGGGCGCTGTATCGACGAACACCTTGAGCGCGCCCGCGCCTTCTTCCACCATCCAGCGGGCGAGCGCCTTCAGCGCCTTTTTCACCACGTCATGATAGTCGCGTCCCTGCGCATAGACGGAAATCCGGCCCCGGTCGCGCACCGGCGCCAGCGCCATCGGGTCACGAGCCGGGGCGTAGTTCATCGCCAGCATGATGACGGACTGCGCCTCCGGCCAGAGCGTTTGCGGGGAGGCGCGCTGTTCGGCGCGGTCGAGCATCCAGCCCATGTCGCCATGATGCCCCTCGGCCAGCCAGCCGCGCAGCCGTTCGCCCGCAAGCGGGTCCGTGGCGTCGGCATCGCAGATGCCGCACGCCGCAAAGCCGAGCAGGGAGGCCTGTTCCTTCAGCCGTTGTTCGAAACCATCGGTCAGCATGAGCGCTCCCTCTGGTACAGACTCGGCGTCAGGACGCAATGGCGAAAGATAGGCGATCGAAGCGCCGGGGATAAGGGGGAAAAGGACCGGCGCCGTGGCTTAGCGTGGAGAAGGGGCGCCCGGCGCCTCCCCGCGATCGATCCGATAGAGCGACAGTTCGCCCGCGCCCGTCAGCGGAACCGGGGTCAGCCATGGCGGCACCTGCCCATCGGCAAGGCGCGCAGCCAGCCCGTCGGGGGCGTGCTTGCGATAGCGTTTGATCTCGTTCAGCCTCGGCACCAGCAGCAAATAGCGTGAGGGCGTGTGCAACAGGATGCGCCGCGCCTCTTCCGGCGGGGCGATGAACGCGCGGATCACCGTGCGGATGCCGGCCACATTGCGGTGATGGGCGGTGCCGATCACATCATGCGAGGTGCGCAGAAGGATTTCCGGCCCGACATCCAGCGGGGCCAGCAGCGTCGTGGCGGGCAGGGCATTGAGCGCGGCGATATCGGCGCCGGTATAGGCGGGCTGGGTGTCCTTCTGCGAATCGGCGGATGATGGCGAGGCCCATTGCGCCAGTTGGCCGGCGAGCAGGGTCAGCGCCGTGGGCGACAGGGCGACCAGCGATGCCGTCAGCAGCGCGCGAGAGAGCATATGCTTGCGCGCGGCTATGGCGGGATAGAGTCTTGCGATGATCCACGCATTGCCCGCCAGCGCGAAGAGATGCGCCACCGCCATGGCGCGCAGCACCAGCAGGGAGAGGGCGAAGCTGCCGAGCAGCAGGCCCAGTATCGACAGCCATTGCAGCCGCCGCCCACTGTCCTGTTCCGCGTGGGCCGCTGCCGCCAGCCCGGCGATGCCGATCAGCGAGGGCATGACGACAAGCAGGGCGATCGGCGTATTCTGCGCCCAGATCGGCAGGCCTTCCAGCACGCCCAGATACCAGAGATTATAGACGAGCGGGTCGAGCGTGCGGAACGGCCCGGCAAGGCAGGGACCAGCGCTCGCCGCGAAGAGCGCGGCGGCCGACGCCCCGGCGATCAGCACCGGGAGAAGGCGGCGCAGCGGGCTGCTCTCCCCCGCGATCCTGCGCCCCAGCAGCAGGACCGGGACCAGCAGGAGGATCGGCCCCAGATAGACCGGCGACATCGCGTCGCAGTGGGAAATCAGGCTTTCGCGCCATCCATGGGTCGCCAGCAGCAGCAGGGCGGACCCGCCCGCCATCATCCCGGCATAGCGGATGAGGCGCGGCCATTCGTCGGGCCGCGCGGCATAACGCAACGCCGCTATCCCACCGGCCAATGCGGCATAGGGAAGGCCCTCGCTCGATATATGGAGCCATAGCGCGATCGACGCGCCCATGATCCAGCCGCCCTTGCGCGGGTCATGGTGCAGCATCCCGCCCAGCAGGCCGACGGCCATCGCTATCTGCCAGCCATGATGGTCGATCCGCATCGGCGAAACTTGCACCACTATGGCGATGGAGGTTGCCAGCAGGATCACCGCCAGCAGGGCGACGGCATTGCCGGTCAGGCGCCGCACCGCCGCGAACAGGCCGAAGCCGATGACGCCCAGTGTCAGCAGGGGGACGACCGCGCAGGCGATGCTCTCGGCCATTGCCTGTCCCAGCACGGGGCGCAGCAACAGGATGATCGCGGCCAGCGGCAGATCGACCAGCCGCGACCAGTGCATCGGCCCGCCGGTGGGGGGATTGATCCGGTGCTGGCTGACATCGAACCAGCTTTGCCCGGCCATGAAATCCCGCACCTGCACCAGACGCAGCGCGTCGTCGGGATCGCGAAAGGCGAACTGGGCGATGGCGTCGGCGCTGAACGCCAGCCGCATCGCCGCATAGGCCAGCCACAGCCCGGCCAGCAGGCGGAAGGCGTTATGGCCGCGATCCAGCCAGCGGATGAAAGCATCCGGGTGTGGCTGGGCGGACGATATGTCTTCGGAGAAAACCGGCTTGTTCACCCGAACACCACGGTCCGGCGCAGGATATAGGTGGTCTGGAAGGCGACCGCGATCGCCGCCAGCTTGGCCAGACGTGGATCAAGCCCCAAATGGCTGCCGATGCCGACAATCGTGCCGGTAATCGCCAGACCGACGAGGGCGGAGGCGACGAACAACAATTTTTGCCGCCGCCGTCGCGAAAGGAAGGGCATGGGTTGCTGCGTAAAGACGATGCGGACCGACGCCATCCAATGAATGAGCAGCCCGAAGGCATAGCCCGCGGCGGACGCCGGAACCGGGGGCATCCCCATGTTCAGCAGCGTGATGAACAGCCCCAGATCGACCCCCAGCGCCAGCGCGCTCGCCATCACATAGCGGGCATAGGTGACGCGCCAGAGGATGGAGAGCGCCCGCGCGACCATGGGGGTCAGGCCGCCCTGTTGCCGCGACCGGCCGAGGCAGCGTTCGCCGTCCCGGTTCCCGCCTCTGCAACACGGGCGGGTACGTCCCGCACGCTCGACAGGGCGGCGCGTTCGCCAGCGCTCAGGGCTGCATCGCCAAGCGCGGCATCGCCGGAGGCCATATCCCTCAGCGCGCCTTCTTCGCCCGCTTCATGATATTCGGCGTCCTCGTTGACGGCCCATATGTCGTAGATGCGCGCGCCTGCCTCTATGTTGCGGACGGAAAGCATCGCCGTCATCATCGCATGATCCTGATTATTATAGCGATGCATGCCGTTGCGGCCGACCAGATGCAGGGTCGGATATTTGGCTTCCAGTTCAAGGCGCATGGACGCGACATTGTTCGCGTAATTATCGTCATAGACCGGATAGGCCTTTTCCTGCCGCACCACGGCGCCGCTTACCACGTCTTCGGGTTTGCACAGGCCGAGGATCGCCATTTCGCGCTTGGCGAGGTCCACCAGATCGGCGTCGCTGGCCGACCAGAGGCCGTCGCCTTCGAAGCAGAAATATTCGAGGCCCACGCAGGCGATGTTGTCATCGGGCACCATTTCCGGCGACCAGCTACGGAAATTCTGCACCCGGCCGACCTTCACCTTGCTGTCATGGATGTAGATCCAGTTGTCGGGGAACAGGTCTTGGGAACGGATCATCAGCGCAACGGTCAGGAAATCGCGATATTTAAGGTCCAGCGCCTCGTTCATGGTCACGGGCAGCGGATGGATGCGCCCGGCCAGTTCGCGCATCGGTGCGGAACTGATGACATGCGCGGCGTCGATGATGAGTTCGGAACCGTCCTCCCGCGTGGCCGCCACGCGCCAGCGCCCGGAAAGCTGATCCTGCGTCAATTGCCGCAGGGCATGGCCCATCAGCACGTCATTGCCATGGGCGCGGACATGATCGCGTGCGGCCTCCCACATCATGCCGGGGCCAAGGCGCGGATAGCGGAAACTTTCCAGCAGCGTCTTGGTGGCCATGCCGTCATTGGGGCGCTTGTTGAGGCCGAGGCTACGCTTCAGGCCATCGAGCACTGCCTTGCCGAGGCTCAACCCCTTGATGCGCTGGGCTGCCCAGTCGGCGGACATTTCATCGCAAGGCATGCCCCAGACCTTTTCCGTATAGGTCTTGAAGAAGATGGAATAGAGCTTGTGCCCGAACTGGTTGACGACCCAGTCCTCGAAGCTCCTCACCTCCTTTTTGGGCGAGGCCTTCCAGCGGAAATAGCTGAGCATGCAGAGGGTGGAACGCCAGATGCCGAGGTTGCGCAGCGCCTCGAACGCGCGCAGCGGATAGCTGTAGAATTTGCCCTCATAATAGATGCGGCTCATGCGCGGGCGCTGGATGAAATCATCGGGCAGGATTTCATTCCACAGATCGACCACTTCCTGCGATTTGGAAAAGAAGCGATGGCCGCCAATGTCGAAACGGAAGCCTTCATGTTCGACCGTGCGGCTGATCCCGCCGACATAATGCGGGTCTTTTTCGATGACGGTGACGCGATAGCCGCTTTTGGAGAGCAGATAGGCGGCGGTCAGGCCCGCAGGTCCGGCGCCGATAATCGCTACATCCGTAGTCTGCTGCCCCGCTGTCATCAAAAATCCCCCGGAATGACGAAGTTCAACCGAGGGCATGAAGGAAAATGGATAATGAAGGGTTAACCGGGCAGCGATGACGGACGCCGCCCGGTTTCATTGTCCCGGTCTATTGTCCCCCCATGGCTATGCCGGGGCCATGCCGGAAGCGGGCCGCCGATCAGCGGCAGGAAACGCCGCCGCGATCGATTTCCCGGCCCAGCAGCGCGCCCGCGCCCGCGCCCAGCACGGCGCCCAGGATGCTCGACTGGCCCTGATCGATATGATTGCCGAGAAGGCCGCCCAGCGCCGCGCCGACGATCAGCCCGGTCGTGCCGTCCTGACGACGGCAATAATAGCGGTCGTCCCGTCCCCGATAGATGCGCGTCTGGCGCGTCACCCGCATCGGCGCATAGCCGCCGCGATAATAATTATTGGCATAATAGCCGCGATAGCGCGGGTCGGGTCGGTTATAATCATAGCGGTGGATGATCGTCGGGCGCCGGGTCTGCGTGCGATAGGACGGCGAACGATAGGAGCGGGAACGATAGGAGGGCGAAGAGCGCTTTCGGTCGGCGCGATAGTCGCGCCCGTTGCGATGCCTGCGATCATTGCGATAGCTGCGGTCGTCGCGCCGGTTGTCGGCCTGATGATGCCGATCCTGCCTGTGTTGCGCCTGCCTGTGTTGCGCCTGAGCGGGCACCGCCATGACCGCGCCCAAACCGAACGAAGCGGCGATCAGTGCGGTGGTGATGGAACGGAATGTCCCTCGCATGCCTTTTACTCCTGAAAACTGTGTATCGTGGCGATAACGCGCCTGCCCGAACCAATGTTGCATGAACAGGAAATAACGTCGCGTTCATTCCCGGTAGAGCAAGGGGCGGGCAAAGACATGGAGGATTCGGCTATGCTGACGCGGCCCTGATAAGGTGGGACCGTCCCTTTCGGTTCCGCCGTGGCTTTCCGGCTCCGCTTTTGGCTCCGGCGTAGCTTTGTGGCTCTGCCGTTGCCCTGAAAATGCTGGCCCGAAATGGCCCGGATGAGGTAACAGGACGATTGGCCGGAAAATGGAGATGCTGTTTATGAACAAATGGATTGTCGTGACGCTGACAGGCATGGCGCTGGCCCTGTCCGCCTGCAACACGGTGAAGGGCGTCGGCCGCGATATCGAATCGGTCGGCAGCGCGGGTGAGCGCGTCATGAACTAGGCGCATTTTCGCAAGCGGAGGGAAATCCCTGCCCGTTCGGAAAAAAGCGGAAAAAAGCAGGCAAGAAACGGCCTGACCCCAGAGCGGCCGTGCTGACGGTGTCGGATCGGAATCCGCTCCGGGTGCGCCGGAACAAATGGCCAAAACAGGCGATGGAGGCCGGGAAGGCACCAGAAAAGGGGAAGCGTCAGAAAGGGGAGGCGATGGCTCCCCTTTCCCGTAGCTTCTCAGGGTGCCGGGCCTTATTCCGCCGCGACGCCTGCTGCCCCGAACATATCGAGCGCGTCATCCCCTTCGCCCGCACCGGTATCATTGGCGCGCTGTTTCTTGCGGCGATCGAAATTATCCCACACGTCGTTCCAGTTGCCGCGCGTCGCGCCCTTTGAATATTCGGTCGCGCGCGTTTCGAAGAAGTTCGCATGTTCCACGCCGTTGAGCAGCGGGGTGAGCCACGGCAGGGGGTGCTCGTCGATCATGTAAATCGGCTTGAGGCCCAATTGGCCCAGCCGCCAGTCGGCGATGTAGCGGACATATTTCTTGATGTCCTTGGGCGTCATGCCGGGGACAGGCCCCATTTCAAACACCAGATCGACGAATGCATCCTCGATCCGCACGGTTTTCTGGCACATGTCCATGATGTCTTCCTTGACCGCGTTGGTCAGGCAGCCACGTTCGGCGCAGAAGGCATGGAACAGCTTGATGATCCCCTCGCAATGCAGGGTTTCGTCGCGGACGGACCAGGTGACGATCTGCCCCATGCCCTTCATCTTGTTGAAGCGCGGGAAGTTCATCAGCATGGCGAAGCTGGCGAAAAGTTGCAGCCCCTCGGTAAAGCCGCCGAACATGGCGAGGGTGCGGGCGATATCCTCGTCCGTATCGACGCCGAACTGTTGCAGATAATCGTGCTTGTCCTTCATCTCCTTATATTGAAGGAAGGCGCTATATTCGCTTTCGGGCATGCCGATGGTGTCGAGCAGATGCGAATAGGCGGCGATGTGGACCGTTTCCATGTTGCTGAACGCGGTCAGCATCATCTTGATTTCGGTCGGCTTGAACACGCGGCCATATTTTTCGTGATAGCAATCCTGCACTTCCACGTCCGCCTGCGTGAAGAAGCGGAAAATCTGCGTCAGCAGGTTGCGCTCATGGTCGGACAGCTTCTGCGCCCAGTCGCGGCAATCCTCGCCCAAGGGTACTTCTTCCGGCAGCCAGTGCAATTGCTGCTGACGCTTCCAGAATTCATAGGCCCAGGGATATTCGAACGGCTTGTAGACCTTGGAGGCTTGAAGAAGAGACATGGCGGCGTTTCCTGTTTTATAATCTGCCTGTGGGCAGTTGAAGGCGGCGGGGCATGACGCCTGCGCCGCACCTGTCATCCATCGGGGCCTGTGGCCGGCAAGGGGCGGACCTGATTCGCGGGTCCGCCGGAAACCGGATTATTGGCAGGCCAGACATTCATCATAATCGGTGGTTTCCTCACCGATTTCGAACTTGGGCGCTTCGGGCGTGTTGTCCGCCTCGACCCCGCCCGCGAAACCGGCGCGCTGCACCGATTTGGACCGCAGATAATAGAGCGACTTGATGCCCAGTTCCCATGCGCGGAAATGCAGCATCAGCAGATCCCATTTCTCCACATCGGCCGGGATGAACAGGTTGAGCGACTGCGCCTGATCGATAAAGGGCGTGCGGTCGGCCGCCAGTTCGAGCAGCCAGCGCTGGTCGATTTCGAAACTGGTCTTGAACGCGTCCTTTTCCTCCTGATTGAGGAAATCGAGATGCTGGACGGAGCCGCCCCGTTCGAGGATCGAGTTCCAGATATTGCTGCTGTCCTTGGATTTGTCCTGAAGCAGCTTTTCCAGATAGGGGTTCTTCACCGCGAAGCTGCCCGAAAGCGTCTTGTGGGTGTAGATATTGGCGGGGATCGGCTCGATGCAGGCCGAGGTGCCGCCGCAGATGATGCTGATCGACGCGGTGGGCGCGATCGCCATCTTGCAGGAAAAACGCTCCATCACGCCCATGTCGGCGGCGTCGGGGCAGGGGCCGCGTTCCTGCGCCAGCAGCATCGACGCCTCGTTCACCCCGGCGCTGATATGCTTGAAAATGCGCAGGTTCCAGCTCTTTGCCATCGCGCTTTCGAACGGGATGAGCCGCGCCTGAAGGAAGCTGTGAAAGCCCATCACGCCCAGCCCGACCGAGCGTTCGCGGCTGGCGCTATATTTGGCGCGCGCCATTTCGTCGGGCGCGCGGTCGATATAATCCTGCAACACATTGTCGAGGAAGCGCATCACGTCCTCGATGAACTGCCGGTCGTCCTTCCACTCGTCCCAGGTTTCGAGGTTCATGGAGGACAGGCAGCAGACGGCGGTGCGGTCCTTGCCCAGATGATCGACGCCGGTGGGCAGCGTGATTTCCGAGCAGAGATTGGAGGTGGAAACCTTGAGGCCGAGGTCGCGATGATGCTTGGGCATCATGCGGTTCACGGTGTCGGAGAAGACGATATAAGGCTCGCCGGTGGCGAGGCGCACCTCGACCAGCTTCTGGAACAGCGCGCGGGCGTTGACCGAGCCGCGCACGGACCCGTCCTTGGGCGATTTCAGCGCGAATTCGGACCCGTCGCGCACGGCTTCCATGAACTCGTCGGTCAGCAGCACGCCATGATGCAGGTTCAGCGCCTTGCGGTTGAAATCGCCGCTGGCCTTGCGGATTTCGAGGAATTCCTCGATTTCCGGGTGGCTGATGTCGATATAGCAGGCCGCCGAGCCGCGCCGCAGCGACCCTTGCGAAATGGCGAGCGTCAGGCTGTCCATCACGCGGACGAACGGGATGATGCCGCTGGTCTTGCCGTTGAGGCCCACCGGCTCGCCAATGCCGCGCACATTGCCCCAATAGGTGCCGATGCCGCCGCCGCGAGAGGCGAGCCAGACATTCTCGTTCCAGGTGTTGACGATGCCTTCAAGGCTGTCTTCGACGCTGTTGAGATAGCAGCTGATCGGCAGGCCGCGCCCGGTGCCGCCGTTCGACAGCACGGGGGTGGCGGGCATGAACCACAGGCGGCTGATATAATCATAGATGCGCTGCGCATGGTCGGCATTGTCGGCATAGGCCGCCGCGACGCGGGCGAACAGATCCTGATAGGATTCGCCGGGCAGCAGATAACGATCCTTCAGCGTTTCCTTGCCGAACTCGGTCAGCAGGGCGTCGCGCGTCGCATCGGTGACGACGGGGAAGCGGCGCTCCGCGATCGTCTTGGAATCGATTTTCGGCGCATCGATTTTCGGCGCGTCGGTCGTGACGGCGCCCGTGGGCGTCGCCGCTTTTTCCTCCGTCGACCTGTCTTCGATCATCACTGCCACGTCTGTTTCCTGTGAGTCCCTGAAATCCATCGTGCCGACCTCAAATTACCATTAATGCCATAGCCGGGTCGAGCATGATGACGGATGCCCCCCGCCCATGCCTTTTCCGGTCATGACATGCCTTTCCCGGTTCGTAAAAGGCCCGGTTCGTAAAAGGGATGTCACGACCGCCCTTGAGATGCGCTGAAAATGGCCGCAGGCGCGACCGTACCCGTTTTTGTATAGGAGTACGTCCAGACACAACTTTTGGTAGCCCCCATCGTTGCTGACACAAGGGATAGTGCCACAGCGCGACCAGATGCAAGAGGGTAAATCGATTTGGGTTCCTCCTTTCGTCGCTGCCCTGATTCGTTTCGTCGCGGGGTGATGAGCCGCCCCGGCGGCGACGCGTGGGAACTCCTAGGGCGCGTAAAATGCAAGAGCGCGAAACGATAAAAGAAATAAATTTTCGATAGACAAGATTTTACCGGAATCGACCCTGCCGGAAGGAGGCGAGGCCGCTTTGACCGGTCGATGCGCAGATGGGGGGACCGGCGCGCCCGGCCCTTTGTTTTTCCGCATTTTCCGGGCGAGCGAGTGAATCCGCCGCCTCGAAAACGCTCTAGACTCGCCGCGCATTCCGAAATAGGCGGGCGAGGTCTAAATTTGAGGCAGATCGCCGGAGGATTTCACCCATGATCGTCATCAAGGAAGCTGACCTGATCGAGAGCGTCGCCGACGCCCTGCAATATATCAGCTATTATCACCCGATGGATTATATCAAGGCGCTGGGCGAGGCTTATGAGGCCGAGCAAGGCCCCGCCGCGAAGGACGCCATCGCCCAGATCCTGACCAACAGCCGCATGTGCGCCGAAGGGCATCGCCCGATCTGTCAGGACACCGGCATCGTCAACGTGTTCGTCAAATGGGGCCAGAATTGCCGCCTCGAAAGTGATCGCTCGCTACAGGATGTGGTGGATGAGGGCGTGCGCCGCGCCTATCTCAACCCCGAAAACCGCTTGCGCGCGTCGGTGCTGAAAGACCCGGCATTTTCCCGCGTCAACACGAAGGACAACACCCCCTGCGTCCTCAATGTCGAGATGGTGCCGGGCGATACGGTCAGCGTCGACGTCGCGGCCAAGGGCGGCGGGTCGGAGAACAAGTCCAAGTTCAAGATGATGAACCCTTCCGACAGCATCGTCGATTGGGTGCTGGACATGGTGCCGCAAATGGGCGCGGGCTGGTGCCCGCCCGGCATGCTGGGCATCGGCATCGGCGGCACGGCGGAAAAGGCGTCGCTGCTCGCCAAGCAGGCGTTGATGGAACCCATCGACATGGCGCAACTGAAGGCGCGCGGCCCACGCAGCAAGATCGAGGAACTGCGGATCGAGATTTTCGACAAGGTCAATGCGCTGGGCATCGGCGCGCAAGGGCTGGGCGGCCTTGCCACCATCCTCGACGTGAAAATCCACGATTATCCCTGCCATGCGGCGGGCAAGCCGATCGCGATGATCCCCAATTGCGCTGCCACCCGCCATGCGCATTTCACGCTGGACGGCGCTGGTCCCGCCTATCTCGACCCGCCGAACCTCGATGAATGGCCCGATGTCGACTGGACGCCGGACAAGGCGGCGATCCGCGTCGATCTGGATGAACTGACGCCCGAAACCGTGCGGAGCTGGAAGCAGGGCGACCGGTTGCTTCTGAACGGCAAGATGCTGACCGGCCGCGACGCCGCGCACAAGCGCATTCAGGACATGCTGGAAAAGGGCGAGCAACTGCCCGTCGAGTTCAAGGGCCGCGTCATCTATTATGTCGGCCCGGTCGATCCGGTCGGCGAGGAAGTGGTCGGCCCCGCCGGTCCCACCACCGCGACGCGCATGGACAAGTTCACGCGCATGATGCTGGAACAGGGCTTGCTCTCCATGGTCGGCAAGGCCGAGCGCGGGCCGATGGCGGTCGATGCGATCCGCGATCACAAAAGCGCCTATCTGATGGCGGTCGGCGGCGCGGCCTATCTGGTCGCCCGCGCGATCAAGGGCAGCAAGGTCGTCGGTTTCGAGGATCTGGGCATGGAGGCGATCTACGAGTTCGAGGTGAAGGATTTCCCCGTCACCGTCGCGGTGGATAGCGAAGGCAATAATGTCCACCACCTCGCCCCGCTGGTGTGGCGGGACAGGATTGCGAAGGAAAGGCTGCTCGAAAAAGCCTGAAGGATGGAATAGATCAGGGGGGGTGGGGAGCAATTCCCCGCCCCTTTATTCATGATGAGCACAAGTTGGAGCCCGCATCCAAAAGCAGGCCCATGGGGAAATGAACGGGGTGTGTCGTGCCCGCAAGGGCGTAGGAAAAAGGACAGCGCTTCAATGACGAACACACGCACGGAAACCGATACCTTCGGGCCTATAGAGGTCGCCGCCGACCGCTATTGGGGCGCGCAGGCCGAACGCTCTCGCGGCAATTTCAAAATCGGCTGGGAAAAGCAGCCCTTGCCGATCATCCGCGCACTGGGCATCGTCAAGCGCGCCGCCGCCGAGGTCAACAAGGGCCTCGGCCGGATCGATCCCAAGGTCGCCGACGCCATCGTCGCGGCCGCGCAGGAGGTGATCGACGGCCGGCTCGATGAGCATTTTCCGCTGGTCGTGTGGCAGACGGGTTCGGGCACGCAATCCAACATGAACGCCAATGAGGTGATTTCCAACCGCGCGATCGAGATGCTGGGCGGGGAAATGGGCAGCAAGGCCCCGGTCCACCCCAATGACCATGTGAATATGAGCCAGTCGTCCAACGACACTTATCCCACCGCCATGCATGTCGCCTGCGCGGAGGAGATCGTGCACCGGCTGCTGCCCGCGCTGAAGGAATTGCACGGCGCGCTCGATGCCAAGGCGAAGGCGTGGGCCTCTATCATCAAGATCGGCCGCACCCACACGCAGGATGCGACGCCGCTGACGCTGGGGCAGGAATTTTCCGGCTATGCCAGGCAGGTCGAAAACGGCATCGCCCGCATCGAAAGCACGCTGCCCGCGTTGATGGAACTGGCGCAGGGCGGCACGGCGGTCGGCACCGGCCTCAATGCGCCGGTCGGTTTTGCAGAGAAGGTCGCGGCGAAGATCGCGGAGATCACTGGCCTTGGCTTCACCACCGCGCCCAACAAGTTCGAGGCGCTGGCCGCCCATGACGCGATGGTCTTTTCCCATGGCGCGATCAACACCGTCGCGGCGTCCCTCTTCAAGATCGCCAATGATATCCGCTTTCTCGGCTCCGGCCCGCGCGCGGGGCTGGGCGAACTGGCGCTGCCGGAAAATGAGCCGGGTTCCTCGATCATGCCCGGCAAGGTCAACCCGACCCAGTGCGAGGCGATGACGCAGGTGTGCGTGCAGATTTTCGGCAATAATGCCGCGCTGACCTTCGCTGGCAGCCAGGGGCATTTTGAACTCAACGTCTATAATCCGGTGATGGCCTATAATTTCCTTCAGTCCGTGCGGCTGATGGCGGATGCGGCGCTGTCCTTCACCGAACATTGCGTCACCGGCATCGAACCGCGGGAGGATAATATCCGCGCCGGGGTCGAACGATCGCTGATGCTGGTGACGGCGCTTGCCCCGAAGATCGGCTATGACAATGCCGCGAAGATCGCCAAGACCGCGCACAAGAACGGCACCACGCTGAAGGAAGAGGCACTCGCCACCGGCCTTGTCACCGAGGCGGAATATGACGAGGTCGTCCGGCCCGAGCTGATGACGCAGCCGGGCTGACGGGTCCATGCATCGCGATCGCCCTTGCCGCGCCCGGTTTATCGGGCGGGCCGGGGCGGTCGGGTGATCCCCCCTCGCATCGCTGTTGATAATGTGGCAGGGAAGGCCGCGTCGGCGCGGTGGACCGGCGCGGGACAATCCTGATTTTCCGAAGCGGGGAAAATGATAGCAAAAATCGGATCATTCGTTGCGGGCCTGTTGCTGTGGGTGTGCGTCGTAATTCTGCTGGGGGTGACATTCATCCCGGCCTTTCTCGACCGCATCTATTATCAGGGCGCGCTGAGCGATCATTTCGATGGCCATCATTTCGAAAATACCGATGGCGCCATTTCCTTTCCTATGCCGCCGGGCGTGAAGCCGAGCCGGGGCAATCTCGCCACCCGCTTTCTCTTTTCCGATCCCGATCGCCCCGCATGGCCCGATCATGTGGCGGTGAAGCAGGACAAGCCGCCCGCCCGCATCGAGGGGGCAGCGATGCGCGCCACCTGGGTCGGCCATGCGACGGTGCTCATCCAGACAGCGGGCCTCAATATCCTGACCGATCCCCTCTGGTCCGATCATGCCAGCCCCTTTCCGCCGCTGGGGCCGCGCCGGGTCGCGGCGCCGGGGATCGACTTTGGCGATCTGCCGAAGATCGACATCGTCGTCATCAGCCATAATCATTATGACCATATGGACCTGTCGACGCTGAAAAAACTGTGGCGGCGGGACCGTCCGTTGATCGTCACCAGCCTCGGCAACGACACGATCATAAAGGGCGCGGGCGCGCAGGCGAAGGCGCTGGACTGGGGCGAGGCGGTGCAGGTGAAGGGCGCGACCGTCCATGTGCTGCGCAATCATCACTGGTCGAGCCGCTGGGGGCGGGACAGGAACCGGGCGCTCTGGTCCGCCTTTCTGATCGAGACGGCGGCGGGCAATATCTTCTTTGCGGGCGATACCGGCGCGGGCGATATGCGCTGGCCGCAGGCGGCGCGGGACATCGGGCCGGTGCGGCTCGCGCTGATCCCGATCGGGGCGTTCCGTTTCTATGCGGGCCAGATGGACACCAGTTCCCATATCGGGCCGGAACAGGCGGTGGACCTGTTCGAGGCGCTCGCCCCGGCGCAGGCGATCCCCATCCACTGGGGAACCATCCGCCTGTCCAATGAAGGATGGGATACGCCGCCCAAAATGCTCGATATTTTTGCGCGGTGCAGGGGTGTGGAGCCGGACCGGTTTCTGCCTCGCCGGATCGGTGAAGCGATCATGGTGCCCGAAGAGCCTGCGCCGCACCGGGCCGTCAGCGCGCAGGCGCGACAGGACTGCCAACCGGACTCGGCGGCGTTGCGGGCGCTCAAATAATGCGGCCCGATAGCATGGGGCGATACAGAACGGGCCGATAGCCCCGGCCCATAGCCCCGAAATGCGGCCTCAGCCTCCCGGCGGCGGCGCGGGGTGCGGCAGGGGGAAGCAGGCGCAATAGCGTTGCACCAACGGGACGTTGCCGGTGATGGCCAGCGCTTGCTGCGCCATCAACGCCTCGACCGGTTCCCCGCCATAGAGCGCGCGCACCAGCATGTCGGGACTGCCGCTGATGACGGCGTCGGGCCGGTCGGCCTGACCCGGCTCGATCGTCAGCAGGCCCTCGGCAACCGTCGCGGTGAAATCCCGCCCATCCAGATGCAGGCCGAGCGTGCACCGCAAATCCCCGGCCTTTTCCGCGCAAAACATCGTGCGCATCGACAGGATCGCGGAACTGGCGCTCATCGGTGCGGGGGCGAGGAACGGCGATCGCGCCGCCCAGCGGCCGATCACGCGGAACAATATCTCCGCCTCATCGCCCCAGTCGGTGAGTTCATAAACCTGCGATCCGGCGGGCGGCGGCAATTTGCGCCGCCGCAATATCCCCGCCGCCTCCAGCCCTTCGAGCCGCTGGGTCAGCACATTGGCGCTGATCCCCGGCAGGTCGGCGCGCAGATCGGTAAAGCGCTTCGGCCCGAACATCAGTTCGCGCATCACCAGCATGGCCCAGCGCTCCCCGATCACGTCCATGATCTGCGCCACCGCGCATCCATCATCATAGCTGCGTTTGCGTATCGGTATGTGCTTGTTCATAATCCTGAAAAATAACCATTCTGTCGTGAAATGCAACTTTTTAGTTGTAAAAAGTAACTAATGTGAAATCATCGCCGGGTAACAGACGACTCACCCCGCCATGCCGCACGGGAAAAGGCCGCATATCGGGCGGAGCGCAACCAAGGAGAGAAGCGATGATCTATGTGGATGGTTTTCTGGTGCCCGTTCCCGGCGACAAGAAGGATGCCTATGTGGCGATGGCGGAAAAGGCGACCCCGCTGTTCATCGAATATGGCGCGTTGCGCGTGGTCGAAACCTGGGGTGACGACGTAAAGCGCGGCAAGACCAATGATTTCTACACCGCCGTCATCGCCGAGGATGGGGAAGAAGCGGT
Organism: Sphingobium sp.; assembly: GCA_050252755.1. Taxonomy (GTDB): domain Bacteria; phylum Pseudomonadota; class Alphaproteobacteria; order Sphingomonadales; family Sphingomonadaceae; genus Sphingobium. Next base: position 104,922 of record JBFWKI010000001.1, read on the forward strand.
GTTCTCCTGGATCGAATGGCCGGACAAGGCGACGCGGGACGCGGCTTGGGAAAAGATGATGGCCGATGATCGCATGAAGCCGGACGGCGACATGCCCTTTTCCGGCGCGAGGATGATCTATGGCGGATTTGCCGCCTTGGTCGATCAGGCGCCGGCGAAATAAGGGCAGGCGAGACAAGGATAGGCGAGATAAGGGAGCAACGGAGATGGCCAATAAACCGGGCGATTTCATCTGGTATGAACTGATGACCGGCGATGCCGACGCCGCGCAACGCTTCTATGGCGCGATACTGGGCTGGACCTTTGACGGGAACTATCCGGCGGACGTCGATTATCGCATCATCAGCGCGGGGGATCATGGGGTGGGCGGCATATTGCCGATCAGCCCCGACATGGCGGCACAGGGCGCCCGCCCGATCTGGGTCGGCTATATCCTCGTGGAGGATGTCGAGAGCGCCGCGTCCTCCATCACGGCTGCGGGCGGCGCGATGCTGATGCCCGCGAAGGATGTGCCGCAGGCGGGTCGCATCGCGATGATGAGCGATCCGCAGGGCATCCCCTTTTATATCATCCGCCCGGCGGGTGAGGGGGACAGCCTCGCCTTCGCCTATGACAAGCCGCGGGCCGGTCATTGCGCTTGGAATGAATTGATAACGCCGGACCCGGCTTCGGCCCTGTCCTTCTATACGACGCAATTCGGTTGGGAGAAGGATGGCGAGATGGATATGGGGCCGATGGGGCAATATGAATTTCTGCGCCATGGCTCGGTGATCGGCGCGCTGATGCCCAAGTCCCCCGAAATGCCGCATGGCGGCTGGAACCATTATTTCCGGGTCGCCGATGTGGATGAGGCCGTCCGTATCGTTGGCGAAGAAGGCGGCACGGTGCTGTTCGGCCCGCAGGAGGTGCCGGGGGGCGACTGGGTGATTCAGGGCCTCGATCCGCAGGGCGCGGCCTTTGCGTTGGTCGGATCGCGAGTGGCGAAGGAAACCGGGGGATGACCGAGGCCGCAACCGGGGACCGGGAATTGTCGGTCCATTGCACGATCGACGCCCCACCGGACAAGGTCTGGGACATCATGACCCATCGCCTTACCGAATGGTGGTGTCCCCACCCATGGACGATAGAGATCGTCGCGATGGACTGGCGCGCCGGGGGCCGCAACGCGATGATCATGCGCGGCCCCGATGGCGAGGAAATGCCGCAGGAGGGCATATTTCTGGAGGTCGTCCCCGGCAGGCGCTTCGTCGTCACCGATGCCGTCACCCATGACATGCACCCAAAGGGTCCGTTCATGATCGGCATATGGGAAGTGGTCCCGCAGGGGGATGGCTCGCTCTATCGCGCCAGCGCGCGGCACTGGACCGACGAGGCCTGCAAGTCCCATGCGGACATGGGCTTTGCCGACGGGTGGAGCATCTGCGCCCGGCAGTTGAAGGCGCTGGCCGAGGCATAATCGGGCGCTGCCGGGCAGAAAAGGCTCGACAGCGCTTTCCTGCGCCGCCATGGTGCCTCGCGAACAAACGGGGTACAGGGCGGCGGGGGAACAAGCCAAGTGATCGCGACAGTGGCGACGGCCGCCTATCTGGGGCTGGAAGCGCGCGGGGTGGAAGTGCAATGCCAACTCGTCGCGGGCCTGCCCAATTTCATCATCGTGGGCCTTGCCGACAAGGCGGTGACGGAAAGCCGGGAGCGGGTGCGCAATGCCCTCGCCGCGATCGGCCTTGCGCTGCCGCCCAAGCGGATCACCGTCAACCTCTCCCCCGCCGATCTGCCCAAGGAAGGATCGCATTATGACCTGCCGATCGCGCTGGCGGTGCTGGGGGCGATGGGCGTCATCGATGCCGAGGCGCTCGCCCATTATGTGGTCGTCGGGGAACTGAGCCTCGATGGCCGGGTCGCGGCCAGTCCGGGCGTATTGCTTGCCGCGCTGCATGCGGGCGCGCGCGACATGGGGCTGATCTGCCCCGCCGTGCAGGGGACGGAGGCGGCATGGGTGGACAATGTCGAGGTGGTCGCCGCGCCGACGCTGTCCGGGCTGCTCAACCATCTGAAAGGGACAGCCGTGCTGGCGGTTCCCCGCCCCGGCGGCGTGGAGGAGCAGGAGGCCGGGCCTGATCTGCGGCAGGTCAAGGGGCAGGAAAGCGCCCGGCGCGCGCTGGAAATCGCGGCGGCGGGCAATCACAACATGCTGATGATCGGCCCTCCCGGAGCGGGCAAATCGCTGATGGCCAGTTGCCTGCCGGGCATATTGCCTGACCTGACGCCGGAAGAGGCGCTGGAAGTCTCCATGGTGGCGAGCGTCGCGGGAACGCTGCAAGGGGGACGGATCACGCGACGCCGTCCGTTCCGCGCGCCGCATCACAGCGCGTCGATGGCCGCGCTGACCGGCGGGGGGCTGAAGGTGAAGCCGGGAGAAATCAGCCTCGCCCATCGCGGGGTGCTGTTCCTCGACGAATTGCCGGAATTTCAGCGGGCGGTGCTCGATTCCCTGCGCCAGCCGCTCGAAACGGGGGAGGTGACGGTGGCGCGGGCCAATGCGCATCTGACCTTTCCGGCGCGGGTGCAGTTGATCGCGGCCATGAACCCATGCCGCTGCGGCCATTTGGGGGACGCCTCCCTGGCTTGTTCACGGGCGCCGCGCTGCGGGTCCGATTATCAGGCGAAGATTTCCGGCCCGCTGATCGACCGGATCGACCTGCATGTCGAGGTTCAGGCCGTCAGCGCTGCCGATCTGATGCTGCCCGCCCCGGCGGAGGGATCGGCGCAGGTGAGGCGGCGCGTCGCCGATGCGCGGGCGATCCAGACCCGGCGCTATGCGGCGCAGGGCGCCCGCACCAATGCGGAGATCGACGGCGAATGGCTGGAACGGGTCGCCATGCCGGACGAGGCCGGGCGGCGGTTGCTGGCGGATGCGGCGGCGGCGATGCGCTTGTCGGCGCGTTCCTATAATCGCGTGCTGCGGGTGGCGCGCACCATCGCCGATCTTGCGGGCGCGGAGCAGGTCGCCCGCCCGCATATCGCCGAGGCGCTGAGCTATCGCCCCCGCGCACCGGGCGGATGACGGCGCGCCCATAGGATAGGGGGTCGCAAGGTCGTGATCCCCCGATTTTATCTTTCGCTCAATGGATGCAAGCCGCGCATGTGCAGGTGCGTCTTTTGCGATTGCAGGATCTAGTGCGGCGCAGCAGAGAGAGGGCGAAAACAAAAACAGGGTGTTTGTCTGGCATTCAAATGAGGAGATTTCTTATGCGAATGCTTTCTGTTCTTTCCGTGGTCGCCGTTTCTCTTGCCGGTTCCTTCGCTGTGCCCGCCCATGCCGAAACCGCCGATTCCGGTTCGTTCAAGCATGGCGGCTATACTTATGTGTACAAGACGCAGCAGGTGGGTGAGGCTCAGGTGATTTCCGGTCGCCGTTATCCCGGTGGCACGGCTTTTTCGCTGCGCGTGCGCAATGGCGAAGTTTCCGGCGTTTCCAATGGCGTGTCGGTCAGCTTCAACGTGAATGATGCAGCTGGCGCCGCCGATGGCGCGCAGCCGACCCAGCTCAGCCTGCGCTGAGCGCAAGCGCTGCGCCATCGCCGGGCCAATCTGCCCGAAGGCGCGCCAACAGGGGTCAGGCCATAATGGGCCGCGTCCGGTATTATGGCCGGGCGCGGCCTTCGTCATTGTTTTGGACTCATTGTTCCGGCGTCATTGCGCTTTCGTCATCGCACCCGGCGTCATGACACTGTCATTGCGCCCGCTTTTGTGTAGCATGGCCTCCGCTATCGACGGCATCATCGGGGGATGCGATGAAAGAATGGATGCTCCTGCCACTGCGGCGCTATTTTGAATTTTCGGGCCGGTCGCGACCGCGCGAATATTGGCTCTTTGCGCTGTTTCTCTTCCTGTGCATGCTCGTGCTGAGCATTGCGGAGGGGGTGCTGGGTCTGGGATCGAGCGAGGAATGGTTCTATCGCAACGGCTTCAACATGCGGGCGGGGGCCAGCCATCAGGGCGGCGTGCTGGTCGGCCTGTTCGCGCTGGCGACGCTGATCCCGTCCATCGCGCTGACCGTTCGGCGGCTGCATGACACCGACCGTTCGGCATGGTGGCTGTTGCTGGCCTTCATCCCGTTGATCGGCCAAATCTGGCTGTTGATCCTGATGATCATCGGGGGAACGCGCGGGCCGAATCGGTTCGGGCCTGACCCGGTCGAGCAGCCGCCCGTCTGATTGCGCCCACCCGATCGTCAGCGCCCGATCGTCCCCTGTCTGATCGCCAGCCTCAAGCGGTGACGCCTGCCTCATTGGTGATGAGTTTCAACCCGGCGTCCGCCTGTCCGCCCTCGCGATGGCTGAAGCGCCCGTCGACATGGGCGCCCGGCGCGACCGAAATGCTGTCATAGCAAACGTCGCCGCAAATATGGGCGGTGGCCTCGATCATCAACTGGCCCGCCTGAATGCCGCCATTCACCTGACCGGCAATCCGCACCGAATCGGCCTCGATCTGCCCGGCGATGACGCCGCTCTGCCCCTGTATCAATTCGGCGCAGATGATGTCGCCCTCCACACGGCCATCGATGTGGAGATCGGCGGCGGCGCTGATATTGCCCGTGATAACGACGTCCGGGCCGATAACGGAAAAGGAGGCGGCCTTAACCCCGCTTGCCCGCTTCGCGCCCTTTCCTGACGGCGACGCGGGAAAAGCGCTGCTTGGCGATTTGCTGGGTCTGGAGAACATCGTCCTTCACCTCAAGGAAACGGCGGGGGTTGATCGGCGCGCCATTGACGCGGACTTCGAAATGGAGATGGGTGCCGGTGGAACGGCCGGTCGATCCCATGCGGGCGATCGGCGTGCCGCGCGCCACGTCCTGCCCCGTCCGCGCGGAAAAGCCGGAAAGATGGGCGTAGCGGGTCATGATGCCGTGGCCATGGTCCACCTCGACCACATTGCCATAGCCCTGCCGCTGCCCGACATAGGAGACGCGACCGGACGCGGCGGCGAGGATCGGCTGGCCATAACGGCCCGGAAAGTCGAGGCCCGCGTGAAAGGCCGCATGGCCGTTGAACGGATCGCTGCGATAGCCGTAGGAACTGCTCAGCATCGGGCTGGCGGTCGGGCGGCCCGACGGAATGGCGATCAGGCCCCGTTCCAGCATGTTGAGCCGCGACAGCGCGCTGGCAAGGCTGGTCAGCGCGTCGTCATCGGCCACGCTCTGCGCGTTCCATGGGATATAGGGGCCGCCCTGCGCGGCGGAGCCGGCCCGCGAGGCTATCTGTTCGGGCTTGAGGCCAAAGCTGCGAATCGCGGCCTCCACCTTCTGGGCGCGCTGATTGACGAGGGTGGCGAGCCGCTGGGCAAACCGGGTCTGCCGTTCCTCCATCGCGCGCAGCGACGGCAGATCGGCGCCCGATGCGGCGCTGATCTTGCTGTTCGCCGCGCCCTGTGGTTTCCCGCCCTGCGCCTTTTCGCCCTGCGTCCCTTCATCGGGCGCGCCGACCACGCCGGGGTCGATGGTGGCGCCGAACTGGCTGCGCACCATGTCGTCGAGCAAGTCCTGCCGCCGGTCGAGATCGGCGGCGATATCGCTGACCGATTGCTTGTAGGCGTCGACTTTGCGCGCCTCCATGGCGACGGAGCGGGCGCGGGCCTCGACGACCGCCTGATCCTGAGCAAGGGCGAAATGCTGCCACGTCATATTGCCCGCGATCGCGAGCCAGCTAATGGCGATCGCGCCCACCGCCGCCGTGGCGCCGATCTGCAAGCGGGAACTGATGCGCAGGAAATGCACCTTGCCGTGGCTGCGGAAAATCATCTCTTTTTCCGCAAAAATCTTTCTGGCCCGCTCCATCCACCGGGAGGGAACCATTTTAGCACTATCCATATTTTGCCTCTGACGACCCTATATTCTCTGGCCTATATTCTCTGGATATAGTTCCCCCCGGAACCGGTCAGGCGGGTATCAGAGCTGGCCTGCGGAATCGAATCGCAGCGGCCAAAGACGGATGAATCGAAAGATTCGAACGGCGAAGCGTGGAACGGATCAAAAAGTTACAATAATTTATCGCGCCGCAGGGCTTGCCACCCGGCCGCGACTCGACGAAGGAAGGGGGGCGATCGGTCGGCGCGGGACGCCGGGACGCAGCATTGCTCGCGACATGCTTGACCGGGAAACCGCGCATCGCTATAGCGCGCCCTGCCTTGCGGCCAGTAGTTGGGACTCGCGAACGCCCTTTATCCGGTGTTGTCGAAGCCGAAATGCCGATTTGCGGGCAATTTTATGAGCTTGAACATTGCCGGCTGTTTCTTCCCGGTCCGGGGGGTCGTTCGACCGCCGGGGCCGTTGCTGTTGCAATCATGGCGTTGCCATGGTGGCGCGGCGAATCGGACGTGATGGTGCGGTAAAGTAACTAGTGAAAGTGAAGGGCTTCATGCCGACAATCAATCAGTTGGTCCGCAAGGGCCGTGAACCGCAGAAGGCCAAGAGCAAGGTCCCTGCAATGGATCAGAACCCGCAAAAGCGTGGCGTCTGCACCCGTGTCTATACCACCACCCCGAAAAAGCCGAACTCGGCTCTGCGCAAGGTTGCGAAGGTTCGCCTGACCAACAGCCGCGAAGTCATCAGCTACATTCCGGGCGAAGGCCACAACCTCCAGGAACACAGCGTCGTGCTGATCCGCGGCGGCCGTGTGCGCGACCTTCCCGGCGTGCGCTATCACGTCCTGCGCGGCGTTCTGGATACGCAGGGCGTCAAGGATCGCAAGCAGAGCCGTTCCAAATACGGCGCGAAGCGTCCGAAGTAAGACAGGGGAGATAAGCATATGTCACGTCGTCGTCGCCCCGAAAAGCGCGTCATCCTGCCCGATCCGAAGTTCAAGGATGTGGTGCTTTCCAAATTCATGAACAGCGTCATGCTGGACGGCAAGAAAGCCGTTGCGGAACAGATCGTCTATGGTGCCCTCGATCAGGTCGAGGCCAAGGCGAAGAAGGATCCGATCCTGATGTTCCATGACGCCCTCAACAATGTGAAGCCGGGCATCGAGGTCCGCAGCCGCCGCGTCGGCGGTGCGACCTATCAGGTCCCGGTCGAGGTCCGCCCGGAACGCGCGCAGGCGCTCGCGATCCGCTGGCTGATCGGCGCTGCCCGCAGCCGCAGCGAAACCACCATGGCCGCCCGCCTTTCGGGTGAGCTGATGGACGCTGCGAACAACCGCGGCAACGCGGTCAAGAAGCGCGAAGACACGCACCGCATGGCGGAAGCGAACCGCGCCTTCTCGCACTACCGCTGGTAAGAACATGGTGGCCGGGGCAGCGATGCTCCGGCTGCTGCCTTCCCGTAAAGACACAACCCGCCGCCCGGCCCTCTCTCGCCGTCCGGCAATGGAGTTAAGATCATGGCCCGCAGCCATCCGCTCGAGCGCTACCGCAATTTCGGTATCATGGCGCACATTGACGCCGGCAAGACGACGACGACAGAGCGCATCCTCTACTACACCGGCAAGTCCTACAAGATCGGCGAAGTGCACGAAGGCGCCGCCACGATGGACTGGATGGAGCAGGAGCAGGAGCGCGGCATCACCATCACGTCGGCGGCGACGACCTGTTTCTGGAACGATCACCGCCTGAACATCATCGACACCCCCGGCCACGTCGATTTCACCATCGAGGTGGAACGGTCGCTGCGCGTGCTCGACGGCGCAGTCGCCGCGTTCGACGGCGTTGCGGGCGTTGAGCCGCAGTCGGAAACGGTGTGGCGTCAGGCCGACAAATATGCCGTGCCCCGGATGTGCTACATCAACAAGCTGGACCGCACCGGCGCGAATTTCTATTATTGCGTGCAGACGATCATCGATCGCCTCGGCGCGACCCCGGCGGTTCTCTATCTGCCCATCGGCGCGGAAAGCGACTTCATCGGTCTGGTCGACCTCGTCAACGAGCGTGCGATCATCTGGAAGGATGAGAGCCTGGGCGCCGAGTTCACCTATGGCGACATTCCGGCCGATCTGGTCGACAAGGCTGCCGAATATCGCGAAAAGCTCATCGAACTGGCCGTCGAGCAGGACGATGCCGCGATGGAGGCCTATCTCGAAGGCAATTTGCCCGATGCGGATACGCTGAAGAAGCTGCTGCGCAAGGGCACGCTCAACCAGTCGTTCGTTCCGGTGCTGTGCGGTTCGTCGTTCAAGAACAAGGGCGTGCAGACGTTGCTCGACGCGGTTGTCGACTTCCTGCCTTCGCCGCTCGACATTCCCGACGTGCAGGGCATCAACCCCGACACGGAAGAGCCGGATACGCGCGAAACGTCCGACTCGGCGCCGCTGTCGATGCTGGCGTTCAAGATCATGAACGATCCGTTCGTCGGTTCGCTCACCTTCGCGCGCATCTATTCGGGCACGCTGACCAAGGGCAGCTATCTGAACTCGGTGAAGGGCAAGAAGGAAAAGATCGGCCGCATGCTGCTGATGCATGCCAACAGCCGTGAAGATATCGATGAAGCCTATGCGGGCGACATCGTCGCGCTGGCGGGCCTCAAGGAAACCACCACCGGCGATACGCTGTGTTCCGAACGCCAGCCGATCATTCTGGAGCGGATGGAGTTTCCCGAACCGGTCATCGAACTGTCGGTGGAACCCAAGACCAAGGCCGACCAGGAAAAGATGGGCATCGCGCTCAATCGTCTGGCCGCCGAAGATCCGTCCTTCCGCGTCACGACCGATCACGAATCGGGCCAGACCATCATCAAGGGCATGGGCGAACTGCACCTCGACATTCTGGTCGATCGCATGAAGCGTGAATTCAAGGTCGAGGCCAATGTCGGCGCGCCGCAGGTGGCGTATCGCGAATATCTCGCGAAGAAGGTCGATATCGACTATACCCACAAGAAGCAGTCGGGCGGTTCGGGCCAGTTCGGCCGCGTCAAGGTTACGGTCATCCCCGGCGAGCGGGGTTCGGGCTTCCAGTTCTTCGACGAGATCAAGGGCGGCAACATCCCGCGCGAATATATCCCGTCGGTGGAAAAGGGCTTCCGCGAGACGGCCGAAACCGGCCAGCTCATCGGCTTCCCGATCATCGACTTCGAGGTTCACCTGACGGACGGCGCCTATCACGACGTCGACTCGTCGGCGCTGGCGTTCGAAATCTGCGCCCGCGGCGCGATGCGCGAAGCGGCCCAGAAGTCCGGTATCAAGCTGCTGGAACCGATCATGAAGGTCGAAGTCGTGTCCCCGGAAGAATATCTGGGCGACGTCATCGGCGACATGAACAGCCGTCGCGGCCAGATTCAGGGCACGGATAGCCGGGGCAATGCCCAGGTTGTCGAAGCGATGGTGCCGCTGGCGAACATGTTCGGTTATGTGAACCAGTTGCGGTCCTTCACGCAGGGCCGGGCGAACTACTCGATGCAGTTCTCTCACTATGAAGAAGTGCCGCAGAACGTCGCTGACGAAGTGAAGGCGAAGATGGCCTGAGGCGTTTGCATTTCGGGGAGCGATTTTGCGCCCCGGATGCAGCAAAACAGGCTGGCATTATCGAAATTTGATGCTATGGGGGCGCACTCGCAAGGCGCCCCATGGCTGTCGAAGCAGATTTGGACAAGAAGAGGTAGGAAATGGCTAAGGCTAAATTTGAGCGGACGAAGCCGCACTGCAATATCGGCACCATCGGTCACGTCGATCACGGCAAGACCACGCTGACGGCGGCGATCACCAAGATTCTCGCTGAATCGGGCGGCGCTGAGTTCACCGACTATGCGAACATCGACAAGGCTCCCGAAGAGCGCGAGCGCGGCATCACCATTTCGACCTCGCACGTCGAATATGAAACCGATGCGCGCCACTATGCGCACGTCGATTGCCCGGGCCACGCCGACTATGTGAAGAACATGATCACCGGCGCCGCGCAGATGGACGGCGCGATCCTTGTCGTGAACGCTGCCGACGGCCCGATGCCGCAGACCCGCGAGCACATCCTGCTCGCCCGTCAGGTCGGCGTGCCGGCTCTGGTCGTGTTCATGAACAAGGTCGATCAGGTCGACGACGCGGAAATCCTGGAACTGGTCGAACTGGAAATTCGCGAGCTGCTGTCCAGCTACGATTTCCCCGGCGACGATATCCCCGTGATCCCCGGCTCGGCGCTGGCGGCTCTGGAAGGCCGTGACGACAATATCGGCAAGGACAAGATCCTTGAACTGATGAAGGCTGTCGACGATTATATCCCGCAGCCCGAACGCCCGATCGATCGTCCGTTCCTGATGCCGATCGAAGACGTGTTCTCGATCTCCGGTCGTGGTACGGTTGTGACCGGCCGCGTCGAAACCGGCATCGTCAAGGTTGGTGAAGAAGTCGAAATCGTCGGCATCAAGGACACCAAGAAGACCACCGTCACCGGCGTCGAAATGTTCCGCAAGCTGCTCGACGAAGGTCGCGCGGGCGACAATATCGGTGCGCTGATCCGCGGCGTCGGCCGTGAAGAGGTGGAGCGTGGTCAGGTTCTGGCGAAGCCCGGTTCCATCACCCCGCACACCGACTTCGAAGCCGAGGTCTATGTCCTGTCGAAGGACGAAGGCGGCCGTCACACGCCGTTCTTCGCGAACTATCGCCCGCAGTTCTACTTCCGCACGACCGACGTGACCGGTGAAGTCGTTCTGCCCGAAGGCACCGAAATGGTCATGCCGGGCGACAATGTGAAGCTGGGCGTCAAGCTCATCGCCCCGATCGCGATGGATGCCGGTCTGCGCTTCGCTATCCGCGAAGGTGGCCGTACCGTCGGCGCGGGGGTTGTCAGCTCGATCTCCAAGTAATATAGGCACGAAGCCGCGCGGGTCCGGGTGATTCGCGCGGCTGAATTTTCCAGCCGCCTCGACCCGGTGTTCGCCGACAAGGTTTGAAGCATCGGGTTTCCCCACGGGGGAGCGAGGCGGTTTGTTTTTTGGCTCTTTCGCATCGGTAGTTGGATATGGAAACGCAGAATATTCGCATTCGCCTCAAAGCCTTTGATCACCGCGTGCTCGATCAGGCGACCGGCGATATCGCTGACACGGCCCGTCGTACCGGCGCGCTCATTCGTGGCCCCATTCCGCTGCCGACGCGCATTGAGAAGTTCACGGTCAACCGTGGCCCGCACGTGGACAAGAAGAGCCGCGAGCAGTTTGAGGTCCGCACCTACAAGCGTATGCTTGACATTGTGCAGCCGACGCCGCAGACGGTCGACGCGCTGATGAAGCTGGATCTTGCTGCCGGCGTGAACGTCGAAATCAAGCTCGCTTGATGGCTTGAGCGAATTAAAGGGATACCGCACGGGCCTTCGGGCCGCAACGTGGTCCTGGTCCCCCGTCGCTTCCCTTTAGGGAGGCATCCGACCCGGACGGGGTGATCGAGCATTTGGGTTGGCCGCAGCGGATTTTCCGTTGCGGTTTTTCGTTGGATACGCCCGTCGCTGTTGGCGGGCCTCTGTTGGGAGGTATGATCATGCGTACAGGCGTGATCGCGAAGAAAGTCGGGATGACCCGCCTTTTTCAGGAAGACGGACGGCATGTGCCAGTTACCGTGCTTGCACTGGAAGGCAATCAGGTGATCTCGCGTCGCGAGATTGAAAAGGACGGCTATGTGGCCGTTCAATTGGGTGCCGGTGCTGCCAAGGCGAAGAATGTCGCCAAGCCGCAGCGTGGCCATTTTGCAAAGGCGGAAGTCGAGCCGAAGGCTCGCGTCGCCGAGTTCCGTGTCGCTGAAGACGCGCTGCTCGACGTTGGCGCTGAAATTTCCGCCGACCATTTCATCACGGGTCAGCTTGTCGACGTGACCGGCCATACCCAGGGTAAGGGTTTTGCCGGTGCGATGAAGCGCTGGGGTTTCGGTGGTATGCGTGCGACGCACGGCGTTTCCATCAGCCACCGTGCGCATGGTTCGACCGGTAATCGTCAGGATCCGGGCCGCGTCTTCAAGAACAAGAAGATGGCCGGTCATATGGGTGATCGTCAGCGCACCCAGCAGAATCTTGAAATCGTCCGCACCGATGTCGAGCGCGACCTTCTGTTCGTGAAGGGCAGCGTTCCCGGCTCCAAGGGTACATGGCTGTTGGTCAGCGACGCCGTCAAGGTGACGCGTCCGGCCGACCTGCCTTATCCGGCGAGCCTGAAGTCGGCCGCATCCAGCAACGACAGCGCTCCGGTCGAAGCACCGGAAGCCACCGAAAACCAGGAGGGCTAAGCCATGAAGCTTGAAGTCAAAACCCTGGAAGCCGGCAAGGCTGGCGACGTCGAACTGAACGAAGCGATTTTCGGCATCGAACCGCGCACCGATATCCTGCACCGCGTCGTGACGTGGCAGCTCGAAAAGCGCCGCGCGCCTGCTCGTGCTACCCGTGAGCGCAGCGATGTCGCCCGCACCGGCAAGAAATTCGGTCGCCAGAAGGGCGGCGGTGTCGCCCGTCACGGCGATCGCCGCGCGCCGGTCTTCATCGGCGGTGGTAAGGCCCATGGTGCGCGCGCTCGCACTTTCGGTCACGACCTCAACAAGAAGGTCCGCGCGCTGGGCCTGAAGATGGCGCTTTCCGCCAAGGCCAAGACCGGTTCGCTGACCATCATCGACAATCTCGATGTCAAGGAAGGCAAGACGAAGGTGCTGGCGGGCCAGCTTGAAAAGCTGGGCCTCAACAAGGCGCTGTTCATCGATGGCGACGCGATCAACGTCAGCTTCGCCAAGGCATCGTCCAACCTGGTGGGCGTCAACGTCCTGCCGGCGGTCGGCGCCAATGTGTATGACATTCTGCGTGCCGACGCGCTGGTCCTGACCCGCGCCGCCGTGGAAAAGCTGGAGGCTCGCTTCAATGGCTAAGAAACAGGCAGCGGCCACGGATATCCGTCATTATGACGTTATCCTCAGCCCCCACATCACCGAGAAGGCGACCCTGCTTTCCGAGAACAACGCCGTGGTTTTCAAGGTGGCGGGCGACGCCACCAAGCCGGAAATCAAGGCTGCGGTCGAAGCGCTGTTCGGCGTGTCGGTGAAGGGCGTCAACACCATTGTCCAGAAGGGCAAGGTGAAGCGCTGGAAGGGCAAGCCCTACACGCGCAGCGATTTCAAGAAGGCGATCGTCACGCTGGCCGAAGGCCAGTCGATTGACGTCACCAGCACGATCTGAGGCGAGGCAGGATCATGGCACTCAAGCACTATAATCCGACCAGCCCCGCCCAGCGCGGTCTGATTCTGGTCGATCGCTCGCACCTGCACAAGGGCAAGCCCGTCAAGGCGCTGACCGAAGGCAAGCGCAAGACCGGTGGCCGTAACAACAAGGGTCACGTCACCAGCCGCGGCATCGCCGGTGGCCACAAGCAGCGCTATCGCATCGTCGATTTCAAGCGCCGCAAGTGGGACATCGAGGCGACCGTCGAGCGTCTGGAATATGACCCCAATCGCACGGCGTTCATCGCGCTCCTCAAATATGAGGATGGCGAACTGGCCTATATCATCGCGCCGCAGCGCCTTTCGGTCGGGGACAAGGTCGTCGCCGGCAAGAAGACCGACGTGAAGCCGGGCAACGCGATGGAACTGGGGCAGATGCCGGTCGGCACGATCTGCCACAATATCGAGATGAAGCCGGGCAAGGGCGGGCAGATCGCCCGTTCGGCAGGCACTTATGTCCAGCTTGTCGGTCGCGATCGCGGCATGGTGATCGTTCGCCTCAATTCGGGTGAGCAGCGCTATATCCGTTCGGACTGCATGGGCACCGTTGGCGCCGTGTCGAACCCCGACAATGCCAACACCAACCTCGCCAAGGCCGGTCGTAACCGCTGGCTGGGCCGTCGTCCTCTGACGCGCGGCGTTGCGAAGAACCCGGTCGACCACCCCCATGGCGGTGGTGAAGGCCGGACCTCCGGTGGCCGCCATCCGGTGACGCCGTGGGGCAAGCCGACCAAGGGTGCTCGTACCCGTAACAACAAGGCGACGGACAAGTTCATCATCCGTAGCCGTCACGCGAAGAAGAAGAGGTAAGCGATGGCTCGTTCCGTCTGGAAGGGTCCGTTTGTGGACCTGCATCTGCTCAAGAAGGCAGAGGGCGCGCAGGATGCGGGTGGCAAGTCCGGCCCGATCAAGACCTGGTCGCGTCGCTCGACCATTCTGCCGCAGTTCGTTGGCCTGACGTTCAACGTCTATAATGGCCGTAAGCACGTTCCCGTTTCGGTGAACGAGGACATGGTCGGTCACAAGCTGGGTGAATTCGCGCCGACGCGCTATTTCCCCGGCCACGCCGCCGACAAGAAGGGTAAGCGCTAATGGGCAAGGCAAAAGCTCCCCGTCGCGTTGGCGACAATGAGGCGCTGGCCGTCGGCACCAGCATCCGCGGTTCGGCCCAGAAGCTGAACCTGGTGGCGGCGCTGATCCGTGGCCGCAAGGTGGAAGATGCGCTCAACGTGCTCGCTTTTTCCAAGAAGGCGATGGCGGTGGACGTTCGCAAGGTGCTGGCTTCGGCCATCGCCAATGCGGAAAACAACCATAATCTCGATGTCGACTCGCTGGTCGTCGCGGAGGCTTCGGTTGGCAAGTCGATCACCATGAAGCGCTTCCACGCGCGCGGTCGCGGCAAGTCGACCCGCATCCTCAAACCCTTCAGCCGGGTACGGATCATCGTGCGCGAGCAGACTGAACAGGCGGAGGCGTAAGTCATGGGTCACAAGAGCAATCCGATCGGTCTGCGTCTTCAGATCAACCGCACCTGGGATAGCCGCTGGTTCGCGGAAGGCCAAGATTATGGCCGTCTTCTGATGGAGGATCTCAAGATCCGCACCTACATCATGAAGAACCTGCCGCAGGCCGCGATCTCCAAGGTCGTGATCGAGCGTCCGGCCAAGCTGTGCCGCGTGTCGATCTATGCCGCCCGTCCGGGCGTCATCATCGGCAAGAAGGGCGCGGACATTGAAAAGCTGCGCAAGAAGCTGGGTAGCCTCACTTCTTCGGACGTGTCGCTGAACATCGTCGAAATCCGCAAGCCGGAAATCGACGCCAAGCTGGTCGCTCAGGGCGTTGCCGATCAGCTGGAACGCCGCATCGCGTTCCGTCGCGCGATGAAGCGCGCCGTGCAGTCCGCCCTGCGTCTTGGCGCCGAAGGCATTAAGATCACCTGCGGCGGCCGTCTGGGCGGCGCGGAAATCGCGCGTACCGAATGGTATCGCGAGGGCCGCGTTCCGCTGCATACGCTGCGTGGTAATGTCGATTATGCCGAGGCCACTGCCCACACCGCTTATGGCGTGTGCGGCATCAAGGTCTGGATCTTCAAGGGTGAAATCCTTGGTCACGATCCGATGGCGACTGACCGGCTGATGATGGAGGCTCAAACCTCCGGCGTCCGTCCGGCGCACTGAGTGAGAAGGTAGAGCGTCATGCTGCAACCGAAGAAAATGAAATTCCGCAAGACCTTCAAGGGTCGGATCAAGGGCGACGCCAAGGGTGGCAGCGCACTGAACTTCGGCGCTTATGGTCTGAAGGCTATGGAGCCTGAGCGGATCACCGCCCGCCAGATCGAGGCTGCGCGCCGTGCGATCACCCGTCACATCCGCCGTCAGGGCCGTTTGTGGATCCGCGTGTTCCCCGACGTTCCGGTGTCGAAGAAGCCCGCCGAAGTCCGTCAGGGCAAGGGCAAGGGCAGCGTCGAATATTGGGCCGCTCGCGTGAAGCCGGGCCGTATCCTGTTCGAGCTGGACGGGGTTCCCGGTCCGCTCGCCGCCGAGGCCTTTTCCCGCGCAGCCATGAAGCTGCCGATCAAGACCAAGGTGGTGGCCCGTCTGGGCGACACCTCGCATCTGGGAGGCGAATAATGGCCAATGCCAGCGATCTTCGTGTCAAGACGGACGACGAGCTTTCCGGCGAACTCGCCAACCTGAAGAAGGAGCAGTTCAACCTGCGCTTTCAGGCCGCGACGAACCAGCTTGAAAAAGCGAGCCGGGTGCGGGAAGTGCGTCGGGATATCGCCCGTATCAAGACGTTGCAGGGCGAACGCGCCCGCGCAGCGAAGTAAGGAAGGAAACACTATGCCCAAGCGCGTGCTGACGGGAACAGTAGTTTCCGACAAGGGTGATAAAACGGTTGTGGTTCGTGTCGAGCGTAAGGTAAAGCACCCGCTCTACGGCAAGATCATCCGCCGTTCGAAGAAATATCATGCTCATGACGAGGCCAATGCCTATCATGAGGGTGAGACCGTCCGTATCGAGGAAACGGCGCCGATCTCCAAGCTCAAGACCTGGAAGGTTGTTGAGCGGGTTGACACGCATAAATCCCCGGAGCAGGCGGCCTAAGCCGACACGTTCAGGAACTACCGGAATATTCCGGCAAGCCAAGTGAGAAGGAACCGGATCAATGATCCAGATGCAATCCAATCTTGAGGTCGCCGACAACAGCGGCGCCAAGCGCGTTCAGTGCATCAAGGTGCTGGGCGGCTCGAAGCGGCGTACCGCCGGCGTGGGCGACGTTATCGTCGTTTCCGTCAAGGACGCTCAGCCCAAGGGCCGCGTGAAGAAGGGTGACGTGCATCGCGCCGTCATCGTTCGCACCGCGAAGGATGTTCGCCGCGCGGACGGCAGCGTCATTCGTTTCGACAGCAACGCTGCGGTGCTGGTCGGCAAGAACGAGGAGCCGATCGGCACCCGTATCTTCGGCCCCGTCGTGCGTGAACTGCGCGCGAAGAACTTCATGAAGATCATCAGCCTTGCGCCGGAGGTGCTGTAATGAGCGCGTCCAGGATCAAGAAGGGTGACACCGTCGTCGTGCTGGCGGGCAAGGACAAGGGCCGTTCGGGCGCTGTCCTTCAGGTTTTTCCGAAGGAAGACAAGGTGCTGGTGGACGGCATCAACGTCCATGCGCGGCACCGCAAGCCCGATCAGATGAACCCGCAGGGCGGCATCGATCGCAAGCCTGCGCCGCTGCACATTTCCAATGTCGCGATTGCCGGCAAGGATGGCAAGGCCACCCGCGTCCGCTTCGAAGAGCGCGACGGCAAGAAGGTCCGCGTGGCCGTCAAGTCCGGGGAGGTCATCTGATGGCTGACAAATATACTCCGCGCCTGAAGTCGGTCTATGATGAGACCATCATCAAGGCGATGACCGAGAAGTTCGGCTATGCGAACCCGATGCAGATTCCGCGGATCGAGAAGATCACGCTGAACATGGGCGTGGGCGAAGCGACGCAGGACAAGAAGAAGGTCACGTCGGCCGCCGAGGAAATGGAGCTGATCGCCGGTCAGAAGCCGGTCATCACCAAGGCGAAGAAGTCGATCGCGCAGTTCAAGCTGCGTGAAGGCATGCCGATCGGCGCGAAGGTCACGCTGCGCCGGGAACGCATGTATGAGTTCCTCGATCGTCTGATCACCGTGGCGATGCCTCGCATCCGCGACTTTCGGGGCCTGAACCCGAAATCGTTCGATGGTCGCGGCAACTACGCGTTCGGGATCAAGGAACAGATCATCTTCCCGGAAATCAACTATGACCGCATCGACAAGGTGCGTGGCATGGACATCATCGTTACCACCACCGCGAACACCGATGACGAAGCGCGCGAGCTGCTGCGTCTGTTCGGTTTCCCGTTCCCGGTCGAAGAGGAACAGCAGGCTGCCTGAGGGCGCCTGCTTCAAGGAAGGAAGAGAACTTAAGTCATGGCGAAACTGAGTTCCATTAACAAGAATGAGCGTCGCAAGAAGCTGGTGAAGAAATATGCCGGCCGTTATGCGAAGCTGAAGGCGATGGCTGCCGATACGTCGCTCGACGATACGGAGCGTTTGATCGCGCGTCTGAAGATGGCCGAGATTCCGCGGAACGGTAATCCGACCCGCATTCGCAATCGTTGCGAGCTGACCGGCCGTCCGCGCGCCTATTATCGCAAATTCCGTCTCTGCCGCGTGCAGCTGCGTGATCTGGCCAACAAGGGCCTGATCCCCGGCGTCACCAAGTCGAGCTGGTAAGGATAGACCAACATGGCATTGACCGATCCTCTGGGTGATATGCTCACCCGCATCCGTAACGGCCAGCAGGCTCGCAAGGACAGCGTTGTTACCCCGGCTTCCAAGCTGCGCGCGCGCGTTCTGGACGTGTTGCAGCGCGAAGGCTATATTCGTGGCTACAGCGAAGAAACGCTGGGCAAGCATCCCGGCCTGCGCATCGAGCTGAAATATTTCGAGGGCCAGCCCGCGATCAAGCATGTTGCACGGGTTTCCAAGCCCGGCCGCCGGGTCTATTCCGGCAGCAAGGAACTGCCGGTCGTGCGCAACGGCCTTGGCATCACCATCGTGTCGACCCCGCGCGGCGTTCTTTCGGACGCCGAAGCGCGGGACCAGAATGTCGGCGGCGAAGTGCTGGCGGAGGTGTTCTGATGAGCCGTACCGGAAAGAAGCCGGTTGCAATCCCGGCAGGCGTTACCGCGACCGTTCAGGACGGTCAGGTTTCGGTGAAGGGTCCGAAGGGCGCGCTCAGCATCCCGATGGCCGATGACGTCACCTATACGCTGGAAGACGGCCTGCTGACCGTCGCGCCGGCGAACGACAGCAAGCGCGCGCGGTCCTTCTGGGGCATGCAGCGCACGCTGGTCCAGAATCTGGTGACGGGTGTGACCGAAGGCTATACCAAGGTGCTGGAAATCACCGGTGTCGGCTATCGCGCCAATGCGCAGGGCAAGACGCTGAAGCTGCAACTCGGTTACAGCCACGACGTCGATTATGCGGTCCCCGAGGGGATCGAGATCAAGACGCCGGACAACACCACCGTGGAAATCAGCGGGATCGACAAGCAGAAGGTCGGTCAGGTTGCCGCTGAAATCCGTCGCTGGAGGAAGCCCGAACCCTATAAGGGCAAGGGTATCAAATATCGCGGTGAGTTCATCTTCCGCAAAGAAGGCAAGAAGAAGTAAGCCATGGCGAAACTCTCTCTCTTCGCGCGGCGCCGTCGCCGCGTTCGTACCGCCCTCAAGGCTCGCGCTGGCGGTCGTCCGCGCCTGTCCATCCACCGGTCGGGTCGGCATATCTATGCTCAGGTCATCGACGATGAGCGGGGGCACACCGTTGCCGCGGCCTCGACGCTGGACAAGGATGTGCGCGGGACTGCCGGTTCTAACTCGGCCGCCGCAGCCGAAGTCGGCAAGCGCATCGCCGCTGCCGCGACCCAGGCTGGCGTCACCAAGGTCGTGTTTGATCGCGGTGGTTTCCTGTTCCATGGCCGCGTGAAAGCGCTGGCCGATGCTGCTCGCGAAGGCGGGCTGGAGTTCTGATATGGCGGATGAAGTGAACAACGAAGCCGGCGCACCCGCCGCTCCCGAAACCGAAGGTCGCGGCAATCGTCGCGGTCGCGGTGGTGACCGCAATCGTGGCGAACGGGGTGGCCGTGGCCGTCGCGATGATCGCCGCGCTCAGGAAGATCAGGGCGAAGAACTGGTTGAAAAGCTGGTCCACATCAACCGCGTCAGCAAGACCGTGAAGGGCGGCAAGCGCTTCGGCTTTGCGGCTCTGGTGGTTGTCGGTGACGGCAAGGGCCGGGTCGGTTTCGGCCATGGCAAGGCGCGCGAAGTGCCCGAGGCGATCAGCAAGGCCACCGCTTCTGCAAAGAAGAAGATGGTTCGCGTTCCGCTGAAGGAAGGCCGCACGCTGCACCATGATGGCCGTGGCCAGTTCGGCGCGGGCAATGTGACGCTCCGTTCGGCTCCCGCCGGTACGGGCATCATCGCCGGCGGTCCGATGCGCGCTGTGTTCGAAAGCCTTGGCGTTGCGGATGTCGTGACCAAGTCGGTCGGCACGTCGAACCCCTATAACATGATCCGTGCCACCTTCGAGGCGCTGACCGAGCAGACCAGCCCCAAGTCGGTCGCTCAGCGTCGCGGCAAGAAGGTTGCCGATCTGCTGCGCCGTGGCGGTGCGTCCGCCGAGGTCGCTCAGGTCGAAGCCGAAGCGATTGCGGAGTAAGAGCGATGGCGAAAATCAAGATCAAGCAGGTCGGTTCCCCGATCCGTCGGCCCGAAGCCCAGCGCAAAATCCTTATCGGTCTGGGCCTCAACAAGATGCATCGCGAGGTGGAACTGGAAGATACGCCCGAAGTTCGCGGCGCGATCGCCAAGCTGCCCCATCTGGTGCGCGTGGTCGACTGACAGAAACGGGTTCATCCTTTTTAGGGTGGACGCACGTTTAGGGTGGACGCATGGGCGAGGGGCGGCTACAGGCTGCCCCTTCTCTTTATCCGGGGCCTGTTCCGCAGGGTCGTGACAGACCTTGAAAGCAGGTGAAATGGCATGGGTGGCGGCGGGAAACCGTACAGCAGCCTTGGCGCGAACATAGCGAAAGCGAGTGCAAGACATGAAACTGAACGAACTCAACGACAATCAGGGCGCCCGCAAGGGCCGCATGCGCGTGGGCCGTGGCATCGGCTCCGGCAAGGGCAAGACCGCTGGTCGCGGCCAGAAGGGCGCCAAGGCGCGCTCGGGCGTCAGCATCAACGGCTTTGAAGGCGGCCAGATGCCGCTCCACATGCGTCTGCCGAAGCGGGGTTTCAACAATCCCTTCGGGAAAGACTATGCGATCGTCAATCTGGGCGCGGTGCAGAAGGTCATCGACGCGGGCAAGCTGGATGCGTCCGCGACTCTGGATCATGCCGCCTTGCAGGCCGCCGGTCTGGCCCGTGGCGGCAAGGATGGCGTCCGTCTGCTCGGCAAGGGCGAACTGACCGCGAAGGTGAGTTTCAGCGTGGCCGGCGCGTCGAAGGGCGCGATCGAAGCGGTGGAAAAGGCTGGCGGCAAGGTCGAGGTGATCGCGGTGGTGAGCGCAGCCGAAAAGGCCGCAGCCAAGAAGGGCAGCGCCAAGAAGGCCGCGGCCAAGGGCTGATCTCGAGAACTTTTGAACAGCAAGGCCTCGCTGCCCGTTTCAGGGAAGCGGGGCCTTGTTTTTTGAGCGGGGTCGGCGGTTGAGGCCGATAGGCATGGCGGGGCGCTTGGGTGCCCCTTTTCTCGGCCAGAAGCGGCGGATGCTCCGAAGCCAGCTGCTCCGAACGGGATGGCGGATCATCGGTGTGGCTCTTTTCGATCACACGTGAAACCGCGCTTCGGCCCGGTGGAGGCGCCGGACTTCGCCTGAAATAGCGCAAAGGCCGAGTCGGGAAGGGGCCGCCCAGCCTCGGTCCGCGCCGGGAAGGGTGAGAGAATGGGGCGCGCTCGGCTTGCGGGCCGCCCTTGCGATGCCGGTGGTCGGTCCCTATGTGGGCATGCGCTTTCGGGCCATATAGGCGGGTCGGGGAACGCGTGTGACGATGTCGGGAATGCATTGCCCTCTTGCGCGGGGCGGGGCAAAAGTCCAGTTGCGGGGATAAGGGATTCGGCGCGCGCGGGAAAATGGATGACGCGAACGGTTCACAGCCGCGCCGCAAGCCGCTACAGGGTCTTTTTTCGCGCTCGTCCGGGCGCCAGAATTTTGAAGGTATGGTAGAGCAATGGCATCGAGAGCCGATCAGTTGGCATCCAATCTGAGCCTCGCCAAATTCGCGCAGGCCACGGAACTGAAAAAGCGCCTGTGGTTTACGCTGGGCGCCCTCATCGTGTTCCGCTTTTTGTCGTTCGTGCCGCTGCCCGGCATTGATCCCACGGTGCTGGCCTCGCTCTATGCGCAGACGCAGGGCGGGGTGCTGGATATTTTCAACACCTTTTCCGGCGGTTCGCTGGAACGCATGAGCCTGATCGCGCTCGGCGTCATGCCCTATATCACGGCCTCGATCGTCGTGCAGCTTGCCGCAGCGCTTTCGCCCACGCTCGCCGCGATCAAGAAAGAGGGAGAGAGCGGGCGCAAGAAGCTCAACCAATATACCCGCTACGGCACGGTCGGCCTGACGGCGGTGCAGGGCTATTTCATCGCGGTCGGTCTGGAAACCTTCGGCGCAAGTCAGGGCATGCAGGCGGTGGTCGAACCGGGGATGCTGTTCCGCCTCGCCGCCGTGGTGTCGCTGGTCGGCGGCACGATGTTCCTGATGTGGCTGGGTGAGCAGATCACCTCTCGCGGGATCGGCAACGGCGTGTCGCTCATCATCATGGCCGGTATCGTCGCGCAATTGCCGGTGACGCTGAGCAACCTGTTCCAGTCGGGCCGCGAAGGGTCGATTTCCGGGTTGTTGATCCTGGGCATCATCATCATGGCCCTCGGCCTGATCGCGTTCATCTGTTTCATGGAGCGGGCGCAGCGCCGGGTGCTGATCCAATATCCCAAGCGCCAGACCCGTCAAGGCCTGATGCAGGCGGATCGCAGCCATCTGCCGCTGAAGGTCAATACCGCGGGCGTCATTCCGCCGATCTTCGCTTCCTCGCTGCTGCTGATGCCGCTCACCGTTTCGCGCTTTGCGGGCAATCAGGTGGCGGGCGAAAGCGCATGGGGCGATTTCGTGCTGGAACTGAACCAGTGGCTCAGTCATGGCAGCCCGGTCTATATGGCGCTTTATGGCATCGGCATCGTCTTTTTCTGTTTCTTCTACACCGCGTTGGTGTTCAACCCGGAAGAAACGTCGGAAAATCTGAAGAAGAATGGCGGCTTCATTCCGGGCATCCGTCCGGGCAAGAATACCGAAAATTATCTCGATTATGTGTTGACGCGCATTACGGTGATCGGCGCGGCCTATCTGGCGTTTATCTGCCTCGTGCCTGAATATGCGATCGCCAGCGCGGGCATCCCCTTCTATCTGGGGGGCACCAGCCTGCTGATCGTCGTCAATGTGACGGTCGACACGGTGACGCAGATCCAGAGCCATCTGCTGGCCCATCAATATGGCGACCTTATCAAGAAGGCGCGCCTGAAGGGCCGTATGCGCTGAGGCGCGGCACGGAAAACAAGTCAAAACAGGGGACAGCCACATGAATATCATTCTGCTTGGACCTCCGGGGGCCGGGAAGGGCACGCAGGCGAGCCGACTGGTCGAGGATCGCGGCATGAAGCAGCTTTCGACCGGGGACATGCTGCGCGCGGCCGTGAAGGCGCAAACGCCGGTGGGCTTGCAGGCCAAGGCGGTGATGGAATCGGGCGGCCTCGTGTCGGACGAGATCGTCTCCGGCATCATTGGCGAGGCGCTGGATGCGCTGCCCGCCGATGTCGGCGTGATCTTCGACGGCTATCCCCGCACGCAGGCGCAGGCGCACTCGCTCGACGGCCTGCTGGCGGAGCGTAACCGCACGCTGGATCATGTGATCGAACTGGACGTGAATGAGGATGCGCTGGTCGAGCGCATCACCGGACGCTTCACCTGCGGCACCTGCGGCGAAGGCTATCATGACCAGTTCAAGCAGCCCGCGGTCGAAGGCGAGTGCGACAAATGCCATGGGCATGAGTTCAAGCGCCGCGCAGACGATAATGAGGAAACCGTGCGGACCCGCATGGCCGAATATCGCGCCAAGACCGCGCCGATCCTGCCGATCTACGAGGCGCGCGGCATCGTTTCGCGGGTGGATGGCATGGCCGATATGGGCGAAGTGACGGGCGCGATCGCGGCTATTCTCGACAGCAAATAAGCGGCCGGGCCGACGCGCTTTTTGAGGCCGACAATTTTGATGGAAAGGCGCGGGCTTCGGGGCCTGCGCCTTCTTTCATTCGGCGCGCGGAAGGGGCTTTACGAGATCGTCGCGCTCCACGCATAGCCGCGATAGAGCGCCTCGAAATGCAGCGCCCGGCCATGGCGGGATGCCGCTTCCTCCAATACGGCGCGCAGGTCGGCACGCGGGCGGACGTGGAAGCGATGGAGCCAGCCGAACAACAGGGCGCGGAACCAGCGCGGCAGATGTTCCTGCTGGCCGAAATCGACGATGTGCAGCGTGCCCTGCGGCGCCAATGCGCCCAGCGCTTCCTCGATCGCATATTCCCATGCCGGAATCATCGAGAGGGTGTAGGAAAAGAAGATCCGGTCGAAGCGTCGCGCGGTCAGTATCTCATGCCCCGAAAAGTCGCAGGCATCGGCTTCCGTCAGGCGGATACGCTGGTCCAGGCCGCTGCGCCGGATCGCGGTCTGCGCTTTTTCCAGCATGGCCGAACTGATGTCCAGCCCGCAAAAATCCGCGTCCTGCCAGCGGCGGGCGGCGGCGACCAGATTGCGCCCGGTGCCGCAGCCGACCTCCAATATGCTCATGCCTTCCCCGGCATCGAGCGCCTCGATCAGGCGATCCCGGCCCAACAGATAATATTTGCGGGTCAGGTCGTAAAAATGGCGCTGCGTCCGATAGATGCTGTCCATCCGCGCCTTTTGGGGCGGGGAGAGGGCGGCGATGGCTCGCGCGGCAGGCATCAGGCCTTGTCCTCCCGGCGGATATAGAGGTGGAAGCCGCCGTAAATGGCCGAACGGTCGCGCCGCGTCATGTCGAGCGAGCGGGCCTCCTGATACTCCCAACGGGAAAGCAGGGCCTCGCTGAGGCGGCCCGGCAACAGGCTGGGGGTGGCGGCGGTACGGAAGATCACGCGCGCGCCCGCGCGACTGGTGCGGCTGATCTGCGTCCACAGCGCATCGAGTTGCGCATCGGTCATCCAGTCCTGCGCGTCCAGCAGCACATAGCGATCGAAACTGCCCGCGCCGTGGCGCGCCAGATAATCGACGAAATTGGCGTGGTGGATGCTCGCCCGGTCGAGATGGCGGGTCAGCGCCGGGTGGTGCTGCGCTTCGAGATAGGGCGGCAGGGCGGCTTGCGGCATCGTCGCATAACCACGCCCGAAGGCCTGCTGCGCGAAATAATTCTGGCGAATATCGAAATCGCAGGCGAGCTTTTCGAGCCGACGCCGCAGCACTTGCGCCATCTCGCCGGAATCGCCCTCGCACAGCGCCTCATATTGGGCGGGCGGTATGCCCAGCCCGAACAGGGAGGCGGGCTGCTGCGTCAGCCAGCGCACGAACCGCCGGTCGAACAGCGGCGCGAGGCGCTGCTCGAAAATGGCGCGCTGTTCCTCCACCGACCGGGCGTTCAGCAATTCTCGCGGATCGATGCGATAGAGGCGCGCGACGATATGGGCGGCGGATATGAACTGGCCCAGCAGGCCCTTGGTATAGATGTTCTTGGCAAAGGCGTTGATGCGCTTGCGCCCGGCCAGATCGCGCCCTTCCCAATAGCGGATGGTCACATCGTCGAGATGGGGGCGGATATATTGGCGGTAGGCGGCGATATTGGCCTGCTGTCCCGATTGCGCGAAGAAGCGGTGAAAGGCGGCATGATCGGGCAGGTGGCGCGCCGCCGCCAGCTTGAGCCGGCCCAGAGCGACATGGGCGGTGTTGAGATCGACCGCATGCAGCGATTTCGGCCCGGCGGTGAGATAGGACAGCATGTTGCATCCACCGCTGGCGATGGTGATGATGTCGCTGTCCGGGCCGATATCCATGGCCTCCATGTCGATCAGCGGGTCTTCCCATATCTGCGCATAGACCATGCCGCGAAAGGCAAGGGCGAAGGCGCGTTCCATCATGCCCCTCGCGCTGAACTGGCGATGGCGCAGCACCGCCTGGCTGACGGCGCGGCCCGTGGTGGCGTGGGGATGGGGCGAGGGGGCGATCATCGGATCGGACATCGGATGATCGGGCATCGGGTCGGACAGTGACATGGCACGCCCTCTATCGAAGGGATATGACAGCACGATGAAGCCCCGCATGGCGATGCGGCAAGTTGCCCCGCGCCGGGCATGAGTGTAAAATCCGCTCGGCGTTGCGGAAGTTTACCTGCGCTTCAGCAATTTTCCGTTATAGAACGGCAATGAACCGGAAAGAGAATGGGGGCGATTCTGCGCTGCGCCGGACGGGTGGGCGTCTGGTGGAACTCGATGCCCTGCGCGGTATCGGGGCCATCGCCGTCATCCTCTATCATCTCAGTGTCCGCTATCCAGAGATTTTTCCGGGCGTGGCGCATGTTCCCTTCGCCTTCTGGCCCGGCGAATACAGGGTGTTGCTGTTCTTCGCCATTTCCGGTTTCGCGATTTTCTTTTCCTTCAAGCGGATAGAGAGCATCGCGGATTTCGCGGTCAACCGCTTCGCGCGGCTGTTCCCGGCCTATTGGGTGGCGATCGCGCTGATCCTGCTGTTCGAATATGCCGGTGACGTCGACCTGCTGAAAATTCCGTTGCAAAGCACGTTCCTCAACCTCACCATGTTGCAGGCCTATCTCCTGCACCCGGAGGTCGACGGCGCCTATTGGACGCTGGCGGTGGAACTGGGCTTCTATACATCGATGATCCTGCTGTGGCGCCTGCTGGGCCGCTCTATGAACCGGCTGGAATGGACGCTGATCCCGTGGCTGGGGCTGAAATGGCTGATGATGGTCTGGCCCTCCATGCCCTGGCGGCTGACCATGGTGCTGGTGCTGGAATTCCTGCCCTTTTTCGTGATCGGCATCCTGTTCTACCGGATATGGTCGGGGCAGCGGCGCTGGCAGGCGCAGATCCCCTTTTTTCTGGCGGCGCTGCTGACGCTCTATGGAACCGATACGTTCGATCTGTTTCTGACCGGCTGTTTCCTGATCCTGATTTTTGGCGCCATGCTCGCGGGGTGGCTGCGCTTTCTGGGCGTGCGGCCCCTGCTGTGGGTCGGGCAGGCGAGTTACCCGCTCTATCTGGTGCATGAGAATATCAGCTTCGTCATCATGCTCAATGCGTCGGCGCGGGGGTGGAACCCGTGGCTGGGCTTCGGGCTGGCGATCGGCACGGTGGTCGTGCTGGGCTGGGTGCTGCATCGCTATGTCGAATTGCCCTCGAACCGGTGGATCATGGCGAAGTGGCAGGGGCGCAAACGCCCGGCGGAGATGGCGGCGGCAGAGGCGGTCGGCGCGGCCTGACTGGCCTGTCCGGGGCGGCGGAAAATCACTCTGTTGCTTGACAGGGGGCGTTCGAATCGGTAAGGACCGCCGCTTCCGATACGCTTGATGTACGGCGGTGCCTGATGGCGCTGGCCGTGCTTTTTGCGTCCCGGAAAATAGTGTGCCGCTGCGTACCTGCAAGGGAAGGCGGGCGGTCTGACGCTTTGAGATGGGGCGCTTTGCCAAGAGCCCTGTGGAGCAGGAGTAAATATTTCATGGCACGTATTGCGGGCGTTAACATCCCGACCAACAAGCGCGTTATCATCGCGCTGACCTATATCCATGGCATTGGTCGCAAGACCGCTGTCGACATCGCCAACCAGCTCGGCATCGACCAGAGCCGTCGCGTTCAGGATTTGTCGGACGCCGAAGTGCTCCAGATCCGCGAAGCCATCGACGCCAGCTACACCGTGGAAGGTGACTTGCGCCGCGAAACCGCGATGAACATCAAGCGCCTGATGGATCTGGCCTGCTATCGCGGCCTGCGTCATCGCAAGGGGCTGCCGGTTCGCGGTCAGCGCACGCACACCAATGCGCGCACCCGCAAGGGCAAGGCGAAGCCGATCGCGGGCAAGAAGAAATAAGAACAGTCCGGGCGACTGCCCGGTATTTCTTCTCCGCCGGAGGCAGGCGGCCCAACGAAACCCCGCCTCCGCACCACCAGTTTCAGACAGGAATATCAGGATATGGCACGGGAACCTCAGCGCATCAAACGGCGTGAGCGCAAGAATATTTCCGCAGGCGTGGCGCATGTGAACGCCAGCTTCAACAACACCATGATCACCATCACCGACGCGCAGGGCAATGCGATCAGCTGGTCCTCGGCGGGCATGATGGGCTTCAAGGGTTCGCGTAAATCGACCCCCTATGCCGCGCAGGTCTGCGCCGAAGATGCGGGCCGCAAGGCTGCCGAACATGGCGTTCGCACCCTCGAAGTAGAGGTCAAAGGCCCCGGTTCGGGCCGCGAGTCGGCGCTGCGCGCGCTTCAGGCGGTCGGTTTCACCATCACGTCCATCCGCGACGTGACCCCGATCCCGCATAATGGCGTGCGCCCGTCCAAGCGCCGCCGCGTCTGATCCCGACTACCGTTTCCGGGGCGGCGGACGCGTCGCCCCATGCACTTTGCATCGGCCGGGGCCTTCTATCTGACAGGACAGAATGCTCCCGCCACATTCCCAGGGGAAATACATGACTGTCAACATGAAGAACTGGCAGGAATTGAAGAAGCCCAACAGCCTCGACATCAAGGCCAGCGGCGATGGCCGGCGCAAGGCGACCTTCGTGGCTGAACCGCTGGAGCGCGGTTTCGGCCTGACGCTCGGCAACGCGCTGCGCCGGGTGCTGCTGTCCTCGCTGCAAGGTGCTGCCGTTACCTCGATCAAGATCGAGAATGTTCTGCATGAATTTTCCAGCCTCGCCGGCGTGCGCGAGGACGTGACCGATATCGTCCTCAACGTGAAGCAGATCGCGCTGAAGATGGAAGGCGACGGTCCCCGCCGGCTTCAGCTTTCGGTGACTGGCCCGGCGGCGGTGAAGGCCGGCGACATCGCGGTGACGGGCGATATCGAGGTGATGAACCCCGATCTCATCATCTGCCATCTCGACGAAGGCGCGTCGCTGAACATGGAACTGACCGCTGACGTGGGCAAGGGCTATGTTCCGGCCGTGTCCAACCGCCCGGCCGATGCGCCGATCGGCCTCATCCCGGTCGATGCGCTCTATTCGCCGGTGCGCCAGGTCGCCTATAAGGTGGACAACACCCGCGTCGGCCAAGAACTGGACTATGACAAGCTGTCGCTGACCATCGAAACCGATGGCACGGTGGCCCCGGAAGACGCGGTGGCCTATGCCGCCCGCATCCTTCAGGACCAGTTGCAGCTTTTCGTCCACTTCGACGAGGCGCTGGCCGCTCCGCAGCCGGCCGCCGCGGCCGCAGCCGGTGCGGGCGAAGGCGAAGGCAGCGCGAACACGATCAACCGCTACCTGCTCAAGAAGGTGGACGAACTGGAACTGTCCGTCCGCAGCGCCAACTGCCTCAAGAACGACAACATCATCTATATCGGCGATCTGGTTCAAAAGACCGAGGCCGAGATGCTGCGCACGCCGAATTTCGGCCGCAAGTCGCTCAACGAGATCAAGGAAGTGCTGTCCAGCATGGGCTTGCGCCTTGGCATGGACATCCCCGGCTGGCCGCCCGAAAATATCGAGGAAATGGCCAAAAAGCTCGAACAGGAGCTTATGGGGTGAACGAATTTTGACCGTCCGGGGGACGGTCAAAAATTCGTTCACCGCTTCAGACGGCCGAAGGACGGCCGAAGGACGGCTGGAGCGTGGGCATGGAAGGGGCGGGCAATGCCGGTTCAGGGCAAGCCCGCCGTCCTTCCGACCGATCGCAACACCGATCGGGCATTATTTTCTGAACCTCCCGGCTTGGGCTGGCAGGTTCACATCAGGGGTATGGGTGGCGCCCCGTTTCGCCGCCTGGACTGGGATACCTCACACGGTCCCTTTACGAACGAAGGAATGAGATATGCGTCATAAAGTCGGACATCGTAAGTTGCAGCGTTCTTCGGGCCACCGCACGGCCCTGCTGCGCAACCTTGCCGCCTCGCTCATCAAGCATGAGCAGATCACGACCGGCACGGCCAAGGCGAAAGAACTGCGCCCCTATGTGGAAAAGCTGATCACGCTGGCGAAGAAGGGCGGCCTTTCCAACCGTCGCCTCGCCCATTCCCGCCTGCTGGACGATGCGCAGCTTACCAAGCTGTTCGACGTTCTGGCCGAGCGTTACAAGGATCGCAACGGCGGTTACACCCGCGTCATCAAGGCGGGCTATCGCGCGTCCGACGCCGCGCCGATCGCGGTGATCGAACTGGTCGATCGCGATGTCGATGCCAAGGGGCAGGACAGCGGCCCGGTGCAGGGCGCGGATGAGGAAGAACTGGCGGAAGCCTGATCTCCCCTCCTTTCCGGGGTATTTCCCGACTTCACAAACGGGTCGTCAGTTCATAGGCTGACGGCCCGTTTCTCTTTGCGCCCGTCCGGGTGCATGATCGGGGCGCCCTATAGGGAAGGCCGGTTTCGGGCGACGGGAACGGCAGCGGGTCGATAAAGACAAGAACAAGTGGACAAGGGAATGAAGATGAGACGTGCCGGGTTGCTGCTGGCGGGGATGTTGGCATGGATGGCCGGTCCCATGGCAAGGGCGCAGGAAAAACCGCCCGGGACCCCACCTGCGCCATCCTCCGCCGCTTCTGCTTCCACTGCCTCTGCCTCTGCCGGGCAGG
The DNA here is from genome assembly GCA_050252755.1 of Sphingobium sp. Lineage (GTDB taxonomy): Bacteria > Pseudomonadota > Alphaproteobacteria > Sphingomonadales > Sphingomonadaceae > Sphingobium. The sequence continues at coordinate 135,001 of JBFWKI010000001.1, forward strand.
CCTCGTCTGCTTCCGGTCCCTCGTCCTCGCTGAATATGAGATCGTCCATGCCCGCCGCTGCCCATCCTTCCTCTGCCCATCCTTCTCTTGCCTATCCCGCCACCCGTCGCGTGGATCTGGTGGAGGAGAAATTCGGTGAGGCGATCGCGGACCCCTATCGCTGGCTTGAAAATGACGTGCGCGCCGACAAGGCGGTGGAAGGCTGGGTCGAGGCGGAAAATGCGGTGACGAACCGCTATCTCGCGAGCCTGCCGGGGCGAGCCATATTGAAGGAGCGGATGCGCACGCTCTATGATTATGACCGCTATTCTGTGCCCCGCAAGGCGGGCGGGCGCTATTTCTACGCGCATAATAGCGGCTTGCAGAACCAGTCCCCGCTCTTCGTCCGCGATGGTGTGCACGGGCCGGGAAGGCTGTTGATCGACCCCAATGGCTTTGCGAGCGACGGCGCGACGGCGCTGGCCGAATGGGAAGCCGCGCCCGATGGCAAGCATCTGGTCTATGCGGTGCAGGATGGCGGTAGCGACTGGCGCACGCTTCATGTGCTGGACGTCGATACGGGCGCGGTGCTGGATGATCGCGTCCGCTGGGTGAAATTTTCCGGCCTCAGCTGGGACAAGGACGGCAAGGGCTTTTTCTACTCTCGTTTCCCGCAGCCGGAGGAAGGGCAGGCGTTCCAGTCGTTGAACCGGAACAGCCGCATCTATTATCACCGCCTCGGCACCGATCAGGCGGCGGATGAACTGATCTACGAAACGCCCCGGCATCCGGGCTGGAACCATGTGGCCGAAGTGACCGATGACGGGGCGTGGCTGGTCATCACCTCTTCGGAAGGGACCGACCCGCGTTACGAGATCATGGTCATCGCCCTTGGCGACCCGAAGCGGAAAGCGCGCGCGCTCATTCGCGGCATGGATCATGAATGGCAATTGGTCGGCAGCATCGGGGACGACATGTGGTTCCGCACCGACAAGGGCGCGCCCCGATCCCGGCTGGTGAAGCTGAACGCCGGCCGTCCGGGCGGCAAGCCGGTGGAGATCGTGGCGGAACGGGCCGACACGCTGGCCGGAGCCTCGATGGTCGGCAGCCGCATCGTGCTCGCCTATATGCGCAACGCCCAGTCGGAGGCGGAACTGGTGGAGCTGGACGGCAGGCCGGTGGGCGATATCGCCTTGCCGGGGTTGGGCACGGCGGCGGGCTTTGGCGGCAAGGCGGGCGACCCGGAAACCTTCTTTCATTTTTCCGGCTTCACCACGCCGGGGACGATCTATCGCTTCGATACGGCGACGCGCGCCATGGAGATATTCGCCCGGCCCAACCTGCCTTTCAACCCGGACGATTATGAGGAGGAGCAGCTTTTCTACGCCTCGAAAGACGGCACCAAGGTGCCGATGTTCATCGTCCGCAAGAAGGTGCTGGCGGCGGGGCGTATCCCCGCGCCGACGCTGCTTTATGGCTATGGCGGGTTCAATATCGCGCTGACGCCCGGCTTCTCGCCCACGCGCCTCGCCTGGCTGGAGCAGGGCGGGGTGCTGGCCATCGCCAATCTGCGCGGCGGCGGGGAATTCGGCAAGGAATGGCATGAGGCGGGGCGGCGCGCCAACAAGCAGAATGTGTTCGATGATTTCATCGCCGCGGGGGAATATCTGATCGACAATGGCTATACCGGCTCGGGGCAACTGGCGATTGAGGGGCGGTCCAATGGCGGCCTGCTGGTCGGCGCGGTGGTCAACCAGCGGCCGGACCTGTTCGCGGCGGCGCTGCCCGGCGTGGGCGTCATGGACATGCTGCGGTTCGACCAGTTCACGGCGGGGCGCTATTGGGTCGATGATTATGGCTATCCCGACCGGGAAGAGGATTTCCGCATCCTGCGTGCCTATTCGCCCTATCATAATATCCGGGACGGGGCCGATTATCCGGCCATATTGGTGACGACCGCCGATACCGACGACCGGGTGGTGCCGGGGCATAGCTTCAAATATACAGCGGCCCTTCAGGCGGCGAAGATCGGCGGCAGGCCGCATCTTATCCGCATCGAAACGCGCGCGGGCCACGGGGCCGGCAAGCCGACCGACAAGGTGATCGACGAGTTCGCCGATTCCTATGCGTTCATCGCCCGCTGGACGGGGCTTCCCATCGCGCCGGTGAAGCCGGAAAAACCGGGAGGCTGACGAGAATTACCATTGTTTACCCCGTGGGAGGGGCGTTGTTCAGAATGCTGACAGCCGAGCGGGTATAGGATATCGTCCATACTCGCCCCCTTGTGGGCGCTCGCAAAAGGAAATGGAGCCATGATCGGTTCGACGGGACGTTGGGTTATGGGTCTGGCGGCCACTGCCGCCGTGCTGGTCGGCAGCGTCGAACCGGCGGTCGCGCGCGGTTATGGCGGCTGGGGATCGGGCGGTTGGAGTTCCGGCGGCTGGGGCGGGGGCTATCATCATCGCCCCTATCGGCGGGATCGCGGGCTGAACGCCGGTGAGGTCATCGGCATCGCGGCGCTGATCGGCGCGGTGGCGGTGATCGCCAGTTCCGCATCGAAGAACAAGGACGCGAAGAACAGGGCGGATCGGCGCTCCTATCCCGACGATCGCGACTATCGCAATGATGACGGCGCCTATGCTGGGGATGGAAATTATGACGACGCGCCGCAGCCGGGCAACCCCTCCGCCCCGGCGATGAGCGCCGATCAGGCCGCAGACGCCTGCGCCGTCGCGGTGCGCGACAAGGTGGAGGGCGAGCAGGGCGGTTATGCGCAGATCGTCGATATTGCCGAGCCGCGCGCCGCCGCGCAGGACGGCTGGGCCGTCGACGGGCGGGTCGAGCGCCGCTCCGGCTATCGCGACGGCGCGGGCGAAGTTCGGCGCTTTTCCTGCGATGTGGAGGGCCAGCAGGTCGCGCATGTCTATATCTCGCTGGACGCCGGCTGAACCGCGCGGAGCCTGAGGCCGGGGCGGTATCTGGGCCTGACTCCTCGGCGGCACTGGACAGGGGCGGGCAGGGGCCTTACCGGCTTCCCTGATCCTCCTCCAGTCGAGAAAGCCGATTCCCATGACCCTGCCCACCCATCAATCCATCCTGATCGTGGATTTCGGGAGCCAGGTGACGCAGCTTATTGCGCGCCGGGTGCGCGAGGCGGGCGTCTATAGCGAAATCGCGCCGTTCAGCACGGCGGCGGAGGCGTTTGAGCGGATGAAGCCGGGCGGCATCATCCTGTCGGGCGGGCCGTCCTCCGTCACCTGGGATGACAGCCCGCGCGCGCCGCAGCATTTCTTCGACGCGGGCGTGCCGGTCCTTGGCATCTGCTATGGCCAGCAGACGATGATGGAGCAGCTGGGCGGCAAGGTCGAGGGCGGCGAAGGCGGCGAGTTCGGCCGCGCCTTCATCGACATTACCGGAAGCTGCAAGCTGTTCGACGGCCTGTGGCAGCCGGGCGACAAGCATCAGGTATGGATGAGCCATGGCGACAAGGTGACGCACCTTGCCGAAGGGTTCGAGGTCGTCGCGAAGAGCGAGGGCGCGCCCTGCGCCATCGTCGCCAATGAAGCGAAGCAATTTTACGCGATGCAGTTCCACCCGGAGGTCGTGCACACGCCCGACGGTGCGAAGCTGATCGCCAATTTCGTGCGCCATGTCTGCGGTTGCGCGGGCGACTGGTCGATGGCGGAGTTCCGCGCGACCAAGATCGCGGAAATCCGGGCGCAGGTCGGGGAAGGGCGCGTGATCTGCGGCCTGTCGGGCGGCGTCGATTCAGCGGTGGCGGCGGTGCTGATCCATGAGGCGATCGGCGATCAGCTTACCTGCGTGTTCGTCGATCATGGGCTGATGCGCCTCAACGAGGCCGATCAGGTGGTGAGCCTGTTCCGCCAGCATTATGGCATCAACCTTGTCCATGTCGATGCGAGCGAGGCCTTCCTCGGCGGGCTTGCGGGCGTCACCGACCCGGAAAAGAAGCGGAAGTTCATCGGCAAGGCCTTCATCGACCTGTTCGAGGAAGAGGCGCGCAAGATCGGCGGCGCGGATTTCCTTGCGCAGGGCACGCTTTACCCGGACGTGATCGAATCGGTCAGCTTCACCGGCGGGCCTTCGGTGACGATCAAATCGCATCATAATGTCGGCGGCCTGCCCGAACGCATGAACATGAAGCTGGTCGAGCCGCTGCGGGAATTGTTCAAGGATGAGGTCCGCGTGCTGGGCCGCGAACTGGGCTTGCCCGAAATCTTCGTCGGCCGCCATCCTTTCCCCGGACCGGGCCTTGCCATCCGCATCCCCGGCGAAGTGACGCAGGAACGCTGCGACATTTTGCGCAAGGCCGATGCGGTCTATCTGGAGGAAATCCGCAATGCCGGGCTGTATGACGCGATCTGGCAGGCCTTCGCGGTGCTGCTGCCGGTCCGCACGGTGGGCGTGATGGGCGACGGGCGCACCTATGACAGCGTATGCGCGCTGCGCGCCGTCACCTCGACCGACGGCATGACGGCGGATATCTACCCGTTCGACGCCGCCTTCCTGAGCCGCGTGGCGACCCGCATCATCAACGAGGTGAAGGGCATCAACCGCGTGGTGTATGACTTCACGTCCAAGCCGCCCGGCACGATCGAGTGGGAATGATGGGGTGTTTGGCGCTGGCTGGCACCTGAAAGCGTCAGAACGGTTCTGTCGACATTCCGGTCCCGCGCGTCGGCGTCCGAAAGAGCGCCGCGCTGAGGCAAAGCGATGCTGATGCCAAGGTCAAGGCGCGTGACCGGCAGTTCCTTGCTGTCGGAATGACCCGGGGGGGGGATTGGAAACTCGCGCACCATGCTCGATGGCGGGCTGGTCCCCGAAACAGTCCGTCCGGTGCGCAGGCTGGATGTTCGCCCGGCCTTTCTTCGCTGTAGCCAGAAATATTGCGTTCGCGCTGCAACTTGTGGGGAATGCGCGCCCGGTTTGGGGCCGGGGTAGCAACGCTGTCCTTGCGATCTTGCCAACCGGTGCAAATCGCGCAACCTGTGGCGTGGGCATGCGGCATGATTTCTGATCCGGACCGGAAAAGGGGCGGCGTCAGGCCGCGCCTTTTTGCGTTCGGGTGGGTAGGGGATGCCGGTGCTGGACGCGCGGGCGGTTATGGCCGAAGATGCCCCTTTCATTCCCCCGCGGAGACAAGGAGACAGCGACATGACAGCCGTGCTGACGCAGCAAGAGAGGGAAGAGGCGCTGGGCCGATTGCCGCAATGGGCCTATGATGCAGACCGCAACGCCCTGTACCGGCCATTCCGGCTAAAGACTTTCTCCGAAGCCATGGGCCTGATGATGCGGGTCGCGCTGGCGGCGGAAAAGGCCGATCATCATCCCGAATGGACGAATGTTTATAACCGGGTCGAAATCTGGCTGACCACCCATGATGCGGATGATGGCGCGGGCGGTGTGTCCGCGCGGGACGTCGCCCTCGCCAGAGAGATTGACGCGATCGCGGGGTGATTAGTTGTCGATCTGCGCCAGCCGCCGCCCGGTGATGAGCGTCTGCCCGATGAACAGCACGATCAGCACGAAACCGGCCACGCCGACAAAGACGTCGAAACCGGAAATGGCGCCGAACAGGCCGGGCGCCGTGCCCAACAGCATCATCATCAGGGTCAGGCCGATGAGCATCAGGCGCAATTCGGTGGGACCGGCCGAGAGATAGGATAGTTTCAACTCGCCCAGCACCCGCGCCGAAAGAAAGGCGTGGATGCACAGCAGCAAATATCCGGCCAGCGCGATCAGCGCGACATCCATGGTGACGAAGGGGCTGAGGCCCATGCCCGTCAGGATCAGCAGGATGACCAGCCCGTCGCAGCTATGGTCGATGAAATAGCCGTAGGATGGCCGCTCTATATGGCGATAGCGGGCCAGGCTGCCATCCATGGAATCGCCGAACCACTGCACGACATAGCCCACGATCGCCAGCGCCAGCCATGCGGAGCCGTAATTGCTGGCGGTATAGCCGGCGAAGGTCATGACCGCGCCGATGACGCCAAGGGTGGTCAACCGGTCCGGCGTCACCCATGGCGGCATATGGGCGCACAGCCAGTTCAGCAGCTTGCGTTCCCCGATGGCGAGAAAATTTTTCTGGATTCGCGTAAGCGACCGCGACGGACGTTGGGAATGACCTGACATAGGGCCTTATCGGGGAATCCCGCTGTGCTGGCAATAGCAATCCGGCAGGCTGGGGCCAAAGCGGCGCAGGTCGCCGCGCCGGGGGCCATTCTCCGTGCAGGAAAAGCGTGCGGGGAAAGGCCGGGTTCCTGTCCGGGCGCGGACGCGCTCAATCCGGGCGCGCTCAATCCGGGCGAGGGGCCGCCCCCTCATTCATGGCGCAGCGCGTCGATCGGGTTGAGGCTGGCGGCGCGGCGGGCCGGGAAATAACCGAAGACGATGCCGATCAAGCCGGATATCAGGAAGGCCACCAGATTGATTTGCAGGTCGAACGTCCACGGCACCTGCATCAGCGGCGTCGCCAGCGCGATGGCGATCTGGGCGAGCACCAGCCCGATGAGGCCGCCAAGGCAGGACAACACCACCGATTCCACCAGAAATTGCAACAGCACCTCGCTCGCGACCGCGCCGATGGCGAGGCGGATGCCGATTTCCCGCGTGCGCTCCGTCACCGACACCAGCATGATGTTCATGATGCCGATGCCGCCCACAACAAGGCTGATGGCCGCGACCGCCGCGACGATGCGGGTGAGCAGGGTGGTGGTGCCGGTCAGCGTCTCGGAAATCTGCTTGGTGTCGAAGATGTTGAAATCATCTTCCTTGGTGCCGCCGATGCGACGGCGCTCGCGCAGCAGGTTGGTCAGCGACGCCTGCACCTGCGCGGTGGAATAGGCCTCGTTCACGCCGACGAGGATCATGCGGATATCGGTTGATCCGGTGAAGCGCCGCTGCACGGTCTTGATCGGCATGATGACGACATCATCCTGATCGCCGCCGAAGCCCGCCTGCCCGCGAGAGGATAATATGCCGATGATATCGCAGCTTATGTCGCCCAGCCGAAACCGCTTGCCGAGCGCGGGGCTGTTGCGGAACAGGTTCTTTTCCACCGTGGAACCGATGATGCAGACCGAATTGCCCGCCGCTTCCTCCGCCGGGGTGAACAGCCGCCCGGACGCAAGCGGCCATGGCTGCACCTGGAAAAAGGCGGAGGTGGTGCCGTTGATGGTGGTGGACCAGTTGGCGCCTTCATAAATGGCGGTCGCGGTGAATTGCGCCTGCGGGGCCACCGCCATGACGCCCGCGATCTGCCGCTCGATCGCCTCCACATCCGCCGGGTCGAAATCCTTGGGGCGCGAACCCCCGCCGCCACGGCCGAAGCCCTGCCCCGGACGCACCTGAAGGATGTTCGTGCCGAGGGCGGCGATCTGTTGCTGCACGGCGGCGGTGGTGGCCTTGCCCAGCGTCACCATCGTCACCACCGCCGCGACGCCGATGACGATGCCCAATATGGTGAGGAAGGACCGCAGCACATGCCGCCGGATCGACCGCAAGGCGAGAAGGAGGATCGTGCCCAGCATCAGCTTTCCACCATCGCCCTGTTGCCATTTTCGATCCGGTCGATCACGCCGTCGGTGAAATGCACGATGGTCCGGGCGAAATCGGCCATGTCCGGCTCATGCGTCACCATCAATATGGTGACGCCGGATGTCTTGTTGAGGTCGGCCAGAAATTCCATGATCTCGATCGACCGTTCACTGTCGAGATTGCCGGTCGGCTCATCGGCCAGCAGCACTTCGGGGTTGGTGACGATGGCGCGGGCGATGGCGACGCGCTGTTGCTGGCCGCCGGACAATTCGCCTGGCGTATGATGCCACCAGTCCGCCAGCCCGACCTTGTCGAGCGCGGCCATGGCGGCTTCTTTCCGGGCGATCTTGCTGTCCCCCCGATAAAGCAGCGGCAGTTCCACATTTTCGAGCGCGGAGGTGCGGGCGAGCAGGTTGAACCCCTGAAAGACGAAGCCGAGATATTTGCGTCGCAACAGGGCGCGCTGATCGCGGTCGAGGGTTTCGACATGAACGTCGCGGAACAAATAGGTGCCGCCCGATGGCACGTCGAGACAGCCCAATATGTTCATCATCGTCGATTTTCCGGACCCCGAAGGCCCCATGACGGCAAGGAAATCGCCCTTGGCGATATCCATGTCGACACCCTTCAGCGCTCGGAAAGCGGTGGGGCCGTCGCCATAGACCTTGGTGATCCCGCGCAGGGAGATGATCGGCTGGTCAGCCACCGCCTTGTCCTTTGCCCGATGCGGCGGCGCCTTCCGACCCTTCCAACTGGCCGGTAATCACCTCCATGCCGGGTTTCAGATCACCGGACAGCACCTCGGTCTGCGTGCCGTTGGTGACGCCCGTGGTGATTTCCAGCGCTTGCGGAATGCCATCGGCGCCCTTGATGTAGATGGTCTGGACGGCGCCCCGGCCCATGGTGACATTGCGCTGGCCCCGATTGCGGCGGGGCGCGCGAAAGCTGATGGCGTCGGTGATGCCGCCGGAGCTTTGCTGGCCGGCCGCCTGCGTCTGCGGCTCAAAGCGCAGCGCGGCATTGGGGATGAGCAGCACGTCCTTCTTGTCGGCTGTCACGATATCCGCCGTGGCGGTCATGCCCGGGCGTAGTTCCAGCTGGGGATTGGCCACCGACAGATCGGCGGCATAGGACACCACCTGCCCGCTGGAGGATGAGGACGTGCCGCTGGTCGAGGAGGAGGAGGCAGAGGCCGATTGCGCGGAAAGATTCGACCCGATTTCGACGCGGGTGATCGTGGCGGGGAAGGTGCGGCCGGGGAAGGCGTCCACGGCGAAGCTGGCCTTTTGCCCTTCCTTCACGGAACCGACATCGGCTTCGTCGATCGCGACTTCCAGCTTCATCTCGCTGAGATCCTCCGCGATGACGAACAGGGTGGGCGTGTTGAAGGACGCGGCGACGGTCTGGCCCGGATCGACCTGCCGGGCGAGGACGACGCCCGATACGGGCGAGCGGATGATCGCGCGCGACCGCTGCGTCTGGTTCTGGGAAAGCGAGGCCTGACTGGCGATCACATTGGCCTGCGCGACCTTCAACGCCGCGTCGGCGCGCTGCACATCGGCGCGCCCAGCCTGCAATTCCGTGCTGGACGGGACGCGCCCGCCCGACAGGCGGTGCACTTCCTCCAGCCGGGCAAGCTGCGCCCGCGCTTCGGCCATCGTGGCGCGCGCCTGTTCCACCTGCGCCTGATTGGCGGCAAGCTGCGCGCGGCTCTGGCGGATCTGGTCCTCGATCTGTTCGGGATCGATTTCGGCCAGCGCCTGCCCGGACACGACCTTGTCGTTGACGTCCACCAGCACCTTGGTGACGAGGCCGGAAAGCTGCGAGCCGACCGTCACCTGATTGGTCGGCGCCAGCTTGCCGGTGGCCGAAACGCTGGTGACGAGCTGGCCCTTTTCAGCTTTTACGGTCGTATAGCCGGGGGTCGCGGACTGGCCGAAAAACCGGTTGAGAACCAGCAGCGCCAGCAGCAGGACCAGCGTGACCACCGCCCATTTGACATAGCGATGCCAGCCGGGCCGCGCCTTCACGCCGAGAAATTCGTCAAGATCCTGATCTGCCATGGTCAGCCTGTTTTTCGGGTTACATTTTTCACGTTAAGGAGCGCCGGGCGATGCCGTCGCGCCTGATGCCGCCGCGCCCGCCGCCATCGCCCCAGCTCCCGCGACCGCCCCCGCAACCGCTGTCGTCGGGGCGGCCGAGGAATCCCAGCCTCCCCCCAATGCGGTATAGAGGGCAATCAGCGCCGTCGCCTTGTCGGATCGCGCCTGCACCAGCCCGTTGCGGGCGGAAATCAGCGCGGCTTCCTGCGTGTTGAGCGTGGTGAAATCGGTAAGGCCCGAACGATATTGGCTGCGCGCGAGCAGGGCGGAATTGTTCGCCGCATCATGGGCGATGGCGAATTGCCTTTCCCTTTCGGTCGCCGATTGCAGGGCGGTGCTGGCGTTCTCGATATCCTCCAGCGCCGTCAGGATCGCAGATCGATAGGCGGCAAAGGCGGCATCGGCGCCCGCCCGGCTGGACCGCACCTGCGCGTTCAGGCTGCCTGCGTTGAAAATCGCCTGACTGACCCCGGCGAACAGGCCGCCGGTGATGGTATCGAACAGCGAACTGAAATTGCCCGCATTGGTATCCAGACTGCCGCTGATCGACAATCGGGGGAAAAGCTGCGCCTTGGCCACGCCGATGCGAGCGGTGGCGGCAGCCAGATTGCGTTCCGCCGCACGGATGTCGGGGCGCTGGCGCAGGATGTCGGCGGGAATGCCCATGCCGATATCCGGGGGGCCGACAGGGATCGGGCGCGGGGCGGCGAACAGCGGCTTGAGCGCGCCGGGCGTTTGCGCGGTGAGCACGGCGATGCGCGATACCGCCGCATTATATTGCTGCTCGATCTGCGGGATGCTGGCCGCGCTTTGCGCCCGGCTGGCCCGCGCCTGTTCCGCATCGACGGACGAGACAAGGCCCGCCTGCACGCGAAAGCCCGCTATTTCCAGATTATCGTCCTGAATGCGCAGGCTGCCCTGCGCATTTTCCAACTGGGCCTGATAGGCGCGGGCCAGCACATAATTGCGGGCGACCTCGCTTTCTATCGACAGCAGGGTGGTGGCATAGTCGAAACCGGCGGCTTCATAATCGGCGCGGCTGGCCTTTACCGCGCTGCCGACACCGCCGAACAGGTCCACCTGATAGCTGGCGTCGAGGCCCGCGGACAGGCTGTTGCGCCCGCCGCCGCCGGTGGTGGTGACGGTGCCGTCGGGTAGGGTGACGGTCGATCCGCCGCCCCTGACCGCTTCGGTCCGGTTGAAGCCCGCCGACCCGCTGAGCGAGGGGAAGAGATCGGCCCGGCTGATGACCAGCGCCTCGCGCGCCTGCCGCAGGCGCGCAATCGCCTGAACGATATCCAGATTGGCGCTCGCCGCCTGCTCCACCAACTGGCCCAGCAACGGATCGTCGAACTTATACCACCAGCGGGTAATATCCTCCGGCGTGGGCGCGGCGCTGACCGACCATTGGTCGGGCACGCCCAGATCGGCGGCGCTTTTCGGGTGATAGGCTGGACCGGTGCTGCAAGCGGACAACAGGATGAGGCCGGGCAGCAGTGGAGAAAGGCGAACCATGGCGGCGACCCTGTCACAGCGCCATCGCAAGGTCCAGCGGCAAATGCGAACCGCACGCAGGAATGGAAAGAAAGCGGCAGGACGCGGGGCGATGCCCATGACGCAGGCTGATGCCCGTGGTTCAGGCCGATGACACGGCATGCGCCGCCCCTCAGACCGGCGCGCTGAAACTGCCGTTTTTCTGCGCCATGCGCGGATCGAACAGCGCCGCGATCGTGCGGGCATAGGGGGCGGCATGGGCGCGCAGGCGAAGCTCGCCGCCGCCGGTAAAGACCAATCCTCGCTGCACGAAGGCCTCCAGCGTTTCGCGCTGCGCCGATGACATATCCGCCGGCAAGGGTGCGCGCCCATGGCAGAGTATCTCGCTGATGAGCGCGCCGCAGGTCCGGCTGCCGGGGTCGCGCACAATCCCCCTTTCGGTGGGGAGGCGCCCCGCCGTCAGCGCGGCGCGATAGGCGCCCGCATTCTTGGCGTTTTGCGCATAGAGGCCGGGAAGCTGGCTGATCGCTGACGCACCGAAACCGATCAGATAGTCCGCCGCGTCATCGGTGAACCCCTGAAAATTGCGATGCAGCCGCCCTGCGCGCGCGGCGATGGCGAGGGGGTCTCCGGGCTTGGCGAAATGATCGAAGCCGACCGGCTGATATCCCTGCGCCACCAGAAAATCATGCCCCGCCACGGCCATGGCGAAACGTTCCTGCTCGCCGGGCAGCGCGCTCGCATCGATGCGCCGTTGCCGGGGAATGATCTGCGGCACATGGGCATAGCCGAACAGGGCGATGCGATCGGGCGACAGGGCGACGGCGGTTTCCAGCGTTTCGCGCAGCACGGCCGCGTCCTGATGGGGCAGGCCGTACATCAGGTCGAAGTTGAGGGACTGGACGCCCGCGCCCCGCAGGCCGTGGGTCAGCGCTTCGATGCGCTGGCGGGGCTGCACCCGGCCGATCGCTTCCTGCACCAGCGGATCGAAGGTCTGCACGCCCATGCTGGCATAGCGCACTCTGGCGGCATGCAGCACGCTCAGCCAGTCATCCGACACATGGCGCGGGTCGATCTCTATCGACAATAGCGGGTCTTGGGCCTGAAAGGCGACCATGATGCCGCCCAGCAGGCGCACGAAATCGAGCGGCTCTATCGCATTGGGGCTGCCCCCGCCAAAGGCGACGCGGCGCACCCGCGCCCGCCCGCCCAGATGCCGCGCGACCATGGCGATTTCCTCGTGCAGCGCATCGAGATAGGCGGACAGGCGGGATCGGCGGTTGGACCGGGCGGTGTTGCATCCGCAATACCAGCAGATTTCCTCGCAAAAGGGGATGTGGACATAGAGCGAGACGGGCGTGCCCGGCGGCATGGCATCGAGCGCGGCGCGATATTGGTCCGCCCCCACGCTGCCGTCGAAATCGGCGGCGGTGGGATAGCTGGTATAGCGCGGCACCGGGCGCCGCAGAAGCTCAGGATAATGGGTCCACATGGCGGCACCCTGTCATGGGCCGGGCGGGTTTTCCTTGAGGAAGATCAAAATTCCCGTCGGTGTCGGTCCATGCAGGGGAGAGGCAAAACCGTCTCCCCCCCTTGGCGCCGGATCAGCCGGGAAGCAGGCCAGCCGTTTGCGCCAGCAACCACAGGCCGATGGCAAGGAACAGCAGCGCCGCGATGATCCGCACCAGCTTGAGCGGGACGCGCTGGATCAGTTCATTGCCGAGGAAAACCGCCGGCACATTGGCGATCATCATGCCCGCCGTCGTCCCCAGCATCACCAGCGGCACATTTTCGAACCGGGCGCCCAGCGCGATCGTGGCGATCTGCGTCTTGTCCCCCATCTCGACGAGGAAGAAGGCGATCACCGTCGTGACGAAGGCGCCGAAACGGGCGGGTTTCTGTTCCTCATCGTCGAATGTGTCGGGGATCAGAGTCCACCCGGCCATCAGGATGAAGGACAGGGCGATCAGATAGCGGAACCATTGCCCGTTCAGCAGCGCGGCGGCCTGTTCCCCGACCAGCGCGGCAAGGAAATGATTGGCGAGGGTGGCGACGAAAATGCCCGCGACAATGGGCCATGGCCGCTTGAACCGGGTGGCGAGGAGGATCGCCAGCAATTGCGTCTTGTCGCCTATTTCAGCGAGCGCAACCACGGCGGTAGAGGTGAGCAGGGCTTCCAAATCGGGTCTCCGGGCCGGGCGATCGACAAGACGAACAGCACCTCATTTCCCGCCCGGCCGGGCGGAAATGCGGTGCCATTGGTCTCGCCCGAACGGTTTCCCGTCCCCCGTGCGCCATGGCCTCTCGACCAAGTATGTTGACGCGCAGGCCCGCCGTGCGGCGGCTGGCTACTCCCCAGATGACGGATTGGCGAATAGGCGCGCCGCCGCCGAAATGCAAGCGCGTAATATGGTGGGCGATGGGCGGGATCGGCCATCCGCCAGCCCCCCCCCGACCAGCCTTCAGCCAGCCTTCAGGATGTTGCGGCGATATCGGTCAGCGCGGCGCGGTCCAATATTTCGATGCGGCGGCGGCTGGGCACGCCGATGATCTTCTGCGCCTTGAAATCATTGAGGCGGCGGCTGACCGTTTCGATGGTGAGGCCCAATATGTCCGCGATCTGCTGACGGCCGAAGGGCAGGTCGAAACTGTCCGCCGGGCCTTGCGTGTCGCACCCGGCCGGGACGAGCCGTTCCGACATGTCCAGCAGGAAATTGGCCAGCTTTTCCGAGGCGGTCATGCGCCCCAGCAGCAGCCAGCGCCGCGTGCGGTCCAGTTCGCTCAGCGTGCGTTCCAGCAGCTTGTGCTCCAGTTCGGGATGTTCCCGCGCAAAGCGGTCGAAATCATGGCTGGAAAAGGTGCAGACCCGCGCATCGGTCAGCGCCGTGACATTATGCTGCGCCTGCGCGCCAAAGGGACGGCCGATGAAGTCGGATGGGTAGACGACGCCGACAATCTGTTCGCGCCCGTCGCTGAGCGATGTGGACAGTTTGAGGACGCCATGGATCACATTGGCGACGAGCAGGGAATCCTGCCCCTCCCAGATGAGGGTCTGGCCGGGCGTCAGGTCATGATGACGCCCTATTCTGCCCAGAGCGCTGATCTCATCGGTTTCCAGCGCGGAACAGATGGCGCGATTGCGGACGGCGCAGGTGGAACATAAATCCATGCCCGATTTCTTAGCAGTCCGGCCCGATTCTGACAAACGCCCTCTTGCGTTTCGGCAAGGGGGGCGACGGGGGGATGGAAAGGGCTTGCCCCCGGCTTCGCAGGCGGGGCATAGGCGGTCCCCAGTCTTTACCCCACCCCCTGTCCTCCACCCATGGCGAAGGAGCCTTTCATGTCCGGTCAGCCTGTTCTTTACGGCATCCCCAATTGCGATACGATCAAGAAGGCGCGCACATGGCTGGAAGGCAAGGGGATCGCCTATGGCTTTCATGATTATAAGAAGGCCGGGATCGACGCTGGCCTGTTGCGCGGCTGGGCGGATGAACTGGGCTGGGAGGCCCTGCTCAATAAGGCCGGGACGACATTCCGCAAGCTGCCCGATGCGGACAAGCAAGGGCTGGATCGGGACAAGGCGATCGCGCTGATGGTCGCCAATCCCTCGATGATAAAGCGGCCGGTGCTCGATCTGGGCGACCGGCGAATCGCGGGTTTCAGGCCGGAAGTCTATGAAGCCGCCTTTTCCTGACCGAAAAGGTTGAAATTTGCGGGTTTTGCCGCGATGATTGATCCATGCTGTCGCAAAAGACCCGTTATGCCATTCGCGCGTTGCAACATCTGGCCGATCATTACGGGGCTGGCCCGATCCCGCTGGCCGATATAGCCGAGGCGCAGAATATTCCCGCCAAGTTCCTGACGGTCATCCTGTCGGAAATGTCGCGGGAAGGGTTGATCGCGACGCAGCGGGGGCGCGATGGCGGTTATTGGCTGGCGCTGGCGCCGGTGGATATCAGCTATGGCGACATTGTCCGCCTGACGCGCGGGTCGCTCGCGCTGGTGCCGTGCGCGAGCCGCTTTGCCCATGAAAGCTGCAAAAATTGCCTGCCGGAAACGGAATGCCGCCTGCATCGCGTGATGCTGCGCGTGCGCGATGAAATCGCCGGGGTGCTGGATGGCATTAGCCTGGCGGAAAGCTTTCCCTTCTCTCAGGAAGAAAAAGAGCAGGTGGGATGAGGTTTGCGCGGGTGCTGGCTCTTTGCCGCCAATGGGGCTAGAGAAGCGAAATGTCCACGACCTATACGCTCGATACCTCGACCAGCCGGGCCAACCCGACGCCCGCCCCGCTCAAGCGCCTGACCGTTCCTGTGCTTCAGCGGCGAAAATCGGGCGGAAAGACCGAACAGCCGATCGTGATGCTGACCGCTTATACGGCGCGGCAGGCGCAGTTGCTCGACCCGCATTGCGATCTGTTGCTGGTGGGTGATTCGCTGGGGCAGGTGATTTACGGCCTGCCTTCGACAGTGCCGGTCAGTCTGGACATGATGTGCGCCCATGGCGCCGCCGTGGTGCGCGGCAGCTATCATAGCGTGGTCATCGTCGATATGCCGTTCGGCAGCTATGAGGCATCCCCGGCGCAGGCATTCGAAAGCGCGGCGCGCATCATGAAGGAAACCGGCTGCGCGGGCGTGAAGCTGGAAGGCGGCGAGGCGATGGCGGAAACCATCGCTTTCCTGACCCGGCGCGGCATTCCGGTGATGGCCCATATCGGCCTGACCCCGCAGGCGGTCAACGCGCTGGGCGGCTATGGCGCGCGCGGCCGCAGCCAGGAAGAGCATGACAAGATCATCGCCGACGGGCGCGCCGTGGCGCAGGCCGGCGCCTTTTCGGTGGTGGCCGAAGGCGTGCTGGAACCGATCGCCATCGCCCTGACGGAGGCGCTCGACATACCGGTGATCGGCATCGGCGCATCGGCGCGTTGCGACGGGCAGGTGTTGGTGACGGAGGACATGCTGGGCATGTTCGAGCGGGTGCCGCGCTTCGTGAAGCGTTACGGGAATATGGCGGAACTGATTTCCGGCACGGCGGAGCGATATGCTGCGGAAGTCCGCGACCGGATCTTTCCCGGCGATGAACAGCTTTATCAGCCGAAAAAGTGACTTGCGCGGGGCGGGCCTGCCGCTAAGGTCCGCGCCAATATGCCCTCCCCGGGCGGACGTGTTTGTGGAGATAATCCTTGGCTGAAACGCCATCCCCCAACGAAGCCTTTTTCCGTGAAGTCGATGATGCCGTTCGTCAGGACCGGCTGGCCGTTTTCGGCAAGCGATATGGATTATGGCTGATCGCTATCGTTGTTGCCGGTCTGGTCGCCTTTGGCGGCTGGCTGTACTGGAACCATCACAGCCGCGAAAGCTCCGGGCAAGTCGCGGAAAAGGCGCAGGATGTGCTGGAGGCCGTGGCGGAAGGCGGCAAGGCCGATGAGAAGGCGCTGGCCGCCTTGGCCGATGCGAGCCAGCCGGGCTATCGCGCCATTGCTCTCCTGACCAAGGCGGCGGTTGCCGAGAAGCAGGGCGACGTCAAGGGCGCGGCGAAACTTTATGGCGATATCGCCGCCAACAAGGATCTGGACCAGCCCTATCGCGATCTGGGCACCATCCGCCAGACCGCGCTGATGTTCGATGATCTCCAGCCGCAGCAGGTGGTGGACCGGCTGAAGCCGATGGCCGTTGAAGGCGGCCCATGGTTCGGCAGCGCGGGCGAAATGACCGCGATCGCCTATATGAAGATGGGCAAGAAGAATCTGGCCGGGCCGTTGTTCGCGGCCATCGCCAAGGATCAGAAGGCCCCGGCGTCCCTGCGGTCCCGCGCCCGGCAAATGGCTGGCCTGATGGGCGTGGATGCGGTCGATACGGATAATGCCGATGCGGGCAATGCCGATACGGATAAGGCCGAGACGGATAATGGCGGGGCGGCGACAGCCCCCGCAGGACAGGAATGAGGGTGAAGATGCAGGCACCGGTGAATGATATGACGGGCGCGCGGGACATATGGGCGCGCGGCGCGCGGGTCGCGGTGATCGCGCTCGCGCTCGCGTCGCTTTCGGCTTGCGGCATCGTCGGCGGCGGCAAGGACAAGCGCCCCAAGACGCCGGTGGTGGGCGATCGCGTTTCCATCCTTTCCAACGAACGCGATGCCGAGGCGGATGAAGCGCTGGCGAGCGTCCCGGTGTCGCTGCCCGCGCCCCATGTGAATACCGACTGGGCGCAGCCGGGCGGCAATGCGGCCAAGCTGATGGGCAATGTGGCGCTGGGCGAAGCGCCGCGACAGGTCTGGAGCGCCTCCATATCGGGCAGCACCGCGCGCGCGCGCCTCGCGGCCCCGCCGGTGATCTCCGACGGCAAGCTCTATGTGATCGACGCCGATGCCCGTGTTATCGCGATGAACGCGGAAACCGGGTCGCGCCTGTGGCAGACGGCGATGCCGGCTGAGGGCAATGGCCGCGCCCTGTTCGGCGGCGGCGTGTCGGTGCTGGGCGGGCAGGTGTTCGTCACCACCGGCGTCGGCGATGTCGCCGCGCTCGATGCCGCCACCGGCGCGATCCAGTGGAAGGTGCGCCCCGGCGGGCCGCTGCGCGGTTCCCCGACCCTTTCCAACGGCCATGTCTATGTGATGAGCCAGGATAACCAGATTTACGCGCTCGCCATGCCCGACGGCAAGACCGAGTGGAGCGAATCGGGTACGGTGGAGGCGACCGGCGTGTTCGGCGTGGCTGCCCCCGCAGCGGCGCAGGGCACGGTGATCGCAGGGTTCAGCTCTGGCGAGATCAACGCCTATCGCTATGAAAATGGCCGCAACCTCTGGGGCGATGCACTGTCGCGCACCAGCATTTCGACATCGGTGGCCTCGCTGGCCGATATCGATGCCGACCCGGTGGTCGATCGGGGCCGCGTGTTCGCCATCGGTCAGGGCGGGCGCATGGCCTCCTATGAACTGGTGACGGGCCAACGCTTGTGGGAAATCAACATTGCGGGCATCTCCACCCCGGCGGTCGTCGGGGAATGGGTGTTCGTGGTGACGGATGACGCCAAGCTGCTCTGCGTCGCGCGCGCTTCGGGCAAGATTCGCTGGATCAGCCAGTTGAAGCGCTGGCAAAAGGAAAAGAGCCGCAAGGGCGCGGTGCGCTGGACCGGGCCGATCGTGGCGGGCGGCCGCCTGATTCTGGTGTCGACGGACAAGGATCTGCTCTATGTCGATCCCGCCGATGGCGCGGTGAAGTCGGCGGGGGAGACGGGCCGTTCCATGTCGCTCAGCCCGGTTGTGGCGAATAACATGCTATATATCCTCGCTGATGACGGCCGCCTGACCGCCTATCGCTGAGGCGAAGGAAAAAGGGCGCAGGACCGCGATGGATCATAAGGGATCATATGCGCGGTCCCGCCGGTTGATTTTTCGCGGTTTCCCGGTTGCCGGATGCGGCTGTCCGGCTGGAAAACGCTCTGTCTGGAAAAGGAAAGGGGCGACATGCTGCCCATAGTTGCCATTGTCGGGCGGCCCAATGTCGGCAAATCCACGCTGTTCAACCGGCTGGTGGGAAAGAAACTCGCGCTGGTCGACGATCAGCCGGGCGTGACGCGTGATCGCCGGGAAGGCGACGCCAATCTGCTCGGCCTCGAATTTCGGATCGTCGATACGGCGGGCTATGAGGATGAAGACCCCCAAAGCCTGCCGGGCCGGATGCGGCGGCAGACCGAGGCGGCCGTGGCGAGCGCCGACGTCGCGTTGTTCCTGTTCGATGCGCGGGCGGGCGTGAACCCGCTGGATGAAGAAATCGCCCGCTGGCTGCGCAGCAGCGACACGCCGGTCATCCTCGCGGGCAACAAGGCGGAAGGCCGCGCCGCCGATGACGGCATGATGGAATCCTACGCGCTGGGCCTTGGCGAGCCGATCGCCCTGTCGGCCGAACATGGTCAGGGGTTGGCCGATCTTTTTCAGGCCTTGTTGCCGCATATCGAGCGGGCGCAGGAAGAACTGGAGGCCGCTGGGCTGGCCGGGGGCGAGGAGATCATCGACCCCGAAGACGAGGATGCGCTTGACGCCGCGCCGCTCAAGCTGGCGATCGTCGGGCGCCCCAATGCGGGCAAATCCACGCTCATCAACCGGGTGATCGGCGAGGACCGGCTGATTACCGGGCCGGAGGCGGGCATTACCCGCGACAGCATCGCCATCGACCATCAGTGGACCGATCGCGACGGGCGGGAACGCACGGTGCGCCTGATCGACACCGCCGGGATGCGCAAGCGCGCCAAGGTTCAGGACAAGCTGGAAAAGCTGGCCGTCGCCGATGGCCTGCACGCGGTCGATTTCGCGGAGGTCGTCGTGCTGCTGCTCGACGCCACCAAGGGGCTGGAGGCGCAGGACTTGCGCATAGCGGACAAGGTGTTGCAGGAAGGGCGCGCGCTTATCATCGGCCTCAATAAATGGGACGTCGCGGAAAATGGCTCCGCGCTCTATCAGGGCATCCGCAAGGCGCTGGACGAAGGGCTGGCGCAGGTGAAGGGCGTATCGCTCATCACCATATCGGGCGCGACCGGCAAGGGCATGGATGATCTGATCGCCGCCGCTTTCGAGGTGCGGCGCGTCTGGTCGCACCGTGTTTCGACGGGCCTGCTCAACCGCTGGTTCGAGGCCGCGCTGGAGGCGAACCCGCCCCCGGCCCCCGGCGGCAAGCGGATCAAGCTGCGCTATCTGACGCAGGCGAAAACCCGTCCGCCCGGTTTCGTGCTGTTCGGCACCCGGCTCGACCTGCTGCCCGAAAGCTATCAGCGCTATCTGGTGAACGGTATCCGTCGCGAACTGGGCTTTGGCGCGGTGCCGGTGCGCCTGATGCTGCGCTCCCCGAAAAACCCCTTCGGCAAATGACGGGCCGGGGCAAATGACCGGAAGGGGCGGGGAAGATCCGCCCTTCGAGGTGGACGCGCGCGGCATGCGCTGCCCATGGCCGGTGCTGCGCGCCGCGAAGGCGATGCGGGTGCACGCCGCCCTGCTGATCCGCGCCGACGATCCGATCGCCGCGACGGAGTTAGAGGCCTTGGCGGCGGAGCGGGGCTGGTCCTTCGTGCAGCGGGAAGCGGCGGTCTTTCACCTGCGGCGCGATTGACGGCAGGCGGCAGGCAGGCCCCGGCTCAGGTTCAATCGGCATTGGCAGACGACCATAGGCCCATCAGGGTATTCCCTCTGACCCGGAGCGCAGCGGATTTATCGTCCGTGGGCACGGCAAGCGCGAAAAAGCCACCCTTTGCGGGCCGTCAATACCGGTTGGCCCTAGCGTGTCTCCGATGCCGGACGCTCCACCCGCATGGGCTGCGGCGCAAAGAGGGTGAGGCTGCGCCAGAGCCATTCGGCGGGGCCATAGCGGAAGCGTCGCAGCCAAGGCCGCGACCAGAGCAGCATCGCGGCCCAGACCAGCGGCACGACCAGATAGACCTGCGCCCGTGACAGCGTGCCGAACAGGCCCAGCCCCCAGCCATAGAAGATGGCCGTCAGGACAAGGCTTGTCGCCAGATAGTTGGACAGCGCCATGCGCCCCACCGCCCCGACGCGGGTGAGAAACGCGCCGTCCTCCCGCCCGGCGATCAGCGCGAAGATCAGCGCCGCGATGCCGACGGTCAGCGGCAGGCGGAAGGGCAGGGACCATGTGAAGGATATGCCGAATGTCGTCACCGGCGCAAAGCCGCTGCCCCATGCCCAGAGCGCAAGGGCGATCATCGGCGGCAGGCCGATCAGGAAGCAATGGCGCGCGGTGCCGCTATATTGCGCCTTTGGCCATGCGCCGGTCAGGAATCCGCCCTTCAGCATGGCCATGCCCATCAGCATGAAGCCCAATATCTCCAGCCCGGTATAATGCAGGCCCGCCAGCCACCAGCCGAACAGGCGGTTCGCTTTTTCCGTGGCGATGCCTTCCCAGCCGCCGCGATGGAGCGCCAGTTCATCGGTGATGAGCCTGCTGCCCGGCTGGCCGATCTGGTCGAGCATTTGCGCGGCCTGTGCTGCGGCCCGCGGGTCGGCGCCGTTTATATGGGGCGCCCCCGTCACCTGATACAGGCCGACCATCACCGCGATCAGGATGAGGAATTGCAGCAGGAAGGCGAGGAAAGACAGCTTCACCAGTTCCAGCGGTTGCTTGCCCACGAAGAACAGCGCAATTAGCCCGACCACCGCATAGAGGCTGAGTATATCGCCCCACCAGAGCAGCAGATAATGCGCCAGCCCGATGAGGGCGAGCCAGAAACAGCGGATGATGTGCCGCCGCCGCCCATCGCCGCCCGCCATTTCGGTGCGCTCCATCAGCATCAGCATGCTCGCGCCGAACAGCAGGGAGAACAGGCCGCGCAGCTTGCCATCGACCAGCACGAAACCGGCCATCCAGACAAGCTGATCGGCAAGGCCGTCTCCGCCCCATGCCATCGGGTTGATATAGGCCGCCTGCGGCATGGAAAAGGCGATGATGTTCATCAAAATAATGCCCATCACCGCAAAGCCGCGAACGATATCGATGCTGATATTGCGATCCTGCCCGGTCATAGGGGGACGTGCCTTGGCGGAAAGGAAAGGGGGGCGGGCATGATCGGCGCTTCACCTGCGGCGGAAATGGGAATAAGGGCCTTAGAATGATTTCGCCGTGTAGGAAATCCCGCTTTGTCGCAAAAATCCCGGAAAGCCGCGCATGACCGAGGCGCGCGCGCGGCGCATCGGCCGGGCCTTCGGGACGGCGGCGGCGCATTATGACGATCATGCGGGGATACAGCGCAGGGTGGCGGCGACGCTGGCGGATTTGCTGGCCCGCCAGCCGGTGCCGTCTCCGGGGGCGGCGGGGCGGCTTCGCATATTGGAAATCGGTTGCGGCACGGGCGCGCTGACGCGGGCGGTGCGCGCCCTGTTCCCCGATGCGGAGATCATCGCGACCGACATCGCGCCGGAAATGATCGCGATTGCCGGGCAGGCCGGGGATATCGGCGCGCATTTTCACGTCATGGATGGAGAAGCGCCCGATTTCGATGGCCCGCTGTTCGATTTCATCATGTCCAGCCTCGCCTTTCAATGGTTCTCCGATCTGCCGCGCGCGCTCGACCGGCTGATGGGTTTGCTGCGGCCGGGCGGCTGCCTGATGTTCGCGACCATGGCGCGCAACAGCTTCACCGAATGGCGCGCCGCCCATGCCTGTCATGGGCTGGCCGCCGGGACGCCGCTATATCCGGATGCCGGGGCGTTGCGCGCCATGCTGATGCGCCATGCCGACGCCTTTTTGTTCGATGAGGAATATGTGCTGGATTTCGGCGGGGCGCGGGGCCTGCTCGCCCATCTCAAGGGGATCGGGGCGACCGTCCCGGTGGAAGGGCGCGCGCCGCTTTCCGCGGGCCAGTTGCGGCAGGTGATGCGCAGCCATGACGCGGCAGGGGGACGCTGCACCTATCATGTTGCCTATTGCCGGGTTACAAGGCTGGCGGAAGGGAAAAGTCTTGCCCGAATGATTGCGCCGGGTAAGATACTGAAATAAAATAACTCCTGAAAGGACAGGCTCTATGATCAGCCGTGGTCGCCAGGCTGAACCTGTCATTCGTCAGGCAAGGTCGGCGGATGCAAGACAATTGGCTGCGCTGAAACTGCGCACTTTTCGCGAAACCTTCGTGGAAGGGCCGATGGCGCTCGCCTATCCCGATGATGACCTCGCGGTGTTTGAGGAGGAAAGCTATAGCCCCGCCACGATCAGGGCGGAACTGGCCGATCCCCGGCGGCGGCAATGGGTGGCGGAGGATGAATCGGGGGATCTGATCGGCTATGCCCATGTCGGGCCGTGCAAATTGCCCCACCCCGATGCGAACGGGCAGGACGGGGAAATCTATCAGCTTTATATCGCCGATGAATGGCAGGGTACGGGCGTCGGGCGCAGGCTGATGCAAACCGCGCTGGACTGGATGAAGGACCATATGCCGGGGCCGGTCTGGCTGGGGGTGTTTTCCGGCAATCTGCGCGCGCAGGCGATCTATGTGTCGCGGGGGTTCGTCAAGGTCGGCGAATATGATTACAAGGTCGGCACCCATCGCGACCGGGAATTTATCATGAAGCGTGACCTGCGCTGACCATGCGAAAAAGGCCGATCCCGATGGACCGGCCTTTCTGGTTTTGGTGTCGGCGGGTTTTCGCTGGCAGGCAGGGCTGGCAGGAATATGCGCCCGATCAGGCCTTATTCACCATCCATCAGGGCGGGGAAGAAGCCTTCATGGGCGCTGCGCAGCGCCTCGATCGTGACGGCATGGTCGCTGTCGGCCAGTTCGAAGATCAGGCGGCTGGCGCAGGTGCGGCCAATGGGCTGGACCTGCACGCCCGCCTTGTCCGCCTCGGTCAGGAAGGCCGAGAGGGAAGCATCGCTGACCGTGACGATGTAGACGCCCTGATCCTCCGCGAAGAAGGCCCGCGCATCGGCGAAGGGCTCATCGGGCTCATGGGCCTGAATCATCGCGCCGATATCGCCCGCCAGCGCCATTTCCGCGACCGTCACGGCGATCCCGCCATCCGACACGTCATGACAGGCGGTGATCGCGCCATTTTCGATATGGGCGCGGACGAAATCGCCGGTCCGGCGCTCTGCGGCAAGGTCCACCGGCGGCGGCGGGCCGTCCTCGCGGCCATGGCATTCGCGCAGCCAGATGGACTGACCCAGATGCCCCTTCCATTCCCCCACGGCAAGGATGATGTCGCCGGTGCCCTTGAAGGCGATGGTCGCGTTTTTCGACCAGTCGGCCATCAGGCCGATGCCGCCGATCGCCGGGGTCGGCAGGATCGCCGAGCCGCCGCCGGTCGCCTTGGATTCATTGTAGAGCGAGACATTGCCCGACACGATCGGGAAGTCGAGCGCGCGGCAGGCGTCGCCCATGCCCTCGAGACAGCCCACAAATTGCCCCATGATCTCCGGGCGCTGCGGATTAGCGAAATTGAGGCAGTTGGTGACGGCGAGCGGCTTTGCGCCCACGGACGTGATATTGCGCCAGCATTCGGCGACGGCCTGCTTGCCGCCCTCGACCGGATCGGCGAAGCAATAGCGCGGCGTGCAATCGGTGCTGATCGCCAGCCCCTTTTGCGTGCCATGAACGCGCACGATCGCCGCATCGCCGCCGGGGGCCTGCACCGTGTCGGCGCCGACCTTATGATCATATTGTTCCCAGATCCAGCGGCGCGAGGCGATATCCGGGCTGCCCATCAGCGTGACGATATCCGCGCCCATATCCGCGCATTCGGGCACGTCGGTCAGCGGCGCGCGTTTGGGCGTGGGCACATGCGGGCGATCATAGAGCGGCGCGTCGTCGGCCAGCGGGGCGAGCGGAATGTCGCATACCGTCTCGCCATGATGGACAAGGACCATGCGGCCGGTATCCGTGACCTCGCCGATCACCGCGAAATCCAGTTCCCACTTGTGGAAAATCGCTTCGGCAAAGGCTTCCTTGCCGGGTTTCAGCACCATCAGCATGCGCTCCTGCGATTCGGAGAGCATCATTTCATAGGCGGTCATGCCGGTTTCGCGCTGCGGCACCTTGTCCATGTCGAGCCGGATGCCGACGCCGCCCTTCGACGCCATTTCGACGCTGGAGGAAGTGAGGCCCGCCGCGCCCATATCCTGAATCGCGACGATGGCGTCGGACGCCATCAGTTCGAGGCATGCCTCGATCAGCAGCTTTTCGGTGAAGGGGTCGCCGACCTGCACGGTGGGGCGCTTTTCCTCGCTGTCCTCGCCGAAATCCGCGCTCGCCATGGTCGCGCCATGAATGCCGTCGCGCCCGGTCTTGGAACCGACATAGACGATCGGGTTGCCGATGCCGCTGGCCGCCGAATAGAAAATCTTGTCGGTGTCCGCGACGCCCACGGTCATGGCGTTGACCAGGATATTGCCGTCATAGGCCGGGTGGAAGTTCACCTCGCCGCCCACGGTCGGCACGCCGACGCAATTGCCATAGCCGCCGATGCCGCGCACCACGCCGCTGATGAGGTGCCGCATCTTCGGGTGGTCGGGACGGCCGAAGCGTAGCGCGTTCATGTTCGCCACCGGACGCGCGCCCATGGTGAACACGTCGCGCAAAATGCCGCCCACGCCGGTCGCCGCGCCCTGATAAGGCTCGATATAGCTGGGGTGATTATGGCTTTCCATCTTGAAGATCGCCGCCTGCCCGTCGCCGATATCGACGACGCCCGCATTTTCGCCCGGCCCGCAAATGACCTGCGGCCCTTCGGTCGGCAGCTTCTTCAGGTGGATGCGGCTGGATTTATAGGAGCAATGTTCCGACCACATGACGGAAAATATGCCCAGTTCCGTCAGATTCGGCTCGCGGCCCAGCGCGTTGAGGACGCGCTCATATTCCTCTGGGGAAAGGCCGTGTTCGGCGATGATTTCCGGGGTGATGGCGCTCGCGGCGCCAGAGGCGGGGCCGGACGGGTGGGCAGATGGGCGAACTGTGTCGGTCATGGCACCGCCCATAGGAAATTTGGCGGCGGGTTGGAACTGCTTTTCAGCCGTGCCTTGCAATAAAGTGGGCCGGATGTTTCCACCCGGCCCGGTCTTTGTTGAAACTGTCTTTAAAAAGGGTTGAGGAGGGGAGGAGCAATCAGTCCTTGCAGCTCTGCGCGGCCTTGCCGGCGATTTCCACCGTCACTTCGTTTTCCGGGCCGGTCAGCGACCAGCCGCCATCCGCCTTGAAGACCGTGCCGGTTTCATCCGCGATGAGCGAGGTGGCGGGGCCTTCCTTGTCGGTGCGCACCATCACGGTCTTGTCGTCGGACATATAGTCGACATAGATGAGCGAACTGTCCTTGCAGCGATAGGTCTTGCTCTTCTTCACCATCGGGGGAAGCTCGACCGGTGCGGCATTGTTCAGCTGATCCGCCATGGGATCACCGGGGCCGCCGCCTATGATTTCGGGTTCGCTGTTGCCGCAGGCCGAAACGGCGAGCAGGACGGGAAGGGCGATTAACGATAATGTGATTTTCATAACAGGCCCCTTTATGTGCAGTCGCAGCATGTGCAGTCAATGGTTAAACTGTCGCTTGCCATTCAAATTTTACATTTTCATGCCAAAATATTTTATGGCGACGCGGCACGGACCGGCAGAGCGGGCAGGCAGGGCAGGCAGGCGCTTTTTTCCCCCGCCGCCGGGCCGCGGCACTTGACCCGGCGATGGCCGGACGCCAAAGCTGGCGGGATGAATGAAGATAAAGCTCCTTCGGCCGCATCGACGCTCGACAGCCTTTCTTTCGAAGAAGCGCTGCGGGAACTGGAGGCGATCGTGCAGAAGCTGGAACGGGGCGACGTGCCGCTCGATGATTCCATCGCCCTCTATACGCGGGGGGAACAGTTGCGCGCCCAATGCCAGAAACGGCTGGCCGATGCCGAAGCGCGGATCGAGAAACTGACCGTGGATGCGTCCGGCGCGCCCTCCGGCGTTCAGCCTTTCCGGGCGGATTGACGCGCGCATGGCGGGACAGGACGCGGCGATGATCGGCAATGCGCTGCTCCGCGACGCCGCGCAGGGCGTGGCGCGGGATATCGACGCCGCGTTCGATATCCTGCTGACCGTACCCGACGACCCGCGCCGCCGCCTGTTCGAGGCGATGCGCCATGCGGCCATGGGTGGCGGCAAGCGGATGCGCCCCTTGCTGGTGAAGGCGGCCGCCGACCTGTTCTCGCTGGATCGCGAGCAGGTGATCCGGGTCGGCCTCGCCGTCGAATGCATCCATATCTATTCCCTGACGCATGACGATCTGCCCGCGATGGACGATGACGATCTGCGGCACGGCAAGCCGACCGTCCACCGCGCCTTTGACGAGGCCACCGCCATATTGGCGGGGGACGGGCTGCATGATCTGGCGTTCGAGATCGTCGCGGATGCCCGCACCCACCCTGATCCGTTCGTCCGCTGCGAATTGCTGCGCCTGCTGGCCCGCGCCAGCGGCCCGCATGGCATGGCGGGCGGGCAGATGATGGATATCGCCGCCGAAACGGAGGCGTTCGACCTGGCGACCGTCACGCGCCTGCAACAACTCAAGACCGGCGCGCTGATCGGCTTCTGCCTCGACGCCGCCGCCGTGATGGGGCATCTGCCGCCCGAAGGGCGCACCGGCTTGCACGGCTATGCGCGGGATATCGGGCTGGCGTTCCAGATTGCCGACGACCTGCTCGACGTGGAAGGCGACGCCAGCCTCGCGGGCAAGGCGCTGGGCAAGGATGCCGCGGCGGGCAAGCAGACCTTCGTGTCGCTGCTGGGCGTCGACAAGGCCCGCCGTCAGGCGCGGATGCTGGTCGATCAGGCCAAGGCGCATCTTCACCAATATGATGCGCGGGCGGACCTGCTGCGCGCCATCGCGGATTACATCATCGAAAGGGATCGCTGACATCATGGGCGCATCGCGTATCGGCGTTTATCCGGGTACTTTCGACCCGATCACCCTGGGGCATATGGATATCATCCGCCGGGGGGCAAAGCTGGTGGACCGGCTCATCATCGGGGTGACGACCAACCCCAGCAAATCGCCCATGTTCTCGCTGGAGGAACGGCTCGCCATGGTGCGCCGCGAATGCGCGGGGCTGGGCACGGAGATCGAGGTGGTGGCGTTCGATTCGCTGCTGATGGATTTCGCATCCTCGCAGGGGGCCACGGTGATCGTGCGCGGGCTGCGCGCCGTCGCCGATTTCGAATATGAATATCAGATGGCGGGCATGAACCAGCAGATCAACGACAAGGTGGAAACCATCTTCCTGATGGCGGATGTGTCGCTTCAGCCGATCGCGTCCAAGCTGGTCAAGGAAATCGCGCTCTATGGCGGCCCCATCAGCCGTTTCGTCGGCCCCCGCGTGCGGGAAGACGTGGAACAGCGCGTGCATGAAATCGGCCGTAAAGGGACCGTGCAGCCATGATGATGCTCATTTTCGGTTCAGCCGAAGGCATTTATCGCGCATAAGCGCGCAAGATTCGTTTCCGGAGACCGCCAGACCATGAAGCTCAGCCTGTTATTCCGTTCCCTGATGGCCTTGCTGTTGCTGGCCATGGCGTCGGCCGCGAATGTCGCCCATGCGCAGGGTCAGGGGCAGTCCGATGAAATGGAGAAGGCGGAACGATCCGCCCGCGCCCGCGAACAGGCCAAGGAACTGGAAAAGGCCGGCCCGGCCAAAACCCCTCCGGCGACGGTTCCTCTCGATCTGGCGAATGTGTGGATTCTGGACCTCAGCAATGGCGGCACGGTGAAAATCCAGTTGCGCCCCGATGTCGCGCCCAATCATGTCGCGCGAATCAAGGAACTGACGGGCCGGGGTTTCTATAACGGCCTCATCTTCCATCGCGTGATCGATGGCTTCATGGCGCAGGGCGGCGACCCCAAGGGGGACGGCACCGGCGGGTCCGAACTTCCCGATCTCGAGGCTGAGTTCAACGATCTGCCGCATGTGCGCGGGGCCGTTTCGATGGCTCGCGCCGCGAGCGAGAACAGCGCCAACAGCCAGTTTTTCATCATGCTGATGCCCCGGTTGCAACTCGACCGCAAATATACGGTGCTGGGCCGGGTGATCGAGGGCATGCCCTTTGTCGATGCGATCGAAAAGGGCGAGCCTGCCGCCAATCCGACGAAGATCGTGCGCGCCTATATGGCGACGGCGGGCGGCTGACGGGGGCTTTCCAGTCCGGGCCGACCGATGGACGTTGACCTTTTCGATTTCGACCTGCCGCCCGAACGGATCGCGCTGCGCCCTGCCGTTCCGCGGGATCGCGCGCGCATGCTGGTGCTGGAGGGGACGGAGCGCTCTGGCGATCTGCATGTGGGCGATCTGCCGGGCATATTGCGCGCGGGCGATTGTCTGGTGTTCAACGATACGCGGGTGATCCCGGCCCAACTGGAAGGGCGGCGGGGGGAGGCGCGCATCGGCGCCACCCTGCACAAACGGCTGGATTTGCGGCGCTGGCAGGCCTTTGTGCGCAATGCGAAGCGAGTGCGGATCGGGGATCGGCTCGATTTCGGCGCGGGCGTGTTCGCGCTGGCAGAGGCACGGGACGAGGAAGGCGGCTTCACCCTGTTTTTTGAAGGGGAAGAGCCGGTCGAACTGTTGCTCGAACGGGCGGGGACGATGCCGCTGCCCCCCTATATCGCGGGAAAGCGCGCGGTCGATGCGCGTGATCGCGAGGATTATCAGACGATGTTCGCGCAAAAGGATGGGGCGGTGGCGGCGCCCACCGCCGCGCTGCATTTCACGCCCGCGCTGATCGCCGCGCTGGAGGGCGCGGGCATCGGGACGGCGAAAGTCACGCTCCATGTCGGCGCGGGGACGTTCCTGCCGGTGAAGGCGGAGGATACGGACGATCATCACATGCATGCCGAATGGGGCAGTATCGATGCGGAAACCGCAGCGCGCCTCAATGCGGTGAAAGCCGCGGGTGGGCGAGTGATCGCGGTCGGCACGACATCCCTGCGGGTGCTGGAAAGCGCGGGGGACGCCGCCGGATTGCTCCATCCATGGTCGGGCGAGACGCGCATTTTCATTACGCCGGGCTATCGCTTTCGGGTGATCGACGGCTTGATGACCAATTTCCACCTGCCGCGGTCCACCCTGTTCATGCTGGTCAGCGCGCTGATGG
The DNA here is from genome assembly GCA_050252755.1 of Sphingobium sp. GTDB lineage: Bacteria > Pseudomonadota > Alphaproteobacteria > Sphingomonadales > Sphingomonadaceae > Sphingobium. The sequence continues at coordinate 164,744 of JBFWKI010000001.1, forward strand.
GGCTGGACCGGATGCAGGCGGCCTATGCCCATGCGATTGCGCAGGGGTATCGGTTCTACAGCTATGGCGACGCCAGCCTACTGTTGCCGCGTTAAAACACAGGGGGCTGCATCCCGCTGTTTTCAGGTGTTTTCGGTCAGCAGATTAATCAATTTTAAAGCCTATTAGGCCAGTTTGGCACGCTGAACGGAGGCGTGTTTGCGAAGGCTCGGCAGAATATTGCTGAAAGGCGTGATCGGACAGGAAGCGCGAGAGGCGGATATCCGCCGCGCGCTGGTCGAGAGTCTGTATGCCTCGCCCACCTCGCTGGCGATCGGCGCGCTGGCCGGGCTGCTGCTGAGCCTTGCCATCGCCCAGATTTCCCGCGACCCGGTGATGATCCTCTTCGCGGCGATCATTTCCGCCATCGCGCTGGCGCGCACCATTACCGCCATCATCTATTACCGGAAGCTGAAAAACGGGCGCGGGGGCGTCTATCGCTTCTGGGAGATGGTATATGAACTGGGCGCGTGGGCCTATGCCGGCATGCTGGGCGTGCTGGCGCTGGTCACGCTGATCCGGTTCGACGACCCGGCCATCCATATCCTGTCGGTGGCGCTGGCGACCGGCTATGCGGCGGGGATATCCGGCCGCAACGCGGGGCGCATCAAGATTGCGGTGGGGCAGACCTGCCTTGCCCTGTTGCCCACGGCGCTGGGCCTGTGGCTGACCGGCAATTTCGGCTATCGCATTTTGGGCGTGGTGTTGATTACGATGGTGGTCGGCATGGCGGAAATCACCCGCACCACGCATAATATCGTGGTCGAGGCGCTGCGCGGCAAAAAGGAAAAGTCCATGCTCGCGGCCAAATATGAACGGCTGGCGCGCTATGACAATCTGACCGGCGTGGAAAATCGCATGGCGATGCAGATGCGGCTGCGCGATCTGTTCGATGGTGATCACCGCAATCAGGATGCGCTGGCCATTTTGTGGATGGATCTGGACCGGTTCAAGGAAATCAACGATTCGCTCGGCCATATGGTCGGGGACGCCCTGCTCGTGACGGTGGTGGAGCGGATGAACGCGGTGTTGGATGGCCGGGGCCATATCGCGCGTTTCGGCGGGGATGAATTCGTGATCCTCTGTCCCGAAATCGGACGGGACGGGGCGCAAATGATCGCGGAAGAAATCCTGCTGGGCTTCGACCATGGCGTCGATGTCGGCGCGCATCATCTGGCCGTCACCGCCTCGATCGGCATGGCGGTCGGCCCGCAGGACGGGCGCGATGCAGAGGAACTGATGCAGCATGCCGATCTCGCCCTCTATCAGGCCAAGGCCGAGGGGCGTAACCGGGTGGTCAGCTTCGCATGGTCGATGAAGGAACGGTTCCACCGCATCCACGAGATAGAGAGCGGGTTGCGGCGCGCGCTGGCGCGGGAAGAACTGGAGCTTCATTTCCAGCCGATATTCGATGTGAAAACGGGGCGCATCGCCATTTGCGAAGGGCTGTTGCGCTGGAGCCATCCGTCCCTTGGCGCCATTTCGCCCGGCGAGTTCGTCCCCATCGCGGAAAGCATCGGCCTGATCGAGCCGATCACCCAATGGGTGATCCGTCGCGCCTGCCATGCGGCCGCGCAATGGCCCGACCATATCCGGGTCGCGATCAATATCTCGCCCGCTTCGCTGCGCTATGGGGAATTGCCGCGCGCGATACTGGCGGCGCTGATGGAAAGCGGCGTTTCGGCGCGGCGGCTGGAACTGGAAGTCACCGAGTCGATCTTCCTCCACGATGACGGCCAGACGCATCAGATGTTGCGCGAATTGCAGCAGATCGGCCTGCGTTTCGTCCTCGATGATTTCGGGACCGGCTATTCCTCGCTCAGCTATTTGCGATCCTATCATTTCGACGGGATCAAGATAGACCGCAGCTTCATCCAGCACATCACCGAAAGCCGCGAAGATCAGGCGATCGTCCGGGCGGTGGGGCATCTGGCCGATGCGCTGGGGATGGAAATCGTCGCGGAAGGGGTCGAAACCGCCGAACAACTCAATTATGCGCGCGAGGTCGGCATCCATAATGTGCAGGGCTTCCTGATGTCGGCGGCCCAGCCGCAGCCGGTCATCGACAGCATGATCGCCCGCGAAACGACGATCGGCGACGCCATGGCCCTGAAGCTGCGCAAGGCGGTGGCGCGCCGCGCCTGAACGCGCTGACGGGGCACGCGCGGCGCCGTCCTTTCCTTTTCCCGCTGCTTTCGGTCAGGCGCGATCAGCGCTGATGCAGGCGGGTCTGCGCGGCGGCCAGACGGCGCATCATCTTGAGATCCTTGTCCGTCAGCTTCATCGCGGCATCGACCCAGCCATCGACGATATCGCGCAATTCCTCCAGATCGAGCGGCAGGACGCGGCGGCCTGCCTGATAAATGCCGACATGACCGGCATGCCGCCCGGAATTGGCGCGGATATAGTCGCGGGCGACTTCCTCGCCGCAGCCCGGATCGGCCAGCACGGTGACAAGGCCCATCTCGTACATTTCCTCGGCCGTATAGACCTTGCCCGACAGCAGCATGCGCTCCGCGACCGCATGGCCCAGCTTGCGCGACAGGATCGAATAGGCGCCCATGCCGGGGAAGAGGCCGAACAACACCTCCGGCAAACCGAAGCGGGCCTGCCGCTCCGCAATGATGACGTCGAAGCACATCATCGCCTCGAACCCGCCGCCCAGCGCGTCACCCTGCGCCAGCGCGATATTGACGACCGGCATGTCGTTGCAGTGCCAGACGCGCTCCACGATTTCGACGCATAAATGGCTATAGTGGCGCAGCGTCTCGTAATCCTGATTTTCGATGCAACGGGCGAACATCTCCAGATCGCCGCCCAGGTTGAACACGCCGGGAAAGCGTGATCCCAACACCATATATTTAAGATCGCTGTCGCCGGTGCCGAACACCTTTTGCGCTTCCATCTGCCAGGCCATGGTGTCGCGCAACAGGCCCAGATTATAATTGGGGCGATCAAGCGGCGTGATGAACGCCCAGAGCGTGCCGAGATCCTGATCCCATTGCACGTCGATCTGGCCCAGATCGAACAGTTTCGACTGGCCGAGCCTGCTTTCCACATCATCACGGGCGGCGGTATCGGGGGCCGCGGCATCAGCGGCGCCGGAATCAAGGGTGGCGGAATCAAGGGCGGCGGGCGCCATGCCTTCCCGGCTGACTGGCGAATCCTCCCCCAAGGTTTCGCTTTCGCCGGCCATTATATGAGATCTAAGCTCTACCCTATTCATTTTGCCCCCGATTTTGAAATTCGGACCCGGCCGGAAAGGAACATATCGCCCGTCCGCGATGCAATGGCTGACAAGGATTAACCAGTAATCTTAACTATTTTGACCGGTGGCTGTGGCCCCAAAGCTACTAAAAATCGGGAGTTTTGAAAAATTTATGGTAAATACGCAACAGATTGCCGGGGCGGGGCGATGGCGATGAACGGGGGCAGGCCAACCATTTGCTAACCCTCGTCCGGTACAACCGGCCGCATGATTCGACGGCGCAAAGACAAAGTGATCGTGACCCTGGTGTTGCAGACGGATGCGGGCGACAGTTGGCCCCTGCGCCTGTCGGAGGACTGCACCTGTTTCATCGGGCGCTATCGCCGGGTAGAGAATTTCGGCCCGCCCTCCGGCCTGTTGAACTTCCTGCCGGGGCATATCGCCTGACGGGGGCCTTGCGTCTGCCGGGGCCTTTCATCCTGATATCAGCGACCCGCATGGCGCGTCGGCGCGGCTGAAATGCGGCATGTGAAAACCGGTTCCCACTTTTCCGCCCGATGCTCTAAAGGCGGGGCATGACTCGGCCTCGTTTTTCCTTTTCCATTTCCGCCACCGACGGCAAGGCCCGTACCGGGATGATTTCCATGCGGCGCGGCGATATTCGCACGCCCGCCTTCATGCCGGTGGGCACCGCCGCCACGGTGAAGGCGATGCGCCCGGCGGAGGTGCGCGCGGCGGGCGCGGATATCCTGCTGGGCAATACCTATCACCTGATGCTGCGGCCCGGCGCTGAGCGGGTGGCCGCGCTGGGCGGGCTGCATCGCTTCATGGGATGGGATCGCCCGATCCTGACCGACAGCGGCGGCTATCAGGTGATGAGCCTTTCCGCGCTGACGAAACTGAGCGAGGAGGGTGTGGCCTTTTCCAGCCATATCGACGGGTCGAAGCATATGCTCTCGCCCGAACGGTCGATGGAAATCCAGCGCTTGCTGGGCAGCGATATCGTGATGGCGTTTGATGAATGCACGAAGAACGGCGCGACCCATGAAGAAGCGGGGCGGTCCATGGAACGGTCGATGCGCTGGGCGCGCCGGTCGCGCGACGGCTTCGACGCCGGGGGCGAGCATGCGGAACAGGCGGCGCTGTTCGGTATCCAGCAAGGGTCGCTCCATCAGGATTTGCGCGAGGCGTCGGCGCAGGCGTTGGTGGACATCGGCTTCGATGGCTATGCGGTGGGCGGCCTTGCCGTGGGGGAAGGGCAGGAGGCGATGTTCGCCTGTCTCGACTATGCGCCCGATCAACTGCCCGCCGACAGGCCGCGCTATCTGATGGGGGTGGGCAAACCCGATGATCTGGTGGGCGCGGTGGAACGCGGGATCGACATGTTCGATTGCGTGTTGCCCACGCGCTCCGGCCGCAACGGGCAGGCCTTTACATGGGACGGGCCGATCAACATCCGCAACGCGCGCTTTGCGGAGGATCGCGGGCCGCTCGATCCCGATTGCGCCTGCCCGGCCTGTGCCGGATGGAGCCGGGCCTATCTGCATCATCTGGTCAAGGCGAAGGAGATATTGGGCGCGATGCTGATGACGCAGCATAATATCCATTTCTATCAGACGTTGATGCAGACGATGCGCGACGCCATCGGCGAAGGGCGCTTCGCCGCCTTCGCCGCCGATTTCCGCGCCCGCTATCTGCGCGGGCGATAGGCAGGGAAATCAGCCAGCGGGAAATCAGCCAACGGGAAATCAGCCGGCCAGAAATCAGCCGGCCAGAAATCAGCCGGTGAGCGAAATGGTGATATGATATTCGCCCTGTTCGGCATCATAGCCGAGCGGGGTGCGTAGCTGGCGGGCGAGGCCGGTCAGCACGCGCTCATACAGGCGGAAGGGTTCGGGTTCCTCGGTGCCGTCATGGCGGAAGATCGGCGCGACCAGAGAGAAGCGCGCGCGCCACGGGTCATCCTCCAGCCGGATCAGCGCAATGGCGAAACGGCCCGCGGGGTCCAGCGCGATCACCAGATCGGCAAGCTCCGCCGTCATGAAGGCGATGGCGGTGGCCACGTCCTGATGCAGCGTCACATCGTCGCAATCCACCGCGATTTCGATATTGCACCCGCTCTGCACCTTGGCCGAAATCTTGAGGGCCGAGGCGATCTCGTTCATGACCGGCCGGGCGCGCAAGCCCTGTTCCTCATCCTGTTCCGCATAATGATTGCGCTGGACCACCGCGAGCGCATCGACCCGCCGCTGGATCGACAGATAGGCGGCGCTGCTCTGGGGGTCCGGCGCGGCGCGCCAGTGCAGGCTGATGAGGCTGGAAATGACCTGAAGATTGTTCTTCACCCGATGGTGTACTTCGCGGGTGAGGCGCATCTGGCGTTCCAGCGCCGCCTTCATGCCTTCCTCATGCCGGGCGATATCGCGGCTCATCGCGTGGAAAGTCTCGCCCAGTTCGGTCATCTCGCGCGAGGCGAAGCGGGAAAATTGCGGGGGATGGAGAATCTCGCCGGGGACATAGGCCGCCACCTCGCGCCGTAACATGGCGAGCGGCTGGATCAGCAGGCCGTGCACGACCAGCCAGCCCAGAAAAACCGCCGCGACCCACAGCAGCAAGGGCATGAACAGGGATATCAGCCGGGCATTGGTGGAAAGGGTGTCGGCGACCTGTGTCTTGAGCAGCAGATTATACCGGCCGGAAGGATCGGCGCTGACCACTGCCCCGGCATTGAGGCGCTGGCGGCCGGGCTTGGGCTGCGCGCTCGCGGGCGTCAGCATCAGGATCTCGGCGCCCTGTTGCAGGATGACCGTCTGGCCCTTGTCGCCGGTCAGCTTGCTGAGCGCCGGGCGCAGATAAAGCGCCAGCGCGGTGATCTTGCGATCGGCGCTGCGGGACCGGATCAGCAGGCCTTCCAGATCGGGAACGAGCAGCGTGTCGGGGCCGTCGGGAAGGTCGATCCCGATGGAGGCGGTCAGGCGGGGATCCTGTATCGCCTGGCACAGGCTCCGGCCGTCCTGATCGAACAGGGTGACGAGCAGCCCGTCCTTGTCCGCCATCGCCTGAAATAATTGTTGCAGGCGGCCGCAGATGTCATCGCTTTCCGGGTGGCGGGCGAGGACATTGGCGGTCAGCGACTGGGCCGTGCGGATGGCGTTGATGTGGGCGGCCAGTTGTCCGGCGTTCTGATCCGTGGCCGCGATCAGAAGTTCCTGCTTTTCATGCTCGGTGGTCTGGATGGAATGCCAGTTGGCGATGATCGTGGCGATGGCGAGCGGCAGCAGCGCCAGCATCATGATGAAAAAGGCCTTGCCCGCGGTTCCTTTCGCCCATCCCGTGGCGCGGCTGGGATGGAAAGGGGAAGGGGGCCGGGGATGGTTCATGATGGCTTGCGATAAGGGCGCGCGTCAGGGCAGATCGGGGCAAGGCGAAGGCATCGGAAGATCAGCCAAGACGTTTGAGCAGGTCGAGCATTTCGCCGGGAATGGCTTCTTCCACCGTCTGCCGGTAAATGGTGCGCAGGGCCTGACCCAGATTGGCGTATTCTTCTTCTTCCGATTCTGCCGGGGTGGACGGGGCATCGACTGTCAACTCTGCCCCGGTCGCCGCTTCGGCGGCGGCGGGGCGCGTCTTGATTTCAAGGCGGGATGTTTCTTCTGCCGCGACCTTATTGTCATTGCTCATTCGCTATTCCCTTGCACCGCCACAGCATTAAACCCCCATTTGCTCGCCAAGCCTGTGGCCCGGCATCGATGACCGGGCATGGTTACAGTTCTCAAGGTGCGATGCAATAGCTACAGGGGCCTGCACAGCCCCCTGTCGCGTCGCGGACCCGTGAGAATATTCGCTTCAGGCAGGAAACCTATTTCCACCTTGTTTGTTCCAACATTTCTATACAGGCCATCCCGGTTTTGTGAAATGTTGTTCTCAATCACGGGTTTCGGGGAAGGAACAATGTGCTAGGGTGGCCATTGGGCATCATCCGGGGGCGGCGTTCCGACCATCTTGCGGGTAGACGCGCGCGGGAACGGAAGTGCCGGAAAAGGGCAGGGAGCAGAACAGATTATGTCATTAGGTCAGCAGCTTTATTCGCATCTACCCTTTTTGCGGCGTTATGCGCGGGCGCTGACGGGCAGCCAGCCGCATGGCGACGCCTATGTGCGCGCCACGCTGGAAACGATCGTCGCCGCGCCGGAAGAATTTCCCGCCGATGTGGAGCCGCGTCTGGGCCTTTATCGGACATTCCATGTCATCTGGTCCTCCGTGCAACTGGAAGACGGCATGACGGACGAAGGGGATGACGACAGCCGCCAGGCGATAGCGCGGGCGCGGCTGGCACGGGTCGCGCCCCTGTCGCGGCAGGCGTTGCTGCTGACCGCGATGGAGGGCTTTGGCGAGCGCGAAGTCTCCTATCTCATGGATATCCCGGAAAGCGAGGTCGAAACGCTGGTGACGCAAGCGCTGGGCGAGATCGAAAAGCAGACCCGCGCCGATGTGCTCATCATCGAGGATGAGCCGATCATCGCGATGGATATAGAAATGATCGTGCGCGACATGGGGCATGATGTCACCGGCATCGCCGTTACGCGCGACGAGGCGGTGCAGCTTGCCAAGGCGCACCGGCCGGGGCTGGTGCTGGCCGATATCCAGCTTGCCGACAATTCGAGCGGCATCGATGCGGTGAAGGATATATTGGCGCAGTTTTCCGTGCCGGTCATCTTCATCACCGCTTTCCCCGAACGCCTGCTGACGGGGGAGCGGCCGGAACCGACCTTCCTCATCACCAAGCCGTTCCAGCATTCCACGGTGAAGGCGGCCATCGCGCAGGCGTTGTTCTTCGACGAGGCGACCAGCCCGGCATGACCCATTGAGGATGACCTGTTTGCTACAGCCTTTGTCGGTTTTGGTGGGAACCGGCTTGCGCATCGGACGTTGGATAGCGATATTGGGGACAAGCGGCCAAACCGGCATTGGTGACGGTAATGGCCGGAACCCGCGCCTGCATGATATCTTCTATGATTGCAGTGCGCCTGTTCCGCCAACAGCCGGGGGATTTGCATGAGTGACAAGACAGATAGTCCCGAGTCCAGGCCCGAATCCAGGACAGTGTTGAGTGACGAGCAGTTCAAGCGGGAACTGACTGCGGTTATCCCTCATCTGCGCGCCTTCGGTCGCTCCTTGTCCGGCTCGCGCGATCTGGCCGACGATCTGGTGCAGGAAACGCTGATGAAGGCGTGGGCGGCCCGCTCGCGGTTTCAGGCGGGCACCAATATGCGGGCGTGGACTTTCATCATCCTGCGCAATCATTTCCTGTCGCAAATGCGCCGCGCGCGGTTCAAGGGCGAATGGGATGAACTGGTCGCCGATCGCCTGTTGTCCGCCGCCGCCGGTCAGGACAAGCAGATCGAACTGGGCGATTTGCAGCGCGCCCTCATGCAATTGCCGCAGTCGCAGCGCGAGGCGCTGATCCTGGTCGGCGCGGGCGGTTTCGCCTATGAAGAGGCCGCCGAGATTTGCGGCGTCGCTGTCGGCACGATCAAAAGCCGCGTGGCGCGGGGCCGCACGGCGTTGGAGCAGATCATGGAGGATGGCTCCTTGCCCTCGCGCAAGGGGCAGGCCCCTTCGCCGACCGGGCCGCTGGCCGAAATCATGTCCGATGTGGACCGGTTGAGCGCGGATTATACATCCTGAAGTTCTGTCTGCCGGAAGCGGCCGGGATGGATATGCGAATGGTGCCGGAGGGTGCCGCAGGGCGGTCGGGATGGCTCCCCTGACCCTTTCCTTGGTCTGACGCCTGTGCGGCGAGGCCTGAACGGATGCCGACGGCGCAACCAGCGCCCGTAGCGCTGACGGGCGAATATCCATCGAATGGATGATTTTCGGTTTGCTCTTCGCCGTCGCTCTTCGTCGGGAGGGCGTCAAGACGGAAGAAGGCGCTGACCGGCTGCGCAGCCATGGACGGAGGGCAGGCGCCTGAAGCCGACCCGCCTATGGATCAGGGATAGCGTCGCACAGTCCAGATTATGCCCATCATCCTCATTCAGGCCTGACATCTCGCCCGCTGCCCTGTGCGCGAAACAGGCCGATGGGCGCAGGCGGGAACCGGCGAGGGGCCGGGCAGGCGTCTTATTCCGGCATCCGGCCTTTGTGGACCGCGCAGTCGATCCGGTCGAGCAGCATTTTCATGTCGTCGGGCAAGTCCGCCTGATCCCGCGCTGAATAGGCCGAAGCCAGTGCGCGGCCCACACCTTCATAAGGCTGGAACGCATTGACGGGTATGAAGCACGCCGAACGCGAACGCCCTTTCATGGTTGCGGGGATAGGATTTCGATCATTCATGCTAGGAAAGACGCGGCTGGTGCGGCATGGTTCCGCCGAAATCGACGAACCGAAAGCGGATGTGACTTGATAACAACAGTTGGCCATGGCGGAAGCGGGGGCGGGAACGGTGTGAATTGGGGCGATGCGCTGGCGCGCGCGGATCGGTTCTCGCCCTTTCTCAACATGATGCAGATGCGATACCCCGAAATAACGGCGCGGCTGGCCGCAGGTGACGGGGAAGGCGCATGGGCGCTGGCTTCCGCCGCGGGCGGCGATGCGGCCAGCCCGGCGCAGGCGCTCAGGCGGCAGCGCGGGGCGGTGGCGCTGGTGACGGCGGTGGCCGATCTGGCGGGCGCATGGGATTTTGAACGGGTCACGCGCACCCTTTCCGACTTTGCCGACGAGGCGGTGGAAAAGGCGCTGATGGCCGCCTTTGCCGAGCGCTATCCCGATGAGGAACCGCGCGGCTTTGCCGTGATCGCGCTGGGCAAGCATGGCAGCCGGGAACTGAACTATAGTTCCGACATAGACCCGATCCTGATCTTCGACCCGCAAACCCTGCCGCGCCGGGCGCGGGAAGAGCCGGTCGAGGCGGCGGTGCGGCTGGGGCGGCGCATGAGCGAGATATTGTCCGCCCGCGATGGCGATGGCTATGTGTTCCGCGTCGATCTGCGGTTGCGTCCCTCGCCCGAAGCCACGCCGATCGCCCTGCCGGTGGAGGCGGCGATCAGCTATTATGAAAGCATGGCGCTGGGGTGGGAGCAGGCCGCCTTCATCCGTTCCCGCATCTGCGCGGGCGATCGGGCGCTGGGCGATTATTTCCTTCAGGCGATCCGCCCTTTTGTCTGGCGGCGTTCGCTCGATTTCGGGGCGATCGACGCGATCCTCGATATCAGCCGGCGTATCCGCGACCATTATGCCGGGGGGCAGGCTTTCGGCCCCGGCTATGATCTGAAACGCGGGCGCGGGGGCATTCGCGAGGTCGAATTTTTCGCGCAGGTGCATCAGTTGATCCATGGCGGGCGTCAGCCCGATCTGCGCGCCGGGGCGACCCGCGATGCGCTGAAGGCGCTGGCGCAGGCGGAGGTTATTCCGCAGGACGTGGCCGGGCCGCTGGATGAGGCCTATGTTCTTTTCCGCACGATCGAGCATCGCTTGCAGATGGTCGATGACCGGCAGACCCATGAACTGCCCGCCGAGGCGGATGCGCTGGCCAATGTCGCGCATCTGCACGGGCTGGCGCAGGAACAGGGCGGGGATGGCGGCGCTGGCGCGGGCGCGGCGTTGCTGGATCTGCTGCGTCCCCATGTCACATGGGTCGGCAATAATTATGACAGGTTGGCCCCGGAAAAGGACGAGGCCCGCCTCTCTGTCGATCCCGATCGGCTGATGGGGCAACTGGCCGGGATGGGCTTTTCCAAGGCGGAGGCGGCGGTCTCGCGCATCACCCGCTGGCGCGACGGATCGGTAAGGGCGCTGCGCAGCACCTCTGCGCGGGAGGCGCTGGAGGAACTGCTGCCGGGCCTTTTCGCCGGGCTGGCCAAGGCGCCCGACCCGACCGCCGCGCTCAATCGTCTGGACGACATGATCGCCCGGCTGCCGAGCGCGATCAATTTCTTCAAGCTGCTGGTGGCGCGCCCCGCCCTGGTGACGATGCTGGTCGCGATATTGAGCCATGCGCCGGTATTGGCCGATGCGCTGGCGCGGCGGGCGGAATTGCTCGACGGGCTGATCGACGCGAGCGCGCTGGAGCCGATACCGGACCTCGATGCGCTGATCGAATGGCTGAAACGGGGCGAGGAGGGCGATGATTACCAGACTTTGCTCGATCTCGTGCGGCAGAAGGTGGGGGAACGGCGCTTCTCGCTGGGCGCGCAGATCATCTGCGGCGCGGTCGATCCGCTGGAGGTGGGGCGGGGCTATGGCCGCCTTGCCTATGGCGCGGTCGATGTGCTGGGACAGGCGACGATCGGGGAATTCGCCACCACCCACGGTCTTGTCGAAGGCGGCGAACTGGTGATCGTCGCACTGGGGCGGCTGGGCGGCGGCGTGCTGACCCATGCGTCCGACCTCGATCTCATCTATTTGTTCACCGGCCATTATGAAACGGAATCGGATGGCCGCAAGCCGCTGGGCGCGACGCAATATTTCAACCGCCTGTCGCAACGCATCGGCAATGCGCTTTCCGTGCCGACGGCTTCCGGCCCGCTTTATGAGGTCGATACCCGGCTGCGGCCCTTTGGCGAGCAAGGCCTGCTGGCGGCCAGCCTCGACAGCTTTGCCCGCTATCAGAAGGACAATGCGTGGACATGGGAGCATCTGGCGCTGACGCGGGCGCGGCCGATATTCGGCTCCCCGGCGGGGCGGGCGGCGGTCCAGAAAGTGATCGACGACGTGTTGCGCTTCCCGCGCGAGCCGCAGGATCTCACCCGGCAGGCGGTGGAGATGCGCGCGATGATCGCGACGCACAAACCGGCGGCAGGCGCGCTCGACGTGAAGCTGGCGCCGGGCGGACTGGTCGATCTGGAATTTCTGGTGCAGGTGACGCAACTGGCGAGCGGCGCGGGCTTCGATCCCGATCTGGAAGCCTCGATCGCGGACCTGATCACGGCGGGGTTGCTGCCTGCCGAACTCAAGGAAGCGCATGATCTGCTGACGCGATATCTGGTGGTGTCGCGTCTCGTTTCGCCCGGATCGGCGGAGCCGCCCGAAGCCACCCGGCCGCTGGTCGCGGCTCGGTGCGGCGCGCGGGATTGGCCGCACCTGCTTGCCATGCTGGACGAAGCGCGGCAAAGCGTCGCGGCAAGCTGGGGCGCGGTCGTCGCCAGCGTTCCGACCAAGGAGGAATGACATGCTCGAACCGGGCGACAGGATTCCCGATGTGACGATGGTGGATGCCGATGGTGCCGCCCTCCCGCTTTCCCGCTATGGCGGGGCGCCGCTGGTCGTCTATTTCTATCCCAAGGCGGATACGCCCGGTTGCACCAATGAGGCGAAGGATTTCACCGAATTGGCCGCCGATTTCGATAAGGCTGGCGTTCCCGTTATCGGCGTGTCGAAGGATAAGCCGGCCAAGCTCGCCAAGTTCCGCGACAAATATGGGCTGAAGCTGCTGCTGGCCTCAGACGAGGAAGGCGCGGTGTGCGAGGCCTTCGGCACATGGGTCGAAAAATCCATGTATGGCCGCACCTATATGGGCATTGCGCGGGCGACCTTCCTGTTCGACGGAGACGGCAAGGCGGTGCGGGTGTGGCCGAAGGTGAAGGTCAAGGGCCACGCCGCCGAGGTGCTGGAGGCGGTGAGGGCGCTTGGCTGATATCGTGGTTCCGGCGCAGGATGAAGCAGGGCGCGAAAGCATCGCCGCCGCCTGCCGCCGGGTGCTGCTGACCCCGGACCCGCGCGCCAAGCTGATGGCGGCGCGGCAGGTGGCGCGGGGCTGGCGGCTGGGGCGCCATGCCCATCGTTTCGACGTGGCGATGCCCGATCGGCCCGCATGGCCGGACAAGCCGGAATTGCTGCCGGCCAATCGCATGCCCAAGCGCGGCAAGGCAGGGTCGCAGCGGGCGCGGATCGCGATGCTGCACGCGCTGGCCCATATCGAATTCATCGCCATCGATCTGGCGTTCGACATGACGGGGCGCTTTGGCGGGGAGTTTCCGGCGGAATTCACCGGCGACTGGCTGAGGGTGGGCGCGGATGAGGCGATGCACTTCGCGCTGCTGGAACGCCGCCTGCGACAATTGGGCAGCCATTATGGGGCGCTCCCGGCGCATGGCGGCCTGTGGGAAGCGGCGGAGGAAACCGCGCATGATGCGCTGGCGCGGCTCGCCATCGTGCCGATGGTGCTGGAAGCGCGCGCGCTCGACATCACGCCGATGACCATCGAACGCTTCATACAGGCCGATGACCCGGCATCGGCCAAGATGCTCGGCAGGATCATGCGGGACGAGATTCGGCATGTCCATTTCGGCACGAAATGGTTTGAAACCGGGACGAACCGTTTGGGCGTTTCCGCCCCAAATCATTACCAAATCCTTGTGAATCAGCACTTTCGGGGGCGTTTGAAGCCTCCGTTCAACGACTCGGCGCGCGATCAGGCCGGTTTAACGCGGGAATTTTATCTGCCGCTTGCTTATTAACTTCTGTCTGTCACACAAATCTGTGCCGGGCAGGGACAGTTTCTGCTGACAACAAGGTTTCAACCCGCTGGAAACCAATTCCAGCGAACTGGTAGGGTCGCAATGTCGAAAACTGACTTCAACGATAACGGTTGCGGCCTTGTCCGGTTCCCGTCCATTTCCGGATTTGCGAAAATAATATTGGGCATGGCTGCGGCGGCGCTTTCGACCGCGGCGCTTCCGGCCCATGCGGAAACGGTGAAAACCGCCGCCGCCGTCGTCGATAGCGATGACGATCCCTATAGCGACGATCTCAGCCTGGCGGACAGGAAGGTGTTTCAGGGAGAGGATGCCACCTTCTCGAACCTGTTTTCCAGTTGGAAGCGTCTGGACAATGGCGGGATGCCCGCCGCCCGCGCCAGCGTCTACATCCCCACCGGTCGCCCGGTGGACAAGCTGAAGCTGACCAGCAATTACGGCGCGCGCAGCGATCCGTTCGTCGGTCGCACCCGCATGCACAAGGGTATCGACATTCCCGGCCCGGTCGGCACGCCGATCTATGCGACCGCCGATGGCATCGTCAGCCGTTCCCAGTGGGTCAACGGCTATGGCAATCTGGTCGAAATCGCGCATGGCAATGACACCGAAACGCGCTACGGCCACCTGTCCAAGTTGTTGGTGGAACCCAATTCGCGGGTTCGCCGGGGCCAGTTGATCGGCCTGATGGGTTCGACCGGTCGTTCGACCGGCAGCCATCTGCACTATGAAATCCGCATCGCGGGCAATGCCATCAACCCGCTGCCGTTCGTGACCGGTTCGGAACGTGCCATGGCCCTGAACACGCAGGGCGACGTCGCGGTCGGCGGCCCGACCAGCCGCGAAGAAAAAATCGCTTCCAAATAATCCGCCCGCATAATCCGCGCATTGAGGAAGAATAGGATACAGGCGCCCTGAGTGGCGCCTTTTTCCTGTCCGCTTTCCTGCCTTCGGTCCCTTGCGGCAAGCGGACGAGGCCCCTATTTAGGGACCATGAGCGACATCATCCTTACCCCGTCCGCCGCCGCGCGCGTTGCGTGGATCGCGCAGCGGCAGTCCAAGCCCGCCATTTTGCGTCTGGCGGTGGAGGGGGGCGGCTGTTCCGGCTTTCAATATCGCTTTGGTCTGGCCGATACGGTCGAGACGGACGATCTCTCGGTCGAAACTGACGGCGTGACGTTGGTGGTAGACGCGATGAGCCTTGATCTGGTGCGCGGCGCGGCCGTGGATTATGTCGAGGATCTGGGCGGGGCCGCGTTCAAGGTCACGAACCCCAACGCCAGCGCGGGCTGCGGCTGCGGTTCCAGCTTCTCGATTTGACGCCCGCATTCGGGATTTGAAGGAAAGCGTGCGCCTCGGCCCTTGACGCGGCGGCGCATTTCCGCTCCCTGATGCGCCATGCGTATCGCCAGCTTCAACATCAACGGCATCAAGGCGCGTCTGCCGCGTCTCCTCGAATGGCTGGAGGAAACCCGGCCTGACATTGCATGCCTTCAGGAACTCAAGACATCGGACGCAACCTTCCCGGTCAAAGATGTGGAGGCGGCTGGATATGGCGCTCTCTGGCATGGGCAGAAGGGCTTCAACGGCGTCGCCATCCTCGCCCGCGATGCGCAACCCGCGCAGGTGATGCGCGGCCTGCCGGGGGAGCCGGAGGATGACCATAGCCGCTATCTCGAAGCCGATGTGAAGGGCGTGCGCGTCGCCGCCATTTACCTGCCCAACGGCAATCCCTGTCCCGGTCCGAAATTCGATTACAAGCTGCGCTGGATGAAACGCCTGCGCGCCCGCGCCGCCGCCATATGGGCGGAGGAAGTGCCCGCCATCCTCGCGGGCGATTATAATGTCATTCCCTATGATCGCGACGTTTATTCGGTTCCCGCCATGGCGGACGACGCGTTGATGCAGCCGGAAAGCCGCCATGCCTATCGCGCGCTGACCGGCGACGGCTGGACCGACGCGCTGGCCGCCGTCCATCCGGCGGGAGGGGTGTGGACCTATTGGGATTATCAGGCGGGCGCGTGGCAGAGGGATGCGGGCTTTCGCATCGACCATCTGCTGCTTTCCCCCCTGGCGGCTGACCGGCTGATAACCGCGCAGGTCGACAAGGACTATCGGGGCCGCGAAAAGGCGAGCGATCATGCGCCGGTCTGGGTGGAATTGCGCGACTGAGGGAAAGGTTGATAATATTACCCGGATATATTGACATAATAGTATCCGGGTAATATATGCGCGTCATGGACGAAGAGGACATAGCCATGACAACCCTATTGACCGCCTTTCTCGGGGAAAAGCGTATCGCCTCCGGCGACGAAGCGGCCCTGCGCACCACCTTGCGCAGCCTGACGCAGGATGCTCAATCCGTCCTGCTGTTCGATGACGCGACCGGGCGGCAGGTGGATATCGACCTGCGCGATCCCGCCGCCTCCGGCGCTCCGCCGTCGCGGGGCAGGGGGCGGCCCAGTCTTGGCGTCAAGGCGCGGGAAGTGACGCTGATGCCCCGGCATTGGGACTGGCTCGCCAGACAAAGGGGCGGCGCTTCGGCGGCGTTGCGGCGGCTGATCGATCAGGCGAGCCGGGATGAGGGCGGCGATGCGCAGGCGCTCGCGCGCCGGGCGATGGATGCCGCCTATGCTTTTTCGACGGCGATGGCGGGCAACCGGCCCGGCTATGAAGCGGCGATACGCGCGCTCTATGCCGGGGATGAAGCGGGCTTCACCACCGCGACGGAGGCGTGGCCCGCCGACATAGCGGAACATGCGAGGCGGCTGGCGGTGCCGGCATTTGCTGCGCCCTGAACAGGCGCGCGGTTCTCGCGCCGGGCCTGCCCTTCATGGGCGGCCCCGCCCCGCCGCCTCAATCCGATGGCAGCCTATAGCGCCTTGTCGTAAACGGTATAGATTTTGTTCACGCGGCTTTCGATGGCGTCGGCGATGGCGTTCATCCCTTGATTGTCGTCGAGCACCCAGCCGATTTCGCCCCGCGTCGCGCCAAAGCGCGTCACCGCGTCGCGGCGGATATATTCGATCATCATGAAAGCAAGCTGGCTCGCCATGCGAGAGGCCTGAAGTCGTTTCGCCACGCCCATCAGCGGCACGCGCATGGTCCGCACCTGCGGCCTGCGCAGCCACCATAGCAGCTTTGCCCAGCCGAAGGGAAAGAGCGATCCGTTGAGTGGCGCGATCGCCTCGTTGAGGTCGGGCAGCGTCATCATGAACGCCACCGGTTCCCCGTCCAGTTCCGCGATGCGGATCAGATCCTCGAACACAATGGGTTTCAACTGCTTGCCGAAATGGGAGACTTCATGATCGGTGATCGGCACGAAGCCCCAATTATTCCCCCATGCATCATTGAGGATGCCCAGGATGATCGCGGCGTCCCGATCGAACTTGCTCTTGTCGACGCGGCGGATGCGGATGCGGTCGCTCTTCTCGCCGGACTGGACGATGCGCTTGATAAGGGGAGGGAATTCCTGCGTAATATCCAGCTCATAGGTGCGCAGTTCCTTGACCGGCTGATAGCCCGCCGCCTTCACCCAGCTTTCATAGGCAGGCTGATGATGGCCCATCATCACGGTCGGCGCATGGTCATGGCCCTTGGTCAGCAGGCCCGGTTCTTCCCAGATGGACAGCGAAATGGGGCCGAGCACGCGGGTCATCCCCTTGTCGCGCAGCCACTCCTCCGCCGCGGCGATCAACGCCTGCGCGCTTTCCGCGTCCAGCGCCTCGAAAAAGCCGAAATTGCCCGTCCCCGGACCCATGCCCTGTTCGGCGGGCATGGAGAGGGCCAGCCGGTCGATATGGGCGGAAATGCGCCCCGTTACCCGACCGCCGCGCCGGGCGAGAAAATATTGCGCCTCGCCATGTTCGAACCACGGGTTTTTTTCCGGCAGGATGATGCCATAGACCTCATCCTTCAGCGGCGGCACCCAGTTGGGATCATCCTTGTAGACCTGCCACACGAAATCCACGAAAGCGCGAAGATCGGCCTTGCCGGATACGGGGGAAATCACCAGATGGGAATTTGCCATGGGGGTGCCTTATGCTGCGAAGCGGTTAGCACTGCGTTTCTTGCGAACCAAATGTCAAGCCGCCCGCCGCATTTCCGGGGATGGATTATGTCATGGTGCTGCCATGATCTGTGCGCAATTCGCTTTTAGGACGGCATCATGACTGCTTTGACGAAAATAAAGGTCGCGCCTGTGGATACAGGACAGGAATGGAACCGCAACGGGGCCGATGCCGCCGTCGCGATTCCCGACGATATGGAATTGCTGCGCGCCGCGGCCGAGCTGTCGCGCGATATTTCGACGGCAAGGCCGGGCATATATTGGCCCGATCTGCTGATTTCGGCACTGGTCGGCTATGCGGCGCTGGCCGGGGCGATCCTTGTGCAGGGCTGGGCCGTGGCGCTGCTGTGCGGCGTGGTGGCCGTGCTGGCGCTTTATCGGGCGCTGGGGTTCATCCATGAACTGACCCATGTGCGCGATGGCGCCCTGCCGGGGTTCCGCTTCGGCTGGAACCTGCTGATCGGCGTGCCGCTGCTGATCCCGTCCTTTCTGTATGAGGGCGTCCATACCCTGCACCATCAGCGCATTCGCTATGGCACGGCGGAAGACCCCGAATATCTGCCGCTGGCCCTGATGAAGCCATGGTCGCTGCCGCTGTTCCTCATCGTGTCGATGCTGGCGCCGGTGGGCGTGTTGCTGCGTTTCGGCCTGTTGACGCCGCTGGGGCTGATCTTTCCGCCGTTGCGCCGGATGGTGGCGGAGAAATATTCGGCGCTGTCGATCAACCCGGCCTTTCGCCGCCGCCCTGTCGAGGGCGCGCTCAGGCGGCAATGGTTCTGGCAGGAAATGGGCGCGATGGTCTGGGCGTTCGCCCTGATGGCCAGCGTCGCCTTCGTCGGCTGGAAGCCGCTGCTGGTCTGGGCGGCGGTGCTATCGGGCGTGGCGGTGCTGAACCAGTTGCGTACCCTCGTCGCCCATTTGTGGGAGAATGAGGGCGAGGCGATGACGGTGACGGCGCAATATCTCGATTCGGTGAATGTGCCGCCGCCCGCCTTGCTCGCGCCGATCTGGGCGCCGGTGGGCCTGCGCTATCATGCGCTGCACCACCTGCTGCCGAGCCTGCCCTATCATTCGCTGGGGGAGGCGCATCGGCGGTTGCTGGCACGGTTCGGCGCGCAATCCACCTATGACCGGGCGAGCTATTCGGGGTTGTTGCTGCTGGTCGGGCGGCTGGCCAGAGCGACCATGGGGCGCGGCGCCTGACCGGCATGCGGCGCGGTGCCTGAGCCGGGTCTGACCGGGGCCACGTCTGGTTGATTTGGGCGGATGAGCGCGCAGGGACAGGCCCTTTCGCCCTTATTCCTCCGTGCGGACCAGCACCGCTTCACCCAGCAGCAGGAACAGCAGAAACGGCGCCCATGCGGCGAGGAAGGGCGGATAGGCGCCCAGATTGCCCATGGCCAGTGCGAAATTATCGGCCACGAAATAGGCGAAACCCAGCGCCATGCCGATGACGGCGCGAATGAACAACTGGCCCGATCGCGCCAGCCCGAACGCCGCCACCGCCCCCAGCAACGGCATGAGCATGGCCGAAAGCGGTCCTGAAATCTTGTGCCACAGGCTCGCTTCCAGCGCTGAAGTCGGGCGGCCGGCAAGCTGTAGATCGCTCACGGCCTCGCGCAATTCCCGGAAGGTGAGGCCGTCGGGGTCGACTCTCGCCAGCGTGAATTGCTCCGGCCGGATATCGCTGCCCGCCTCGACCCTGCCCAGATCCTTGGTGGTGCCGCGATTGACGTCGAACTGCTGCGCCTTTTGCAGAACCCAGACTTTTTTCGCCGGGTCGTAACGGGCGTTTTCGGCCTTCAATATGTTGATCAGCTGATTGTTGACGCGGTTGAACACCGCGACATCGTGCAGGGTCACGTCATTGCCATAGCCGGTGATGATGCCGGCGGTGACGAGGTTGTTCCCATCGCGCACCCATATGTCGGTCTTGATGCCGCTGTCGCGCGGAACCTCGCCATAATCGACCTTCTGCCATGCATCGAGCGCGGCGCTGGCGCGGCTGACGATCCGTTCGTTGAAGGAAAAGCTGGCGATGGCGATGACCAGCGAGGCAAGGATGAGCGGCGCGAGAATCTGGTGGGCGGAAAGCCCCGCCGCCTTCATGGAGATGATCTCGCTATGCTGGTTCATCGTCGCCAGCGTGATGAGCGTCCCCAGCAAAACGGAAAAGGGCAGGAAACGGGCGACGATCTGCGGCAGGCGCAGGCCGATATAGCGCCATAATTCCTCTTCGCCATTTCCGGCCACGGCAAGGATCTTGCCGCTCTCGCCCAGCATGTCGAGCGTCATCAGCACCACGGCGAGCATCGCCAGCACGGCAAGGCTGCGGACAAGGAAGCTGCGCGCCATGTACCAGGCCATGCGGCGGGAAGGAAAAAACTGAAGCAGCATGAGGGGGGCTTATTCTTTCCTATAGCTGGTGGCCGAAGCGGCCGCGAACAGCGCGAAACGCCTTGATCGCAAGGCGGGTGGACTTGGCGAACACGGCTTCGAGCGCGCCGATCGGCTGGCCGCCGGGGCGATGCGCGACGACATGATACATCCAGAGGATCAGCGCGCCAAAGGCGAGGAAAGGCACCCACAGCGCGATCAGCGGGTCGATCCTGCCCGATGCGCCCATGGCCTCGGCATATTGGTTCACCTTGTGATAGGTGACGATGAACACGATAGAAAGGAACACGCCCAGCGCCGAGGTGGATCGCTTGGGCGGAATGGCGAAGGCCAGCGCGGCCAGCGGCAACAGCAGCATCATCGCGACTTCCGCCATGCGGAAATGGAAATTGGCCCTGACCTCGTTGCGGGTCGCGATATCGGTTTCCGCCGCCGACCCGACGCGCGCCAGTTCCGGCAGGGTCAGTTCCCGGTCGGCATCGCCCCGGCCCCGGAAATTTTCTATCTTGGGCAGGTCGATCGGCAGGTCATGGCCGGAAAAGCTGAGAATGCGGGGGCTGGCGATCTTCGGGGACGTCTGCACCAGCACCCCGTCGGTCAGCCGCAGGATGATGACGTCGGGATCGTCGGTGGCGAGGAAATTGCCGCGAGAGGCGGTCACGGCCAGCGCTTGCCCGTCCTTTTGTTCCACGCGCACGAAAATGCCGTGCAGGTCGCGGCCCTTGTCGCGGCTTTCCTCGATTCGCAGGGTCATGCCCTTGCCCAGGCTGGTGAACTCCCCGACCTTGATAGAGGCGCCGAGCGCGCCGGAGCGCAACTCATATTGCAGCCCTTCATAGGCATAGCGGGCATAGGGCTGGACAAAGCCGACGATCAGCAGGTTGATCGCGGCAAAGGCGATCGCGTACATATAGGGCACGCGCATCAGCCGGGCGGGCGACAATCCCACCCCGCGCAGCACGTCGAGTTCCGATGACAGCGCGAGGCGCCGAAAACCGAGCAAAATGCCCAGCATCACGCCGATGGGAATGCCCAGCGACAGATATTCGGGGATCATATTGGCGAGCATGCGCCAGACGACATTGACCGGCCCGCCCTGCGCCGCGACGAAATCGAACAGGCGGAGCATCTTGTCCAGAATCAGCAGCATCGCGGCGATCACCAGCGTACCGGCGAGCGGCATGGCGATGAGCCGGGCGATATAACGATCGGTCGCGTTCAACAGTTTCAACTTATCGTCGTCCCGTCACCATGTTTTGGCCGCAAAGCCGGAGCATATCAACATCGGGGCAAACAGGGACCACCCCGTCCGGCATGTCAATATGTCGGCTGGGCTATAGCTTCGAGGAGTGCTTTGGTCATGTTGAAATTTTCAGGTGTCGTGATGGGACTGGCCGTGGCGGTTGCCGCAGCGCCGTTAATCGCCGCGCCTGCCTCCGCCGCGCCGATCGGACCGGACGCGACAATTTGCGAAAAGGGCGATTCTCCCTCCGTTCTGGTGCGCGTGCCCGCGTTCAAGGCGCGGAGCGGTACATTGCGCGTTCAGATTTATGGCAACAATCCGGCAGACTTCCTCGCCAAGGGTCAATATGTGAAGCGGATCGACCTGCCGGTGACGGCGAACGGACCCATGAATGTGTGCGTGGGCCTGCCCAAGGCGGGCAATTTCGCGGTGGCCGTGCGCCATGACGTCGATGGCAATGGCAAGTCGAGCTGGAATGACGGCGGCGGCTTTTCCCGCAATCCCAATCTGACCCTGTTCAAACTGAAGCCGGATTACAAGGATGTCGTGGTTTCGGTGGGGCAGGAAACCAAGGTCATGGAAGTCTATATCAACTATCGCCAGGGTCTGGCGATCAAACCGATGAAGCCGTAAATCATGGTCGCAGTTGCCCTTCTTTCCAATCCGAGATCGACGGGCAACCGTCAACTGTTGCCGCGTGTCCGCAGCTATTGCGCCAATCATCCCGATATTTTTCACTATGAGGTGGAAAGCGTCGAACAGATCGGCCGGGCGATGCAGATGATCGCGCATGTCAAGCCGACCGTCATCGTCATCAATGGCGGCGACGGCACGGTGCAGACGACGCTGACCGAACTGTATCAGGGCAATCATTTCGACGGGCAGGTGCCGCCGGTGGCGGTGCTGCCCAACGGCAAGACCAACCTGATCGCGCTGGATCTGGGCATTCGCGGCGATCCGATCAAGGCGCTGGAACGCATTGTCGATATCGCCAAACATGGCGTGGAAAGCCATGTCGTCGCGCGCGAGCTGATCGCGTTGTCCGACGGGCAGGCGAACAGCCGCCCGGTGCTCGGCATGTTTCTGGGCGGGGCGGGGCTGGCCGATTCGATCCTCTATTGCCGCAACCGCATCTATCCGCTGGGGCTTTCCAACGGCATTTCCCATGTGCTGACCGCGATTGCGGTGCTGCTTTCGGTCGTGTTCGGCATCCGGGGCAAATATATGCCGCCCGCCGCGCGGCCGATCTCCATATCCCTGCTGCGCGACGGACAGTTGGCGGGCCGTTTCTCGGTGCTGATCGTGACGACGCTCGAACGGTTGCTGCTGGGCGCGAAACCGGCCGGAGGCGGGTTGAAGCTGATGGCGGTGGACAATAGCGCGTCGGCGGTGCTGCGCATGTTGTTCATGAGCCTGATCGGCCGTTTCGGTTCCCGCGCCATGGATGGCATCCATCTGGAACAGGGGGACATGATCCGCATCGAGGGGGAACATAGCAGCGTCATCCTCGATGGAGAGATTTTCGAGGCCAATAATGGCTATCCCATCGTGCTGAAATCGACGCCGCCGGTGCCGTTCCTGCGTCTGGCGGCATGACGGGCGCTCTTTCCGGCCCGGTTGGCGCTGCGCAGGCCGGTCTTGGGCAGGCCGATCCTGCACTGGCCGATCCTGCGCTGACTGGCCCTGCACCGGCGGGCGCGGGGCTGGTCGGGGCCGAACTGGCGCGGCCGGTCGATCCGCGTGTGCGGGACATGGCGGCGGCGGTGGCCGGGCGCCATGCGGACGCCGCGCGGGCGGTGCTGTTTTACGGCTCCTGCCTGCGAGAAAAGCAGCTTGATGGGCTGATGCTCGATTTCTACCTGATCGTGTCCGATTATTCCGCCGCTTATGACCGGCGCTGGCTGGCCGTCGCCAATCGCCTGATTCCACCCAATGTCTTTCCGATGGAACATGAAGGGCTGACCGCCAAATATGCGGTGCTGAGCGAGGCCGATTTTGCGCGCCTGTGCGGGCAGGGGGCGGATAATGTCTCGGTCTGGGCGCGGTTTGCCCAGCCTGCGCGGCTGGTCTGGACGGCGGATGAGGCGGCGCGGGAGGCCGTGATCGCCGCCGTGGCGCAGGCCGCGCCGACGCTGCTCGCCCTTGCCCTGCCGGTGGTGGCGGAAAAGCGGCGCGGCGACTGGCGCAGCCTGTTCGAGGCGGGCTTCGCCAAGACCTATGGCGCGGAATTGCGGGCCGAACGCAAGGGGCGATCGCTCTCCATCCTCGACAACGCGCCGGACTATTATCAGGCCTTGTTCGACGCGGCGGTGCGGGACGGGGCGGTGTCGCCCGCCCGGACCATTGCCCCCGGCGAGCAGGCCGCCAATGCGAAGCGCTGGCGGCGATTGCAACGGCGGGGCAAATATCTCAGCATCGTGCGGCTGATGAAGGCCAGCTTCACCTTCACGGGCGGGATCGACTATCTCGCGTGGAAGATCAACCGCCATGCCGGCACGCAGATCATCATCACGCCCTGGCAGCGGCGTCACCCGTTGCTGGCGGCCTTCATGCTGTTGCCGCGTCTGGTTGCGAATCGGGCAGTCGGCTAGCGGCGGTTTCCAGCACCGCCTGCAAGGCCTTCAGCGTATAGGGCTTGCGCAGCAGCAAATGCCCTTCGAACATGCTGTTGTCGGTGATTTCCCCCGCATAGCCCGTCACGAAAATCACCGGGATGGAGCGGTGGATGGACGGCAGGGAGGCGATCATCTCCGGCCCGGTCATGTCCGGCATCAACACGTCGCTGACGATCAGTTGCACGCCTCTGGTTTCCCGCAGCGCCGCCTCCGCCTTGGCCGGATGATCGCAGCATGTCACCACATGCCCCAGTTCCGTCAGCGCTGAACGGGTCTGCGCCAGCACGCGGGGATCATCCTCCACCACCAATATATGCAGTCCCGTTCTGGCGGGCGCGGTCTTGGCCGGCGCGATGTTGCCCACGGCGGCAATGGCGGGCGGGGGTGATGCAGGGAGCGATCCGGGGAGCGGTGCGAAATGGGTGGTCGTCTCGCGCGGCGGAGCGCCGGGAGTCTCGATGGCGGCGGCGGCGGTTGCATGATGGCGCGGCATATAGAGTTGCACCTCCGTGCCTTTGTCTGCCTCGGAAAGGATACGGATATGGCCGCCCGCCTGCCCGACAAAACCGAAAATCTGGCTCAGCCCGAGGCCGGTCCCCTTGCCGACTTCCTTGGTCGTGAAAAAGGGTTCGAACACGCGATCCAGCACTTCGGGCGTCATGCCGCAGCCCTGATCGATCACCGACAGGCAGAGATATTCGCCCGCCGTGCAATCCTCTATCTCATGCGCGGCGAGGCGGGTCTGGCGGGTGCGCAGGGTCAGGGTGCCGCGCCCGTCCATCGCATCGCGCGCGTTCACCGCCAGATTGAGCAGCGCATTTTCAAGCTGATGCCTGTCCGCATGGATTTTCCAGTCGCCCGCCTCCAGCGCCAGTTCCACCTTGATCTGATCGCCGATCGAACGATCCAGCAATTCCATCATGTCGCGGATCAGGTCGTCCGGTTGCAATATGTCGGGCAGATTGGGTTCCGCGCGGGCAAAGGCGAGCAGGCGCCGCGTCAGGGTGGAGGCCCGGTTCGCGCCCTCCATCGCATTGTCGATGTGGCGCACGATTTCCTGCTGGCCGTCCGCCCGCAACCGCGCCAGTTCCAGCCCGCCGACGACGATCGCCAGCATATTGTTGAAATCATGGGCGATGCCGCCGGTAAGCTGGCCCACCGCCTCCATCTTCTGCATCTGGCGCAGGCTTTGTTCTATTTTCTCGCGATCGGCCGATTCCTGTTTCAGCTTGGCATAAGCAAGCTGCAATTCCTCGGTGCGGGCGGCGACGGCGGCCTCCAGCATTTGCGTGCGATAATATTCATCGTCGATCAGCCGTTGTTCCTGCCGCCGTTCATGAATGACGGTGCGCGCAAACCAGATCAGCAGCAGCAGCGCCACCAGCAGGATAAGGCCCACCATGCGATAGGTGGTCGTGATCTGCTGCGCCGAAGAGCCGGTGCGCGCGACATCCAGATTGAGCCGTTCCAGCCGGTTCAGTTCGGTGTCGATCACCTGTTCGAGCAGCGAGGTGATGCGCAGCAGGCTGTCGGCCTTGCTCGCCTGATAGAATTTGCCGAGCGAACCGGTTTTCTGGTCATAGGTGGTGCGCAGCGCGATATCGTTGAGTGTCGCGCCGCGATCCTGATAGGCGAGGGTCAGTTCGGCGATCAACTCCTGCTGAACCGGCTCGCTGCGGGTCGCCCGCTTCAGCGCGGCCAGTTCCTTGCCCGCGCGGGACCATTGATCCTGATATTGGCGGCCGATATTCTTGTCCATGCTGATGACATATCGCGCCAGCGAGGATTCGGCCTTGGCGATTTGCGCGTCCAGACTGCGCGCAAGGGCCACGATCTGATAACTGCGCCGCTGTTCGAAAAGCGCCTTGCTCTGGTCGCCCGCGACGACGCTGGCGAAATAGAGCAGGATGGCCATGGCGACGACAACCGCCATGCCGATGAAGAAAGGCAGGACGCGATCGATCCTCTGTCGCCAGAGGGCCATCCTCCCATCGTCTCCCGCAACCTGTTCGTCCATGTACGCGGTTTAAACCAAATTGGCGGGGGAAGGAAGCGCGCCGATAGGGACCGGCGCGCCTGCGAAGGATCAGGCGATCGCGCCCACGGATTTGCCCGCCGCCTCGAACATGCCGAGAATCTGGCCGACCTGTTCATCGCTATGCTCCGCGCACAGGGAGCAGCGCAGCAGGAACGTGCCCGCCGGTGTTGCGGGCGGGCGGGCCATGTTGACGTAAAGGCCCAGTTCCAACAACGCCTGCCACATGGCGACGGCCTGAGCCTGATCGGTGAGGATCACCGCGATGATCGCCGATTGCGGGCTGTCCGTGCCCAGCGTAAAGCCGAGATCCCGCAAGCCCTTGTGCAGCCGCTTGCTGTTTTCCCACAGATGCGCGCGCTTGTCGCCCGCATGCATCAGCTTGCGGATCGATGTGGCGGCGGTCGCGACCACGCTGGGCGGCAGGGAGGCGGTGAACACATAGGGGCGGCAGACGAGGCGCATGACCTCGAATTTCGGATGGTTGGAAACGCAGAAGCCGCCGACCGTGCCGACCGATTTGGAGAAGGTGCCGACCACGAAGTCGATATCCTTCTCGACCCCCTGTTCCTCATAGACGCCGCGGCCATTGGGGCCGAAAAAGCCCATGCCATGCGCTTCATCGACAAGGATCATGCAGTTGGGATGCTTGCGCACGGCCGCGACCATATCGGGAAGGGGAGCAATGTCGCCCAGCATCGAATAGACGCCTTCCAGCACGACCAGCTTTTGCGCGTCGGCGGGCAGGCGGCCCAGGCGCTTGTCGAGATCCTCGACGCTGTTGTGACGGAAACGCACGATTTCCGCATCGCCGAGAAAGCAGCCGTCATAGATGGAGGCGTGGCTGTCGGCATCAAGAATGACATAATCACCCTTGCCCGCCAGTGTCGAGATCATGCCCAGATTGGCCTGATAGCCGGTCGAGAACACCATGGCGGAGGACATGCCATAGAAGTCCTTCAGCGCGTCCTCGACTTCCTTATGCCCCTGATAGGTGCCGTTCAGCACCCGGCTGCCGGTGGTGCCCGCGCCAAATTCATCCAGCGCCTTCTTGCCCGCCGCGATCACGTCCGGGTCGAAGGTCATGCCCATATAATTATAGGTGCCGAGCAGGATGGTTTCCTTGCCCTTGATGACGGCGAGGGTGGGGGATTTCACCTCATCCATGACGATCGCGAAAGGATCGCGCACGCCGGTGGCGAGCAGCGCCTCGCGCTCTGCGATGAGGGGATCGAACTTGCTGAAGAGATCGGCCATTTTTATGGCTCCTGGCGACTGATGGGGAAGGGGGGAGGCTGGCGGCGAAGGCCGGGCGCGTCAGGCGGCGCTCAGCTTCGCGACGGCATCGACCAGCTGGCCGATGGTTTCGATTTCCGCCTGCATGTTCATCGTGATGATGATGTCGAATTCATCCTCGATCGCGGCGACGAAATCCATCACCGTCAGGCTGTCCCATTCCAGATCGCCCGCAAAGGTGGTCGCTTCGGTCAGCGGCACGCCCTTTTTGTTGAACGGGGCGATCTGGGCCGTAACCTGATCGAGAATCTGCTGGCGGTCGGTCATGATGAGGGTCTTTCTGATGGGATGGGCGGTTCATGCCCCTGCTAGCTTCCCTTTGGCAAGGGAATAAGGCGGCAATCGGGCATGATCTTGCACTAAATTACGGCTGGGCGATCCTGTGAGGGCGGTTCAGCGCCGGAAGGGCGCGGCAATTTCGGCAAGGCCCCGGTCATGGGGGATGGCGGGCGTCCAGAAGGGGGCGGGCGGCTTTTTATCCGGCGCGGCAACCCAGTCGGGATGACACATATAGGTCACGCGGTCGGGCGTCAGCTTGGCCCGCGCGCCCCGAACCGCGCCGTCGATCTTCGCCACGCCCATCAGCAGGAAGCGGGGCAGGGGCAGGGCGCGCACCCGGCGCCCCAGCGCCGCGCCGAACGCAGCGGCCAGTTGCGGATGAGAAAGGCCGCCGGGCGTGCCGTCATCCACTTCCCACAGCGCGCCTTTATGGGCGTCGCCCGCCTCTGCGCAGAGCAGCACCAGCAGCCGGGCGAGATCGCGCACATGGATGAGAGAGGAGCGGCCCTGCGGCGGCACCGGCAACAGGCCATGGCGCGCCACGCGCAAAAGCTCGCGATATTCGGTGTCGCGCGGGCCGTAAATGGCGGGCGGGCGCACCATCGTCCAGTCGAGCGCGGAGGCGCGGACATGATCTTCCGCCAGCGCCTTCGACCAGCAATAGAGGGAAAGGCCCCGTTCCCGCGCCGCGAGCGAGGACACATGGATCAGGCGGCGCACGCCCGCGCGCTCCATCGCGGCGATCACATGGGCGGTGCCCTGGCCATTGCCCGCCTCGAACCCGGCGCGGTCGGGCGCGTTCACCACGCCTGCGATGTGCAGCACGCAATCGGCCCCGCGCACCAGTTCGTCGAGCGTTTCCGGCCGATCGAGCGCGCCCGTCACCCATGTAACCCCGGCGCGGTCCGCCTGGGGGCGGCGAGTCAGGGCGCGGATGGAAAAGCCCGCCTCCAGCAATTGATCCAGCGTTTCCGCGCCGACGAAGCCGGTCGCCCCGGTCATGGCGACGATGCGCGTCACAGCAGGACCAGATGATCGCGGTGGATCAGCGCCGGGCGGGCCGGCTGATCGAGCAACTGCGCGATCTCGCTCTTGCGCTTGCCCACGATCCGCACCGCGTCGGCGGCGTCATATTCGATCAAGCCGCGCGCGATGGTGCGGCCATCGGGCGTGGCGATATCGACCACGTCGCCGCGCGCGAAGCTGCCGCTCACCCCGGTGACGCCCGCAGGCAGCAGGCTGGTGCCGCCGAGCAGGGCCTTTTCCGCGCCGGGGTCGATCACCACCCGGCCCTTGATCGTCAGCCGCCCCGCAAGCCAGTTCTGGCGCGCGCGCTTGCGATGCTGGGCAAAAAAGATCGTGCCGTTCGCACCCTTTTCCCATGCCGAGAGCGGGCGGTGTGGCGTGCCGGACAATATGGCGAGATGCGCGCCCGCCCCGGTGGCGATGCGCGCCGCCGCGATCTTCGAGGCCATGCCGCCCGACCCCATGCCGGAACCGGAGCCGCCATCGGCCATCGCGGCGATATGGGCGTCGATCCGCTTCACCTCGCGCACCAGTTGCGCATCGGGGTTGCTGTGCGGGTTGGCGGTGTAGAGGCCGTCCACGTCGGAAAGCAGGGCCACCGCATCGGCCTTCGCCGCCTGCCCGATGCGCGCGGCCAGCCGGTCATTGTCGCCGAAGCGGATTTCGGTGGTCGCCACGCTGTCATTCTCGTTGATGACCGGCACCACGCCGAGCGAGAGCAGGCGTTCCAGCGTGGCGGCGGCGTTGAGATAGCGGCGGCGATGTTCCAGATCGTCGAGCGTCAGCAGCATTTGCGCCGCCGTCAGCCCCTTGTCATGGAGCAGGCCCGCCCAATGATGGGAGAGGGCGATCTGCCCCACGGCGGCGGCGGCCTGCGCGTCGTCCAGCGACCCGCGCCCGCCTTTGGGCAGGCCGAGGCGGCGCGCGCCCATGGCGATCGCGCCCGATGACACGACGATAATCTGTTGCCCCGCCCTGTGCCGCGCCGCGATATCATCGACCACCCCCTGCAACCAGTCGAGCCGGATCGCGCCATCGGGATCGACCAGCAGCGCCGACCCGATCTTGATGACGAGGCGCCGGATGCTGTCGGCGGGAAATCCGGGCTGGGGAAGGGGGTGAGACATGGGCTTCACTCAACAGGGATCGGACGGGTTGCGGGGGCATGGAGGGGGAAAGCGACAGGGCCGCGCATGGGCGATCAGATAGGCGACCATGGCGCCGGATCGTCGCCGCCGGTGCCGTCCATCCCGTCCTCATCATGGTCCATGCCGTCGCCCAGCGCCTCTACCGCGTCAAGGCCGTGATCGAGCAGGGGCAGGATCGCGTCGAGCAGGTCGGGCACGCCCTGGCCGGTCGCGCCGGAAATGAGGTGGATGCCCTCTATCCCGGTCGCCTCGCGCAACTGGCCCGCTATGTCCTCCATCAATTCCGGCCCCAGCAGATCGCCCTTGTTGAGGACCAGAAGTTGCGGCTTGTCCTCCAGCCCGGCGCCATAGGCCTCCAACTCGCCCTGTATGACATGCCATGCCGCGACCGGATCATCGGCGCTGGCGTCGATCAGGTGGATGAGCACGCGGCAGCGTTCGATATGGCCGAGAAAGCGATCGCCGATTCCCGCGCCCTCCGCCGCGCCTTCGATCAGGCCGGGGATATCGGCCAGCACGAATTCGCGCAGGCGGTGGGACACGACGCCCAGTTGCGGGCGCAGCGTGGTGAAGGGATAGGCGCCGACTTTCGCCTTGGTGTTCGTCACCTGATTGATGAAGGTCGATTTCCCGGCGTTGGGCAGGCCGACAAGCCCCACATCGGCCAGCAGCTTCAGCCGCAGCCAGACCCACATTTCCTCCCCCGGCCAGCCGGTGCCATGCTGGCGCGGGGCGCGGTTGGTGCTGGTCTTGTAACTCATATTGCCGCGGCCGCCATCGCCGCCGCGCAGGAACACCTGCCGCTGGCCGACCTTGACGAAATCCGCCAGCACTTCGCCATCCTCGTCGGAGATGATCTGCGTGCCGACCGGAACCTTGATGACGAGATCCTCGCCGCCCGCGCCATAGCGGTTCTTGCCCGCGCCCGGCAGGCCGCGCTGCGCCTTGAAATGCTGGGAATAGCGGAAGTCGATGAGGGTGTTCAGCCCCGGCACCGCCTCGAAGATGATATCGCCGCCCTTGCCGCCATTGCCGCCGTCGGGGCCGCCATATTCGATGTATTTTTCACGGCGAAAGCTGACGGCGCCGGGACCGCCGCCGCCGGAACGAATATAGATTTTTGCCTGATCGAGAAAATGCATGAGGCGCGTTTATCGCGACTCGCGCGCTTTAGCCAGCAAAGATGCGGATGAGCCGGGAGCCTGGCTCATCCGCATCCGGGGGTGAGAGATGGTAAGGGATCAGGCCGCGATGGGCGCGCGATCCATGTAAAGCTCCCGCGAGGAATCGACGCGCATGGGCGCGCGGCCGCTATCCTGGAACAGGGCGCAGGCGACCATGCCGCCCCGCGCGCGGCTGTGGCGCTGCTCGGTCCGGCCCGTCGGCTGAAAGCCCAGCTTGGCCAGCACGCGGGTCGCCGCGATATTATCGGTGGTCGGGCGGGCGATCAGGTCGCGGATGCCCGACGCCCGCGCCATGCGCGTGACGGCGGCGGCCGCTTCGGTGGCGAAGCCCAGTCCCCAGAAGGGGCGGGCGAGCCAGAAGCTTAGTTCCGGGCGGTCGTCATCGGCCTGATCCGCCGTCTTTCCGCAGCCTTTTCCGCCGCTTTTCCCGATGCCGCAGCCGCCGATCAGGCGGGGCGCGCCGCCGGTGCGGGCGAACAGCAGGAAATAGGGGGACAGCGCCTCGCGTTCGCGCAACAGGAATTGCGCGGTGGCCTCCACGGAAGGATTGGCGGGCAGATCGGGCAGGTTGCGGACGATCGCCTCGTCATTCCAGACGCGGCTTAAGGCCGGCGCGTCTTCGGCCCAGCCGGGCCGCAGCAAAAGTCTTTTCGTGCGGGAGAACATGATGGGGTGATTCCTCTCTATTCGCGTCTTTTCGTGTCGCGCCTTTGGCCGCTGTTGATGACAGCTTCACGACATTGGGAGATGAATTCCGGGGGCCGGGTTCTGACCGTGCGACGTATGAGGCGGGCGGAAGTTCCATCGCCGCGACAACGGGACGCAAAAACGGGGCTGACCCGAATCGGGCGCCCCGTTTTTTGCGAATCGATAAGATCGGATCTCAGTTCATCGGGGCGTCCGGCGGACGACCCGATGCAGGATCGTCCTGTTTATTCGGCGGCTTCCGCCATCATGTCGACCGACACATATTTGCGACCGAGCTTGCCGTCGTGGAATACCACGCGGCCTTCGGTGAGCGCGAAAAGGGTGTGGTCCTTGCCCATGCCGACGTTGCGGCCGGGATAGACGCGGGTGCCGCGCTGGCGAATGATGATGTTGCCGCCGATCACCTGCTGACCGCCGAACTTCTTCACGCCAAGGCGCTTGCTTTCCGAATCGCGACCGTTGCGCGACGAACCGCCAGCTTTTTTATGTGCCATTGCCTCTGACTCCTTGAATTCTTATGCGATCAGGCGCCGATCGACACGATCTTCAGGATCGTGTGACGCTGGCGATGACCGTTGCGACGACGGTAGTTGTGGCGACGGCGCTTCTTGAACACGATCACCTTTTCGCCCTTGGCCTGGGCGATGATTTCAGCCGCGACGGTCAGGCCCTTGGTGTCCTTCAGTTCGCTGCCTTCACCGGCCAGCAGGACATCGTCCAGCGTGATCTTGTCGCCGGCTTCACCCGCCAGCTTCTCGACGACTATCTTGTCTCCTGCGGCAACGCGATACTGCTTGCCGCCTGTACGCACGACAGCGAACATGGCTTTATCTCTTCTTCTAAAATCTGCTTTGCGCAAGATCACGGGTCACGACCCATGACGGCTGCGCGGAGTTTGGCCCCCTAGTGGACCCACGCGCCGCTGTCAACCGCAATGGCCCGGTTTGCGAGTCTTTAATAACCCGGCGGCGATGCTTTTCCCATCCCGGTCAATGCGGCAGCAGGCTCAATATCGCGGTCAGGCTCAAGACGGAAAGGATGGTGCTGAGGAGGATGGTGCCCGATGTGACCTTGCCGTCACGCGCATAAAAGGCCGCGACCATGAACGGGCCGGTGCCGGTGGGCAGCGCCCCCATGGCGACCGCGACGGTGCCGGTGAAGCTGCTCATGCCCAGCAACGGAAAGGCGATCAGCGCGGTCACGGCCGGGTGGAAGATCAGCTTGGCCGAGGTCAGCATGACCACGAAGCGGTTGGAAATCGCCTGCCGGAGCGGGCGTTCCGCCAGAAACAGGCCGATCGCCACCAGCGCGGTGGGGCTGGCCGCCGCGCCCAGCATCCGCGTGCATTGTTCGGCGATGCCGGGCAGCGGCCAGCCGGTCAGCCACCAGGCAAACCCGGCCAGCGGGCCGGCGATCACCGGGTTACGGATCACGCCCATGGCGGCCTTCCGCAGCGCATGGCCGATGCCCATATGGCGATGATGCCCCAGTTCGATCACCAGCACGGCGCAGGCAAATTGCACCATCAGCGTCAGGGCCGCGCCGATGATGACATAAGGCGTGGCGCGCGGCCCCAGCGTCAGCAGGAACAGCGGCAGGCCGATATAGGCGGAATTGGCATAGCTGGCGTTGAGGCCGTCCACCGCCATGTCCGCCAGCGAAAGCCCGCGCATCCGCCCGATGACCATGCCCAGCGCGAAGGTCAGCAGGCTGCCCGCCAGCGAGGCGATGACGAAATTGCCGTCCCACAATTCGCCCCAGTCGGTCGTCGCGACGATATGGAACATCAGCGCGGGCAGCGCGATCCACACCACGAAGCGATTGAGATCGCGGTTGACCGAAGCGGGGATAATGCCCGACCGCGCGGCCAGATAGCCGATGAGAATGATGGTGAAGACGGGAAGGACGCTGAGGAAGGTATCGAGCATGGGGCTGCTTCTAATCGCATTTGGCCGAAAAGCAGCATTGGTTTTTGGGGTCTGGCATTTATCCGACAGAGCCGGGGACTGGACCGGGCAGGCGTATCGCGTCGGCCATGACGAGAGACGACGAGAGATGACAAGAGAGCGTTGCAACCGGGCAGGTCAGGCCGTAAGGGGCAGGGCATGAGCATCCGTCCGCTTGTCGCCTTGATGGCCTTTCTGCTCTCCGCCTGTGCCGGGGTGGGGCAGGACGGGCGCGGCTATCCCTCGCTGGCGCGGCGCTCGGTCGAAACGCAAGGTTCGGCTGAAACGGGTGCGGTTGCGGGGGAAGAGGCGGCAGAGGTCGAGGCAGCAGAAGGCGGGGCGGCAGAAAGCGGAGGGGGCATATCGCCCGCGATCGATGCTTCCCTGCGCGATCAGCTGTCCGGCCTTTCCCGTCAGGCGGATCAGGGCGCGGAGAAATTCGATCGCCTTTATGGGCAGGTGTCCGGGGCGATCCGCGTTTCGGCGGCGGCGGCGATTTCCAGCGAACAATGGGTGGTCGCCCAGCAATCGCTCGGACGGCTGGAACAGGCGCGTTATGACAGCGTGTTCGCGCTCGCCAGCCTCGATACGCTCTATGTCGAGCGCCTGAAGGACGTGGCCGACGGCAAGGCGGATGGCGGCGTGGAGGATATCGGCGCGGTGCGGGAAAAGGCGCTCGCCATCGTCGATTCGCAAAATGACCGGGTCGATCGACTGCGCACCTTGCTGAAACAGCCCTGACAGAACCCCGCAACGATCCTGAAGCGACGCCCCTGAAACGTTGGCCCTCAAATGGTGGCCCCTGAAACGGCTGCTGGCGGGCCGTTGGGACGGGGCGCTGGCCGCTGATGCTCGCCACCATGGGCCGGTCGCGATATAGCCGTTGGCATGACGATGCCCGATATCCCCTTTGAAATCCTCTGGTACGCGACGGAATGGATCATCCGCATCGGCGCGCTGGCGGTGCTGCCGTCGCGCCGGTCGCCCGCTGCGGCGCGGGCGTGGCTGCTGCTGATCTTCTTCCTGCCGGTGCCGGGGCTGCTGCTGTTCCTCGCGATCGGCAGCCCGAATTTTCCGGGCTGGCGGATGGAGCGGTTCCATCGCCTGATGCCTTATTTCGCGGGGGTCGCGGCGAAACTTCAGGCCCATCATGCAACCGACGTGGGCGGCGCGGCCCCGGTGGCGCAACTGGCCCACAGGCTGGGCCATATGCCGGTGAGCGGCGGCAACGCCATCGAACTGATCGACGATTATGACGCGGTGATCGATCGGCTGGTCGCGGATATCGATGCGGCGCGGCGGTCGGTGCATATCCTCGTCTATATCTTCGCCGACGATCATGTGGGGCAGCGCGTGGCGGCGGCGCTCGGCCGGGCGGTGGCGCGCAGGCTGGAGGTGCGGGTGATGTTCGATCCGGTCGGCTCCCACCGCTGGCGCAGGGGCGTGCGGGGCATGTTGCGCGCGCAGGGCGTCGATGTGCGCGAGGCCCTGCCGTTCCGCCTGATCCGCGGGCGGACCCGGCGCGACATGCGCAACCATCGCAAGCTGTTCGTGATCGACGGCCGCATCGGCTATGCCGGGTCGCAGAACATCGTCGCGAAGGATTTCCGCAAGGGCGTGGTCAACCGGGAACTGGTCGTGCGCGTGACCGGCCCGGTGGTGGCGAGCATGGACGCGGTGGTGCGCGGCGACTGGAGCATGGAAACCGGCAGCCTGCCCACTTCTCCACCGACCCCGTCGGAGGCCGTGGGGCAGGCGCAGGTGCAGCTATTGCCCAGCGGCGCGGCCTATCCGCTCGACGGGTTCGAGACATTGCTGGTCTGGCAGCTTCATCAGGCGAGGGAGCGGGTGGTGATCGTCACCCCCTATTTCATCCCCGATGACGATGTGCTGGAGGCGATGCTCGCGGCGGTGGTGCGCGGCGTGGAGATCGACCTCATTCTCTCGCGCGTGGTGGATCAGAGGCTCGTCAACTTCTCGCAAAGCTCCTATTATACGGACCTGCTGGAGGGCGGGGTGCGCATCAACCTCTTCCCCGATCATCTGCTCCACGCCAAGCATCTGAGCATCGACGGGCGGCTCGCCATCGTGGGGTCGAGCAATGTCGATCTGCGCTCCTTCCAGTTGAACGAAGAGGCGAGCCTGCTGTTCTACGACGCCGAATCGATAGGCCGGGTGGAGGCGATCCAGCAAGGCTATCTGGCGGTGGGGGAGTGGCTTGATCTGGAGGAATGGCGCAGGCGGCCGAGGATACGCAAGCTGGCGGAAAATATCGCGCGGTTGATGAACTCCTTGCTGTGACCGCCATGCCCTTGCCTTCACCCCGCAAGGCCGGGGGTTGAAGGGGGGCCGCCGATGCCCATATCGGCTATTCTGGAAAGCGAACGAAAGGATTTTCATCATGAACGACCCGGTGCCCGCTCGCCTTTCCCTTTTCCTGCGCACCGGGACGATCCATGCCTGCCTTTCTCACCCTCGATACGCTGTCCGCCGCCACATCTGACGGCAAGCCGCTTTTCTCCGATCTCTCCCTCGCGCTGGGGCGCGAGGTCGTCGGCCTTGTCGGTCGCAATGGATGCGGCAAATCCACCCTGCTTTCGATCCTGATGGGCGAACGCCCCCCGCAGGCCGGTACGGTCGCGCGCCGGGGACGGATCGCGCTGTTGCGGCAGATCGCGCCCGATGCGGGGACCGCCGCCGACGCGCTGGGCGTGCGGGAGGGGCTGGAGCGCCTCGCCCGGCTGGAGGCAGGACAAGGGAGCATGGAGGATGCGGAACGGGCCGACTGGACGCTGGAACAGGAGTTGACCGAGGCCTTGTCGCGCATGGGGCTGGCCGGCCTGCCGCTCGATCAGCCGGTTGCGACGTTGAGCGGCGGGGAACGGACGCGGCTGGCGCTGGCGCATATGCTGATGGGGCGTCCCGATCTGCTCCTGATGGATGAGCCGACCAATAATCTCGATGCCGGGGGCCGCGCCGCGATTGCCGGGATGCTGGCCGGTTGGCAGGGCGGGGCGTTGATCGCCAGCCATGATCGCGAACTGCTCGATTCTATGGACCGGATCGTCCACCTCTCCCCGGTCGGGTGCCAGATTTTTGGCGGCGGCTGGAGCGGCTTTGAACAGGCCCGCGACGCGATGCGGGATCGGGCAGGGGCCGATCTCGATCGCGCCGCAAGCGAGGCGCAGCGTCTCGCCCGGTCCGTCCAGCGGCAGACCGAACGGCAGGCCCGGCGCGACAAGGCGGGCCGGGCGAAAAAGGCGAAGGGGGGCGAGCCGCGTATCCTGCTGGGCGCACTGGAAGGGCAGGCGGAGCGGACCGCCGCGCGCAACAGCCATCTCGCCGCCCGGATCGTCGCGGAGGCGCAGGCCGCGCTGGAACAGGCGCGCGAGCGGGTGGAAATCGTCACGCCCCTGCATGTCGATCTGCCGCCGAGCGGGCTGGCGGGCAACCGAACCCTGTTGCGGATGGACGACGTGCGGTGCGAGCGGCAGGGCCGGAGGCTGTTCGGCCCCTTGTCGCTGACGATCACCGGCCCCCGGCGCGTGGTGGTGAGCGGCGCCAATGGCAGCGGCAAGACATCCCTGTTGCGGATCGTCATGGGCGAGGAAGCCCCCTCAGGCGGAACAGTGACGCGGGCCGGGGGCGCCGCGCTGGCGATGCTGGATCAGCATATGGACCTGATCGACCCCGCGCTGGACCTGCTGGGCATTATGCAGGCCCGCCATCCCGGCATGACGGCGGGGCAGGCCCATGCGGTGCTGGCGCGCTTCGCTTTCCGCAATCAGGATGCGCTGCGCCCCGCCTCCACGCTGAGCGGTGGGGAGAGGCTGCGCGCCGGGCTGGCGCTGGTGACAGGCGGGCCGGTGCCGCCGCAGATGCTGGTGCTCGATGAGCCGACCAATCATCTCGACATGGAGGCGGTCGAACTGCTGGAACGGGCGCTTGCCGCATGGGATGGCGCGCTGTTGCTCGTCAGCCATGACCGGCGCTTTCTGGACGCGGTGGGGCATGATCTGGAAATCCGTCTGCCCGATGGCGGCTGAGAGGCCGCGCGCGCGGTGGATCAGGCCATCAGTCGCGCGGCATGCAGCGCATGATAGGTCAGGACGCCGGTGCACCCCGCCCGTTTGAAGGAAAGCAGCGTTTCCATCACCAGCGCATCGCGATCGCCCGCGCCTGCCGCGGCCGCCGCTTCGATCATCGCATATTCGCCCGACACCTGATAGGCGAAGACCGGCACTTCGAACCGGGTCTTCACGGCGTGAACAATGTCGAGATAGGGCAGGCCGGGTTTCACCATCACGCTGTCGGCGCCCTCGGCAAGGTCCAGCGCGACCTCGCGCAGGGCCTCTTCGCTATTGGCCGGGTCCATCTGATAGCTTTTCTTGTCGCCTTTCAGCAGCCCGCGAGAGCCCACCGCATCGCGGAACGGGCCGTAAAAGGCGCTCGCATATTTGGCGGCATAGGCCATGATCTGGACATTGCGATGACCGTCCCGTTCCAGCGCGGAGCGGATCGCGCCGACGCGGCCGTCCATCATGTCGCTGGGCGCGATGATATCCGCGCCTGCCGCCGCCTGATTGAGGGACTGGCCGATCAATATCTCGATCGTCTCGTCATTGAGGATGGCGCCCTTGTCATCGAGCAGCCCGTCCTGCCCATGGGCGGTATAGGGATCGAGCGCCACATCGGTGAGGATGCCGATATCGGGCACCGCATCCTTGATGGCGCGAATCGCCCGGCACATGAGGTTGTCGGGATTGAGCGCCTCTTTCCCGTCGTCGCTGCGCCGGTCGGGCTGGGTGTTGGGAAACAGGGCGAGGCAGGGGATGCCCGCGTCCTGCGCTTCCCTCGCCCGCGTGACGATCAGGTCGACCGACCAGCGCGACACGCCGGGCAGGGAGGCGACGGGTTCCTCCACGCCGGTTCCTTCGGTCACGAACAGCGGCCAGAGAAGGTCGCTGGGGTGCAGCCGGTTTTCGGCATGCATGGCGCGGCTCCACCCGCTGGCGCGCGTGCGGCGAAGGCGGAGGGCGGGATAGGCGGCGGCGGAAGCGAAAGTCATCATGGTCCGCATGCTTTAGGCGCGGCGCGGCGCGCTCGCAAGCCGGGGATGGGTAGGCGGAATGTCCATGCGCGGGCTGGCCGGGTCGTTGCGGGCCATTCCAGCGGGCCGGAGCGCGTTCAGCGCATCGCGATCCGCGTCGGTTCGTCGAGAGCGCTGTCGTCCGATGCGGTGGAGGCGGGGCTGTGGGTGGCGGGGCTGTTGGTGATCGCCTTCAACTGGGTGAGGCGGGAGCGGAAGGCCTGCAATTCCCGTCCGGCCAGTTGCGATCCCTGCTCGAACTTGACGGAGAGCGGGTTGACCGTCTTGCCGCCGCGATAGACTTCATAATGCAGGTGGGGGCCGGTGGAAAGGCCGGTGGAGCCGACATAGCCGATGACCTGACCGCGCCGCACGGCCTCGCCGGACCGCACGGCGACGCGGCTCATATGCGCATAGCCGGTGCCCATGCCGCCATTATGGGCAAGCTTCACATAATTGCCATGGCCGCCATGGCGGCCGGCAAAGGCGACGCGGCCATCGGCCACCGCATAGATGGGCGTGCCGGTGGGCGCGGCGTAATCGACGCCGGCATGCAGGCGCGAATAGCCCAATATCGGATGGAACCGCATGCCAAAGCCGGAGGAAAGACGCGCCCGCGCCACCGGGCGGGCAAGGCCGGGGCGGACCTGACCGACGCCCGACGCCTCGAACCACTGGTTCTTGCCGTCATGCGCCCAGCGCAGCATGTCGACCTTCTTGCCGCTGGCCAGTTGCAGCCCGCCATAGAGCAGTTCCCCGGTTTCCGTCTCTCCGGTTTCGGCGCGGCGATGGGAAACGATGATATCGAATTTCGTGCCGGGGGCGATCGAACTGAGCGGAACATGCTGGCCGATGACGCGCAGATAATTCTGGATCGTCGCGGGCAGCGCGCCTGCCGCGCGGGCGGCCTGATACAGGCTGTCGGTGACGACGCCGCGAATGCGCAGCGGCGTGTTGTCGACCGCGATGCGCGTGCGGCGGACCGACAGCGCGCCATTTTCGCGGCTGATGTCGATGGCCATGTCCAGACTGGCGCGGAAGCTCAGCCGTTCGAGCGGGCGCGGCATGTTCCGGCTGGCGCGGCGGCCCAGCGTGATGTCGAGGCGCGTTCCGGCGGGAAGGGATGCGCCGGGCGAAAGGTCGATGGCGACCAGATCCATCACCCGCGCCGCATCCGCGCTGCTGACGCCCGCGCGGGCGAGCGCATGGGTCATGCTGTCGCCCGCGCCGATGGCGGCGTTCAGCGTGATGGTCGGTCGTTCGGGCGTTTCGTTGAGCGGCGCGACGGCGTCGGTCGGCCCCATATGGCGCCCGCTGTCCGCGCCGAGCGCGAGCGGCGTCACCATCTGCGAACGGATTTCGTCATAGCTTGCCGCTGTCATCACCGGCTCGGACGCGGCGGGCAGCGGGGCGAAATCCGGTTTCAGGCTAAGCGCCGTGACGCACAGGGCAAAGCAGGTCGCCGCGCCCCGGAACCATTGCAGGCTGCCGATGTTATTGCCAAGGTCGGGCACAAGATTGACGTCTTCGGCCCAATATTCGATGCGCGTGCGCCAATTCAGATGACGTTCGGCCAGATGACGTTCGGTCAAGGGGCTGGCCGTCAAGGACCGGGTTGCCACGCCTTTGGCGGCGGCCTGAGGCGTTTGGGGCTTCAGGCGAGGCTTCAGGAAGCGCGGGCCTTGCTGGGCGCGGGCCAGCCACAGGGTCACGCCGGATGCGGCCGTGCCGCCCTGGGTCGAGCCAAACTCATCGCGATCAAACAAACCGGCATTCCCCCCGGGGCTTTGCTATGGTTATCGACGCACCCGCTTCGCGCCGATACGTGGCTTCTTGTGTGAAGCAATAGGGTTAAAGTCAACTTAACACGGCATTTTCCGTAAGTTGGCGACGATGAGTCGTGCATCTCGTCCGGTGAAGCGGGGCTGGACCGTTCTTTATCGGACCGCCCCTTGCATGGCGGGGCGGCATCGCGGAAAAGGGGCGCATGGTTCAGTTTTCCCGCGCTGCGGTTACGGCGGTGCTCGGCCCCACCAATACCGGCAAGACCCATCTGGCGGTGGAACGTCTTTGCGCCCATTCCTCCGGCATGATGGGTTTCCCGCTCCGCCTGCTGGCGCGAGAGGTGTATGACCGGGTGGTGGCGATCAAGGGGCCGGGCGAGGTCGCGCTGCTCACGGGCGAGGAAAAGATCATGCCGCCGGGCGCTCGCTGGTTCCTCTGCACGGCGGAATCCATGCCGGTGGATCGGGATTTTTCCTTCGTCGCGCTGGATGAGGCGCAACTGGGCACGGATCGGGAGCGCGGCCATGTCTTTACCGACCGGCTGCTGCGGGCGCGGGGCCGGGATGAAACGATGATATTGGGGTCGGCCAGCCTCGCGCCGATGGTGCGGGCGTTGCTGCCGGATGCTGAGATCATCTCCCGCCCGCGCTTTTCGACGCTCAGCTATGCGGGCGCGAAGAAATTGTCGCGCCTGCCGCGCCGGTCCGCGATCGTCGCCTTTTCCGCCGAGGAAGTCTACGCCGTGGCCGAGATGCTGCGCCGCCTGCGCGGCGGGGCGGCAGTGGTGATGGGCGCGCTGTCGCCTTCCACCCGCAATGCGCAGGTGCAGATGTTCATGAACGGCGATGTGGATTATCTCGTCGCCACCGACGCCATCGGCATGGGGCTGAATCTGGACGTCGCCCATGTCGCCTTCGCGTCCCTGCGCAAATTCGACGGACAGCGGACGCGCAGGCTCGGCATTGCCGAAATGGCGCAGATCGCGGGGCGCGCCGGGCGGCATCAGAAGGACGGCACCTTCGGCTCGCTGGGCGGAGAAGAAGGCGAAGCCGCCTTTCGCCCCGAAGAGATAGAGGCGATAGAGGAGCATCGCTTTCCGCCGCTCGACTGGCTGTTCTGGCGCGATGGCGCGCCGCCGATGGAGAGCGTGGAGGCGCTGATCGCCGCGCTGGAGGCGAAGCCCGACCGCCCCGAATTGCGCGCCGCCCCGCAGGCGACGGACCTCGCCGTGCTCAAGACGATCGCGGATACGGTGGAAGGCAGGGCGCGCACGCCGCAACAGGTGCGCCGTTTGTGGGACGTGTGCGGCCTGCCCGATTTCCAGAAGTTGGGCGCGGATCATCATGCGCGCATGGTGGCGCGGCTGTGGCATTATCGCAGCACCGGCCACGGCCATGTCCCGCGTGACTGGTTCGCGCAGAATGTGGCGCGACTCGATAATGTGCAGGGGGATGTCGACACGCTGTCGGGCCGAATCGCGGCGGTGCGCACCTGGACCTATATCGCGCACCGGCCCGACTGGCTCGA
Organism: Sphingobium sp.; assembly: GCA_050252755.1. Lineage (GTDB taxonomy): Bacteria > Pseudomonadota > Alphaproteobacteria > Sphingomonadales > Sphingomonadaceae > Sphingobium. The sequence continues at coordinate 206,810 of JBFWKI010000001.1, forward strand.
ACATCCCGCCGAGATGGCCGAACGCACCCGCGCGCTGGAAGAAAAACTGTCCGACGCGCTGCACACCGCGTTGACGCAACGGTTTGTCGATCGCCGTACATCCCTGCTTTTGCGCGATATAGGACAAAAACGGGACGATCTGCCTTTCGATATTGATGCGGATGGGACTGTGCATGTCGATGGCGAGACGCTAGGACAGCTGGAAGGATTCCGTTTTCTCGTCGATCCGCAGGCGAGGGGGAGCGATCGTAAATTACTGCTGGCCGCGGCGGAGCGGCGCTTGGGGAAGATGTTGACGGTGAAGGCTGAAGAACTGATTGCCGCGCCCGATGGCGAATTTGCGCTGGCCGCGGCGCCGGGGACGGACCCGCAACTGACATGGCGGGAACAGCCGGTCGCGGCCCTGCACGCCGGGCCGACGCTGCTCGCGCCGGAAATCCGGGCGGACAAGGCGATCTCCGCGCTGGGGCAGGATGTGCAGAACCGCGTCGTCACGCGGCTTCAGGGCTGGATGAAGGCGCAGCAGGAACGGCATCTCGCCCCGCTGCTGCGCATTCTCGACCAGTCGACGCAGCCGGAAACCCCGGCGGTCGTGCGTGCGCTGTTCATCCAGCTTGCCGATGCGGGCGGCATCATCGCCCGCGCCGATCTGGATGACGCGCTGGCGCTGCTGGACAAGGATCAGCGGCAATTGGTGCGCAAGGCCGGGTTCACCATCGGCGTGCTGGACATTTATCATCATGCGCTGCTGAAACCGGGCGCTGCGCTGTGGCGTCTGGCGCTCAGCGCGGTGAAGCGGGGCAAGCCGATGCTGCCGCTGCCGCAGGCGGGTGCGGTGCTGCTGACGCTGAAGGATCGCGAGGAACAGATGGGCGCGCGCCATGCGGGCTATCGCGGCTTTGGCGATGCGCAGATACGGATCGACATGGTGGAGCGCATCGCGCGCGGCGGCCATGAAGCCATCGCGAAGAATGAACGCTATGACATCCTGTCGCCGTTCATCGTTTCGCTGGGCCTGACCGAACCATTGTTCAACCACATCATGCGCAATGCCGGCTTCCGCCCGGTTGCGCCCCGGGCGGTCGCGGAAGAGGGCGCGGAGAAAGAGGCCGGAGCCGAAACGGCTGTGGCCGAGGGAGGCGATGTCGCCGCGCCAGAGGTTGCGGTGGTGGAAACGACGGAGGCGACGGAATCCGGCGAGCCTGCCGCTCAGGCGGATGCGGCGGATGTTGCTCTGCCTGAAGCTGGCACACCCGCCGAAGCCATCACGCCTGCCGAGCCGGTGGTGAGCGAGGCGGAGACGGTCGCGCCAGTGATAGAAGCGGAAGCAAAGCCGGAACCGGAACCTGAGCCTGTGGCCGCAGATGGCGTGGACAGCAGCGCCGATGCCGGGGAAACTCTCGCCACGGAGGCTCTTGCTACAGAGGCGGCTGACGCTGCCGTGGCGGTGGACGCAACCGACGGCGCGGCGGAACAGGCCAGCGCCGATGCGGCGACCGATCCGGCGGCGCAGGATGCGCCGGTTCCCCAAGGGGCGAACTGGGTATTCCGGGGACGGCGCAAGATGCGGGATCGTTATACCGGCGGCGGGCAAGAGGGCGCGCAGGGCCATCGTCGCAATGATCGCCGGGACGGCCCGCGCGAAGGCGGCAAGCGACAGGGCAAAGGGGCAACCGGGCCGAATTCGGGCGAACGGAAATCCGGCGACAGGAACGAGGAAGGCCGCCGTCGCGACGGCTCCGGTCCGGGCCGCAAGCATAACGGCCCGCGCCGGGATGGCGGCGCGCCGCGCCCCCTTATCCATCGCAGCGAGCCGGAGCGGCCTGCGGGCGGCGGCGCTTTTGCGGGGCTTGCCGCTCTGCTGGGGCGCGATGAATAAGGCGGGAGGACGCGCTTGACCCCCTCCGCCGCGCTGGTGGGCGGTCATGCGCCCACGCTGCGGATCGACAAATTCCTCTGGTTCGTGCGGCTGGCCAAGAGCCGATCGATCGCTCAGGCGATGGCGGAGCGCGGGATCATGCGGCTCAACGGCCGCCGTATCGAGCGCGCGCATAGCCCGGTGCGGGTGGGCGACCTGCTCACGCTGGCGCAGGGGGACCGGATTCGCGTGGTGCGCGTGGTCCACCTGCCCGACCGTCGCGGTTCGGCGGCGGAGGCCCAGGGCTGTTACGAAGAACTGGAACTTGGCCGCTGAACAGGAAAAATCACAACGCCTGATTATTGACGCCGCGCGCCTGCGGGAATAGCAGGGCGCCGGAAAGGTTCCCGGCCGTTCGCTGCAAACTCTGGCCGGGGAATAAAGGAACAGATCCAGATGACCTATGTTGTGACCGACAACTGCATACGCTGCAAATATATGGATTGCGTAGAGGTGTGTCCCGTCGATTGCTTTTACGAGGGCGAGAACATGCTGGTCATCAACCCGAATGAATGTATCGATTGCGGCGTGTGCGAACCGGAATGCCCGGCCGAGGCGATTCTGCCCGATACCGAAAACGGGCTGGAATCCTGGCTGGAACTGAACGCTAAATATTCGGCGGAATGGCCGAACATCACGGTCAAGGGTGAAGCGCCGGCAGATGCCGATGAGATGAAATCGGTCGAGAACAAGCTGGAGCAATATTTCTCTCCCAACCCCGGTTCGGGCGACTGAAACCCGCGCCGGAAATATTCTGGAAATGGCCGGATAAACGCTGTCCCTGCCCGCCTTTGGCGGGTGGGGTAGAATTTTTGTGACGAATCTGTTAAAAGGGCTGGAAAGGCGGGCGTCGTCGCACCCGTCAGGAGTTAGAATGATGTTCTTTACGTCGGCTCGCCCATCATCGAAAATTGACCATTTTCATTCCCCGGTGCTGAACTGACGCCCTCAAAATCAGAAGAAAGGTTCGCAATGGCTGCCAAGGCCCTGTCCTTCGATGTCGGTGATTATGTTGTTTATCCCAAGCACGGCGTAGGCCGCGTGATCGAGCTGCAAAGCCAGCAAATCGCCGGGATGGACCTGGAATTATATGTGCTGCGCTTTGAAAAGGAACGCATGACCCTGCGCGTTCCCACCAATAAGGCGGAAAGCGTCGGCATGCGCAAGCTGTCGTCCAACAAGACGCTGAGCGAGGCGATGGAAACGCTGAAGGGCAAGCCCAAGGTGAAGCGCACCATGTGGTCGCGCCGCGCGCAGGAATATGAAGCGAAGATCAATTCGGGCGACCTCGTGTCGATCGCCGAAGTGACGCGCGACCTGTTCCGCGCCGACGATCAGCCCGAACAAAGCTATTCCGAGCGCCAGATTTTCGAGGCGGCGTCCAGCCGTCTGGCCCGCGAACTGGCCGCGATGGAAGGCACGGACGAGCCGAGCGCGCTCAAGAAGATTCTGGAAGTGCTGAACGAAGCCGCGCCGAAATATGCGCGGGAGAAAGCGGAATAGATTCTTGAAACAGGCATCCTTGCACCACAGGGACGAAACAAGGAAGGGACGCCTGTGCGGGCGTCCCTTTTTCATGACGGCGCAACGGCCGGGTAAGCGGGCGGCACAGCCGGGCAAGCGAGCGGCGGCCCTGCTGGCCTGCGCGGGGCTGGTCATCGGGCCGACCCTCGGGGCGCAGCCCGCCCATGCGGCGATGCGCGGCTATATCGTCACCAATTTCGATAGCATCCGGGTGGAAGCGCCGGTGCGCATCATCCTTTCGACCGGCAGCGGCGTCAGCGGCACCGGAGAGGGGGAACGCGAAGCGCTGGACCGGGTGAAGCTGTCGGTTTCGGGCGGCGCGCTCACTGTTTCCATGGCCGACCGGCCGGGCAACGGCTTCGCCACCGGCAAGGCCGCCGAGGTGCCGACGCTGTACCTGTCCACCGGGCAATTGCGGCGCGTCCAGTTGATCGGCGGCGGGGTGCTGGAGATCAAGGACATATCGGGGCTGGAAACCAATTTGTCGCTGAACGGCAGCGGGGAAATTCTGGTCCGGCAGGCGGATATCGAGCAATTATCGCTCTATGTCGGCGGCGGCGGGCGGCTGACCATCGCCGGGAAGGCGCGCACGGTGCGGGCATCGGTCAACGGGCCGGGCGCGCTGGAAGCGGGCGATCTCGATGCGCGCAATGCCGTGGTTGCCAATGACGGCCCCGGCTCCATCCATCTGACGGTGCATGGCCCGGCGAAGGTCACATCCTCCGGTTCCGGCGATACGCGGATCGACGGCAAGCCCGTCTGTTCCATCGACCAGCGCGGCGTCGGACAGGTGATCTGCGGCCAATAGATTTGCGCCCCGGGCGGCGGTGGACGACCGGCGATGATTGTTGATGACGCGGCGGATTCCTCTGCTGAACCATGAGGGCTATACCGGCCGCTTCTATCATGGGTGGCGGGCGCGGCATTCGGGGCGAGGGCAAGCTAAAATCCGGTTGCCGCGATTTATGAACGGCGCTGCCATCTATGCCGCATAATGAGCGCATTCTGATTGCCGCCGGTCAGGGCGCATCGTGGCAATTCCGGTGTGGCACGGGGTGCACAGTTACGGGCGGCTGGAGGTGCGGCGCTGGTTCATAGCCGCCTTCACTCCCGCCTTTCGATAGGCTTTATCCCGATCCGCCTTGCGCTTCAGGATTTGTAGAGCGCGTCCAGCCGGGGTTGATAGGCCTGCCGGATGATATGGCGGCGAATCTTGATGGAGGGCGTCAGCATCTCGTTCTCGATGCTGAATGGTTCATCGGCGACGATGAACCGCCGCACCCGTTCCGTCACGGACAATTGGGTATTCACCCGATCGACAGCCGCCCGCAGCGCCGCGCAAAAATCCATGTCATCCCGCAAACTCGCCATATCCGCGCTTTTGCCGCGTTCCTGCGCCCAGCCATTGGCCCAATCGCTGTCGGGCACCAGCAGGCCGACCAGATAGGGGCGCTTGTCGCCGCTGACCATCGCTTGCGCGATTTCCTCTTGCAGGGTCAGCATCCCCTCGATGCGTTGGGGAGAAATATTATCACCCTTGTCGTTGACGATCAGGTCTTTCTTCCGGTCGGTGATGCGGATGCGCCCGCCTTCATCCAGTTCCCCGATATCCCCGGTATGCAGCCAGCCCTGTTGCAGCACGCGCGCGCTTTCGGCCGGGTTGCGCCAATAGCCGTGCATCACGACTTCCCCCCGCACCAATATTTCGCCGTCCTCCGCGATGCGGACCTCCACATTTTTGAGCGGGGTGCCCACCGTGTCCATCCTGAGGCCGGTTTTTGGCCGTGTGACGCTGATGACCGGGCCTGCCTCGGTCTGGCCATAGCCCTGCAACAGGGTGAGGCCGAGCGCGCTGAAGAATGTCCCGACCTCAGGATTGAGGGGCGCGCCGCCCGATACGAGCGCCTTGATCCGCCCGCCAAAGCGCGCCCGCACCTTGGGGCGGATGGTCTTTTCCAGCACCGCGTCGAGCGCGATATCCCATGGCATCAGCCGCCGTCCCGCATTTTTGCGCGCGCCGATCCGCAAGGCCTGTTCCAGCATCAGGGCGGGGATGCGCCCCTGTTTCCCAATGGCTTTCAGGATGCGGGCGCGCAGCACCTCGAACAGGCGCGGCACCACGACCATGATGGTGGGGCGCACGTCCTCGATATTGGCGGCGAGCTTGTCCAGACCTTCGGCATAATAGATTTGCGCGCCCATGCCGATGGGGAAGAACTGGCCCGCGCTATGTTCATAACTGTGCGAAAGCGGCAGGAAGGAAAGAAACACCTCGTCGTCCCAGCCGAAATCATGGGCGATGACATCGGCGCAGCCCTCCACATTGGTCAGGATCGCGCCATGATGCTGCTGCACCCCGCGCGGTGCGCCGCCCGTGCCGCTGGTATAGATGATGCAGGCCGGGTCGTCCCGCGTGGCTGTGATGGCCGCGGCGCAGGCCTCCGGCGCGGCGTCCTCGTCGTCGGCATGGGCGGCGAGCAGTTCGTTCCACTGGCGCAGCGTCACATTGGCGTTCTGGACAGGGCGCAGCGGTTCCATGCCGACGACCAGCCGGACGGTGTTGGAATGGACGATGGCGGGCATCAGCGCGGCGGCCAGCCGGGACGTGGAAACGATGATGGCCGCAGCGCCGCTGTCCTGCATCACATGCTCATGATCGCGGGGCGTGTTGGTGGTGTAGGTCGGCACCGTAATGGCCCCCGCCGCCATGATCGCGAGATCGGCGATGCAGAATTCGGGGCGGTTTTCGCTCACCAGCATGACCCGATCGCCCGCCTCTATGCCCTGCGCGCGCAACGCCGCCGCCAGCGCCGCGACCTGCCGCGCCGTGTCTGCCCAGCTTAGCGGGCGCCATGTCCCATCCTGTTTGCGCCAGAGAAACGGCGCGTCGCCCAATTGCCCAGCGCGGGTGAAGAACATGGTGACGAGGTTGGGGAATTGTTCGAAGGCGCGCATTCTCTCTCCTGCGGGCAGCGTTCAGGATGCTTTCCCTGCTTCGTCGATATAGAGCATTGCGCGGACAAGTGGGAACCGGTTTTCGCGGCGGGCGCCCTGTTCATGGCTTAAAAGGGCTGGGCGCCGGGAGGCTCACCGGGTTAGGGCCACCCCCACGCTGCGGGGGTCGGCCGCGCCGCGCCAGCTTCCGTCGGGCATGCGTTCGGCCGCATTGGCCTTGAGCGGCAGCGTGGCCGTGCCGACGACATGGCCCAGCGCTTCGAGCGCGGGCTTCATGCTTTCGAGGGAACTGCCCTGTTCGATAATCAGCCCATCCTTGTTGAAGAACAGCAACCCAACGCCCAGCGCGTCGCGCGCGTCCATCCCCCAGTCGAGATGAGCGATCAGCGCCTTGGTGATCTGCATGATGATGGTGGCGCCCCCCGCCGCGCCCAGCGCGAACACCGGCTTGCCGTTGCGGTCATAGACGATGGTCGGCGACATGGACGATCGCGGGCGCTTGCCCGGTTCGACCCGGTTCGCCACGGGCGCACCGTTTTTTTCCGGCATGAAATCGAAATCGGTCAGTTCATTGTTGAGGAAGAAGCCATGGACGAGGATCTGGCTGCCGAACGGCCCTTCGACCGTGGAAGTCATGGTGGCGACATCGCCATCATCGTCGATCGCGACGAAATGGGTGGTCCCCGGCACCTCTTCGGCCATGGCGCGGGTGCGCGGCTGCGCGCCGGGCGGCGTGCCTGCCTCATAATGGCGGAGCGTCCGGTGCGGCGAGATGAGCGCGGAACGGCGGCGCATATAGGCCGGGTCGATCAGCCCGGCGACCGGCACGGCGATGAAATCCCGATCGCCCAGATATTGGGCGCGATCGGCATAGGCGAGCTGCATCGCCTCCCCGATCAGGTGCCAGCTTAGGGGATTGTCGCGGCCCAGCTTGGCCAGGTCGAATCGCTCCAGCATCCCCAATATCTGCAAAATGGTCGTGCCGCCGGAAGAGGGTGGCCCCATGCTGCATATCCGGTAGGCGCGATAGGGGGAGCAGATGGCGGGGCGATCCTTCGCGTGATAGGCGGCGAGATCGGCGGCGGTCCATTGGGTGGCGTTGCGCGGGGCGTTGGCGACGGCCTGCTGAATGGCGTCCGCCGCGCCGATGTAAAAGGCGTCCGGTCCCTCATCGGCCATGCGTTGCAGGAACGCGGCCAGCGCGGGATTGCGCAGCACGGCGCCTTCGGGCGCGGGGCGGCCATCGATCCAGTAGAGGGCGCGGGCGTCCGGGAAATCCTTCTCCCACAGCGGCGCGGCGCGGGTGAGCGCGGCAGCCAGAGGCTTGCTGACCGCAAATCCGTCACGGGCAAGGCGGATGGCGGGCTGGAACAGGTCGGCCCAGTCCAGCCGCCCCCATTTATCATGGGCGCGCTTCATCAGCGCGACATTGCCGGGCACGCCGACGGACTTGCCGCCGGGCACCGCCTCGCGAAAGGGCAGGGGCTTGCCCTGCGCGTCCAGAAACAGCGCGGGCGTGGCCGAGGCCGGCGCGGTTTCCCGCCCGTCTATCGTGTCGAGCAGGCCGTTGCCGCCATCATGATGCAGCAGGAAGCCGCCGCCGCCGATGCCGCTCGACTGCGGTTCGACGACGGTCAGCACCAGCATCATCGCCATGGCAGCGTCGACGGCGCTGCCGCCCTTCTGCAACATCTCCTGCCCGGCCTGACTGGCGCGGATGTCGGCGGAACTCACCGTGCCGCCCGCCGCCAGAGCGGTCGCGGGAAGGAGGGCAAGGACGAGGAACAGGGAGAGAAGGCGGCGTAGCATGGGCGGACCCTATCTGTCGGGAGCGTCGATGCCAATGGCCTGCGCGACGGAAGTGAACCCGTCGCGCCGCAAAAGGGCCTTCAACCCCCTGTTGATGCGGGCGGCGAGCCATGGCCCTTCATAGACCATCGCGCTGTAAAGCTGGATCAGCGAGGCGCCCGCGCGGATGCGGGCATAGGCCTGCTCTGCATTGGCGATGCCGCCCGCGCCGATCAGCGGAACCTGCGCGCCCAATAATCGACGGAACCCGCGCAGGCGTTCGAGCGCCATGTCATGCAGCGGCGCGCCCGACAGGCCGCCGCCCTCGGCCGCATGGGCCGAGCGCAGGGGCGGGCGGGCGATCGTCGTGTTGCTGACGATCAGGGCGTCGATGCCGTGATGCAGCGTGCAGGCGGCGATATCCTCCATATCCGCCGGTTCCAGATCGGGCGCGACCTTCAGGAACAAGGGCGTGCGGTCCTCGCCCCGCGCCGCGACCACGGCGCCCAGCAGGTCATCCAGCGCGGCCTTGCTCTGGAGAGTGCGCAGCCCCGGCGTGTTGGGGGACGATATGTTGACGGTCAGATAATCGGCCAGCGGCGCCATCTGGCGGACGCCCGTGGCATAATCGGCGATCCGGTCGACCGCGTCCTTGTTCGCGCCGATATTGATGCCGATCACCCGGCCCCCGCGAGGCGTGGCGGCGAGATGGCGCGCGGCCTGCGCCTGCCCGCCATTGTTGAAGCCCATGCGATTGATGACCGCCCGATCCTCCGTCAGCCGGAAAAGGCGCGGGCGCGGATTGCCGCTCTGCGGCAGAGGGGTTAGCGTGCCGAGTTCGGCAAAACCGAATCCGAAACGGTGCATCTTGTGCGCGACGAGTCCGTCCTTGTCGAACCCGGCGGCAAGACCGACCGGAGAGGGGAAATCCAGCCCCGCGACTCGAGTCGCCAATATGGGGTCCGGCTGGCCGGGCGACCCGGCCGGAAGGCGCCGAAGCGCGGAAATGGTGAGGTGATGAGCGGTCTCCGCGTCCATGCGGAAGAAAAATGGGCGAAGCAGGGCGTAGATCATGCAGGCGCTATGCCAAGCGGCGAAGGCAGCGTCAAAACCTTCCGATCCGCCGTCTTTCGCGTTCGTTTATTTCCTCCGATATCTTTGCCGAACTGTTGGAAAACCGTGCCTCATCAAGACAAATCTTTATCGATGACCGATTCTTACAAGTAAGAACGGGGCCAATGTCGTAAACACCAAGACGCGACCCGAAGGGCTCTTTGGTCTTATGGCTGAGAGACCTTTATCAACTGAGGCCCGGCAACATTCCTGTTGCCGGGCCCTTTTTCTGTGGCATTTTGCCGCTTTGTGGGCGCATAGTCTCATTTCGGCGTGAACCGGACGCGATTCGACGCAAATTTGCGATGGCGGCCGGTCATGGCTGAAAATGGATGAGGTATCGCGGCAAGGGGCGGCTGGCGATTATGAATAGTCTTTTCCCACAGGATGATGTGCTCGATGCTATCGGGCTGCAATATTGGGAACCCCCGGAACATTTGCATTATTACTTCGGGTCTCTTTATCAATTTACAGTAAAATTACCGAATTACAGTGATTTGACGCGGGCGGACATGCCGCAGCTTCGCTTTATGCTGTCGGCGCAGGGGGACTATCAATTCCATCACGGCAAGCGGCACCCGACCCCGGAAATCTGCATGGTCGGCCCCACCATGGGGGCCACGCGCTTTTCGATCCGGGGGCAGGTCAATGTGCTGGGCATCTCCGTCCTGCCGCTTGGCTGGCTGGCGCTGGGGTGTGAGAGCGCCGACCGCTGGGTCGATAATCTCTATGACATGGCAGCCGTTCACGGCCCCCATTATCGCGACATGCTGCTGCGCTTGCGGGCTTGTGCGGACCTGGATGGCGAGGTGGAAGGGCTGTGGGCGTTTCTGGAAAAACAGCTTGGCCCGGTGGCGCCGGCGATGATCGATCTGGTCAGCAAGATCGACCAGTGGCTTAGTGAGAATGATTCGCCCAAAATCGGTGATATCACCGGCCTGACCGGTTTATCCTCCCGCCAGTTGGCGCGCTATACCAACCGTCTTTATGGGGCGTCTCCGAAATTTCTGGCGCGGAAATACCGGGCGCTGCGGTGCGCCTCTCAGATCGTGCTGGACAAGAAAAGCTGGACGGAACTGTGCGATGAGGGGTCTTTTTACGATCAGTCCCTTTCATCCGCGAAATAAAGCAGTTTCTGGGCCTGACCCCCCATCAACTGCTGACCGACCCGACCATGCTGTCCCAACTGACGGTGCAGCGGCGCGCGCTGACCGGAGTCATGAAACTAAATCGCATTAGCTAGAGCGGATTTTCTCATGCCGAAGGGTTGATTTCCGGGGACTTGAGGCCCAGATGCCTAATCGGAACGAATCAATCCGATTTTAGTGACGTCAGGAGTCAATCGTGCGGCTGTCGAGCCTTGCCGACTATGCGATCGTGATCATGGGGGCCGCCGCGCGTCATTGCGGCGGTTCGCGTGTCAACGCCGCTTGTCTGGCGGAGGAAACCGGCATTCCCGTGCCGACCGCGCAGAAACTGGTCAGCCTGCTGACGCGGGCGGGCCTGTTGACGTCGGTGCGCGGGCAGGGCGGCGGCATCATGCTGGCGCGGCCATCGGCGGCGATCAGCCTTGCCGATATCATCGAGGCGGTGGAAGGGCCGATCGCGCTGACCGCCTGCGTCGAAAGCGGACGCCATGATTGCGCGTTGCAGGGCAGTTGCTCGGTTCAGCCGCATTGGGGCGTCGTCAATCAAGCGGTGCGCGGGGCGCTGGGCGGGGTGACGCTCGCCAGCCTGGCCGTCAGCGCGAAGGGTACGGAGATCAGCGCGTGAGCGAGGAAGTGGACATTCGCGATGCGGAGGCGCGGGCCGCCGCTGCTCGCGCGGCAGATTATGAACATGGCTGGTCGGCCGATATCGAGCAGGAATTCGCGCCCAAGGGCCTGTCGGAGGATACGGTCCGCTTCATTTCGGCCAAGAAGGAAGAGCCGGAATGGATGCTGCAATGGCGCCTGAAGGCCTATCGCCACTGGCTGACGATGGAAGCGCCGGACTGGGCGAAGCTGAACATCCCGCCGATCGATTATCAGGACGCCTATTATTACGCCGCGCCCAAGAAGAAGGACGTGCTGAAATCGCTGGACGAGGTCGATCCCGAAATCCTGCGCGTCTATGAAAAGCTGGGCATCCCGATCGAGGAGCAGAAAGTGCTCGCCGGGGTGGAGGGCGCGCGCAAGGTCGCGGTCGATGCGGTGTTCGACAGCGTGTCGGTCGCCACAACCTTCCGCAAGGAACTGGAGGAAGCGGGCGTCATCTTCCGTTCCATCAGCGAGGCGATTCGCGAATATCCCGATCAGGTGAAGAAGTGGCTGGGCAAGGTCGTGCCGATGCATGACAATTATTTCGCCGCCCTCAACTGCGCGGTCTTTTCCGACGGCACCTTCGTCTATGTGCCCGAAGGCGTGCGCTGCCCGATGGAGCTTTCCACCTATTTCCGCATCAACGCGGAAAATACCGGGCAGTTCGAGCGCACGCTGATCGTCGCCGACAAGGGGGCCTATGTCTCCTATCTCGAAGGCTGCACCGCGCCGATGCGCGATGAAAATCAGTTGCACGCCGCTGTCGTGGAACTGGTGGCGCTCGACGATGCGGAGATCAAATATTCGACCGTGCAGAACTGGTATCCGGGCGATGCCGACGGCAAGGGCGGCATCTATAATTTCGTGACCAAGCGGGCGCTGTGTCAGGGCCGCAACAGCAAGGTAAGCTGGACGCAGGTGGAAACCGGCTCCGCGATCACATGGAAATATCCCAGTTGCGTGCTGAACGGCGAAAACAGCGTGGGCGAATTTTATTCGGTCGCCGTCACGAACAATTATCAGCAGGCCGACACCGGCACGAAGATGATCCACAACGGCAAGGGGTCGCGATCGACCATCGTCAGCAAGGGGATCAGCGCGGGCCGGTCCGACAACACCTATCGCGGCCTTGTGCGCGTGGCGCCGGGCGCGGAGGGCGTGCGCAACTTCACCCAGTGCGACAGCCTGTTGCTGGGCGACCAGTGCGGCGCGCATACCGTGCCCTATATCGAGGTGCGCAACCCGTCCGCCACGATCGAGCATGAGGCGACGACGAGCAAGATCAGCGACGACCAGTTGTTCTACGCGATGCAGCGCGGGCTGGATCAGGAAAGCGCGGTGGCGTTGATCGTCAACGGCTTCGCCAAGGAAGTGTTGCAGCAATTGCCGATGGAATTTGCCGTCGAGGCGCAAAAACTGCTGGGCATCAGCCTTGAGGGGAGCGTGGGGTGAGCGCGGCAAGCTGGATTGCCTTGGGCATAGCCATATTTTTTGCAGTCATGGTGCCGGCAAGAACCTGCAAGGGGAGCCGGTGCGATAAGGATTCCAATGATTAAGATCGAAAACCTCTCCAACACCATTGCCGACAAGCCGATCCTGAAGGGGCTTTCGCTTTCGATCAATGCGGGGGAAATCCACGCAATCATGGGGCCGAACGGCGCGGGCAAATCGACGCTCGCCTATACGCTGGGCGGGCGGCCGGGCTATGAGGTGACGGGCGGCAGCGTCGAGTTCGACGGGCAAGACCTGCTTGCGATGGAACCGCATGAGCGGGCGGCGGCAGGCCTGTTTCTCGGCTTTCAATATCCGGTCGAAATCCCCGGCGTGTCCAACCTGCAATTTCTGCGCGAAAGCCTCAACAGCCAGCGCAAGGCGCGCGGCGAGGCCCCGCTGTCGGGCAGCGATTTCATCAAGCTGGCCAAGGAAAAGGCGGGGCTGCTCGGCCTCGACATGGAAATGCTGAAGCGCCCGGTGAATGTCGGCTTTTCCGGCGGCGAGAAGAAACGCAACGAGATGGTGCAGATGGGCATTCTCGACCCGAAAATGGCGATTCTCGACGAGACGGACTCCGGCCTCGATATCGACGCGCTGCGCATCGTCGGCGCGGGCATCAACACGATCATGCGCAAGCCCGACCGGGCGGTGCTGCTCATCACCCATTATCAACGGCTGCTCGATTATGTGAAGCCGGATTTCGTGCATGTTCTGGCGGCGGGGCGGATCGTCAAATCCGGTGGCCCCGAACTGGCGCTGGAACTGGAACGCGAGGGCTATGCGGAGGTGGTGTCGGCGTGAGCGCGCTTTCCCTGCCCAACCGGCGTCAGGAGGACTGGCGCTATAGCGATGTGGAGGCCGTCGCGACGGTCTGGCCGTTGCCGGAGCCGGTCCGCATCACCGTGGGCGCGGGCGAGGAAGCCTCGCACCTGTTGTTGCAGGATGCCGCCGCGGGCGCGGTCGCGGTCCATGATTATGCGATCAGCGTGGCGGAAGGCGGGCGCTGCATCTTTCACCTCCTCAATATCGGCGGCAGGCTGGGCCGCGTGACGTTTCGCGTGACGCTGGGCAAGGGCGCGCATTTCGGCCTTTACGGCGCGATGATCGGCGGGGGCGAGCAGACGTTGGAGATCGTCACCAACGTCACCCATGCGCAGCCCGACGGCACGAGCGAGCAGATTATCCGTTCCATCATGGGCCAGCGGGCGACCGGCAATTATCTCGGCCGGATCGAGGTCGCGCGCGATGCGCAAAAGACCGACGCGGTGCAATCGGTCAAGGCGATGCTGCTGGACCGGACGGCGACCGCCAATGCCAAGCCGGAACTGGAAATCTACGCCGATGATGTGAAATGCGCCCATGGCTGCGCGGTCGGTGAACTGGACAAGCAAGCCTTGTTCTACATGGCCTCTCGCGGGATGGAGCCGTCGCTGGCGCGCAGCCTGTTGTTGCAGGCCTTCGTCGCGGGCGTGTTCGACGATATCGCCGATGAGGCGGAACGCGACCGGTTCGAGGCGACCGCCCTCGCCCGGCTGGAAGCGCTGGCAGGGCAGGAGAACGGGGCATGAGCGCCGAAACCACCCTGATCCGCAGCCTGCATCGCGCCGATTTTCCGGGCATGAAGACCGCCGATGGCGGGGATTGGCATTATCTGGATACCGGCGCGACGGCGCAAAAGCCGCAATCGGTCGTCGATGCGGTGACGCGGGCCATCGGCGCGGACTATGCGACCGTGCATCGCGGCGTCTATGCGCGCTCGGCGGATATGACGCTGGCCTATGAGGCGGCGCGGCGGACGATTGCGCGCTTCATCGGCGCGACGTCCGAAGAGGAAATCATCTTCGTGCGCGGCGCGACGGAGGCGATCAACCTCGTCGCGACAAGCTGGGGCGGGGCGAACCTGAAGGCCGGAGATCGCATCCTGCTGTCGCAACTGGAACATCACAGCAATATCGTCCCCTGGCAATTGCTGGCCGAGCGGGTGGGCGCGCAGATCGACGTGGTGCCGCTGACGCCCGATGGCAGCATCGATCTGGAGGCGATGGCCGGGATGATCCGGCCGGAGCATAAGCTGGTGGCGCTGGCCCATGTGTCCAACGTGCTGGGCAGCGTGCTCGACGTGCGGCGGGCGAGCGAAATTGCGCATGGCGTCGGCGCCAGGATCCTGATCGATGGCTGTCAGGCCGTGCCGCGCCTGCCGGTGGACGTGGCGGCGCTGGACTGCGATTTCTATGTGTTTTCCGCGCACAAGCTCTATGGCCCGACCGGCATCGGCGCGCTCTGGGGGCGCAAGGCTCTGCTCGACGCGATGCCGCCCTATCAGGGGGGCGGTTCGATGATCGACCGCGTGACCTTCGCGAAAACCACCTATGCCCCCGCGCCGACCCGGTTCGAGGCAGGCACGCCCGCCATTGTCGAGGCGATCGGCTTTGCGGCGGCGGCCGATTATATGACCGCGATCGGGATCGAAACGATCGCGGAGCATGAAAATGCGCTGGTGCGGGAGGCGCGGCGCGCGCTGCAATCGGTGAACAGCGTGCGGGTGTTCGGGCCGGAAAACAGCGCGGGCATCGTCAGTTTCGAGGTGACGGGGGTGCATCCCCATGATGTCGGCACCATATTGGATGAAGAGGGCGTGGCGATCCGGGCCGGCCATCATTGCGCGCAACCGCTGATGGAGCATCTGGGCGTCCCGGCGACCGCGCGCGCCAGCTTCGGCCTGTATAATGACAGCGGCGATATTGCCGCGCTGGTCCGGGGAATAGAGCGGGTAAGGAAGATTTTCGGATGAACGAGGAACGCAAGATCGCGATCGAGGAAGTGGAGGCGGTGACGTCGCCGCCCAGAGCGCGCGTGCAGGATGCGCTGGAAAATGAGGCCGCCCCGGCCCCGGCCACCGCAGCCGCCGCCGAACCGGCGGAGCGCAAGCGCGATTATCTGGACGGTTTCCTGTCGCAAAAGCCCGAAGCGGAGCAGGCCGGGGAGCCGGGCGGCGACCTCTATGAGGCGATCATCGCGGCGCTGAAGGAAATTTACGACCCGGAAATTCCGGTCAACATCTATGATCTGGGCCTTGTCTATGGCGTGGAAGTGACCGACGATGGCCATGCCGTCGTCACCATGACGCTGACGACGCCGCATTGCCCGGTGGCCGAATCCATGCCGGGCGAGGTCGAATTGCGCGTCGGTTCCGTGCCGGGGGTCGGCGTTGCGGAGGTCAATCTGGTCTGGGACCCGCCATGGAATCCCCAGTTGATGAGCGATGAAGCCAAGCTTGAACTGGGCATGTTATAAGGCGCCCTTGGTGAACGCGGCGATGCTTCCCATATTGGGGCCATATAGAGCTATGTACCGGATTTGACTGCAAGAAGGTGATGAGATGACCGCACCCACTTCCACCCGCGCGCGCCCTGCCGCCGTGCTGCTGACGCCCTCGGCGGAACAGCGGATCGCGGACCTGCTGGCCAAGGCGCCGGAAGGGACGGTGGGCGTCAAATTGTCGACGCCGCGCCGGGGCTGTTCGGGCCTTGCCTATTCGGTCGATTATGTGGCGGAGGAAGTTCCGCTGGACGAGAAGATCGAAACGCCCGGCGGCACCTTCTATATCGATGGCGCGTCGGTGCTGTATCTGATCGGCAGCACGATGGACTGGCGAGAGGATGATTTCACCGCCGGGTTCGTGTTCACCAACCCCAATGCGACGGGTTCCTGCGGCTGCGGGGAAAGTTTTACCGTCTGACGCCCGCCTGCGGATGGCAGGCGCGAGGGTGGTTCCCTTCATCCCATCCCGTCTTGTCCATGCCTGTTCTGAAGGGTGGCGGCGCGGGTGCTTTGCGGCTATGGCGTGGGCCATGGGTCGAAATCTTGCTGCCATAGTCACGATATCCTGCCTGATGCTTGCCGGTCTGGGCGGTTGCGCCCGGCCGGTGGATACGGCGATCCGTTCGGCCGGTCCGGGGATACAGGACAGGCCGACATTGATGTGGGCGCCCGAAGCGGAGTCCGGGGGTGGGGATTCGGTGCCCGATCCGCTGCTGGCCCGCCTGCGCGACAGCGTCGCCGCATCGCTGGAGCAAAAGGGCTTTCGCTTTGCCGAGGCCGCGCCCGTCATCCTGTCGGTAGGGGTGGCGGAGCGTCCGGGGCGCGTTGCGCTGGTCGGGGAGGATGGCGCCGCGCTGTCCGCCGCGCAGGGGCAGAAGGGCATAGGGCGATGCCGGAAGGAGCGGCTTACGCGCGTCGCCATCAGCATGGCCGACAGCGGCACGGGCCAGATGCTCTATCGTGGTAGCGCGCAAGAGGCGCATTGCCGGGCGACGCTCGACCTCCTGTTGCCGCATCTGGTGGAAAGCGCGCTGGCCGATCTCGCGGCCCCGGCGGGCGAGCGGGTGGCGACCAGCCCCATTCGGAATTGATCGCGGGCGGCAGGGCGCTCGCGCTTGATCTGACGGGCGGCTTGCGCTGGGGCGTTGGCCGTCAGATTTCCTCATCCCGCATCAGCGGCAGGCGCAGGGAAAAGCAGGCCCCTCCTGCCGGTCCGTCCGCATAATGGGCCGATCCGCCATGGCGCTCCGCCACGGTGGCGACATAGGAGAGGCCAAGGCCGCTGCCGCCCTCCCCCGCTGCCCCGCTATAGCCGAAGCGGGCGAAGGGCGCGTCGCGGCGTTCGGGCGGCAGGCCGGGGCCATGGTCGGCGACATGGGCGATGACCTCGTCCCCCTCTTGCCGGACGCCGCAGGAGATCACCGACCCTTCCGGGGAAACCTCCACGGCATTGTCCAGCAAATTGGCGAATGCGCGCACCAGCGCCTCGGCATCGCCCGCCACCCACAGGTCCGGCGCATCGGCGGCGTGGCGGCCGTCCTGGCTTATGGTGACGGCCCGCGCCTTCGCCCGCGCCCAGACCATGTCGCCTGCCTGCGCCATGGCATCGCGGATATCGACGGCTTCGTGCACCGGCTGGCGGGATTGCAGGCGCGCCAGTTGCACGAAATCATCGGCCAGCCGCAGCGTGCGCTCTGCATGGCGGCGGATCCGATCGTGCAGGGCGGGGCCGCCGGGCAGCGGCTTGCCCCGGTCCTCCAGCAGAGACAGGATCGAGGCCTGCGGCGATCGCATGTCGTGGGACAGGAATTGCAGCATTTCCTCGCGCTCTTTCGCGTTGCGCTGCATGAGGGCGAGAACCTGATGCAGGCGCCCGGCATCGCTGGCGACACGGTCGTCCCGCCATCTGTGCGAGGCGGCGGGGGCAGGGGTGTCTATGCCGGTTTGCGAGAGCAGCGTCCGTACCTCATCCCCCATGAATTGCGTGACCGCAGCGAGCCGCCGCCAGCCCCAGAGCGGATAGACGAGGATGATGCCGATCAGCGCCGCCACGGGCGGGAACCACCAGCCGCCAAGGGCCAGCGCGGCCACTGATCCGATCACCAGCGCGACCGTCATGCCGATGGACAGGAGCAGGCTCTTGGAAGGGGAGAGGCGCCAGAAAATCAGCAGCAACCCCCAAGAGCGGCAGCAGGGAAAGCAGGGCGATCAGCCAGCCGGGCAGGAGGGTGACGAACCGGTCGGCGAGCAGGGAGGACAGCAGGTTGGCCTGCACTTCCACACCGGGCAGGCGGCCCGCATGGGCGGTTGAAACCGGGTGGATATCGCCCAGCCCCTCCGCTGTTGCGCCGACCAGCAGGATCTTGCCGCGCAGAAAATCGGCAGGCACCTCCCCGCGCAGCACCGGCAGCAGGCTGATCGTGCGAAAGCTGCCCGGCGGCAGAAAGGGGATGTGCAGCGCCTCCCCGGTTGCGCGGGTGCGCTCAAAGGCGGGGGAAGAATGCCCGACAAGGCGGCGATAGCTCAGTTCCGCCAGATGCGGGAGGATGGGCGCGGCATTTGCGCTATCCGCTCCATCCGCTCCATCCTCCGCCGTGGCGATCGCGATGCTGCGGGCGCGGCCATCCCGGTCGAGCGAAAGATTGGCGGTGCCGATCCCGCCCGCCGCCTCCGCTATCGGCGATATGGGGCGATGGATCAGCCATGGCGCGCCGTCCAGCCCCGGTATGTCGAACAGCATCGGCAGATAGACGGGCGGCTGCCCCGCCATCGCGTCGGCCAGTCGCCGATCCTGCGCGGACGGCTCGATGAACAATATGTCGTAGAGGATCGCGGCGGGCCGGGCCGCCTTCATGCGAGAAAGCGCCTGCGCATGAATGTCCCGCGACAGGGGCCAGCGCCCGGTTGCGGCCAGCGTGTCGTCATCGATCGCGACGATCAGCAGCCGGTCGTCGGCAGGCGCGGCATGGAACGGCGCCACCATGTCATAGAGCAGCCGGTCGGCGCGTTCGACAAGGGAACTGCCGACCGACAGCAGGACGACGAGGCTGGCGCCCAGCCCGATCAGCAGCCATTCGACGAACAGGCGCCCCCGCCGCACCCCGTCACCGGTCCTTCGCGCCTGAACCGGACCGGGGCGTGCCCTCTTCATCGGCGACGATCAGCGATTGTTCGGGCAGCCAGTTGGTCGCGCTTTCCCCGTCTTCATGACGGCGCGCGCCGACTGTCCAGCGATATTTGCCGGGGGGAATATCCGTCAGGGAAAGGGCCGTGCCCGACAGGCCCGGTTCATCGACCAGCGGGATGGAGCCGGGAGCATCCGGCCGCAGGCGGAAATGAAAGACCATCGCGCCGTCGTCCTCGCCATTCCAGCGGAACCGGTAGGCCCCGTCATCCTCCTGCCCCGAAGAACCGGCCAGATCGATCCGCATCCGCCGCATCGCATAGGTTTGCGGCATCCCCTCCAGCCCGCTGGCGGCGACCGCCGATGCGCGCACGAACCAGCGGCCATTGCCGATATCGTCGAAGCGGGTGTCCGGTTCGGTCGAATAAAGTTCCTGTTCCATTTCGATGAAGCCCGGATCACGCGCAATCTGCACATGATAGCGCTGCGCCTTGTCCAGCGGCTTCAGGGTGAACGCCACTTGCGGATCGACCTGAACCTTTCCGGGGTTCAGCAGTTCGGGCGCCGGCAGCAATTCTTCGCGCCGGATGTCGCCCTGGGTGGAGACGATCGCCCCGAACCCCTTGCCGATATTTTGCGCGGCGGCCTGATCCTCGTCGGACACGGCGACATTCCCTTCCACCACTTCGGTGCGGGAAAGGGCGGCGGCGGCGTCATATTCGGCGCGGAAAACCGTGCCGCGCACCGCCGACACCGCGATGGGCGTGCGAATGCGATAGCGGCCGCCGCTATCGCCGACCGGCGTGGCGTTGGTTTCCACCCGGCCCTTTTCCAGCAGGAAAGTGACATCGACCATGCCGTTCAACTGAAACCGGCGAAGCGTTGCGACGCGTATCCTCGTCTGCGAGGGCAGGGTGAGGCGCGACCCGTTGGACAGTTGCAGCGTGACGAAACCGCCCTTGCCCGTCTCGATCGTCATGCCCGGCGTGATCGCCTGATTGAGGGCCAGCGGAATCTCGCCTTTCGCGCCGTTCCCGATGCTGCCAGCCCCCTTGAAGGCGGCGATATGCGCGGTCAGCGGCAGCGTCCTGAGCAGCCTTGCCGGAATGATGAGCGTCGTGCCGGGCAGGAGCCGGAGCGGATCGCGCACCCGGTTGAGGCGCTGCACCGGGCGCCAGTCCGTCGGCCGCCACATATGGTCTTGGGCAAGGGAGTAGAGCGTGTCGCCCTTGCGCACGACATAGCGGATGTCCTCCTCCCCCTGAAGCCGGGCGGGAAGGGGGGCCTTCTGCCCGGTCTGGGCCGCCGCGGGGGTGAAGGCGGCAGGAGCGGCGGCCGTCAGGATCGTCAGCCCCAGCAGGCCCGCGGCCATAAAGGCGCGGGTGTTGCGGGGATAGCGTGTGCCCGATCGGGCGTGGTGGTTCATTCTGGGCCTCCGCCAAACATTTCCAGCCGATAGCCATGGCCGAAAATCGTTTGGAGGCGATAGCCGGTTTCCGGCCCCAGACGCAATTTGGAACGGATGCGGGAAATATGCATGTCCAGCGTCCGCGTCGGGAGGTCCGGTACGCTGTGCCAGAGCGTTTCCAATATATAGGCGCGGGAAAAGGCGCGATTGGGGTTGCGGAAGAACAGCAGCGCCAGCGCGAATTCGCGAGAGGTCAGCGCGATGTCCTCGCCATGGAGAGCGACCGAACTGGTCATCCGGTCGAAGCAATAGGCGCCGAAACTTTCCGTGCGCGATGGCGGGTCGGGCAAGGGCGCGGCCCGGCGCATGACGGCTTCCACCCGCGCAAGGATGACATTGGGCGCGCTCGGCTTGATGATATAATCGTCGGCCCCGGTGTTGAGCGCCTGCACCACATCCTCATTATTGGCGCGGCTGGTCAGGATGATGATGGGCGGGCTGGGGGACAGCGTCTCCCGCGCCCATTTGACGATTTCAAGCCCGTCCGTGCCGGGCATGATCCAGTCGATGATCGCAAGATCGAAAGTATCCCGCTGCAACCCGTTGATCATCTCCCGGCCGCTGCGAAACGCTATGCAGCTATGACCGGCCTCCGAGAGTATTGCCGTCAGAAAAGTCCGAACCGTATCTTCATCATCTGCAATCGCAATGCGCATGCCGATCCTTTAACATATATAGGACATCGCCTGATGGAGCGGACTTATGAGGCCTGTTCGTTCGAGTCATGTGGAGGACCATGATGTTTACAACTGTTTACTTCATTTCTGGATCCATCATCGGGCTGGTTCGGCGCGATATTTTGTCTTTCGGCTCATAGCATTCGCTTCAACACCCCGTCTTTCAACGCGAAATGATGATAGAGCGCGGCGCCGACATGCGCGGCAATCAGCGGAATGAACAGCTTGCCCATCAGTTCATGCCCGGCATGGGCGGCCTGCGCCAGCGGGCTGTCCTTCACCACCGGCCATTTGGGAATGTCGAACAGGCCGAACCACTGGAGGGGGTATGTCCCGGCCGACGACATGATCCACCCGGTCAGCGGCACGGCGATGATCATGAAATAGAACAGCCCGTGCAGACCATGGGCAAGCCCCACCTGCCAGCGCGGCATGGTGGCGGGCAGGGGCGGGGCCGGATGGGTGACGCGCCAGTAAAGGCGGAACAGGCTGAGCGCCAATATGGTGATGCCGATGGCCTTGTGGACCGGTATCACCGGAAACAGGTCGCGCCATGCGTCATGCCCCAGCCCCAGAGTGACCTCGGTGATGATGCCGATGGCGATGATCCAGTGCACCGCTCTGGCCACGCCGTTATATTTTATCACATCCTGCGCATACATATGGCGTTCCCCCAAGACCCCCGGACAGGCGGGGGCGTTCCTGCTCCTCTGGTCTTATCCCCCCATGTTACCGGCCCGTTACCGGCCCATGTTACCGCCGGGCCAACGTCACATGCCGGGCTGATATCAGCCGCGACGGGTTCCCGTCATGGCCATGGCGCCGAAGCCGCCCGCCTGAATCGTGCCGGTCAGCGTGTCGCCCTCGACAATCGCCTCGCAATCGAGCGTCATCGGCATGGGCAGCACCATTTCCATTTTCCAGCTTAGCCGATTGCCATCGACCTTGCCGTCGGTCACGTCCAGCGACCCCAGCGGCCCCGCATTGGTGCCATGAAAGGCGTTCCCGGTCTGGATGACGGTGAACACGCTTTTCTGGTCGCCCATGGGTGTCTTGGTGATGCAATCATAGGCGCCATCGACAGATGCCATTATCGTTTCTCCTTCAATTATTGTGCGACCGGGTTGGCTTATTTTGCAGCCGGGGCCGGGGCGGAGGCGGAGGGCGTCGCGGGGGCGTCCCCTTCCACGACGACGACCGGCAGGCCCAGATCCTTGAGTTGCGGCAGGACGACGGCCTTGTCGCCCACCACCACCCATGTCATTTTCGCCGGGTCGATCATCCCGCGCGCGGCGCTGTCCAGTTGTTGCGCGGTCTGCTTGCGATACCGGTCGGCGAGCGTTTCGACATAATCGAACGGACGGCCGAACAGCGCGTCGCGCTGCATCTCGCCCAGCACCGCGCCCGATGTCTCGAAGCTGCCCGGCAGTTCGCGGATGCTGCCATTGGTGGTGCGTTGCAGTTCTTCGGGCGTGATGCCCTTGGTGGTCAGGAAGGAGGTGATCTGGTCGCGCAGCGCGGCGATGCTCGCGCCGGTCTTGTCGGCCTGCACCGGGGCGCTGATGAGATAGGCGGCGCTTTCCTGATTGCGGTCGATGCTGCCGCGCACGCCATAGGACCAGCCCTTGGTTTCGCGCAGGTCCATATTGGTGCGGCTGAGGAAATCGCCGCTCATGATGTTGTTGGCCGACAGCAGGTCCACCAGATCATCGCCGCCCTTGGCGTTCAGCACTTCGCCGCCATAGATGAAGGATTGTGGCGATTGCGGGCGATCGACCAGCACGATGCGCGGTTGCGGGGCGGGCGTTTCCACGTTGAAATTCTTGATGCCGGGCATGTCGCGGGTCATCGGCCAGGCGGCGAAGCGCGCTTCCAGTTCCCGCTTGAGTTGATCGAGGCTCATGTCGCCCACGGCGAAGATTTCCGCCGTGTCGGCGCGAATCCAGCGGCGGTGGAAGGACGCCAGATCATTGCTGGCCAGCGCCTTGACCACATCGGGGTCGCCCGAACCGCTCGCCGCGATGCCATAGGGATGGGTCTTGCCATAGAGGATGGGGATCAGCGCGCGGGAAGCCATGCTGCCCGGCTGCGTGCGTTCCTGCGCGATCTGCGCCAGTTGGGCGGCGCGCACCCGTTCCAGTTCCTTCGCGTCGAAGGCCGGGTGCAGGACGATATCGGCCAGCAGGTCCAGCGACGGCCCGATATTGGGCGTCAGCGCATAGAGGCCGACAATCGTGCGGTCGAGCGACGCGCCGACGGAAATGGACGCGCCCAGCCGTTCCTGTTCCTCGGCGATCTGGATGCTGTTGCGGGTTTTCGTCCCTTCCTTCAGCATCGCCAGCATCAGGGCTTGCGTGCCCTGCCGGTCGGCCGGGTCGGCGGCCTTGCCCGCATTGAACGAGAGCGCGAGCCGCAGCGTCGGCACGGTGTCGCGCCGGGCGAAATGCACCTTGATGCCATTTGAGAGCGTCGCTGTTTCCACGGCCGGAAATTCCACATTGGGGAAGGTGCCGACATCGGGCAGCTTGCTGCGATCGACGGCGGCCTGCGGGGACAAGGTCGGTTGCTCGCCCTCATCCAGATAGGGGGCGGGGGCCGAAACGACGCCGCTGCGCTGGCCCGGTTGCGCCGGGGCCGCGCCGCCCGCTTCTTCATAGGCGTCCCGTTCACCCGGCACCACCGACAGGGCGAAGACCGGGCGGGTCAGCCATTTGCCCATCGCGGCGCGCACCTTTTCCGGCGTGGCGCCGGCAATGGCGGCCATCTGCTTCTTGTAATCATCGGGCTTGCCGAAATAGAGGGCGCTTTCGGCGAGAACCGTCGCCTTGCCGCTGAACCCGCCGACCTGTTCCATGCCGCCGATCCGCCCGGACACGTCCGTCATCGCGACGCGCTTCACCTCATCGGCGGTCGGTCCCTTGGCGATATAATCGGCCAGAATCTGATCGAGCCGTTTGGAAAGCACCTCCGGATCGACGCCGGGTTTCACATCCGCCGTCACCTCGAAAAAGCCCAACTGGGCAAATTCCTGAAGATCGGCGGTGACGCGCACCGCCAGTTGCTCATCCTTCACAAGGATATTGTCGAGGCGGGAGGAGGCGAGGCCGCCCAGCACGCTCGCGCCCACGGCCAGCGGCGCATTGTCGGGCGCGTTGAGGCCCGGCACCGTCCACCAGCGGTAAAGGCGCGTGGTCGCGACGCGATCCTTCAACACCTGATCCTTGCGGGCGGCGAGGCTAGGGATGTCGACCTTCACCGGCGCGACCGCCTTGCCGCGCGGAATATCCCCGAAATATCGGGTGACGAGCTTTTTCGCGGCCGCGGCGTCGATGTCGCCCGCCAGCACGAGAACCGCGTTGTTGGGGCCGTAATGATCGGTGAACCACTGCTTCACATCGTCAAGGCTGGCCTTGTCGAGATCGGCCATGGAACCGATGGTGGAGTGGCCATAGGGGTGATCGGGCGGCAGCAATCCGGCAAGCTGCGCATATTCGACCATGCCATAGGGCTGGTTGTCGCCCTGCCGCTTTTCATTCTGGACGACGCCGCGCTGATTATCGAGCTTCTCCTGCGTCACCGCGCCGAGCAGATGCCCCATGCGATCGCTTTCGAGGAACAATGCGACATCGAGCGCGCTGGTTGGCACGGATTCGAAATAATTGGTGCGGTCGAACCATGTGGTGCCGTTGAAATCGGTCGCGCCGACCTGTTGCAGCGGCTCGAAGAAATCGCCCGGCGCATTTTCCGACCCGTTGAACATCAGGTGCTCGAACAGATGGGCAAAGCCGGTCTTGCCCAGCGGCTCATGCTTGGACCCGACATTATACCAGACGGACACCGCGACGATGGGCGCCTTGCGATCGGTATGGACGATCACCCGCAGGCCGTTGGGCAGGGTGAATTCGGAATAGGGAATGTCCACCTTGTCCACCAGTTGCGCGGCGGAAACCTGCGCAAGGGCGGTCCCCGGCTGCATCAGCGCGATGCCCGCCGGCGCCGCGATCAGCGCCAGCGCGGCGGCGGAACGGAGGATGAGGGAACGAAGGGCGGGGCGGGAGACGGTTGGGCGGGACAGGAGGTGTCGCATGGGGGTGTTCTTTCCTTGGTGCCGACAGCAGGATGGCGGGGAGCATATCAAGGCGCGTCTTTACTGCAACCGCAATCCGATCGGAACGATGCGGCCGCCGGGAATGATCCGGCCTGCATGGGCGGGTCGTCAGCCCGCGATCTGCTCCATCGCGGCGGCGCTGGCCAGCGCGTCGGCCCGCTCATTTTCGGGATGCCCCGCATGGCCCTTCACCCAATGCCATTCTATTTTGTGGGGCTTCACGGCCTCTATCAATGCTTGCCAGAGATCGGCATTCTTCACCGGTTTCCGGTCGGCGGTCTTCCAGCCGTTCCGTTTCCACCCGTGGACCCATTTGGTGATGCCGTCCTTCACATAATTGCTGTCGGTGGTCAGCACCACATGGCAGGGCCGCTTGAGGGCGTTGAGCGCGGCGATTGCGCCCATCAGTTCCATGCGGTTGTTGGTGGTGTCCGGTTCGCCGCCGGACAGTTCCTTTTCATGCTTGCCCGACCGGATGAGCGCGCCCCAGCCGCCGGGGCCGGGATTGCCCTTGCAGGCGCCATCGGTGAAAATCTCGACGGTGGTGAGCGCGGGGCCGTTCATGCGCCGAGCAACAGATGCGGGGCGGCGGCGGTATAGAAATCCAGCCGCCGCAAATAGGCGAGGGGGTCTTTGCGCGTCACCATCGCATCGGGCGGCGTGTTGATCCAGTCATAGGCGCGCGTCAGCAGGAAGCGCATCGCCGATCCCCGGCAGAGGATTGGGAAGGCGGCACGGTCCGCTTCGCCCAGCCCATGGGCGTCGGCATAGCCGCGCACCAGCGCCGCGCCCACATCGGCGCGATATTCCCGCCCGTCGCCGGAAAAGGCCCATGCGCCATGGGTGATCGCCAGATCATAGGTGAGGATGTCGGTGCAACTGAAGTAAAAATCTATGAGGCCGCCGACCTCATCGCCGCGCATCAGCACATTGTCGGGGAAAAGATCGGCATGGATGACGCCGCGTTCCAACCCCTGCGGCCAATGCGCGTCGAGAAACGCCAGTTCCCGCGTCACCCGTTCCTTGAGGCCGGGCTGGATGCCGTCGAGATCATCGCCGCACGCCCTGGCGAGATCATGCCAGCCCGCAAGGTCCAGACTGTTGCGCCGGGCGCCGGTGAAATCGCGCGCGGCGCCGTGCAATTCGCCCAGAGCGCGCCCGGTCGCGGCGGCCTGCGGCGCGGTCGGCTCACTGACGGAGACGCCGGAAAGAAACTCGATCAGGCAGGCGGGGCGGCCCGATAATCGTTGCAGCTTGGCCCCGTCCCGATCGGAAATGAAACGCGGCACCTTGCATCCGCGCGCGCCCAGATGGTCGAGCAGGTCCATGAAGAAGGGCAGGTCGCCCTCATCCACCCGCTTTTCATAGAGGGTGAGGATGAAGCGTTCGCGGCTGCCGTCCTCCCGCTGGGTTTCGAGCAGATAATTGCTGTTCTCCACGCCCTCGGCAATGCCCTTGGCGGAAATCAGCGATCCGGTGTCGTAACGGGTGAGGAACTCCGCCATCGCTTCGGCGGATACATGGGTGTAGACGGCCATCGGTCAGGCTGCCTCCAGCCCGCGCGGCAGCTTGAAGGAGATGCGTTCCTTGGCGGTTTCCACCTCCCGCTCGCTGACGGTGAAGTGACAGGAGAGGGTTTCCACGACCTCGCGCACCAGCACTTCGGGGGCGGAGGCGCCCGCCGTGATGCCGAGCGTGCGGACGCCCGCCAGCCAGCCAAGGTCGATATCCGGCCCGCGCTGGATCAGCATCGCCTTGGCGCCCTCGCGCTCGGCGCATTCGACGAGGCGGACGGAGTTGGAACTATTGGGCGCGCCGATCACCAGCACCGCGTCGCATTCATGCGCCATCGCCTTGACGGCAGCCTGCCGGTTGGAGGTGGCGTAGCAGATATCCTCCCCCCGCGGGGCGACGATGCCGGGAAAGCGCCGTTCCAGCACCGCGATGATCGCGGAGGTATCATCGACAGAAAGGGTGGTCTGGGTGAGGAAGGCCAGATTGTCCGGCGTCACGCCCGGTTCCAGCGCCTCTGCATCCTCGACCGTTTCGATGAGGGTCATGCAGCCTTCGGGCACCTGTCCGAAGGTGCCGATCACTTCGGGATGGCCGCGATGGCCGATGAACAATATGTGCCGCCCGGCCTCGACCTGACGTTCGGCCTGACGATGGACCTTCGACACCAGCGGGCAGGTGGCGTCGAAAAAGTTGAGGCCGCGCGCCTGCGCCTTGGCCGGCACCGCCTTGGGCACGCCATGGGCGGAAAAGACGACCGGCACGTCGTCGGGCACTTCGCCCAGTTTCTCGACGAAGATCGCGCCCTTGGCTTTCAGGCTGTCCACGACATATTTATTATGGACGATTTCATGGCGGACATAGACCGGCGCGCCATATTTCTCGATCGCGCGTTCGACGATGATGATGGCGCGGTCCACCCCCGCGCAAAAGCCGCGCGGCGCGGCGATCAGCAGGTCTAGCGGGGGCAGGGCCTGCGCCTGCGCGGCGGCGGTCTGTTCATCGGCGGTCATGGGTCGAGCCTTTAAGCCGAATCGCCGCCCATGACTAGGGCGCAGACATGTTTTAATCCCCTCCGCGCCTCCATCCATGTTGCGCCTGCGCGCGGGGACGGATAAGAAGCCGGATCAATTCTCCAAGGGACTGCCTGTGACCGTATCTCGTTCCTCGATCCTGAAACTCTCCGCCGCCGCGATGGCGGTGCTGGCGCTGGCCGGTTGCTCACGTCAGGGAGAGATTGACCAGACCGGCGGCATTGTCGCGGTGCGCAGCGCTTGTCCCACCGCCGCCATTCCGGCGGTGACGGGCGACATCACCCTGTTCAACCCGGCAAGCAGCACGGACGCATCGGCAATCGACGTGGTGGCGGAAGTCACCAATTTGCGCTCCACCTGTTCAGAGGCGGGGGATCAATTCTATACCGAAGCGACGTTCGACGTGCGGGCCTCCCGCACCGATGCCAGCGCGGCGCGGGACGTGACGCTGCCCTATTTCTCCGTGGTGGTGCGGGGCGGCACGGCGGTTATCGCCAAGCGCGTCGGTCAGGTGACGCTTTCCTTCCCGGCGGGCCAGACGCGCGCCACCGCCAGCGCCAAGGCCGCCTCCTATGTCGATCGGGACGCGGCCACGCTGCCGGAGGAAATGCTCAGCCGGATTCGCGCCAACCGCAAGGCGGGGGATGTCGACGCCGCGACCGACCCCTTCTCCACCCCCGATGTGCGGGCCGCCTTGCAGCGAACGAGCTTCGAACTGCTGGTGGGCTTCAACCTGACGCCCGATCAGTTCCGCTATAACGCGACTCGATAGCCCAGGAATATCTCGATGACCTGCCCGGACTGGCGCATCGAGGGCAGATGACAGGAATATCATCGTGACAGTTTATGTTCGTTTCGCCGACCATATGGCGGCGCTTCTCGATGCGATGGAGGCGGCGGGGGAACTGCCTGCGGGCCTCAACCGCAAGGCGGTGACGGTAGAGCCGCCGCGCGACCCGTCCCATGGCGACCTTGCCACCAATGCGGCGATGGTGCTGGCCAAGCCCGCCGGAACCAATCCGCGCGCGCTGGCCGAAAAAGTGGCGGCGCGGCTGGAGCAACTGGCGGAGGTGGAGCATGTCTCGATCGCCGGACCGGGGTTCATCAACATGCGCCTCACCCCCGCGACCTGGGCGGATGAAACGCGCCAGATCGCCGCGCTGGGCGCCGATTATGGCCGCTCGGTCATGGGGCAGGGCGTGTCCGTCAACATCGAATATGTCTCGGCCAACCCGACCGGCCCGATGCACATGGGGCATTGCCGGGGCGCGGTCGTCGGTGATGCGCTCGCCAGCGTGCTGGAATATGCCGGGCACAAGGTGACGCGCGAATATTATATCAACGATGCGGGCGGGCAGGTCGATGTGCTGGCCCGTTCCGCCCATATCCGCTATCGCGAGGCGCTGGGCGAGGATGTGGGGGATATACCCGAAGGCCTTTACCCCGGCGATTATCTCGTCCCGGTCGGCCGAGCGCTGGCCGCCGAATATGGCGACCGCTTCGTCGGCGCGCCGGAAAGCGAATGGCTGGTCCCGTTCCGCCGGACCGCCGTCGCCGCCATGATGGAGATGATCCGCGCCGACCTCGCGCTGCTCGGCATCCATCATGATATATTCTCGTCAGAGGCGGAGTTGCAGGCGGCGGGCAAGCCCGAAGCCGCCGAACAATGGCTGCGCGATCATGATCTGGTCTATGATGGCGTGCTCGAAGCGCCCAAGGGCGAGGTGCCGGACGATTGGGAGCCGGTCGAACTGCCGCTTTTCCGCTCGACGCAATTTGGCGACGATCAGGACCGGCCGATCAGGAAGTCGAACGGGTCGTGGACCTATTTCGGCGCCGACATGGCCTATCATTTCCAGAAGGCGCAGTCGGCCGATCAGTTGATCGACATTTGGGGCGCGGACCATGCGGGCACGGTGAAGCGGATTCAGGCCGCCGTCGCCGCGCTGACCGAAGGCAAGGCGCGGTTCGATGTGAAGCTGGTGCAGATGGTGCGCCTGCTGCGCGATGGCGAGCCGGTGAAAATGTCGAAACGGGCGGGCAATTTCGTCACGCTGGCCGATGTGGTGAAGGAAGTGGGCAAGGATGTGGTGCGCTTCACCATGCTGACCCGCAAGGCCGATGCGCAGATGGATTTCGACTTTGCCAAGGTGGTCGAGGCGTCGAAGGACAATCCGGTTTTCTATGTGCAATATGCCCATGCCCGCATCGCGTCGCTGGGGCGGCGCGTGGCGGAGGCGGGCATCGACCTGACGGCGGAGCCGGACCTGTCCCGTCTTGGGACGGAGGAACTGGCGCTGGTGAAGCTGGCCGCGCAGTTTCCGCGGGTGGTCGAAGGGGCGGCGCAAAACCGCGAACCGCACCGGATTTCCTTCTATCTGGACGATCTGGCCGCCGCGTTCCATGGCTGGTGGAACATGGGCAATGACGATCCCGCCCGCCGGGTAATCGTGGTTAACGATCCGCAAATCACGTCCGTCAGGCTTTTCCTTGCCCGACAAATCGGGCAGGTTATTCGAAACGGGCTTGCGCTGATGGGTGTAGAGGCGCTTTCGGAGATGCAGTGATGACGGGTGGCAGGATCGACAGTCTCGCGCTGGATGACGAGGATCGCCTGCCATGGCTGGAACCCGCCTATGAGGCGGAGCCGCATGACGAAGTATCGCTGGCGCGGCTGGCGCTGTTCGTGCTGGCCGGGCTGGTCCTGATCGGGCTGGTGGTCGGGGGCGTCTATCTGGTGCGCGGGCAATTGGGCGGCGGCGGCGCGGGCGAACTCGTCAAGGCGCCTGCGGAAAATTACAAGATCCCGGCCGCCGATGCCGATGCGAAGAAATTTCAGGGCGAAGGCGATGCGAGTTTCGCGGCGAGCGAGGGGATAGAGCGCGGGGGCCGTATCGATCCGTCCCGCCTGCCCGAAGCGCCGATCGTCGGCGGGTCCGTCGCCAAGGCGCCCGCCGCCGATAAATCCGCCGCCTCTGCTGCTGCGAAGAAGGTGGAAACCGCCGTGGCCGATCGCACCGGCGAAAAGGCGCAGGCCCCGGCCGCCTCTGCCGCCGCGCAGCAGGGCGGCGGCGCGATCCAGCTGGGCGCCTATGGCAATGAAGCGCTGGCGCGCGATGCATGGTCGCGCTTTTCCAAGCGGTTCACCTATCTGGCCGATCTTTCCCACAGCATTCAGCCGGTGACGGTCGGCGGCACGAAATTCTATCGCCTGCGCGCCCATGCGGGCAAGGAGGCCGGGACGCTGTGCGGCAAGCTGAAGGTTGCGGGGGAAAGCTGTCTCGTCGTCAATTGATAGCGGGCACGGGCGGCGGGCATTGTCGGCGGGTCGGGTATCGGCAACGAGCATTGGCGGCAGCTATTGACGGCGGAATGGATTTTCCCTTTCCCGGCGCGGGGGCTGCGGTTAGTCATGCGGCATGAAACCAGTTATATTCGGTCTGGCCGGGGAGACGCTTGGCGCGGAGGAAAGGGATTTCTTTCGAGACAGCGAACCGGCGGGCTATATTCTTTTCCGGCGCAATATCGTCGACAAGGCGCAGCTTCGCGCGCTGACCGATGATCTGCGCGCGCTGCACGGGCGCGATGATCTGCTCATCATGATCGATCAGGAAGGCGGGCGGGTTGCGCGGATGCGCGCGCCCGTCTGGCCGGAATTCCCGCCCGCGCAGATTTTCGATTCGCTGTACGATATTGCGCCGTCGAGCGCGATCGCCGCCTGCCGCGCCAATGCGCAGGCGATCGCGGCGACCTTGCGCGAATGTGGCATCACCGTCGATGCACTGCCCCTGCTCGACGTGCGGCAGGATGGGGCGAGCGATATCATGGGCGATCGCACCCTTGGCGCGGACCCGATGCGCGTTGCCGCGCTGGGGCGGGCGGTGCTCGATGGCTTGCGGGCTGGCGGCGTGGTCGGCATCGTCAAGCATATGCCGGGCCATGGCCGGGCGCTGGTGGACAGCCACCACGACCTGCCCATGGTGGATGCGGACGAGGCGGCGCTGGCAAGCGATCTCGAACCCTTTCGCACCCTGCGCGACGCGCCGATGGGGATGACCGCGCATATCGTCTATACCGCATGGGATGCGGAGCGGCCCGCCAGCCTGTCGCCCACGGTGATCGGGGAGATTATTCGCGGCCGGATCGGTTTCGATGGCCTGCTGATGTCCGATGATCTCGATATGAAGGCGCTGAAAGGGGATATCCCGGCGCTGGCGGCGGGCGTGGTGGAGGCCGGGTGCGATCTGGCGCTCAACTGCTGGGCGCGCATGGAGGAGATGATCGGCATTGCCGGGCGCCTGCCGGATATCAGCGATATCTCCCGCGCGCGGCTCGACCGGGCGATGGCGACGATTGCCGGGCGGGAGGAAAGCGGGAAGGGCGACCCCCTTGAAACGCTGCTGGCGCGGCGCGATGCGTTGCTGGCGGTGATGGGCTGATGGCGATGGTGAACGAGGGCGTTCGCCATGGGGCCGACGCCATGGCTGACCTGTTCGAAAGCGGACGCGCGCCCGCGGACGTGCTGATGGTGACGTTCGATAGCTGGGAAGGCCCGCTCGACCTGCTGCTGAACCTTGCGCGGTCGCAAAAGGTGGACCTGCGCGAAATTTCCATTCTCGCGCTGGTGAAGCAATATCTCGATTTCATCGCGGGGGCGCAGGCGATGAAGCTGGAACTGGCCGCCGATTATCTGGTGATGGCGGCATGGCTCGCCTATCTCAAATCCGCGCTGCTGCTGCCCAGGGCGCAACAGGAGGAGCCTTCGCCCGAAGAACTGGCGTTGCGCCTGCATCTGCGCCTGCAAAGGCTGGCGGCGATGCGCGATGCGGGCGCGCGATTGATGGCGCGGGACCGGCTGGGGCGCGATGTGTTCGAGCGTGGCGCGCCCGAAGGGTTGCGGGTGGAGAAGGTCGCGATCTGGCAGGCCGGGCTTTATGACCTGATCGCCGCTTATGGGCAGGTGAAGGCACGGACCCGGCATGTGACCCATGTGATCGCCCGCCGCCCGGTGATGACGCTGGAGGAAGCCATTACGCGAGTGGGCCGGTTGATCGGCATGCGGCTCGACTGGACGCGACTCGAAAACTTCCTGCCCGAAGGGGTGAGCGGGCCGCTGGGGCGCTCTGCCCTCGCGTCGAGCTTCGTCGCGATGCTCGAACTGGCGAAACAGGGGCGCGTCGATATCCGGCAGGAGGGGATATTCGAACCGATTTTCCTGCGCAGCGCGGGTGATAGCGGGGCAGGCGGCCAAGGCGAGGGCAAGGGCGAAGGGACGCTGCTGTGATCGGCGATGGGGGCGAACCGGACGACCTGCTGCGCGCGCTGGAAGCCGCGTTGTTCGCCAGCGTCGAGCCGCTCGCCATCGCGCAATTGCGCCAGCTATTGGGCGAAGCGCCCGATATAGCGGCGGGCCTGCGCCGCCTGAGCGAGGATTATGCCGGGCGCGGCGTCAATCTGGTGGAGCGCGGCGGGCGCTGGCATTTCCAGACCGCGCCGGACATGGCGCATCTTTTGCGGCGCGATAAGGAGGAACCGCGCAAACTTTCGCGCGCGGGCATGGAAACTCTGGCGATTATCGCCTATCATGAGCCGGTCAGCCGCGCCGAGATAGAGGCCATCCGGGGTGTTCAGGTGGCGAAGGGGACGCTCGACGTATTGATGGAGGCGGGTTGGATACGGCCTGCCGGGCGCAGGGAAGTGCCGGGACGGCCGCTGCTCTATGCGACGACGGCGGAATTTCTGACCCATTTCGGCCTGTCCAGCCGCCGCGACCTGCCGGGGATAGAGGATTTGCGCGCCGCTGGCCTGCTCGATCCTGTCGATCTGGCGATGGAAGGATTATTGGAACGGACTGTCATAGAATCGTCGCTGGAAAATGATGAGGGGGACGACTAGATTAAGGTCGTTACCCCGAGGAGATAGAATATGGGTTCCTTTTCATTGATGCATTGGGTGCTGGTCGTCCTTGTCATCGTTCTGCTGTTCGGCGGTGGCCGGATTTCGTCGCTGATGGGCGATGTCGCCAAGGGCATCAAGTCCTTCAAGAAGGGCATGGCCGATGATGATGACCTGTCCGACGCGCCGCGTCCCGTGACGCGCATCGAAGGGCAGGCGGTGTCCGACCCGACGGTGACGCCCAGCAAGGAAGAACAGAAGCAGGGCTGAAACCCCGGCGGCCGGAGCCTTGGCAGGGATGTGTCCTGAAGGCTGCGCGGAAATTTGCTCGGAATCTGCATTGCGTCAGTCAGGTTTGAAATATGTTTGATATTGGTTCCAGCGAGCTGCTGATGATCGTGATCGTCGCGGTCGTCGTCATCGGCCCGAAGGATTTGCCTCGCGCCCTTTACAAGGTGGGGCAGCTTCTCGGCAAGGCGCGGGCCATGTCGCGCCATTTCCGCTCCGGCGTGGATGCCATGATCCGTGAGGTGGAACTGGAGGAAATGGAAAAGAAATGGGCGGCGGAAAATCGCCGTATCATGCAACAGCATCCCGCGATACCCGAAGCGCTGGAAGATGGAACGGAAAAGGCGGCGGCGATGGCGGGGGATGAGCCTCGCGCCGAAGGGATGGCCGGGGCGGTGCCCGTAGCCGTGCCCGTGCCCGATGATCCCGTCCCCAATCCCGCGATGGAACCGAAAACCGGTGCGGCCGCCGCGCCGGATGCCCCTACTCCGGCGATCGGGAAAAGCGCATGAAGGATCTCGACGAGACGCAGGCGCCCCTGCTCGAACATCTGATCGAACTGCGCTCCCGCCTGCTGAAATGCGTGATTGCGCTGTTTCTGGGCTTCATCCTCTGTTTCTTCTTTTCCGAACAATTATTCGCGATCCTCGTCCACCCGTTGAAGGAAGCCTTTGGCGCGGGGGGCGGCAAGCTGGTCTATACCAAGCTGTACGAAGCGTTCTTCGTGCAGGTGAAGGTGGCGCTGTTCGGTTCCTTTTTCCTGAGTTTCCCGATCATCGCCAATCAGCTTTGGGCCTTTGTCGCGCCGGGGCTGTATGCGCAGGAGAAAAAGGCGCTGCTGCCGTTCCTGCTGGCGACGCCGATCCTGTTTCTGGCCGGGGCCTCGCTCGCCTATTTCGTGGTGATGCCCACCGCGTTCCATTTCTTCCTTGAATTTCAGGGGCAGGCAGGTGGGTTGCAGATAGAGGCGTTGCCCAGCGCCGATGCCTATCTGGGCCTTGTCATGCAATTTGTGCTGGCCTTCGGGATCAGCTTTCTCTTGCCGGTGCTGCTGATGCTGCTCAACCGCGCCGGGCTGGTCAGCCGGGCGCAACTGGTGGGCGTGCGGCGTTATATGATCGTGGCCGCGTTCATCGCGGCGGCGGTGCTGACGCCGCCGGATATCGTGTCGCAGTTGATGCTCGCGATACCGCTGGTGCTGCTTTACGAACTGGCGCTGGTCGGCATCTGGTTCACCGATCGCAAGCGGAAAGACGGGGAAGAACCGGAAAGCAACGAAAAGGCCCTCGTCGCGCGGGATTAAGGGTCGCGCTGGATCAAGGGCGTTTGCGCATGTTCGGGGCCGGAGTCTGGCCAATCTAAGGAGTCTGGCGGATCAAGGCCGATCGGGGATCGGCCTTGATCCTAATCAGGCGTTCATTGTCGCAGGGCTGTTGTCAATCCGCCGTGTCTTCGATCGCCTGACCGGCGCTCTGAACGTCGCGGCCAGCGCCTTCGACGGTGTTGCACGCTGCAAGGACAAGGGAAGAGCCCAGCAGAAGCGCTGCAAACAGGGTGCGTTTCATAGTCATACCTCTTTTGAAAAAGGGGAAATCAGGTCATTGCGCTTTGACAGAATAAAAATGATCGGAACGCTTTTTGGTTCCGGTCATCCGGCCTGTGTGCGGGGGTATTTGCCGTACTGCCGCAGCCGTTCGTCACCGCCTTGTTCCGCCTGTTGCGTAGAGTGGCTGCGTGGAGTGACGGGGCTGAGACTGGACGGGCGCAGGAGGATGAAAGGCTTGCCCCCAAAAGCCTGTCCCCCAAAAAGAATGCGAGCCCGGAACGCGGGTGGGGGGGAGGCGTTCCGGGCTCTGGTTTCGGATAGCGTAGCGGGGGGCAAAGGGTCGCCATCCGGAACAGAGAACGAAGCCTCTCTCCTTTGGTTCCACGATTTTCCGGAAAAAATCCCTGCCCTGAAATTTTTCTTATCCAATTGATAAAAAAGAAAAATAATCAGGGCGAGGGAATATTTGTCGAGGGGTCGTGCATTTTTAGCGATCAAATAAGCGGGCGGCCGCTATTTTCATATTCCGGCCTGATGGTCGATTGGGGAGGGCCCTGATCGGCCGGGGTGGAGGTTCCGCCCGATACGCCGCCCGACGGCGGCCGGAGGGGCGTGCCGCCGGAAGGCGCCGTCATCCCATCGGGCGCGACGGAGGCGGGCGCGGAGGAAGCGCCGCCGATCGCGGTTTCGAGTTCCGGCAGATAGGGCATGGCGGTCGGGATCGCGCCGACGGGCAGGGGTTTCCATGGCCGGGGCGGCGGGCCGGATATCAGTTCCCGCCCGGAATAGGGCGTGTGAAAGGCGGCGGGTTGCCCGTTGATGCCGCGCATCTGGTAGAAGATATGCGCGCCGACCACGGCGACGGCGTCCAGCCGGGAGGACCATTCCGGCCGCACCGCCAGCGTGTGGTAAAAGGTCGAGAGGCCCACTTGCGGGAATATCCGGCCGGCGAGGGCCGCTTCGGCCGTCCGCCGCGCCCGCGCCCATTTGTCCGCCACCGGCGCGCGGGCCATGGCGCCATCGCAACTGAAGGTGAACTGACACAGCAGATCGGTGCGCTCCGCCCCCTGATAGACCACCCCGCAGACGCTTTTCGGCCAAGCAGGGTGACGCACGCGGTTGAGCACGACCTGGGCGACGGCGCGCTGCCCTTCGTCCGGTTCATTGGCGGCCTCATAATAAATGGCCGAAGTCAGGCAATTGAGCGCGCGATACCGGTCCAGCGCCGTCGCGCCCGAAAACCGCAGGGCCGTCGCTTGGTCCACCCGTCGCATCACCAGAATATGGGGGCTGTCCGCCTCCATCTCCGCTTGCGGGGCGATGTCGAAGGCGCCATCCGCGAAGAAATAGGCCGATCCGGTGAAGGTTTCCCGCGGGTTTTCCACCGGGTTGAGGGCTGGTTCCGGCTGCCGGGCCAGCAGGTCGAGAGAGAGGGGCGCGGCCTCCAGCACCGCATGAGCCGCCCCGCCGAGGCCCAGCAGCGCGGCGATCGCGCCAAGGCCGATCATGGCGCGCCTGCGCGTTCGCCGGGGCCGACGTGTCGCGAAGGGAAAGGGGGGAGCGCCTGTCTGCATCATGAAGCCCTGTTTTCCGCTCTTATCGCATTTTTCTTCGCAATTCTTCCTTAATATGGCGTTCCCGCCCCGACTCCCGTTCTGGTTCGCCTCCCGTTCCGGTCTGCCGCTTCAACCGCAGCTTTTGCCCTCCCCATTTTCCCTTGCTTGGCAGCCCTGCCGCCCTGCGCTATGGAAAGGCGCATGATCGTGGCTCAAGACACCCTGTCGCTCATCGGCAACACTCCGCTCGTCCGTCTGGAAGGTCCATCGCAAGCCAGCGGATGCGATATTTTCGCGAAATGCGAATTCGCCAATCCGGGCGCTTCGGTAAAGGACCGCGCCGCGCTGTTCATCGTTCGCGATGCAGAGGAAAAGGGCCAGCTTCACCCCGGCGGCACGATTGTCGAGGGGACGGCGGGCAATACCGGCATCGGCCTGGCGCTGGTCGCCAATGCGCGGGGCTATCGCACGGTCATCGTCATGCCCGAAACGCAGAGCCGCGAAAAAATGGATACGCTGCGCGCGCTGGGGGCCGAACTGGTCCTCGTGCCGGCCGCGCCCTATTCCAACCCCGGCCATTTCGTGCACACATCGCGCCGCATCGCCGAGGAAACCGAAGGCGCGATCTGGGCCAATCAGTTCGACAATATCGCCAATCGCAAGGCGCATATCATCGGCACGGCCGAAGAGATATGGACCCAGATGGACGGCAGCATCGATGGCTTCGTCTGCGCGGCGGGAACGGGCGGAACGCTCGCCGGGGTGGGGCTTGGCCTCAAGGCGAAGGACGAGGGCGTCACCATCGCGCTGGCCGATCCCTTCGGCGCGGCGCTCTATAATTATTATGCCCATGGCGAGTTGAAGGCGGAAGGAAATTCGGTCGCCGAGGGGATCGGTCAGGGCCGGATCACCGGCAATCTGGAAGGCGCGCCGATCGACACGCAATTCCGCGTCTCCGACGAGGAAGGGCTTTACTGGGTCCGCCGCCTGCTGGCCGAGGAAGGGCTGTGCCTTGGCCTGTCGAGCGGCATCAACGTGGCAGGCGCGGTGGCGCTGGCCAAGGAGCTGGGGCCGGGCAAGCGGATCGCCACGATCCTGTGCGATACGGGTTTCCGCTATCTTTCAACCCTCTATAATCGTGAGTGGCTGGAAGCCAAGGGGTTGACGATCTTCCCCTGGCTCATGCAAAAGGCAGAGGGATAAAGGGTCGCGTGGCGATCACCTCTTCGGTGATCGGCGCCCTTCATCAGGTGACTATGCAGAACCTGACGCAGCGGAAGGAAAGAATGCAGCGCATCCAGATCGGCCTTAGCGGGCTGGGGGGCGTGGTGTTGCTGGTCGGACTTGCCAATATCGTCGTCGATAATGCGCGCAAGGAACGCGCGGGCGAGGAAATCGTCACGGACAGCGTCGACAGCACAATTCCAGTGACCGGATCTACCGTCAAACCGGCCGAACCGCTGGTCGAACTGGGCGTGACGCCTGCTTCGGACAGCGGCAGCCAGCAGGTCGTCGCGGATCTTCAGCCCGACCCCAATTTGCGGGAGCCGATGGACAGGCCTCCGCCGGTATCGCCGACCTTGCCGCCCGCGCGGCAACAATCCCCTTCGGAATAAAAGCCGCACAGGCGGCCTATCACCATGCCTGAGGCTCTCCATGCCTGAAGCTTTCCATGGGCCTGAAGCAGCCGCACGCCATGGCCGCCGCGCCCTGTTCGCCGCCTTGTTGACGGCCTTGCTAGCCTTTTGCCTGTTGTTGAGCGGTTTCCTGCCGCTGGCCATGCCGTTCGGGCTGGCGATCGGCGGAGTGCTGGAGACAGGGCAGGCCGAGCCGATGCGCTGGTGGCCCGGCGGCCTGCTGGTGCTGGCGGCGGGGCTGGCGCTTTGCTGGCGCTGGCCATGGCGGATGCGGCTTTACTGGCTGGCTGTGCTGGCGGCGGCATCGCTCAGCGCCATCCTGATATTCACGTTCCATGCTTCTGCGGGGCAGAACCGGGCGGACGGGGGCAAGGCGACTGAGGGGGCGGGCGAGGGAGAACGACCGGTCGTCGCCCTCCTGACCGCCTTGCCGCTCTTATGGTCGGAGGGGCGGGATATCGCGGATATGCTGCATCGGGGCGAGGGAGCGCGGGATTTTCCGCCCGCGCCGGTGACAAGTCATCGCGTCATGGCGATCGATCATATCGACCGGGCGAGCCTCGCGCAGGCGGGGGTGGTGCTGGTGGCGCAGCCGCGCCTGTTGCAGCCGCGAGAACTGGTCGAACTGGACCGCTGGGTGCGGGCAGGCGGGCGGGCCGTGATATTGGCCGATCCCCTGCTGGTCTGGCCGTCCGACCTTTCCCCCGGCGATCCGCGCCGCCCGCCGCTCACCAGCCTGCTCGATCCGCTGCTCGCCCATTGGGGGCTGCGGCTGGAGCCTGCCGCCCATGCGGAACCGGAGCCGGAGCGCCGGATGCTGGCGAGCGGCCATGTGCTGCTGCTCGCGGGGGCATCGCGCTTTACGGTGACGGGCGAAGGGAAGGACTGCGCGCTGACCGAACAAGGGCTGATGGCGCTGTGCCGCATCGGCAAGGGGCGTGTGCGGTTGGTGGCCGATGCCGATCTGCTCGACGAACGGCTGTGGCTGGCCGACCGGCGCTGGCCGGGGCGGAGCGAGGCATGGTCCGCCGATATTCCCGCCCTGCTCGACGGCTGGCTGGTCGATCCGCTGGGTGAACGGGCGATGAGCGCGCCGCCGCGCCGCGTCGTCGATGAGGCGGCGCTGGTGAAGGCGATGCGCGGCGGATTGCTGGCTATTCTGGTCTGGGCAGGGCTGGGATGGGCTGGTCATCGCTGGATTTTCGGCCGCTCCACGGGGGCCATAGGGAGGCGAAAAGAGGACAAAGGCAGAACATGTCCCAAGCCTGACCAGAAGGAGGAGGGCGCAAACTCGTAAAATCCCGTCAAAACCCTCTGTTTCCCAGATTTTCCCAACTTTTCCCCTTTTCACCCAGCCATTCCCTTGGTACTCCCTTGGGGGAAGGGCAGTGAAGGCTGCATGATTCCTGTTTCGCGGATTGGCGTTCCCCAATGCGCCCTCCTGAGCGGTGTCATGTTGTCTGGATCAGCCCGTTATTGGGGCGAGGCGCAACAGGGTGTCCGAGGGCATCATCTTTTCAGGCAACGGCATTTGTGTCGCAGATGGCAAAGGGCGCTTTGCCTTGCCGCTCGATATGCGCAAATCCGTCAAGGCCAGCAGCGGCGAAAACCGCCTTTGCCTCACCATCCACACCCAGCTTCCCTGCGCGATCGGCTTTGGCCTGTCCCACAAGCAATGGCTGGAAGAACAGGTCGTCGAAATGGAACGGTCCGCCCGCGAAAAAGGGCAGGATTTCGATGCCGAGGCAGAGCGGGAGGCCCGCTTCGCCGACATGGAAGACCTGAATTTCGACGATGGCGGCCGCTTCTTCATGCCGCCCGATATCAAGGGCATGATGGGCATTTCCGACGCGATCGTGTTCGTCGGCGCCAGCCGCCATATCCAGATGTGGGACCCCAAGGCCCTGCTCGCGAGCGAAGGGCGCAGCCCGCGTGTCCGTCATGCGGTGGAGGCGTTCCTCGCCGATCGTGCTGCCGGAGGCGGAAAGTGAGCGCGGCCGCCGGACAGGCCGCCCCGCATATCCCGGTCCTGATCGACGAGGTGCTGGACGCGCTGGCGATCCGGCCCGGCGAAACGCATGTGGACGGCACCTATGGCGCGGGCGGATACAGCCATGCGATGGCCGGGCGCGGCGCGAGGGTCTATGCGATCGACCGCGATCCCGACGCCATTGCCGAGGGGCGGGCGCGGATCGCGCGCGATGGTGACGCCATCACCCTGATGCAGGGGCCGTTTTCCGCCATGCGCGATCTGCTGGCGGAGGCGGGCGTGCAGGAAGCGGCGGGCGTCACGCTGGATATCGGCGTGTCCTCGATGCAGCTGGACCGGGCCGATCGCGGCTTTTCCTTTCAGGCGGACGGCCCGCTCGACATGCGGATGAGCCAGGAAGGGATGACCGCCGCCGATTTCCTCAACACCGCCGCCGAAGAGGATATTGCCGATATCCTTTATCTATATGGCGAGGAGCCGCGGTCGCGCCGGGTGGCGCGCGCCATCGTCGCGGCGCGCCCGCTGTCCCGCACGGCGGAACTGGCGCAGGTGGTGCGCCGTGCCCTCGGTCACAAGCCGCATGACAAGAAAGACCCGGCGACCCGCGCCTTTCAGGCGATCCGCATCCATCTGAACGGTGAACTGGATGAACTGGAGCGCGGGCTGGAAGCCGCCGAGGCGCTGCTCGCGCCGGGTGGGCGGCTGGCGGTTGTGACCTTTCACAGCCTTGAGGACCGTATCGTGAAGCAGTTTCTGCGGCGGCGCAGTGGCGGGGAAGGCGGCGGATCGCGCCATCGCCCCGAAGCCGCGCCGACGGCTGCGCCCGGTTTTGCGAAGCCTGCGCGGGCGGTCCGTCCGTCCGCCGCCGAACTGGCGCGCAATCCGCGCGCGCGGTCCGCCACGCTGCGCAGCGCGGTGCGCCTTCCGGTTTCCCTTTCTTCCCAACCCTCTAGCCCCTCCCCATTCCTGTCCGCCGAGGAGAAGCCGGCATGATCGCGGTCAAGCGTCTGCAAAGTCTGTTCTGGGTGCTGCTGGTCGCTTTGGGCGCGCTGGGGGCCTATCTGGTATCGCTTCGGGTCGCAACGGAGCGGAATGAACT
The DNA here is from genome assembly GCA_050252755.1 of Sphingobium sp. Lineage (GTDB taxonomy): Bacteria > Pseudomonadota > Alphaproteobacteria > Sphingomonadales > Sphingomonadaceae > Sphingobium. Next base: position 248,656 of record JBFWKI010000001.1, read on the forward strand.
GATGCGCGTGCGCACGCAGATCGTGCAGGCGCGGGCGGATATCCGCTATCTGGAGACGGAGTTCGCCGCCCGCTCCAGCATCCGCCAGCTTGAACAATGGAATGCCGAGGATTTCCGCTATTCGGTCCGGGGCGTGGGCCAATATCTGGATGGGGAGCGTGCGCTTGCGCATCTCGATGGGGTGGAGCCGAATGGTCCTGTCTATATCGCCCCGCCGGTGATGGTGGCGATGATGGACGCGGAGGATGCGAACGGCGCGCAGGCCTCCTTGCCGGTGGCCAGCCCTGCCGCACTTCAGATCCGTTCCGACGTGTCGACCATCCGCACCGCTTCGGCGGAGGCAGCGCGCAGCCAGCCTGCGCGCGCTGAACTGGCCTCGCGCATTTCCGCGCCGGGGGCGGCGGAGCGGGACGCGAAAAAGGCCGATAAGGACAGCAAGGCGCCCGCCGCCGGCAAAAGTGAAGCCGCAAAGGCATCGGGCCGGGTCCGGCTGGCCGGCGCCGAACAGGGGCAGAGCGAACTGGCCCGCAAGGCCGAGCGCATGGCCATGCTCGATGCGCGCCTGCTCGATGATCGGACGCTGGGTGATATCGGGCGCAAGGCCGCCGTGGAAAAACGCGGGGGCGTGAACTGATGGCCACTATCGTCGTCCGGCATGACCGGCTGCCCGTCAATCGGGAGCGGCTCAACCTGACGGCGATTGCGCATCAACGCCTGATGATCGTCCTGCTGGTGATTATCGCGGTGTCGGCGGTGCTGGTCGGGCGGCTGGTGTGGATGGGCGCGTTCGCCAACAGCAACGGGCATTTGCGCGACGCCAGCGCCGGATTGCCGCCGCGCGCGGATATCGTCGATCGCAACGGGGTGCCGCTGGCGCGGACGATGGACGCCTATTCCATCGCGGTGAAGCCGTCCCGCCTGATCGGGGAGCCGGATGAGCTGGCGCGCAAGCTGCATGAAATTTTCCCCGATACCCCCGCCGCCGATTTCCTGAAAAAGCTGAGCGGCAAAAGCTGGACCTATCTGCGCCAGCGCGCCTTGCCCGAAGAGGTGGCGCAGGTGAACGCGCTGGGCGAGGTCGGCATAGAATTTCCGCGTGAAAAGGAAAGAATCTATCCGCAACGGACGCTGGCCGCGCATGTGCTGGGCTTTGCCCCGATCAAGGACGGGGAAAGCTATCATGGCGGCATGGGGGTCGAGGCGGCGTTCAACGACCGGCTGACCGGGGACATGCGCGGCGTTCCGGTGGCGCTGTCCATCGACAGCCGGGTGCAGGGCGTGCTGGAAAATGAACTGTACGCCGCCGTGGTCGATCAGAATGCGCAGGGCGCCACCGGCGTCATATTGGATGCGAATACGGGGGAGGTGATCGCGATGGCGTCCTTCCCGGTGTTCGACCCGAACAAGCTGGGCAAGGATGACAATGCGCGCCGCAATAATGTGGTGCAGTCGCGTTATGAACTGGGTTCCACCTTCAAGCCGCTGGCGATCGCCGCCGGGATGGATGCGGGCGTCATCAAGTCCATGGCGAAGCGTTATGACGCCACCGCGCCGCTTCAGGTCGGCGCTTTCCGCATCAAGGATGACCATGCGCTCGGCCGCTGGCTGAACGTGCCCGAAACCCTGATCTACAGTTCCAACATCGCCACCGCCCGCATCGCCGACGAAATGGGCGCGGAGCCGATGCAGAAGCTTTATCGCGCGCTGGAATTCGATCAGCGGCCCAGCATCGAACTCAAGGAGCGCGCCCGCCCGCTCTGGCCGTCCAGCTGGGGGCGCGTGACCAATATGACGGTGGCCTATGGCCATGGCATCGCGGTGACGCCGCTCCATCTGACCAGCGCCTATGCCGCGCTGGTCAATGGCGGCATCTGGCGGCCCGCGACGCTCCACCGGTTGCGTGAGGAAGATGTGCCCAAGGGCCGCCGGGTCTTTTCCGCCGCGACGAGCGCGCGGATGCGCCAGCTTTTGCGCATGATCGTGATGGACGGCACGGGCCGCAACGCCGACGCGCCGGGCTATCGCATCGGCGGCAAGACCGGCACCGCCGAAAAGCCGTTCGAGGGCGGCTATGCCCATCGTTCGCTCATCACCACCTTTGCCGCCGCCTTTCCGATGGACAATCCGCGCTATGTCATATTGGCGATGATGGATGAGCCGAAGGGCAGCAGCCAGTTTCCCGGCGTGCGGACCGCCGCCTATACCTCCGCCCCCGTGGTGAAAAAGGTGGTGACGCGCATCGGCCCGATGCTGGGCATCATGCCCGATGAACGGCGGGATGTTGACATATCGGAACTGATGCCGCTCGTGTCGCGCAAGAAGGGAGGCTGATGATGCGACTTGATGCACTGGCGGGAGACGGCGCGGGGAACTGGCCGCAGGAGGCGGGCGCGGTTCAGGTGACGGGCTTTGCGATCGACAATCGCAAGGTTGCGCCCGGCACGATTTTCGGCGCGTTTCAGGGCGCGCGCGTCAATGGGGAGACGTTCATTCCCGACGCCGTGGCGGCCGGGGCCGTCGCCGTCGTCGCCCGGCCCGAAGCGCGGGTCGAGGGCGCGGTGCACATCGCCGATGAAAATCCGCGCCGCCTGTTCGCCCGGCTCGCCGCGAAATATTATGCGCCATTTCCGCAAAACTGCGTCGCTGTCACCGGCACCAACGGCAAAACCTCGACCGTGGAACTGACGCGGCAGCTTTGGCGGATGATGGGGCATCAGGCCGCGTCGATCGGCACATTGGGCGTCACCACCTCCGCCGATCAGGTGTCGACCGGCCTCACCACGCCGGATATCGTCACTTTTCTGGCCAATATGGCGGGGCTGCGCAAGGAAGGCATCACCCACGCCGCGTTCGAGGCGTCCAGCCATGGGCTTGCCCAATATCGCACCGAGGGGCTGCCGGTGCTGGCGGGGGCCTTTACCAACCTGTCGCGCGATCATCTCGATTATCATGGTGACATGGACAGTTATTTCGAGGCCAAGATGCGGCTGTTCGACGAAGTCGTCGTCGATGGCGGCGTGGCGGTCATCTGGGCCGATGACGGGAAATCGGGCGATGTGATCGCCCGCGCCGCCGCGCGCGGGTTGCGCCTGATGACGGTGGGGGAAAAGGGCGAGGCGCTGCGTCTTGTCTCGCGTGAACCGACCGCCTTGGGGCAAAAGCTGGTGATCGCGGCGGAAGGGGCCGACCATGCGGTCGATTTGCCGCTGATCGGCGCCTATCAGGCGGCCAATGTGCTGGTGGCGACGGGGCTGGTGCTGGCGACGGGCGCCCGGCTGCCCGCCGTCCTGCCGCTGCTGTCCCGCCTGCAACCGGTGCGCGGGCGGCTGGAACGGGCGGTGGTGACGAAGGCGGGCGCGCCGGTCTATGTCGATTATGCCCATACGCCCGATGGCCTGAAGGCCGCGATCGAGGCGCTGCGGCCCCATGCGAAGGGGCGGCTGATCGTGGTGTTCGGCGCGGGCGGGGATCGCGATGCGGGCAAGCGTCCGCTGATGGGCCGCACGGCGGCGGAACTGGCCGACCATGTGATCGTCACCGATGACAACCCGCGTTCGGAAGACCCCGACGCCATTCGCGCCGCCGTGCTGGCGGGCGCGCCGCAGGCCGAGGAGATTGGCGGCCGCCGCGCCGCGATCGCCGCCGCCATCGCGCAGGCCGGCCCGCAGGATATCGTGCTGCTGGCCGGCAAGGGGCATGAGCAGGGACAGGTGATCGGGGAACGGGTGCTGCCCTTCGACGATGTGACCGTGGCGCGAGAATGCGCGCAATGACCATGACGCCGCCCGCCCTCTGGACCTCTGGCGAGATCGCCGCCGCGACCGGGGGGCAGCCTTCGGCGGCTTTCGATGTTTCCGGCGTGGCGTTCGACAGCCGGGAAGTCGGCCCGGGCGACCTCTTCATCGCCCTCAAGGGCGAGGCGACCGATGGGCACGCTTTCCTCGACAAGGCTTTTGCGGCGGGGGCGGCGGGTGCGATCGTTTCCCGCCCGATAGATCAGCCTCATGTGCTGGTCGATGACACGGCCGAGGCGCTGGGTGCGCTGGGCCGCGCGGCGCGGGAGCGGATGGGCGGCAAGGTGATCGGCGTCACCGGCTCTGTCGGCAAGACGAGCACCAAGGAGGCGCTGTTCGCCGCGCTCGATCGCTTTCGTCCGGGGCGGGTGCATCGTTCGGTCAAAAGCTATAATAATCATGTCGGCGTGCCACTGAGCCTCGCGCGGATGCCACGAGACAGCCTGTTCGCGGTGCTGGAGATGGGGATGAACCATTTCGGGGAGCTTTCCGCGCTCACCCGGCTGGTGCGCCCGCATGTCGCCATCGTCACCGCGATCGCGCCCGCCCATATCGAATTTTTCGGCACGGAAGAGGCGATCGCCCGCGCCAAGGCGGAGATTTTCGAGGGGCTGGAGCCGGGCGGCACGGCGATCATCCCCTATGACAGCCCCCATCGCGACCTGCTGTGCGCGGTGGCGCGGGAGCATGGCGCGACTATCCTCACCTTCGGCACGGGGGATGGCGCGGATGTGCGCGTGGCCGCCGCTGTGCCCGCGGCGACCGGTGGCACGCTGGTTTCCGCGCATCTTCGCCAGGCGGAACTATGCTATACGGTAGCCGCGCCGGGCGATCATAATGTCTCCAACTCGCTCGCGCTGCTGGCGGCGGTGCAGGCGGTGGAGGGCGATCTGGCGGCGGCGGGCCTTGCGCTGGCCGAATTGCCGGGCCTGCCGGGCCGGGGCGCGCGCAGCCGCTTCGCGGTCGGGGAAGGGCAGGCGTTGCTGATCGATGAAAGCTACAACGCCAATCCGCTGTCCATGGCCGCCACGCTGCGGCAACTGGGGCGCGAGCGGGTGTCGCGCCGCATCGCCGTGCTCGGCGCGATGAAGGAACTGGGCGATGCCAGCGCGTCCCTCCATGCCGATTTGGCCGGGCCGCTGGAGCAGGCTTGCGTCGATCTGGCCGTTTTGGTCGGTGAAGAGATGGCCCCGCTCGCGCAAAGGCTTGAAGGGCGGCTGGCTTTGGCGCATGTGGCCGACGCCGAGGAAGCAACGCGGATCGTCAGGGCAAGGATGCGGCCCGATGATGCCATTCTCGTCAAGGGTTCCAACAGTGTCGGGCTGTCGCGGCTGGTCGCCGCGCTGTCCGACGGAGAATGAAGCATGTTATATTGGCTGGCTCAGCAGCTCGATTTTCCGGGGGTTTTGAACCTCATCCGCTATCTGAGCTTTCGCGCGGGGGCGGCCATCGTAACGGCGCTGGTGCTGGGCTTGCTGATCGGGCCGCGCTTCATCGGCTGGCTGCGCGTGCGGCAGGGGAAGGGGCAGCCGATTCGCTCCGACGGGCCGCAGACCCATTTCGCGAAGCGCGGCACGCCGACCATGGGCGGGTTGATGATCCTGACATCGCTGATCGTGTCGGTGCTGCTGTGGATGGATCTTTCCTCGACCTATGTATGGGCCTGTTTGTGCGTGACGCTGGGTTTCGGCGCGATCGGTTTCCTCGACGATTATGACAAGGTGACGAAGGCCAGCGCGGCGGGGCTTTCCGGCAAGGCGCGCCTGTTGTGCGAATTCGCGATCGCGGGCATCGCCGCGATGCTGATCGTGCGGCACAACGGGACCGCGCTCTATGTGCCCTTCTGGAATGGCCCGGCGATCGACCTCGGCATGTTCTATTATGTCTTTGCGGCCTTCGTGATCGTCTCGTTCGGCAATGCGGTCAATCTGACGGACGGGCTGGACGGGCTTGCGACCATGCCGGTGGTGATCGCCTGCATGGCCTTCACCGCGATCGCCTATCTGGCGGGGCGCGCCGATTTCGCCGCCTATCTCGGTATCCCTCATGTGCCGTTGGCGGGGGATCTCGTCATCCTGACCGGCGCGATGATCGGGGCGGGGCTGGCGTTCCTGTGGTATAATGCGCCGCCCGCCGCCGTGTTCATGGGCGATACCGGCAGCCTTGCGCTGGGCGGGACGTTGGGCGTGATCGCGGTGGTGTGCCATCATGAAATCGTGCTGGGCATCATCGGCGGCCTGTTCGTGGTGGAGGCGCTGTCCGTCATCATTCAGGTGTTCATGTATAAGCGGACGGGCAAGCGGGTGTTCCGCATGGCGCCGATCCACCATCATTTCGAACAACTCGGCTGGCCGGAAACCACGGTGGTCGTGCGGTTCTGGATCATCGCCTTCGCGCTGGCGCTGGCCGGTCTTGCGACGCTGAAGCTAAGGTAACGGACATGGGCATCGTTTCAGAGGCCTTTGCGGGAAAAAGATATGCGGTGCTGGGGCTGGCGCGTTCGGGCCTCGCGACCGTGGAATGCCTCGCCGCGAGCGGGGCGGACGTCACCGCATGGGACACGCGGGAAGAAGCGCGCGCCGCCGTCGCCGCCAAGGCCAAGCTGACCGATCCGCTATCCATGGACCTGACCGGTTTCGACGGCGTGGTGGTGTCGCCCGGCGTGCCGCTCAATCGCCATCCCATCGCCGATCTGGCGGCGAAGGCGGGGGTTCCCGTCATCGGCGACATAGAATTGTTCGCGCTGGCGCGGCCTTCGCTTCCCGCGCATCGGGTGGTGGGCATCACCGGCACCAACGGCAAGTCCACGACCACAGCGCTGATCCATCATATCATCGGCATGGCGGGCATCCCGACGCGGATGGGTGGCAATATCGGCCTGCCGATCCTGGGGCAGGAGCCGCTGCCGGAAGGCGGCGTCTATGTGCTGGAACTGTCCAGCTATCAGATCGACCTGACGCGCAGCCTCGATTGCGATGTCGCGGTGCTGCTCAACATCACGCCGGATCATCTGGATCGCTATGCGGGCTTTGCGGCCTATTGCGCGTCGAAAAAGCGGCTGTTCGCGATGCAGTCGCCGGGCAGGGCGCGGGTGATCGCGCTGGATGACGAGAATACGCGCTTCATCGCCTCGGCCTTTTCCGGGGTGACGGCGGTGCGCGCCGAGGAAGCCTCTGCGCAGGATCAGGCGCGCTGGCCCGCGCTTCAGGGGCCGCATAATGCGCAGAACGCGGTCGTCGCCCGCGCCGCCGCCCATGCGCTGGGCATTGCCGACGCGGTGATCGAGCGCGGCCTTGAAAACTATGCCAGCCTGCCGCACCGGATGCAGCGCGTGGCCGAGCGCAACGGCGTGCTCTACATCAACGACAGCAAGGCCACCAACGCCGCCTCGACCGCGCCCGCGCTGGGCGCATGGCCCCCGGCGACCGGCGGCAAGCCGCGCATTCACTGGATCGTCGGCGGCCTCGCCAAGAGCGACAGCCTGGACGAGTGCGCGCCCTATTATCCGAACATCAAGGCCGCTTATACCATTGGCGAGGCAGGGCCGATGTTCGCGGATCTGCTGCGCCCCCATCTGCCGGTCGATGACAGCGAGATGCTGGCCACCGCCGTCCGCCGCGCCGCGCGCGTGGCGGAACCGGGCGATGTGGTGCTGCTCTCGCCCGCCTGCGCCAGTTTCGACCAGTTCCGCGATTTCGAGGCGCGGGGCGATGCGTTTGCGGCCGCCGTCGGCGCGCTGGAAAGCCCCGGATCTGATGCGTGAGGGCCGGCAGAACCCGCACCGCCTGTTCAGGCCGGGGCAGATCGTGCGGGATTTCCGCACGAAAACCATCCCGCGGGAACGGACCACCTTCGCGGTCTGGTTCTGGGAAATCGACCGGCTGCTGCTGACGCTCATCATCGTCCTGCTCGCGATCGGGCTGGTGGCGGTGGCGGCGGCTTCCCCGGTCGCGGCGATCGATCGATCGACCGCCCATGTCAGCGTCGATCCGCTGACCTATTTCTACCGGCAGCTTGTCTGGGTGGTGCTCGGCGTGCCGCTGATGCTGCTCGTGTCCATGCTGCCCAAGGATGTGGCGCGGCGCTATGCCATTGTCGCGGCGCTGGTTTTCGCCTTCACCCTGTTGCTCGTGCCGCTGCTGGGGACGAATGTGAACGGGGCGAAGCGCTGGATCGACCTGTCGATCATGCGGTTCCAGCCGTCCGAATTTCTGAAGCCGGTCTATGTCGTCGCCGTCGCCTGGCTGTTGTCGTTGCGGGTGCGGGACAACAAGCTGCCGGTCATTTCCCTGACCTTCGCGATTACCGCGCTGATCGCCGCCCTGTTGATGAAGCAACCCGATTTCGGCCAGACCGTCATCTTCTGCGCCTGCTGGGGCGCGCTGCTGCTGCTGGCCGGGGCGTCGCTGCGGCTGCTCGCGGGGGTGGGGGGGATGGCCGTGGGCGGGCTGGTCGCGGTCTACCTGTTTTACGACAATGGCCGGCAGCGCATCAACGACTTCCTCGGCCTCAACGTGCGCATGGATACCGGCCCGGATCAGACCGATCTGGCGCATCGCACCATCACCAATGGCGGCTTCATGGGGCTGGGGCCGGGCGGGGGGCAGGCCAAGTTCCGGCTGCCGGAGGCGCATACCGATTATATCTTCTCCGTCATCGGGGAAGAGTTCGGCCTGATCGCCTGCATCATCGTCGCGCTGCTCTATCTGGCGATCGTGGTGCGGGTATTGTATCGCCTGCTGGACGAGGAAGATAATTTCACCATCCTTGCCTCTGCTGGGCTGACGATACAGTTCGGATTGCAGGCGATCATCAATATGGGCGTCAATGCGCAGATTTTTCCGTCAAAAGGCATGACACTGCCCTTTATCAGCTATGGCGGCTCCTCTATGCTGGCGCTGTGCATCGGCGTGGGGCTGCTTCTTGCGTTCACCAGACGCAATCCCTTCATGGGGAGCAAGCCGCGCGCCGTTAAATGGAGTGGCCGATGACTGTTTCCCGTCACTTCGTTCTCGCCGCGGGCGGGACCGGAGGGCATATGATCCCCGCGCATGCCGTCGCCGAAGAATTGATGGCGCGGGGCCATCATGTCGCGCTCGTCACCGATGAGCGGGGCGCGAAGATCCCCGGCATCTTCCAGGATGCGGCGGTTCATGTGCTGCCCGCCGGGCGGATGCAGGGCGGCCCGCTGGGCTGGATGCGGGGCCTGCGCGGCATTGTCGGCGGGCGCGACATGGCCCGGCGCATGTATGAAACGTTCAAGCCTTCGGTCGTCGTCGGCTTTGGCGGCTATCCCGCGCTGCCCGCGCTGCTCGGCGCGCTGAAAGAGGATATCCCGACCGTCGTGCATGAGCAGAACGCCGTGCTGGGGCGCGTCAACCGCCTGCTGGCGGGCAGGGTCAACGCCATCGCCACGGCCTATCCCGATATCGAGCGGCTGAAGCCCAAATATCTGCCCAAGGTGCACCTGATCGGCAATCCGGTGCGCGAAGAGGTGCTGGCGCTGCGCGATCAGGAATTCCCCGCACTGACCGACGAAAGCGTCTTTCGCCTGCTGGTGACGGGCGGCAGTCAGGGCGCCAACATCCTCTCGCAGGTGGTGCCCGAAGGGCTGTCGCTGCTGCCCATTTCGTTGCGCCGCCGCCTTCAGGTGACGCAGCAATGCCGGGCGGAGGATATCGAGCGGGTGCGGACCATCTATGCGGAACTGGAAATCCCCGCCGATCTCGCGACCTATATCAACGATATCCCCGAAAAGCTGAACTGGGCGCATCTGGTGATAGCGCGGGCGGGGGCTTCGACCCTTGCCGAACTGACGGTGGCGGGGCGGCCCGCCATCCTCGTTCCGCTGCCCAGCGCGATGGACGATCATCAAACCGCCAATGTGCGCGAAATGGTGGATGCGGGGGGCGCGCGCTCCATCCCGCAATCGCGTTTCACGCCCATCGAACTCGCCAAGCAGATGCAGAAAATGGCGATGGAACCCGGCGCGCTGCAAAATGCGGCCCGGCGCGCCTGGAATTGCGGGCGTCCCAACGCCGCGCGCGATATGGCCGACCTGCTGGAATCGATTGGAACCGCTCCGTTGATGAACACCCCTGTGACCGTGAAATCCACATCCGCGCCTGTCGGCCTCGACCTGTCGGGGGCGCCCGCATGAAGGGCGTCGCGACCGATATCGGCACCATCCATTTCATCGGCATCGGCGGCATCGGCATGTCCGGCATTGCCGAGGTGATGCACAATCTGGGCTATAAGGTGCAGGGCAGCGACGTGGCCGAAGGCTATGTCATCGAGGGGCTGCGCGCGCGCGGCATCAAGGTGATGATCGGCCACAAGGCGGAAAATCTGGGCGATGCGGCGGTGGTCGTCACCTCGACGGCGATCAAGCGCGGCAACCCTGAGGTGGAACTGGCGCTGGAAACCCGCGTGCCCGTGGTGCGCCGCGCGGAAATGCTGGCCGAACTGATGCGCCTTAAATCCACCGTCGCGGTGGCGGGCACCCATGGCAAGACGACGACCACGTCCATGGTCGCGGCGCTGCTCGACGCGGGCGGGGTGGACCCGACCGTCATCAATGGCGGCATCATCAACGCCTATGGTTCCAACGCGCGTCTGGGCGAAAGCGACTGGATGGTGGTGGAGGCCGATGAGAGCGACGGCAGCTTCCTGCGGCTTGACGGCACGATCGCGGTCGTCACCAATATCGATCCGGAACATCTCGACCATTATGGCAGCTTCGACCGGGTGAAGGACGCTTTTGTCGAATTTGTCGAGAATGTGCCTTTCTATGGCGCGGCGATGCTGTGCCTCGATCATCCCGAAGTGCAGGCGATCCTGCCGCGCTTGCAGGACCGGCGTATCGTCACCTACGGCTTTTCCGCGCAGGCGGATATTCGCGGCGAGAATGTCCAGCCCTTCCCCGGCGGCAACCGGTTCGACGTGCAGGTGCGGGAGCGGGATGGCTCCACGCGCCGGATCGAGGGGATCGAAATGCCCATGCCGGGGCGGCATAATGTACTGAACGCGATGGCGGCGATCGGCGTCGCGCTGCACATGGGCATCGACGATGCGACGATCCAGACCGGCTTTGCCAAGTTCGGCGGGGTCAAGCGCCGTTTCACCAAGGTGGGCGAGATCGCGCTGCCCGGCGGCGGCAAGGCGATGGTGATCGACGATTATGGCCATCACCCGGTAGAGATCCGGGCGGTGCTGGCGGCGGCCCGCGAGGGCGCGCAGGGTTCCGAGGCGGGCGGGCGCGTGATCGCGGTGGTGCAACCGCACCGCTTCACCCGGCTGCGTGACCTGATGGATGATTTCCAGCAGGCGTTCAACGATGCCGACATGGTCTATGCCGCCCCGGTCTATGCGGCGGGCGAACAGCCGATCGAGGGCATCGACAGCGATGCGCTGGTGGCGGGGCTGAAACGGCGCGGGCATCGCTTCGCCAGCAGCATTTCCGGGCCGGATGCGCTGGCCGACGCGCTGGCGGCGGACTTGAAGGGCGACGACATGATCGTGTGCCTTGGCGCGGGCGATATCACCAAATGGGCCGCCGGGCTGGAGGCCGCAATCGCCAGCCGCTTGCAGGGTGATGTTGCGGCCTGAGAGGGCATATCGTGGCCCCGGCGCAATCGGGGAAAACGGGGCGCGCGCCCGCGACAGGAGAAAGCAGGGCGGCTCTTTCCTCGGTGCGCAGGCCCCGGCGCACAGGGCAGATACCGGGGCGGATGTACCGGGCGGCGCGGGCGGCAAGGCCCCTGCGGACAGGGTTTTTCCGCAAGGCAGGGGGCCTGCCTCTTTATCCGGCAGGGCGGCTTCTTTATGCTGATCTCGTCGTCGGCGTATCGTCGGCGTGGACAGCCCTCCCTTTCATGGGCAGGAAGGCCTATCATCGTCGTGAAGTGGAGTAGCTGATGATTGTTTCTTGGTCCTTCCCCCGGCCCGCGGCTTTTCCCGCAAAGGGCAGGAAAGAAGGGCGTCTCGTCAGGGTTCATGCCCATGGGTGAGGGTGTGGCGGCGATGCCGCGAGTGCGGGGGAAGCTGACGGCGCAGGCGCCGCTCGCCCCGCTGGTCTGGTTCAAATCGGGCGGTCCTGCGCAATGGCTGTTCGAGCCTGCCGATGATGAGGATTTGCAGGATTTTCTGCGCGGCCTGCCCGCCGATGTGCCGGTGATGGCGCTGGGGCTGGGGTCCAACCTGATCGTGCGCGATGGCGGCGTGCCGGGCGTGGTGATCCGTCTGGGCAAGGCGTGCGGCAAGGTGGAGCGGATAGCGCCGCTCACCCTGCGCTGCGGCGGCGGGGCTTCGGGCATCGCGGTATCGTCCGCCGCGCGCGACGCGGGGGCGGCGGGGCTGGAGTTCCTGCGCAGCATCCCCGGCACGGTCGGCGGTTTCGTGCGCATGAACGGCGGCGCCTATGGGCGCGAGGTCAAGGATATAGTGATCGAGGCCGATGTGGTGCTGCGCTCCGGCGAGCGGGTGACGGTGCCGGTCGCGGATCTGGGCTATAGCTATCGCCATAGCCGCCTTCCCGACGGGGCGATCGTCGTTTCCGCGACCTTTCGGGGGGAGGCGGGCGACCCGGCGGCCATTCAGGCGGAAATGGACCGCATTGCCGCCGAGCGGGAAGCATCGCAACCGCTGCGCAGCCGCACCGGCGGATCGACCTTCAAAAATCCTGCCGGACACAAGGCATGGCAACTGGTCGATGAGGCTGGATGCCGGGGCTTTCGGATGGGGGATGCGCAGGTTTCGGAAAAACATTGCAACTTCCTCCTCAACCTCGGCGCGGCGGCATCCGCCGATATCGAGGCGCTGGGCGAGGAAGTGCGCCGCCGCGTGAAGGAACGCAGCGGCGTGGAACTGGAATGGGAAATTCAACGCGTGGGTATAGTCTCGAAGGATATGGGCGCATGAGCCGGGGGCCGTGGCATGTGGCCGTGCTGATGGGCGGCTGGTCGTCGGAACGCTCCGTCTCTCTGTCGAGCGGCGAGGGCGTGGCGAAGGCGCTGGAATCGCGGGGCCACAAGGTAACGCGCATCGACATGGATCGCGATGTGGCGCTGCGTCTGGCGCAGGTGAAGCCCGATATCGTGTTCAACGCGCTGCATGGCGTTCCGGGTGAGGATGGCACGGTGCAGGGCATGATGGACCTGATGGGCGTGCGATACACCCATTCGGGCCTCGCCACTTCGGTCGTCGCGATCGACAAGGAACTGACCAAGCAGGTTTTGATGCCCGCGGGCATCCCGATGCCGGGCGGGCAGGTGGTCCGCAGCGAAAGCCTGTATGAAGGCGATCCGCTGCCGCGCCCCTATGTGGTGAAACCCCCGCGAGAGGGCAGTTCGGTCGGCGTCGCGATCGTGACGCAAGGTGGCAATTACGGTTCCCCTATCGGCCGCGATACGGAAGGGCCGTGGCAGCACTTTGAGGAGTTGCTGGCCGAACCCTATATTCGCGGGCGGGAGCTGACGACGGCGGTGCTGGGCGACGAGGCGCTGCTGGTGACGGAATTGCGCCCCAAATCGGGCTTTTATGATTTCGACGCCAAATATACCGACGGCATGACCGAGCATGTCTGCCCCGCCGATGTGCCCGATGACATCACGCAGGCCTGCCGCGACATTGCCGTGCGGGCGCATCGCCTGCTGGGGTGCAAGGGCACCTCGCGCGCGGATTTTCGCTGGGATGACGAACGGGGGCTGGACGGCCTCTTCCTGCTGGAGGTGAATACGCAGCCGGGCATGACCCCGCTCAGCCTCGTTCCCGAACAAGCGGCGAAGCTGGGCATCGACTATGCCGAACTGGTCGAGCGCATCATCGAGGAAGCCCTGTGATCCGGGTGAGGATGATCGGCGCGCCGCTGATGGGGGCGGGCGCGCTGTGACGGAGGCCCGCATCCGCCGTGGCGGCACCAGCCGTCTTTCCGTGAAGGGAGGGGCCAAGGTTACGGCCCGGTCGCGCCGGGGCGCCGTCCGCCAGAAATCGCCGCTGGACATGTGGCTGGCGCGCCTGTCGATCAGCAAGGCGGCCCTTCATCGCGTGATCCGCTGGGGCATAGCCGCAGTGGTGGCGGTGCTGCTCTGGGTGGCGGTGAGCTTTTTCGGCCTGCCGGGAATGCTGCGGATGGAACTGGGCGAATGGGCCGCCCGCGCCGGGTTCCAGGTGGAAAAGGTCGAGGTTCTCGGCACCGAGCGGATGGACGAAATGGCCGTCTATGCGATCGCGCTGGGGCAGGTGGATCGTTCGATGCTGAACATCGATCTTGCCTCGGTGCGGCAGGATATCATGCGCCTGCCCTGGGTGGAGGATGCGCGCATTTCCCGCCGCCTGCCCGATACGCTGGTCGTCGATGTGGTGGAACGCAAGCCGGCCGCCATATGGCAGCAGGACGGCAAGCTGGCGCTGATCGACGCGAGCGGCGTGGTGCTGGAGCCGGTTTCCCCGCAGGCTATGCCCGATCTGCCCCTGCTGGTCGGCACGGACGCCAATCGTCAGGCGCAGCGACTCGCCCGGCTGATGGAGGCCGCGCCTGCGCTCAAGCCCGTGCTGGCCGGGGCGACATGGGTGGGCAACCGCCGCTGGGATCTGCGTTTCCAGTCCGGCGAGATGCTTTCCCTGCCGGAAGGGGACGAGCAGGCCGCCGCCGCGCTGGTCAATTTCGCGCGGCTCGACGGCATCAACCGCCTGTTGGGGCGCGGCATTCCCCGCTTTGACATGCGCGACCCGGACAAGTTCATCCTGCGCCTGCCCAAGGGCGCGGACGCGGCGAGCTTGCCTGTGATGACGGAAGACGGCAAGACCGGGAATGGCAGCGCGCCTGCTGCGGAAAAGACGACTGGTGACGCGAAAAAGACCGAAGGCGCCGGGAACAGCGCCGGGCGCAAGGAACAGGGTTGATTGATGGCACCTCCCAAGACCCGGCAGTTGATCACCGCCGTTGATATCGGATCATGGAAGATTTCCGCGTTGATCGCCACCATCAACGATGCGGGCGAACTGGAAGTGTTGGGCACCGGCCAGCGGGAAAGCCGGGGGGTTCGGCGCGGTTTCATCGCCGATATGGAACGCACCGAACTGGCCGTGCGCGAAACCGTCGAACAGGCAGAGCGCGTCGCGGGCAGCAATATAGAGGACGTGTGGGTCGGCTTTTCGGGCGGCAATCTGGTCAGCGATATCGTGTCGGTGGAACGCGAACTGGGCGGTTTCCGGGTCGAGCGGCATGATATAGAGGAACTGATGACGATCGGCCGGGACAGCATCGACCCCGGCGGCAAGGTCATATTGCACGCGCAGCCCGCCTGTTTCGTCATCAACGGCACGGAGGGGGTGAAGCGGCCTGAAGGCATGCATGCCGATAGTCTGGGCGTGGATATCCATGTCGTGCTGGCCGATGGCGCGCCGCTCGCCAATATGGAATTGTGCGTGCGCGGCGCTTATCTCAACGTCAATGATATCGTGGCCGCGCCGATGGCGACCGGCATGGCCTGCCTCAGCGAGGAAGAGCGGGAACTGGGCGTGGCGCTGGTCGAAATGGGCGCGGGCGTCACCAATGTTTCGGTTTATGCGGGCGGCATGCTGCTCGGCATGCAGAGCATCCCCATGGGCGCGTCCGACATTACCGATGATATCGCGTCGGCCTTCGGCATCCGTCGTTCTCAGGCGGAGCGGGTGAAATGCTTTTACGGTTCGGCGTTGCAGAACCCGCGCGACTTCCGCGAGATGATCGAGATCGTGCCCAATGTCGCGGAGGGGGAGCGCAGCGATGGCGGGCGCATCACCCGCGCCGCGCTGGTGTCCGTCATCTGCGAACGGCTGGGTCAGATCATGGTGAAGGTGAACGAGGCGCTGGGCGCGCTGGGCTTCACCACGCCCGCCGGGCGTCAGGTGGTGTTGACCGGCGGCGGCGCGGAAATGAAGGGCATTGCCGATTATGCGCAGGGCGCGCTGGGCCGCACGGTGCGGATCGGGCGGCCCCGTGGTCTGCTCGCCTTGCCCGAAGCACATTCCGGCCCTGCCTTCGCGACATTGGTCGGCCTTGCGCTCTATGGTCATGCCAAGCCGCTGGACCTGAGGCAGTTGGAAGGCGCGTCCGGTTCATCCGGATCGCAAACCTCGACGATGGGCTGGTGGAAGCGGTTGGTCAGCGTTGTGAAGGCCAATTACTGAAAAACTATGCGAACCCTCAACGGATTTGGTTAAAAAAGGGATGAATTGCGTTCTGATCTCGTGCATGAAGCAGAGTTGAAACATATGCCGCGCCGGCATTATGGGGGCAGTAATAGAGTGTTGGGGCCTCGGCCTCTGGGAGCAGATATATGAGCATCGAAATCGGACCGCCGCTTGTTGACGAACTGAAGCCCCGTATCAGCGTGATCGGCGTGGGCGGGGCGGGCGGAAACGCCATCGCCAACATGATCGCGGCCCAGGTCGAAGGGGTCGATTTCATCGTCGCCAATACCGACGCGCAGTCGCTCAACGCGTCTCCGGCGGAACGGCGCATTCAGCTTGGCCCCCGCATTACCGAGGGGCTGGGCGCCGGGTCGCGGCCGGAAATCGGTCGCGCGGCGGCCGAAGAGACGATCAACACCGTCGAAGAAGCGCTGGAAGGCGCGCATATGGTGTTCATCGCGGCGGGCATGGGCGGCGGCACCGGCACCGGCGCGGCCCCGGTCATCGCCAAGACCGCGCGTGATCGCGGCATCCTGACCGTCGGCGTGGTGACAAAGCCGTTCACCTTCGAAGGCTCGCGCCGGGCGCGTTCCGCCGACGCGGGGATCGAGGAACTGCAAAAGCATGTCGATACGCTGATCGTCATTCCCAACCAGAATCTTTTCCTTGTCGCCAACCCGAACACGACCTTCAAGGAAGCGTTCCAGATGGCCGACGAGGTGCTGCAACAGGGCGTGCGCGGCATCACCGACCTGATGGTCATGCCCGGCCTCATCAACCTCGATTTCGCGGACGTGCGGTCGGTGATGGGGGAAATGGGCAAGGCGATGATGGGCACGGGCGAGGCCGATGGCGATGGCCGCGCTCTCTCCGCCGCCGAAAAGGCGATCGCCAACCCGCTGCTCGACGGCGTGTCGATGAAGGGCGCGAAGGGCGTCATCGTTTCGATCACCGGCGGCGAGGACATGCGCCTGATGGAAGTCGATGAAGCGGCGAACCATATCCGCGAACTGGTCGATCCCGATGCGAACATCATCTGGGGTTCGGCGTTCAACCCGGATCTGGAAGGCAAGATCCGCGTGTCGGTCGTCGCGACCGGCATCGAAAATGAAGCCAGTTCCGCAACGGTGCCTGCGTCCCAGCCGTTCAGCTTCGCCAGCCGCCCGGCGGCGCAGCCCGCGCCGGTCGCTCCGACCCCCGCGCCTGTGCCCGCTGCTGCGGCAGCGCCCTCGCCGGTCGAGGCGCAGCCCGCCGCGGCTCCCGCCTTCGCGCCGTCCTCGGTTGTCGAGGAAGAGCCGATGGACCTGGGGGGTAGCGAGGCCCCGGCGGTTGCGGATGATGGGGCGCCGGCCAAGGCGGCCGCGGTTCCGGCGGCCCGGACCAATTCCGCCCCTGATGAGTCTGGCTCGTCGGATTCTGATCCGCTGCGTCCGGCTGCGCGGTTCGATGACATTAGCGGCGTGGATGAACTGTTGCTCGGCGGGGATGCTCCCGCCGCCCGTTCCCCGCTGGCGTCGAAGCCTGCCGCAGCGGCCCCCGCCAAGCCTGCGGCGGAGCCTGCTCCCCGCAATTCCGGCGGCACGCTGTTTGAGCGCATGTCCGGCCTGTCGCGTGGTTTCGGCCGCACCAATGAGAATGAGGAAGAGGAAGAAAGCGCGCCCGTGACCAACTTCCCGCAATTTCTCAACCGTCAGGGCAACCAGTAAGGCAGGCTTTCACCGCCGTTCCGGGAATGCGGGACGGCGGGATTTATCTGCCGTGGTTGTGGATGATGGCCGGAAAATCCGGGCAGGCATATTGCAGGCCGGGGCTTTGGGACGCGGCGGGAAAGATTGCCGGGCAGAAAGGTCGCCGGACAAAAATCGCGGGCAGGCGGAATAAGACAGGGCCGCCTGCCTTGCAGCAGGAAGGGGGTATTCGTGCCTTGCCCCGATGGTGGGCGCGGCGCGGACGGATCAGGGCAGAGAAAGAAACGATCATGATCCTGATGAACCGCAATCAGTAAAGGCCCTTGGATAGCCCCATCATGACTGTCGCTTTTCGTTCGCTTCTCGGCCGGATCGGCCTGTTTGCCGGTTGTGCGCTGGTGGTTCCGCTCCCCGCTCCCGCTTTGGCGCAGACCGCCCCGCCTTCCTCGCAGACGAACCCCAAAGGCAGTGATGCGGGAGGCATGTTGCGATCCGCCATGTCGCGGCTGGCGAGCAACCCGCGTGATATCACTGCCTTGAACGAAGCCGGTGAAGCGGCGTTGCAACTCGATGATCCCCGGTCGGCGATCGGCTTTTTCGGGCGGGCCGATGATGTTGCCCCCAATAATGGGCGGGTGAAGGCCGGTCTGGGCCGGTCCATGCTCGCCATGGGGCAGACGGGAGACGGGCTGCGCCTGATGGAGCAGGCCGCCACGCTCAACTATACCGACCTTCCGCTTCTGCTGGATCGCGCGCTGGCGCGCGACCTGACCGGCAATCAGGCGGGCGCGCAGCGGGATTATCAGGAAGCGTTGCGGCGCGACCCGCAAAATCAGCTTGGCATCCGCCGCTATGCGGTGTCGCTCGGCATTTCGGGGCAGGTCGATCTGGCGGAAAAGACGCTGCAACCTCTGCTCTATAATAATGACCGGGCGGCATGGCGGGATCGCGCCTTCATTCTGGCGATGAATGGCCGCACGGCGGATGCGCTTGATATTACATCGAAAACAATGCCGCCCGCGCTGGCGGACGCGATCAAGCCCTATATTGAGCGCATGGCGATGCTGACGCCGGGGCAGCGCGCGGCGGCGGTGCATATGGGGCAGTTCCCGGCGGGGTTGGTGAATGTCCGCGTCGCCTCTACGGCGGTTCCCGCGCCTCAGGTGGCCGCGACGACGAAACCGGCGGCGCGGAAGGACAGGAGAAGCAGCCGCGAGCGTGCGGCCTCCGCGCAAAAGGCGCGACGCGGCGCGAGGGAGGCCAAGCCCTCCCCGACGCAGATGGCGAGCGCGACCCCGGCGCGCCCGGCAGCCGCCGCGACGGCTCCGGCACAGGCACAGGCATCAGCGCAGGCATCGGCGAGCGCATCGGCGTCTGCGCGGGCCGCGCCATCGTCAGCGCCATCCGCGCCGGTCCGGGCTTCGGCACCAGCGGCGGCTGTTGCGCCTGCACGGGCGGCTCCGGCTCCCGCCCGGCAGGCTACCCAGCCTGCCCAGCGGACCACGCCGTCCGCATCGGCAACCCCGGCCCAAAATCCTGCCCCGGCGCGAAATCCTGTTCCGGCCTCGAATCCCGCCCGCTCTGCGGCTCAACCCGGCGCGCCGGATCGGACGGCGGAGGCCCAACCCGTTCCGACGCCCGCTCCCACGTCCGCGCCAACGCCGACGCCCGCGCCCGCTCCGTCGCCAGCCCCGGCACCGTCCCCGGCGCCAAGGGTGGATTTGCGCCCCGCAACCACGGTCGCCGCCGCGCCGCGTGCTCTGGCGGAACCGGCAGGGGCGGCAGGCAGGCCCGCCGATGCGCCAGCCGTTCAGGGACCGCCCGCGCCCACCACTGACACGACGGCTCCGACGCTGGCGGCATCACCTGCCCCGGCGGCCTCTCCTGCATCGGCACCTTCCCCGGCTCCCGCCGAATCGACGCGGTCGCTTGCCGATATCATGGCCGCGATCCGCATACCGGAGGCGGAGCGCCAGCATGATGTGGCGCCGGTCGATCTCGCGGAAATAGCGGCGGCGCAGGCGGAAAAGCGAAAGCAGGAGGCCGCCGACGCCAAGGCCCGCAAGGCAGCCGAAGCGAAGGAAGCGGCGCGCCGCAAGGCCGAGGCGGAAGCCAAGGCGAAGGCCGACGCCGAAAAGAAGCGGCTGGCCGACAATCCGGCCCGCTATTGGGTGCAGATCGGCGTCGGGCGGGACAAGGGCGCGCTGGCCTTCACCCTGCGGCAGATGAAGAAGGATCATGACGCGCTCGGCAAATATGATGGCTGGTCGGCGGTCATGGGGCGCACCAATCGCCTGGTCGTCGGGCCGTTCCCCAATCTGACCAAGGCCAAGGCGGTCGAGGCGGAGATGAAGAAAGGCGGCAGCGACGCCTTTGTCTGGCGCAGTGAAGCGGGCGAAGAGGTTGACAGGCTCGGTGGCTGAGGGGCATCGCCCTTGGCCATGACCAGAACAGCCGCGCCCTATGCCTGCCGTCCCGAAGAAAGCCGGGGGCGGCTCCACCCCGAACCGGGCGGCGAAACGCGCGGGCCGCGTGACGCTTTTCAGCGGGACCGGGACAGGATCATCCACAGCATCGCCTTTCGGCGGTTGCGGCACAAGACGCAGGTGTTCGTCGCGCCCGATGGCGATCATTATCGCGTCCGCCTGACGCACAGCCTCGAGGTGGCGCAGATCGGGCGCACCATCGCGCGGGTGCTGGGCCTGAATGAAGACCTGACCGAGGCGCTTTGCCTTGCCCATGATATCGGCCATCCGCCCTTCGGCCATGCCGGGGAAGAGGCGCTGAAAGAGGCGCTGCACGATGTCGGCGGCTTTGATCATAACGCCCATTGCCTGCGCATATTGATGCAGCTTGAAAGCCCCTATCCGCGCTTTTGCGGGCTGAACCTCAGTTGGGAAATGCTGGAGGGGCTGGCCAAGCATAACGGCCCGGTACGCACCCCCAATTGGGCGATGCGTGAACTCGACAGCCTGTTCCCGCTCGATCTGGGCAGTTGGTCCTCGCTGGAGGCGCAGGTCGCGGCGATCGCCGATGACATCGCCTATGACAATCATGATATCGATGACGGCTTGCGCGCGGGGATGTTGACACGCGAGCAGATTTGCGAGGTGCCGTTCGTGCAGGCAGGGTGGGACCGGGTGCGCGCCCGCTATCCCGACATAGAGGAAAGCCGCCTGCTGCGCGAACTGATCCGTGACCAGATTGGGGTGATGGTCAATGATTTGATCGCCGCCAGCGCCGCCCGCATCGCGCAATCGGGGGTGGAGAGTGCCGGGGATGTGCGCGCGGCCGGTCGCCGCCTCGTCGATTTTTCCGAGGATATGGCGCGGCAGGAAAGAGCCCTCAAACGGTTCATGTATGCCAATCTTTACCTTTCCGCCACGCAACTGGCGGAGGCGGACCGCGCGAAGAAGATCGTCACGGACCTGTTCGCCGCCTATCGGGACCGGCCCGAACTGATGGGCGAGGGCTGGCGCGACGTCGCGCCGCTCGATCATGCGGATCGCCGCCGCCATATCGGCGATTATATCGCGGGCATGACGGACCGCTTTGCCGAGCGGCGCCATGCGGAAATATATGGCGTTCTCTCCTCGCCATGAAACGTTGACAGCCCAGATGCTTTGAGCGAAGGCTGCGCTTGTCTCCATGGCGAGGATTCGGCATGGTCAGAATACGGGAGAGCGTTGGGGCCGGCCTTGCCGGTTTCAGCCGCCGAAGGAGCAACCGCCCCGGAATCTCTCAGGTCACAGGACCGTATTTTGATGCAGACACTCTGGAAAGCGGACGGATTTCCGTCCCACCGAAGGGGTAAGCCATCCTTGACGCAAGGAAAGGGTGGTCAAAGCTCTCAGGTTCCGTGACAGAGGGGGTCAGGAAAGCGGGGCGCGATTCCGTGTCCTCGCATCCTGTCCAACTGTACGGAGTTTTCTAAGATGGGCGATACCCTGCACACCGATCCCGCAGCCGAAGACGGCCTGGAAGACCTGCCGTTGCAGATGTTGCCGCTGGATGGCTGGCACCGCGCGCGGGGCGCCCGCATGGTCGGTTTCGCCGGCTATGACATGCCGATCCAATATGAAGGCATCATGGCCGAACATCTGTGGACCCGTGAGCATGCGGGCCTGTTCGATGTCAGCCATATGGGCCAGATCAGCTTTACCGGCGAGGGCGTCGATGCCGCGCTGGAGGCGATGATCCCGGCCAGCATCGCATCCCTGCCTGTCGGGCATCAGCGCTATTCGCTGCTGCTGGATGAGGAAGGCGGCATCCTGGATGACCTGATGGTCGCGCGGCGGGCGGAAGATATCTACATGGTCGTCAACGGGGCGACCAAATATGACGATGTCGCGTGGATGCTGGACCAGTTGCCCGATGCCGTCACGATCAACCTCAATGATGAACAGGCGTTGCTGGCGCTTCAGGGGCCGGAGGCGGTGGCGGCGCTGTCGCGGATCGTGCCGGGCGTGGACCGGCTGTTCTTCATGCAGGCGGCGGCCTTTGCGTGGCAGGGTCATGCGCTGTGGATCAGCCGGTCGGGCTATACGGGGGAAGACGGGTTCGAGATCAGCCTGCCCGCCGAGGCGGCCGCCGATTTCGCCGACGCCCTGTGCGCGATGGAGGAGGTGAAGCCCGTGGGCCTTGGCGCGCGCGATTCGCTGCGGCTGGAGGCGGGCCTGCCGCTATACGGCCATGATGTGACTGCGGAAATCGGCGTGGTCGGCGCGGGGCTGGGCTTTGCGATCGTGAAACGCCGCCGGGAAGAGGGCGGCTATATCGGTCATGAGCGCGTCGCGAGGGAATTGGCGCAGGGCGCGCCGGTCCGCCGCGTGGGGCTGGCCATTGAAGGGCGCCAGCCCGTCCGCGAAGGCGCGCCGGTCTTTGCCGGGAAGCAGCGTGTCGGCACGGTGACTTCGGGCGGCTTTGCCCCCAGCATCAAGGCGCCGATCGCGATGGCGTGGGTCGATGCCGGGCAGGGCAAGATCGGCACCGCGCTGGAAATCGAGGTGCGCGGCAAGCGGATCGCGGCGCAGGTCGCCCCGATGCCGTTCGTGCCGCACCGCTATCATCGTCAGAAGAACTGAGGAACAGGGGAGACGTTCGATGAGTCGTTATTTTACCGAGGAACATGAATGGATCGATGTGGACGGCGATATCGCCACCGTCGGCATCACCGATTTCGCGCAGCAGCAATTGGGGGACATCGTGTTCGTGGAACTGCCGGAGGAAGGCAAGACGTTCGACAAGGGCGATGACGCCGCCGTCGTCGAATCCGTCAAGGCCGCGTCGGATGTCTACGCGCCGATATCGGGCGAGGTGATCGAGGCCAATGCCGAACTGGAGGGCGAACCCGCGCTCGTCAACAGCGATGCGGAAGGCGAAGGCTGGTTCTTCAAGCTGCGCCTTGCCGACGCGGCGGAAGTGAAGGGCCTGATGGATCAGGCCGCCTATGCGGCGTTCATCGCCAAGCTTTGATCCCTTTGCCGATTGCTTCTTTCCCCTTGTCCCGGCCCTGAACAGGCGGGGCCGGGGGGCAGAATGAGGAACACCCCATGCGCTATCTTCCCCTGACGGACACCGACCGGAAAGCGATGCTCGACCGGATCGGCGTCGCCACGATCGACGAGCTGTTCGCGGACGTTCCCGCCGAAGTGCGCTTGGACGGCGCAATCGCGGGCCTGCCCCCCCATGCCAGCGAAATGGCGGTGGAACGCCATATGGCGGCGCTGGCGCGCAGGAACATGGCGGCGGGCGATGGTCCTTTCTTTCTGGGCGCGGGGGCCTATCGCCATCATGTCCCGGCGAGCGTCGATCACCTGATCCAGCGCGGCGAGTTTCTGACCGCCTATACGCCCTATCAGCCGGAAATCGCGCAGGGCACCCTTCAGGTGCTATTCGAATTTCAGACGCAGGTGGCGCGGCTGTTCGGCTGCGATGTGGCCAATGCCAGCATGTATGACGGCTCAACCGCCTGCTGGGAAGCGGTCGGCATGGCGGGACGGATCACGAAGCGCAACAGGGTGCTGCTGTCGTCCGGCCTGCACCCCCATTATGTCAGCGTCGCCCGCACCATGGCGAAATTCACCGGCGATGAACTGGACTATCGCGCGCCCGGCCTCGATGCGGCGGGCGATGGCGAGGCGCTGCTGGCCGCGCTCGACAAGGATATAAGCTGCGTGGTCGTCCAATATCCCGACATATTGGGGCGGATCGATGATCTGTCCACGCTGGCCGGGAAAGCGCATGAGGTCGGCGCGCTGCTGATCGTGGTGGTGACGGAGCCGGTGGCGCTCGGCGCGATCCGGTCGCCGGGGGAAATGGGCGCGGATATCGTGGTGGGCGAGGGCCAGTCGATCGGCGTCGGCCTGCAATTTGGCGGCCCCTATCTCGGCCTGTTCGCGACGCGGCAGAAATATGTCCGCCAGATGCCGGGGCGCCTGTGCGGCCAGACGGTCGATGCGGAGGGCAAGCGCGGCTTCGTGCTGACGCTTTCGACGCGGGAACAGCATATCCGGCGGGAAAAGGCGACGTCGAATATATGCACCAATTCAGGGCTTTGCGCGCTGGCGTTCAGTATCCACCTGACATTGCTCGGTGAAAAGGGGCTGCGGGATCTGGCGGTGCTGAACCATCGCCGGGCGGTGCAGGCGGCGGAAAAACTGTCCGCCATTCCCGGTGTTCGGCTGATGAATGACAGCTTCTTCAATGAGTTCACGCTGGTTTTCGACAGCGATGCCCGGCAGGTGGTGCGCACCCTTGCCGATCGCGGCATCCTTGCGGGCGTGTCGCTGGGGCGGCTCTATCCCGATGAGGGGCCGCTGGCGGGCGGTCTTGTCGTCGCGGTGACGGAAATGGTGACGGATGAGGATATCGACGCCCTTGCCGCAGCCTTGGGGGAGATACTCGCATGACCATCAATCAGAGCGGATGGCGCCCCGAAATGAGCGCGGGAGAAACGACCGGCGCAGTGGGAGCAGTCTTGCCGCCCACCGTCACGGGCAATCGCGGGCTGATGCTGGAAGAGCCGCTGATCTTTGAAATCGGCTCGACGGATCGCACCGGGGTCGATCTGGCCGATGCGCCGCCGGTCGCCAGCCGCTTGGGCGGGTTGGAGCGGGCGGCCCCCATCGGCTTGCCCGGCCTGTCGGAACAGGAAACGGTGCGCCATTATACGCGCCTGTCCCGCCAGAATTATGCGATCGACCTCGGCCTGTTTCCGCTCGGTTCCTGCACGATGAAGCATAATCCGCGCCTCAATGAGAAGGTGGCGCGGATGCCGGGTTTTGCCGATCTTCATCCGCTGGCGCCGATCGCCACGGTGCAAGGCGCGCTGGCGGTGATTCATGAACTGGGCGAATGGCTCACGGCGCTGACCGGCATGGCGGCGGTGGCGATGAGCCCCAAGGCGGGCGCGCATGGCGAACTATGCGGCCTGCTCGCGATCCGCGCCGCGCTGGAGGCGCGCGGCGATGCGCGATCGGTCGTCCTCGTGCCGGAAAGCGCGCATGGCACCAACCCGGCGACGGCGGCCTTTTGCGGCTATGGCGTGGAGAATATCCCAGCGACCGGCGATGGCCGCGTGGATGTCGCCGCGCTCAAGGCCCGGCTGGGGCCGGACGTGGCGGCGGTGATGATCACCAACCCCAATACTTGCGGCCTGTTCGAGCGCGACCTCAAGACGATTGCCGACGCGGTGCACGCCGCCGGGGCCTTCGTCTATTGCGACGGCGCGAATTTCAACGCGATCGTCGGGCGGGTGCGCCCCGGCGACCTTGGCGTCGATGCGATGCACATCAACCTGCACAAGACCTTCTCTACGCCCCATGGCGGCGGCGGGCCGGGCAGCGGCCCGGTGGTGCTGTCGGCAGCGCTGGCCCCGTTCGCGCCGCTGCCCTTCGTCGAGAAACAGGCCGATGGCAGCTTCGCCCTGATCGAGGAAGAAACGGCGGGCGAGCATCATGGCGACAGCTTCGGCCGCATGGTCGCCTTTCACGGCCAGATGGGCATGTTCACCCGCGCGCTGGCCTATATATTGAGCCATGGCGCCGATGGCCTGCGGCAGGTGGCCGAAGATGCGGTGCTCAACGCCAATTATGTGCTGCGCAGCCTCGATGATGTGCTGGATGCCCCCTTTGGCGCCAGCGGGCCGTGCATGCATGAGGCGCTGTTCAGCGACAAGGGGATGGCCGAGGGCTTCTCCACCCTCGATATCGCCAAGGGGCTGATCGACGAGGGCTATCACCCGATGACCGTCTATTTCCCGCTGGTCGTGCATGGCGCGATGCTGATCGAGCCGACCGAGACGGAAAGCAAGGCGGCGCTGGATCAGTTCATCCTTGCGCTGCGCAGCGTTGCGGAGCGGGCGAAGCAGGGCGATGCGCTGTTGAAGGGCGCGCCGTGGCACGCGCCGCGCCGTCGCCTTGATGAGACGCTGGCGGCGCGCAAGCCGGTATTGCTGTGGGAAGAGCCGGAACAGTCCGCCGCCGCCGCTGAATGAGCGGTGCGGGCGGACGGGCCGGAAAGGGCAGGGTGATGACCGAAAGCCGTCCATGGTTCGCGAAGGATGCGGGATCGACCGCAGCGGACGCGCGGTTGCATGCGCCCGCCGCGCTGCGCAATCGCGACGCCATTGCCGATGTGCTGGCGCGGGAACTGCCCGCCGCCGGGCTGGTGGTTGAGGTGGCGAGCGGGTCAGGCGAACATGCGCTCTATTTCGCGCGGCGCTTTCCGGGGCTGGACTGGCAACCGTCCGATCCCGATCCGCTGGCGATAGCCTCCATCGCGGCATGGGCTGCGGAAGGCGCGCCCGCCAATCTGCGCGAGCCGCTTTCCCTTGACGCGGCGGCCCCGCTGTGGCCGGTGGAACGGGCCGGGGCGCTGCTGTGCATCAACATGACGCATATCAGCCCATGGGAGGCGACCTTGGGTCTGCTCGCCGGGGCGCGGCGGATATTGGGGCAGGGCGCGCCGCTGATCCTCTACGGCCCTTTTTTGCGCGATGATTTGGAGACGGCGCCCGGCAACCTCGCTTTCGATGCACAGTTGCGGGGGCGCGATGCCCGCTATGGCCTGCGGGCGGTCGAGGCGCTGGACCACGCGGCGGCGCAGGAGGGGCTGGCGCGCACGGCGCTGCATCCCATGCCCGCCAATAATCTGACGCTCATCTATCGGGTCAGTTAGCGGATATGCCGGTTTTCACGGTGGAGACATGGCGGACCCGCTCCCGCCAGGCGATGTAGACGCTGCTCGCCGCGATGATGACCGCGCCCGCCCATGTGGAGGAGCCGGGCCAACTGCTCCACAACAGCCAGCCGAACAGCGTCGACCAGAGCAGCGTCGAATAATCCATCGGCAGCACCAGCGACACCGGCCCCCAGCGCAGGGAAGACGTCATCAGCAATTGCGCGAGGCCGCCCGCCACGCCCATCAGCATCAGGATCGCCCATGTGCCGGCATCATGGGCCTGCCCGAAAAAGACCATGGCGATGGCGAGGGGCGGCAGGGACAGCGCGGCAAAATAAAAGACGGTGGTGGTGGGCGCCTCCGTCCGTCCGATCTGCCGCAGCAGCAGCGAGACGCAGGAGGTGACGAGCGCGCCGGTTATCGCGATGCCGACCCCCAGCGTGGACATATCCCCATGCGATGCGCCGGGGTTGATGATGATGACCACGCCGATGAAACCGGCGAGCACCGCCGCCCAGCGATGCAGGCCGGGCCGCTCGCCCAGCAGGAAGACGGAAAGGACCGTCGCGAAGATCGGCACGGTAAAACCGATGGTCGTCACTTCGGCCAGCGGCAGCAGGATGACCGCCATGAAATTGCACAACATGCCCGTCATGCCGACCAGCGTGCGGCTGGCGTGCATCCCCAGTTTTTGGGTGCGCAGGCCCGCGAGGCCGGAGCCGAACATCAGCGCAAGGATGGCCAGCGGCAGTGAGAGCAACTGCCGGTAAAACAGGATTTCGACGAGATGAGCGCCCCGGTCGCTCGCCCATTTGACGCAGGCGAAATTGACCGAAATCGCCAGCGCGGCGAGAAGGCGGAGGATCAGGGCGTAAAGCGGGCGGCTTGCCGACGTGGCCGCAGTCTGATGAGCAGAAGCCATGGCCCTGCTTTAGCCATATTGCAACGCAGCGCAATGGCGGTGGAGCGTCCTTTCTCCGGGGCCTTGGAGCATGGCGCCTGATGTCGGAATCCCACGTCCTGTTTTAAATGCGTGTCGTTGCATCCCTATGGTGCGCAAAATCGGTGCCGGCTTTTGCGCGTGATGCTCCAGCGCCGATCGGCCTTGGCTTATGGCCGCCTGTGACTCCGGCTTTGACGGCCTGACAATGGCGTATTTCGGCGCTTCCGGTGCGCCCGCGACCCGTCATCTTCCGAATGCCGAATCTGTCCTAGAGACAGGCTTCCAGCATGGCCTGATCGAAACCGAAACCCCGCGCCTTTTCCAGCGTATAGGGGCGCAGGCCCATGGAGCGATATTCGCCGATGATCTTGCCGTCATTATCCTCGGACAGATATTCGAACTTGAACAGTTCTTGCGTCACGATGACATCGCCTTCCATGCCGATCACCTCGGTCACGTTGGTGACGCGGCGAGAACCATCGCGCAGGCGCTTGACCTGCACGATCATGTCCACCGAATCCGCGATCTGCTTGGAAATGGCCTCCTTGGGGATCTTGATGTCGCCCATCAGGATCATGTTTTCCATACGGCCGAGGCATTCGCGCGGAGAGTTGGAGTGAAGCGTGCACATGGAACCGTCATGGCCCGTGTTCATCGCGGCGAGCAGATCGAAACATTCCGCGCCGCGAATTTCGCCCAATATGATGCGATCCGGCCGCATACGCAGGGCGTTCTTCACAAGATCGCCAATGGTGATCTCGCCTTGCCCCTCGAGGTTCGCCGGGCGTGTTTCCAGCGGCAGCCAGTGCGGCTGTTGCAGGCGCAATTCCGCCGCGTCTTCGATGGTCAGCACGCGCTCGCCGGGGTCGATCATCTTGGAAAGGGCGTTGAGCATCGTCGTCTTGCCCGAACCCGTGCCGCCGGAAATGACGACGTTGAACCGGCAGGCGCCCGCGATTTTCAGCGCGGTGCACATTTTCTCGCTCATCGCCCCCCATTGGGCGAGATTGTCGAGCGTGATCGGCTTGGCCGAGAATTTACGAATGGAAATGGCGGTGCCGCGCAGGGAAAGCGGCGGCACGATCACGTTGACGCGGCTGCCGTCGGGCAGGCGGGCGTCGGCCAGCGGCGTCGTCTGATCGACGCGGCGGCCGACCTTGTTGACGATGCGCTGCGCGATCTGGAACAGATGCTCCTCATCCCGGAACTGGATCGGCGCGACCTGCAACTTGCCCTTTTTTTCGATATAGGTCTGGTTCGGGCCGTTGACCATGATGTCGGTGATATCGGGATCGTTGAGCAGTTCCTCCAGCGGCCCCAGACCGAGCAGTTCATCGACCAGCACCTTTTCCAGCGCGAATTGCTCGCGCCGGTTCAGCGTCAGTTTCAGTTCCGCCAGCACTTCCATGATGATGGGGCGGAATTCCTCGGCCAGTTCTTCCTTGGTAAGGGTCGCGGCGGCTTCGGGATCGACCCGTTCGAGCAGGCGGGGCAACACCTGTTCCTTGATCTTGTGGATCGAGGTGTCGAAGCCCTGATTGGCATCCGCCGAATGATCGGCGTTCATGCGATCCTGAAGGCGCGCCATGGCATCGGTGTGGCGGGCCTGCCGGGGGGATGTTTCTTCCGTCAGCGGCGCATCGGATGCGGCATCGAGGGCCGCGGGTTCGGCAGTTTGAGGCTGCCTATAGGCTTCGCCCTGCGCCGGAGCCGCACCGCCCGACTGTGGCGTGAGGACATGCATCGGCTTGGCCACGCCAAAAGCGGGCCGCGAGCCACCAAGTCCGTTTTTCCGTCCGAATGCGTTCATTTTGTCCGCTTTTGCAAAGTGTGACACCGATGTGAATGGACGAATAACGGTAAATCTTTGCCAAAAGCCTAATTTATCCCCTCTTTTCCCGCGACGAGGGCGGACAAAAGGCCTTGTTGTCCCAGCGAGAAGCCCCTCGTGACATCCATCTGGATGATGTCGAAGGCAGCATATTGTGGGTCACACAGGTATATAATTCCCAATTCTTACGACTGTTTCAGGGTGTGGTTTGGGGGTTTTCTTCATGCACCCGTTCGGCTTGCTGCTGCTGAAACCTTTAGCAAGCGCCGCTGTTGTTTCAACAGGACAGAAATACGCCGATCTGTTGTTGTGGACGCTGGCTCTGAGCTGTCTTTCGATAGCGCTGATAGCGGGCATGAAAAGATCGATGCCCGGGCGCTCTCATTATCTTATCGGCACATAAGAGGGCGGTCTTACCCCACCTTCTCCGCCAATACTGTCAGGCCCTTTTCGCTCACCTCGGCAAAGCCGCCCTGAATGGGCAGGATTTCCGGCGCGGCGCCTGCGCTGGCGTAGATCTGGATCTCGCCGTCGCGGATGGTGGACATGAAGGGGGCATGGCCTTCCAGCACGCCGAAATCGCCTTCGGTGCCGGGAACGACGACCTGATACACCTCATCGCTGCGGACGAGCTTTTCCGGGGTTACGAGTTCGAAGTGCAATGCCATGTCGTCATTCCTGTATTCCCCTCCCCGCGCCGACGGACGGCGAGGGGGGAGGGGATGCTATCGTCAGTTGGGGAAGATCAGGCCGCTTCCGCCGCCAGCTTCTTGCCCTTTTCGATGGCTTCGTCGATGCCGCCGACCATGTAGAAGGCCGCTTCGGGCAGATGGTCATATTCGCCGTCGACCACCGCCTTGAAGCTCTTCACCGTGTCCTCAAGTTGCACGAACTTGCCGGAGATGCCGGTGAACACTTCCGCGACGTGGAACGGCTGGCTGAGGAAGCGCTGGATCTTGCGCGCGCGCGCGACGGTCAGCTTATCTTCTTCGCTCAGTTCGTCCATGCCCAGAATGGCGATGATGTCCTGAAGCGACTTATACTTCTGCAAGGTTTCCTGAACGCGGCGCGCAGTCTCATAATGTTCCTGACCGACGACGCGCGGTTCCAGCACGCGGCTGGTGGAATCGAGCGGATCGACCGCCGGATAGATGCCGAGTTCCGAAATGGCGCGGTTAAGCACCGTGGTCGCGTCAAGGTGCGCGAACGAGGTCGCGGGCGCCGGGTCGGTAAGGTCGTCCGCCGGCACGTAAATGGCCTGCACCGAGGTGATCGACCCCTTGTTGGTGGAGGTGATGCGCTCCTGCAACGCGCCCATGTCGGTCGCCAGCGTCGGCTGATAGCCCACGGCCGACGGAATGCGGCCGAGCAGCGCCGACACTTCCGAACCCGCCTGCGTGAAGCGGAAGATGTTGTCGACGAAGAACAGCACGTCCTGGCCTTCCTGATCGCGGAAATATTCCGCGATGGTCAGGCCGGAGAGGGCGACGCGCGCGCGGGCGCCCGGCGGTTCGTTCATCTGGCCATAGACCAGCGCCACCTTGGAGCCTTCGGAAATCGCATTGCCGTCGGCGTCCTTGGCGATGACGCCCGCGTCGAGAAATTCGTGATAGAGATCGTTGCCCTCACGGGTGCGTTCCCCCACGCCCGCGAACACCGAGGTGCCGCCATGGCCCTTGGCGATATTGTTGATGAGTTCCTGGATGAGCACCGTCTTGCCGACGCCCGCGCCGCCGAACAGGCCGATCTTGCCGCCCTTCGCATAGGGGGCGAGCAGGTCGATGACCTTGATGCCGGTGACGAGGATCGAGGTTTCGGTGGACTGGTCGATGAACGCCGGGGCTTCGGCGTGGATCGGGGCCTTGAGATCGGTGCCGACCGGGCCGCGCTCGTCAATCGGTTCGCCGACGACGTTGAGGATGCGGCCGAGCGTCGCCGGGCCGACAGGAACGCTGATCTGCGCGCCGGTGTCGGTGACTTCCTGACCGCGCGTCAGGCCCTCGGTCGAGTCCATCGCGATGGTGCGGACGGTGTTCTCGCCGAGATGCTGCGCGACTTCCAGCACGAGGCGCTGGCCGTTATTGCTGGTTTCCAGCGCGCTCAAAATGGCCGGCAGAGCGTCGGGGAAGGTCACGTCGACGACGGCGCCGATGACCTGACTGATGCGGCCTACATTGTTGGTGGTTGCCATGACTGCTTCCTTGCCTGCGTTTCTTTAGAGGGCTTCCGCGCCCGAAATGATTTCGACGAGTTCGGTGGTGATCGCGGCCTGACGGCTGCGGTTATATTCGATCGTGAGGCGGTTGATGAGGTCGCCCGCATTGCGCGTCGCATTGTCCATCGCGGTCATCGACGCACCCTGTTCGGACGCCGAATTTTCCAGCAGCGCCTTGAATATCTGGATCGAGACGTTGCGCGGCAGCAATTCCGCCAGCATCGATTCCTCATCCGGCTCATATTCCACCGTGGCATCGACCGAAGCGGCCCTCGTGGGGATCGAAACGGGGATGATCTGCTGTTCGGTCGGAATTTGCGCCAGCGCCGACTTGAAGGTCGAGAAGAAGAGATGCGCGACGTCGAACTCGCCCGCGTTGAAGCGGTCGAGCAGGTCGTTCGCGATATCATGCGCTTCTGCAAAGCTGGGCTGCTTCATCGCGGTGGTGTCATAGGAACCGATCACCCTGTTGGGGAAGGTCCGGGCGATCACCGGGCGGCCCTTGCGGCCGATCAGGTAAAATTTCACCGTCTTGCCCTGCGCGATCAGGTCATGCGCCTTCAGCACCGCCGCCTTGACGATGTTGGAGTTGAACGCGCCGCACAGGCCGCGATCGGAATTGGCGACGACCAGCAGGTGTACGTCATCCTTGCCCGTGCCGCCCATCAATATGGGCGAGGAGGCGTTGAGATTGACCTTCCCCGCGAGGCTGGCCACCACCGCTTCGAGCCGTTCGCCATAAGGGCGCGCAGCTTCCGCCGCCGCCTGCGCCTTGCGGAGCTTGGCGGCCGCGACCATCTGCTTGGCCTTCGTGATCTTCTGGGTCGATTTGACCGACCCGATCCGAAGTTTGAGTTCCTTGAGTGAGGCCATCAGCCGTCAATCCTTATGCGTCAGAGCCTTTACGCGAACGTCTTGCCGAACGAGTCGAGCGCGGCCTTGAGGGCGGTCGTGCTGTCGCCGGACAAGTCCTTGCTGGTGCGGATATCCGCCAGCAGGCCCGCATGTTCGGCGCGCAGATAGGCCAGCATCGCTTCTTCGTAACGGGTCACGTCTGCCACCGCGATGCCATCCAGATAGCCGTTGGTGCCGGCGAAGATGGAGCAGGTCTGCTCTTCGAACGGCAGCGGGCTGAACTGGGGCTGCTTCAGCAATTCGGTGAGGCGGGCGCCACGGTTGAGCAGCTTTTGCGTCGAGGCGTCGAGATCGGAGCCGAACTGTGCGAATGCCGCCATTTCGCGATATTGCGCCAGCTCCAGCTTGATCGAGCCGGACACCTTCTTCATCGCCTTGGTCTGCGCGGCGGAACCGACGCGCGACACGCTGAGGCCCACGTTGATGGCCGGGCGGATGCCCTGATAGAAGAGGTTGGTTTCAAGGAAAATCTGGCCGTCGGTGATCGAAATCACGTTGGTCGGAATATAGGCCGACACGTCGCCCGCCTGCGTTTCGATGATCGGCAGCGCGGTCAGCGAGCCGTTGCCATTGGCGTCGTTCATCTTCGCGGCGCGCTCCAGCAGGCGGCTGTGCAGATAGAAAACGTCGCCCGGATAGGCTTCGCGGCCCGGCGGACGGCGCAGCAGCAGCGACATCTGGCGATAGGCGACGGCCTGCTTGGAAAGGTCATCATAGACGATGACGGCATGCATGCCGTTGTCGCGGAAATATTCGCCCATGGTCACGCCGGTATAGGGGGCGAGATACTGAAGCGGGGCGGGTTCCGAAGCGGTCGCGGCGACGACGATGGAATATTCCATCGCGCCATTTTCTTCGAGCTGACGCACGATCTGCGCGATGGTCGAACGCTTCTGGCCGACGGCGACATAGATGCAATACAGCTTCTTGCCTTCGTCATCGCCCGCATTGACGGTCTTCTGGTTGATGAAGGTATCGATCGCCACCGCGGTCTTGCCGGTCTGGCGGTCGCCGATGATGAGTTCGCGCTGGCCACGGCCGACGGGCACGAGGCAGTCGATCGCCTTGAGGCCGGTCTGCACCGGCTCATGCACCGATTTCCGGGGAATGATGCCCGGCGCCTTCACCTCGACGCGCTTGCGCTCGGTATATTCGATCGGGCCTTTGCCGTCGATCGGGTTGCCGAGGCCGTCCACAACGCGGCCCAGCAGGCCCTTGCCGACAGGCACGTCGACGATCGTGCCGGTGCGCTTGACGGTGTCGCCTTCCTTGATCTCCGAGTCCGAGCCGAAGATCACGACGCCGACATTGTCCGCTTCCAGGTTGAGGGCCATGCCCTTCACGCCATTGGCGAATTCGACCATTTCACCGGCCTGCACATTGTCGAGGCCGTGGATGCGGGCGATGCCGTCACCGACGGTCAGCACGGAGCCGACTTCGCTGACCTGCGCTTCGGCGCCGAAATTGGCGATCTGGTCCTTGATGACCTTCGAGATTTCTGCGGCGTTGATATCCATATTCTTGCCTTTCATCGAAGCCTTGCGGGCTTTTAGCCCTTCATAGCCTGGGCGAGCGTATTCAGACGGGTGCGGATGGACGAATCGATCATCTGGCTGCCGATCCTGACGATCAGCCCGCCGAGGATCGAGGGATCGACCTTGACATCGACAGCGACATCGCGGCCGACGCGGGTTTTGAGGCTTTTTGTCAGGGCCGTGACCTGCGTTTTGGTCAGCGCGTGGGCGGATGTGACCTCCGCCCGCGTTTCGCCCTTGTGCCGGGACAGCAGCGTTTCAAACGCGCGGATCGCGGCGGGAAGCTGGGAAAGGCGGCGGGCCTGCGCCAGCACGCCGAGGAAATTCGACGTCAGCGGATCAAGACCCAGCGGCGCGGTGAGGGCGGCCACGGCCTTGCTCGCAACGCCGCGCCCGATGACGGGGCTGGTCGTCAGATTACGGAAATCTTCCGATTCGCTGAGCGCCCCCTTGATCGTCGCGAGGCTCTGCGCCACCGAATCGAGTTGGCTGTTGTCGCGGGCCAGCTCGAACAGCGC
Organism: Sphingobium sp.; assembly: GCA_050252755.1. Classification (GTDB taxonomy): domain Bacteria; phylum Pseudomonadota; class Alphaproteobacteria; order Sphingomonadales; family Sphingomonadaceae; genus Sphingobium. The sequence continues at coordinate 283,452 of JBFWKI010000001.1, forward strand.
GAGCGCATAACGTCCGCTGAGGCTAGCCTGAATGCCGCCGGAATTCTCCACGCGTCCTATGTCCTCCAGTTCGCTGTGCCAGTCATCGTCAAGGCCGGGGCGACCGGTAGCCCCCCGAAACCGTGGGCGCCGGTTAGCAGGGGGTGCGCGGGGATGCAAGATGGTGGGGACACTATGTTGGGGGTGGAGTGCATAATAATGTCGCAGGCGGTCTTTCCGGTCGGGCATGGCCGGTCCCCGCCGACCGCGCTTTATGGCTACCCGAGGGAAGGGGAAGGGTGTGAATGTTTCAGTTTTGTGACAGTTAAGGTAATGAATTAAAAGAAAAAAATCTGGTAGATGGATGATCTGTTAAGCATTTTTTCAATTCAGGGGGGAATAAGCCGGGCCTTGAGAAATTCCGGCGCCCTTCGCCGGGAAAAACGGTTAACGGCGGATCAAAAGTGGCGCGCATTATTTTGTCTCTCTTCACCCCCAATTCCCTTTCCCTTGCGGAACGGGGCAGGCGGATCGTCCTTTTCACCGGTGGCGCGCTGGTGCTGCTGTCGCTGCTGATCGTGTGTTTCAGCGCCTTTCATCAGGTCGGCCTGTCGCGCGTGGTGGATCAGCGCCTTACGCCCGTCAGCGAACTGGAGCAGGTGATGGCCACTTATGATCGCGCGCTCGGCCTTGCCAACAAGGTGCGAACGGGCAATCTGGCGGCGGAGGGCGGCGTGACGGCGCTGCGTTCCGTTCAGGCGGGTATCGGCAAGAAGTGGAAGACTCTGGAAGGCGTCGCCCCGGAAATATCCGGCGGGGTGCGCTGGCAGGCGTTGCGGCAGGAAAGCGCGCGGGCCGACCATGGCATCGCCCGGCTGGTGGACATGATCGCGCGGAAGGATATCAACCAGCTCGATTTCTATCTGTCCGGCCCGCTTTATTCCGATGTCGACCCGATGCTGACGCTGGCCCGCGATTATATCGGCGGGCTGCGCGACCGGGCGGAAAGCGAACGGGCGGCCTTTCACCGCATCGCCATGGTGATACAGGTCGTGACGATCCTGTTCCTGCTGCTCAGCATCCTGGCGGGGCACCGGATCATGCGCTACGCCACGCGTGAGGTGATCCATCCGCTGACCGATATAGCGCGGGAAATCGCGGCGGCGGACGATGGCTCGCCGCTCGCCATTTCCCATCGCGACCGGCGGGACGAGATCGGCAATATCGCGCGGGCGGTGTTCCTGTCGGCGGAACGATCGATCGAGGCCGCGCGGCTGATGGAGGAAAAGGCCGCGGCGGAAACCGCCCTTGCCGCCCAGCAGGAGCAGGCGGCGCGGGTGGCGCAGGAAAAGGGGCGCGCGCTGGAGGTGATTTTCCAGCGCTTCGGGGCCGAGATCGGCGATCTGGTCGAAACGCTGGCGGCCACGTCCCAGTCGATGCGCGCCATCGCGCAGCGCATGGCCCATGCCTCTCATGAAGCCGATGATATCGTGGACATGGCGGTGCAGAGCGTCGGGTCCATCGCCGATGCCATGGGCCGGATCGAGGAAGGGCGCGCCACCTTCAACGAAACGGCAGCGGCGGTGGAACTGGTGATCAGTTCCACCCGCTCGCAGGCGGCGGACATGCACCGCCGCAGCCAGCAGAATCGCGAGCAGGCGAATCAACTGGGCACCCGCGTGTCGGAGATATTCGGCGCGCTGGCGATGATTTCCAACGTGGCGCGGCAGACGAACATGCTCGCGCTCAACGCCACGATAGAGGCGAGCCGGGCGGGCGATTCCGGCAAGGGCTTCGTGGTGGTGGCGCAGGAGGTGAAGACGCTCGCCGCCGAAACGCAGGCCGCCGCCGCGATGATCGATTCGCAGCTTTCGCGCATCGTGGAAAGCAGCGACATCGTGCTGACGAGCGCGTCGGAAACGGCGAAGCTGGCGGCGGGCGTGGACAGCAATGCCGATGATATCGCCGATGCCGTCCAGACCCAGAATTCATCCAACCGCACCATCGGCATCGCCCTGGAACAGGTGCAGCAGCGCACGCAGGACGCCGTCACCCAGATGGCGGATCTGGCCGAACGGGCGCGATCGGTCGTCAACACGGCGATGGAACTGGAACTGATCGCGGATCGGATCGCGGATCAGACCGGGTCGCTGGACCGGGAATATCGGGTGATGACCTCCGCCGTCATGGACGCGGCCTGACCCGCCGCGCGTCGATCGATCAGGGCGCCGCCTTGCGTCCGGCGGTCGCTCTGGCGCAGTTATAGACGAGCCGTTCATTGGGCTGGGGCGGCAACACGGTGCGGATATCCGCCTGCATCTGTTGCAGCTTTTGCAATGTCTCCGCGTCGGTGGTGCAACCGCTGCTGGTGAAATGTTTCCGCATGTCCCGCGCCTTGGTCAATATGTCGTCATCGGCCAGATAGCGATCCACCTTATAGGCGCCGGTCGCGGGATCGAAGCTGTTGATCGAGATCACGTCCTCATTGGCGGGCACGAAGATGCGGCTCCATGTCGCGCCGTCATGGCCATATTGGGTGTCGCCGTTGATGCAGCCATTTTCCGCCCAGTGCAGCGCCACCTCTTCGCCGTCCGACACGGTGATGCGGCTGCGCGCTTCATCGATATGGCAGATATTGTCGCCCACGGCCTGAAGCGAGGCGGCGTTTTCGATCGGCGCCGAAGCGTTGCCGATGGTGGATTGCTCCACCCGCTCTTCGATGCCGGAAAAGGACGGGCGCAGGAAGAACACCAATGCCGCGCCGATCAGCAGCACGCCGCCGCCGATCCCGGCCCAGAGCCGTTCCTTCTCCCGGCCCTGCGCGTGGAACATCATCGTCGCGCCCAGCGCCAGGCCGCCCAGCACCAGCAGCAGGCCGGAAATGGCGACGGCGTTTTCGCGGGCCGAGTAAATATCCTGCTCGGCCGCCTGACGGGCCTGTTCCATCGCCTTGGCGCGGGCTTCTGCCTGTGCGCGCTCATTTTCGGCGGTGCGGGCCTGATCGGCGGCGGCGCGGCGCGCTTCTGCGGCGTCAAGCTCCGCTATGCTGCGGCACGGGGCGGATGTGCGCTGGAAGGAAACGCCCGCCTGCCGCAGGAAGGAGGCGACCTCGCGATTGGATATGGCAAAGCCGAATTCGGCATCGGCATTGCTTTCGGCCTGAGAGCCGAAGCTGTTGACGCCCAGCACCCGCCCGCAATCATCCACCAGCGGCCCGCCGCTATTGCCCTGCGCCATCGGCGCGGTGTGGAGCAGCGTGTCAAAGCCATGCGAAGCCCGGCCCATGGATACGGTGCCGCTGGTCTTGACCGGCGAAAGCGGCTGGATCATCTCATCCAGATCGAGGCCCTGCGCCCGGTCCACCGCGCCGGGATAGCCGATCGCCGTCACATGCTGGCCATCGGTGACGGCCCCGGCAAAGAAGGTCGAAACCGGCAGGCGGCCCTCATTCAACTGGATGAGCGCCAGATCATTGCCGGGCGAATAGGCTACCACCTTGCCGCCATAGCTGCGCTTGCCCTGAGAAGGGATGATGCCGACGACGAGGTTCGGCTCGGTCCGCAGCAGTTCCACCACATGCGCGTTGGTCAGCACCTTGTCCGGCGCGACCGCAAAGCCGCTGCCATGGCCGACGAAATAGGAATCCTGCCCGTTGGTGGCGATGATGACGACTCGCACCACCCCGCGCACCGTGGCCGCCACGTCGAGTTGCTCGGCATGGGCCGGAGCCGTGCCGCCCGCAAGGGGGGCGAGCAGCAGAATCAGCGAGGCCAGAAGGGCGCGGAGGGGATGATGCAGGGTCATGGCGGGATATCTATTGGCTGGACGCGCCAAGGAAAAGCCGAAACAGCATCGCAGGCAGCATATCGCACCATATAGATGCGATAGGGGCCGGTTTGAACGCAAGAAACCGGAAGCCAGCGCTTCCCCATGGCGTTACACCGGGGCGATGCAGGATATGGATTATCTGGATGGGCCAGCGGCCGAAGCGGTCTGGCAGGCCTTTGCGCGGCGGGATCGCGCCTATGCGGGCGGCGGCGTCATCGCGGTGCGCACGACCGGCATCTATTGCAGGCCCGGCTGTCCGGCGCGGCGTCCTGCCCGGCAGAACATCGTGGTTCTGCGCGATGGCGAGGCGGCGCGGAAGGCGGGTTTCCGTCCCTGCCTGCGGTGCAGACCCGATGAGGTCGCGCGCGACGCCCTCGCCATAGAACGCGCGCTCGCCTTGATAGAAGAACTGGAAAACCCGCCCTCGCTGGCCGATCTGGCGGGGCAGGTGGGTTATGCGCCCCATCATTTCCAGCGGATTTTCAAGCGGTCGGTCGGGGTCAGCCCCGCGGCTTATGCCCGCCAGATCAGGATGCAGCGCCTCGACCATGCGCTGAAGGAGGAGGATGGAAGCGTGACGCAGGCGATATATGAAGCAGGGTTTGGCGGGGCCGCGAGCGCCTATGCGCAGGCGAAGCGACAATTGGGCATGACGCCGGGCGCGCGGCGACGGGGCGGAGAGGGCGAAAGGCTGCGCTTCGCGATCGTCGCGACCTCGCTCGGCCCGCTGTTGGTCGCGGCGACCGACAAGGGGCTGGCCCGCATCAGCTTCGATGAGGGGGAAGAGGATCTGCGCCGCCATTATCCACGGGCGGACATCGTGGCGGGCGATGCGGATTTTGACGGGCTGGCGCGCGCGGTCGTCGATCTGGTCGAAAATCCGGGGCAGGGTTCCTCCGCCACGTTGCCGATGGATGTGCGCGGCACGGCCTTTCAACAGGCGATCTGGCAGGCCTTGCGGGAAGTCCCGGCAGGCGAGACGCGCAGCTATGCGGAACTGGCGGCGGCGGCGGGACGCCCCAATGCGGTTCGCGCGGCGGGCACGGCATGCGGCGACAATCGGCTGGCGGTGCTGATCCCCTGTCATCGGGTGGTGCGCGCGGATGGCAGTCTTGGCGGCTATGCCTATGGTCTGGACCGCAAGAGCGCGCTGTTGCAGCGGGAAGCCGATATCCGCGATAAGGAGAAGGATGTCTGACGGGGCGCGCGTCGTTCGATCAGAGTATTTTCCATTTTTCACGCCGGGAGGTGCCCCCAAAGCATCTTCCGGCGATTATTTTGCCCCTTTGCGGGGCGCTATGCGTTATGGAATCAGGAGTTGGAGAGGAAACCGAACATGACGATTGCTCAAGGCGACCATAAGAAACTGCATTATGACCTGACGAATGTGGGCCTGCGCGCTCAGGCGACCGCCGTGGGCCTGCTGCAACTATGCGTGGAACTGCGCCGGGCGGGCGTTCTCGAAGATGCGGCCGTCGAACGGATCAAGAGCGCGATAGCCGAGGAAATCGTGGTCTGCGCGCCAAGGACGGTCGCTTCCAGAGATTATCGGCAGGATATTCGCGACCGGCTGGACCATTTGTTCGCGGGTGATCAGAAACTGGGCCCGGCGGACGAACTGTCCTTCGACCGGATGCCGGAGGAATAAGGCCCGGAGGAATAAGGCGTTGCAGGCGCCGAGTGTCGGTCGCCCGGCGGCGGGGCGGGGGGAAAACCCGGCACCGACGCGCCGCCGGCCCTCCGAATCGGGCCTCTGCCGCCGCGCATAGGGCTGCCGCGCATGGGTGGGCAAGGTGGCAGCCTGATACCCTATGGGCAACAGGAAAATTGGTGCCGGCTACAGGGATCGAACCCGTGGCCCCCTGATTACAAATCAGGTGCTCTACCATCTGAGCTAAGCCGGCTCTGCCGCTTCCATGCCGAAACGTCCTGTAGAGGTCCAGCAAAAATCAACCGGCGCGATGGGAACGGAGTCGGGCGCGCCCGGTCCTTCCTGCGCTTGCGTTCCGGGATTTGCGCGCCGAAAGCGGATCAGGGGCCGCGAAGACATGTCGCGACCCCTGATCCTGTCAGGCCAAGGATGGCCCGTTCGAGTGGTGCTGGTTCAGCGGCACTTGGTGCCCGAATCGATGCTCTTGCCGACGAGGCCGCCAGCGGCCGCGCCCAGAATCGTGCCCATGGCGCGGTCACCCTCGGTATCGACGGTCCGGCCCAGCAAAGCGCCGCCTGCCGCGCCGACCAGCAGGCCGGTGGTGCCGTCGGACTTGCGGCAATAGGTGCGACCGTCACGACCGCGCCATTGCTTGTGGCTGTGCCGGTCATGCTTCTTATATTTGTGCGAGCGCGGGCGGGCGTCGGCTGCTTCCGGCACGATCATGGCGGGAGCCAGCAGCGATGCAGCCACCGCAACGGCAAAAGTGCGACTCATCGGGAATTTACGCATTGATGCGTCCTTTCTGTTCTTCTCGTTAAAGCAGCTTTGAAAACGCAGCCGAGTGTAGCAAGGTTGCATGAACCCTGCACAACGGCCCGCATCCGCGAAAACGGCTGGCAGAGCATAAGGCACGGTTTGTCGCATGATCGCTTTTTTCAATCTGTGTGGGTCAAAAAAGTAATTTTACGACTGAAAGCGGCCCTGCTACCACCTCTTCATCAGTTCCCCACCAAGCCAGAAATGGAGTCCAACATGGCTGTCATCAACACCGAGATCCAACCCTTTACCGCGCAGGCCTATAAGGACGGCAAGTTCATCACCGTCACCGACGCCGATGTGAAGGCGGCGGGCTGGTCGATCTTCTTCTTCTATCCGGCGGACTTCACCTTTGTTTGCCCGACCGAACTGGAAGATCTGGCCGACATTTATGGCGATCTCCAGAAGCTCGGCGTGGAAGTCTATTCCGTGTCCACCGACACGCATTTCAGCCACAAGGCATGGCACGACACCTCGCCGGCGATCGGCAAGATCAAATACACGATGATCGGCGATCCTTCGGGCGTCATCACCAATAATTTCGACGTGATGCGTCCGGGTGTCGGCCTTGCCGATCGCGGCACCTTCGTCGTCGATCCGCAGGGCGTCATTCAGGTGATGGAAATCACCAGCGAAGGCGTGGGCCGTAACGCCACGGAACTGCTGCGCAAGGTGAAGGCCGCGCAATATATCGCCGCTCACCCCGGCGAAGTGTGCCCGGCCAAGTGGGAAGAGGGTGAAAAGACCCTGGCCCCGTCGCTGGACCTCGTCGGCAAGATCTGAGCCGACCCCGAACAGGGCGGCGCCCGTGACCAGCCCGTGACAGGGGCGCCGCCACATCATCGCCGTCCGCCGGCCCCCTCTTTTGGAACCCGTTCCGGCTGGACGGGGCAGCGGGCGGTTTTTTGCGCCCATTTTCGGCGCTCAGGAGGAATATATGCTCGACACCGCAATGAAGGATCAGCTGAAAGGCTATCTGAACAACGTCACCCAGCCGATCGAACTGGTCGCCTCGCTGGACGAGGGCGCGAAGTCGACGGAGCTTGCCGGCCTGCTCGAAGACATCGCTTCCCTGTCCGACAAGGTAAGCTTTGATCGCGACGGCGCGGACGCCCGCAAGCCTTCCTTCCTGATCCGCCGCGTGGGCACCGATATCGGCGTGACCTTCGCGGGCATCCCGATGGGCCATGAGTTCACCTCGCTGGTGCTGGCGCTGTTGCAGGTGGGCGGCCACCCGTCCAAGGCCGCGCCCGAACTGCTTCAGCAGGTGCGCGATCTGGATGGCGATTACAGTTTCGAGACCTATTTCTCGCTGTCGTGCCAGAACTGCCCGGACGTGGTGCAGGCGCTCAACCTGATGAGCGTGCTCAACCCGCGCATCAAGCATGTCGCCATCGATGGCGCGCTCTTCAAGGAAGAGGTCGATGGCCGCAAGGTCATGGCGGTGCCGACCGTCTATCTGAACGGCGAACTGTTCGATTCGGGCCGCATGGAACTGGAACAGATCGTTGCGAGGCTGGATACCGGTGCGGCGGCGAAGGCCGCGGAAAAGCTTGCCGCGAAGGAGGCTTTCGACGTGCTGGTCGTCGGCGGTGGCCCGGCGGGCGCGGCGGCGGCGATCTATGCCGCGCGCAAGGGCATCCGCACCGGCATCGCGGCGGAACGCTTCGGCGGGCAGGTGCTCGACACGATGGCGATCGAAAACCTGATCTCCGTGCCGCATACCGAAGGGCCGAAACTGGCGGCGGCGCTCGAAACCCATGTGAAGGAATATGATGTGGACATCATGAACCTTCAGCGGGCCAAGACGCTGATCCCGGCGGCCCGGCCCGGCGGCCTGATCGGCGTCGAACTGGAAAATGGCGCGAAGCTGAAGGCCAAGACCGTCATTCTGACGACCGGCGCGCGCTGGAGGCAGATGGGCGTTCCCGGCGAGGATGAATATCGCAACCGGGGTGTGGCCTATTGCCCGCATTGCGACGGCCCGCTGTTCAAGGGCAAGCGCGTGGCGGTGATTGGCGGCGGCAATAGCGGCGTCGAGGCGGCGATCGATCTGGCCGGTCTGGTGGCGCAGGTCACGCTGATCGAATTCGACAGCGAATTGCGCGCCGACGCGGTGTTGCAGCGCAAGCTGCACAGCCTGCCCAATGTGACGGTCATCACCTCCGCGATGACGACCGAAGTGCTGGGCGACGGCGACAAGGTGACGGGCCTGAGTTATAAGGATCGCAACAGCGGCGATACGCATCATGTCGAACTGGAGGGCATTTTCGTCCAGATCGGCCTGGTGCCCAACACCGAGTGGCTGAAGGGCGATATCGCGCTTTCGCAGCGGGGCGAGATCGAGGTGGATGCGCGCGGCGCGACGTCCCTTGCGGGCGTGTTCGCGGCGGGCGACGTCACCACCACGCCTTATAAGCAGATCGTCATCGCCATGGGCGAAGGATCAAAGGCGGCGCTGTCCGCGTTCGATTATTTGATCCGCCAGACGCCCGCCGAGGAAAATGCGGAAGGCGAAGCGGTCGCGGCCTGACCGAAGGCAGCCCGGCTCTTTTCGACCCTGACGGGGAGAAGGACCGGGCTGTCCAGCAGCCGATCCAGCGTCGATTCGACCAGTGTGGCGATCGCCGACTGGCTCGCAAGGCCCCCCGAAACGAGGCAGCGCGCATGCAGGACGCGGCGGAATGCCTCATATTTCGCTCTTTCCGGCGGGACGGGCGCGGTCCAGAACTGATCGAGCCGCCCCTGATGGGTGATGCCCGGAATATTGTAAATGGCGCTGCCCAGCACGAAAACGGGTGTCCCGGCCTCCAGCCCCAATGTGCCGGAAGTACTGTTCACCGTGACGATGCCGAGGGTTTCCTGTGCCATGCGCTTGAGGTCGCCGCCGTCCACGTGAATGACGCGATCTTCTATCCCCAGACGCCGCGCATGTTTGCGGATATAGCCGAACCAGCTGCGATAGCTGGAATCCAGCGGATGTTCCTTCACCACGAGGGTCGTGTTGCCCGGCGCGTTCAGGGCGAAACTTTCCAGCACATAAAGGGCGGCGTCGCGCATGCTGGAAAAGGGCGAATGGGTGCGGATCTGGTAATCGGAATTGAGTTGCAGCGGGAACAGGAAATAGGGCGCCTTGCCGATGGCCCTGTTCACCTTGGCGGATCGGGCGCCATTTTTCCGCTTGCGCGCGAATTTCAGCAGCCAGCCGCCCCCTTCGACGATCAGCGAGCCGGGGCGGTGGGACTTATAGAGCGGGAATTGCCAGCGGGTCAGGCAATCGGCGCCATAATAGCGGACGGAATCGCGCGCGCGCCGGTTGAAGCTGGCGGTGATGGGAATGGGCGGCGGCGGCGGCGGCAGGGTCAGCGCTTGCTGCATCAGCCAGTCGGGATCGCGCGAAAGCGTGGAATTGCCGTTGACGCCATCGGGTTCCATGGTGATCCAGTGCGGGCGGATATAGCCTTCCTCGAACACATGGATCTGGACGCCGCGCAGCTTCGCCATGCCATGGGCGGCATGATGCAAGGGGCGGCAATCCCCGAACAGCAGGATATCGGTGATCCGGTTGTCCCGGATATAACGATCCACAAAGCGGTTCCAGCCCGACTGGCTGCCGCGATAATTGACCGCCTGACCCGGCCAGTCGATCCGGTCGCCGCCGTTGAAATTGATGCGGTGAATGGCGTGGCCCCGTTCGGAAAGCTTTTGCCCCAGCAGCCAGAAAAAGGGGCCGGGCGGGCCTTGCAGAAACAGGAAACGCCGCTGCGAGGATATATGATGTGCGGGCATATGAACGGTCATAGGGCGCACCTCGTGGCAGATGACGAAAGGGCGGCCGGGAAAGGGAGGGGGCGGGTCGATGCGCGGCGCCACGTCCCGCGCGCGCTGTCGCCATGGTTGCGTTTACCAAGGCCGTATCTGTCGGGGCCACATTCCCCATGATCAAGGGAAGGCATGCCGAAGAACAAGGGGAAAGAAAATCCGTCCGGGTTGCGCGTCGTCGACAGAAAATACAGACTGGATGACGTTATCGTCATTCCAAGTGTCCCCTTCGCCTGTTCTATGGTCTTTCGGTCCTATCCATCATTTCTCGATGGCCTGCAACCGCAGAGCAATAGATTTTGTTGGTGAACAGAAACGTTTGCAATTGTCATTGGTTTCCCCGGACCCTGTCTTTTTTTGTCGATCCCTTCATTTTTTTTATCGGGGAATCCGCGTCCGGGGTGATGCGGCCGACCGTGCGCCATGGCTGGCCCAGCCATTTTTTCAGCCTGTCCCGTACCGACCAGAGCGCGGGAATGCGCCGTTCCGCGATGCCCGGCAGGCTCAGAACATCCCATCCCAGCCAGGGAAGAAAAGGGTTGCGGCGGCTATAGGCCCAGATTTCGATCCGCTTCGACGGGCGGCTGGAATGGCCGCGCGCGTGAAAGCCGCATGTGTCCGCGACCACCAGCGTATTGGCGGGCACCGCAAAGCTGACCGGCGCGGGCAATCCCAGCGCGGGAAGTTCGCCCGGCGTGATGCGAAAGGAACCGCGCGCCGACAGGCGATCCACCCCCTCCGGCGCGAGCAGGGCCTTTTCATGCTCCCATTGCAGGCGTTGGGGCGTCAGGCGGTGCGATCCGGGAACATAGGTGAGGGGGCCGTCCTCCTGCTCCACATCGGTGAGAAAGAACCATGCCTTCATCGTCGGATGAAAGGTATCGGCATGAAGGTGGGTCTGCGGGTCTGCGGGCGCCTTGCTCTGCTGCGTCAGGATGGTCTGGATATAATAGAGCGGTTCCACGTCAAAGCTGGCGACATAGCGCATCAGCCGCGTCCAGCGCCTTTCCTTCAGCAGCGCGCGCAGGGCGGGAATGTCGCGCAGCATTTCCCCGTCGATGGCGATGCGGCGGGTGATGCTGTCGCCCTGCACCATTTCACGGGCGGCGGATTCTCTGGCCAACAGCGCGCGGCGCAGGGCGGCGAACTGGTCCGCCGGCAGGAAATCCGGTTTCAGGATATAGCCCTGCCGTTCGAACTGGGTGCGATCATCCGCCTCCATATCCCTGCCCAGACACGCCCGCCGCCTTTCGGCCAGCGCATGCGCGGCGCGAACCCGCGCGCGGTGAAGCCCCTTGCCATTCAGCCATCTGGACCCGATCAGGGGGTTGTCGCGGAAAGATTTCGCCCCGCTCATCAGTTGCAGCGCCCACCAGGGCAGGGCGAGCCAGCGGAGCGGCGACTCTTTCGAAGCGCTTGTCATTCCTCCCCTTTGAGACGGCGCCTTCCTTGTGTAAAGGGGGCGCGTCGGGAATGTCCGATGGTTTTCCGTGCCGGGCCTATGTATAGCTGTTCATCCCCGTTCCTGTTCGAGCATGGCGTTGTGCCGCAGCATGGGGCTTTTCGCCATGCCGATGGCGGGCGCCCTTCATGACCGGCGGATTCCGTCCCCCCGTCAGCAAGGAAAGCGCCCGCCTGCGCCTCTATATGCTGGGGCTTGTGCTGGATCTGTGGGCGATGCTGGGTAGCTTCCTGCTCGCCAATTGGCTGGTGCTTGGCTCGCCCTGGGGGGAGCCGGGCAAGCCCCATGGCATCGCGATGTTTTCCATATTGGCGCCGATCTATGCGGTGCTGGCGATCAACAGCGGGGCCTATGGCATCCGCATGCTGGGCCATGTGCGGACCAGCGCCGCCCATGCGATACTGGCGCTGGCGCAGGCGGTGATGGTGGCGCTGTTGCTGGTGTTCCTCGCCAAGGTGGCGGAGCAGCTTTCCCGCCTGACGCTGGTGGTGGGCAGCCTGCTTTCCGCCTTCGGCCTGGTCGGCAGCCGGTTCGTGGTGTCGGCGCTGGCCCGGCGCATGCTGGGCGCGGTGCCGGTGATGGAATTGCTCATCGCCGACGGCGTGCCGGTGCCCAAGCTGTCCGGGCCGATGGCGGTGCTGGATGCGGTGGAGGCCGGGATCGACCCCGCCGAACATGACGCCGCCATGGCGCAGCGGTTGGCGCTGGCGGTGGGCGGGGCGGAGCATGTCGTCGTCGTCTGCCCGGCCGACCGCATGGAGGACTGGAGCGTCGCGCTCAAATCCCTGTCGGCGCGGGGCGAGATATTGGTGCCAGAACTGGCGCGCTTCGCCCCTGCGCGGGGCGGCACCTTCCAGCACCGGCCGACCGTGGTGGTGGCGGGCGGGCCGCTCAGCTTCCGCGATCGCATCATCAAGCGGATATTCGACGTGGCGGTGTCCTCGGTCGCGATCATCCTGTTGTCGCCGGTGTTGATCGTCACGGCCCTTGCGGTGAAGCTGAGCAGTCCGGGGCCGATATTCTTTCGGCAGGTGCGGCTGGGGCGCGATGCGCGGCCCTTTCATATCTATAAATTCCGTTCGATGCGGACCGACATGTCGGATTTCGGGGCCGATACGCTGACGCAGCGCGACGACCCGCGGGTGACGCGTGTGGGGGCCTTTATCCGCCGCACCAGCATCGATGAATTGCCCCAGCTTTTCAACGTGGTGCAGGGGGATATGAGCATTGTCGGCCCGCGCCCCCATGCGCCGGGCGCCAAGGCTGCGGATTCCCTCTATTGGGAGGTGGACCAGCGATATTGGGCGCGCCATTGCATCAAGCCGGGGATAACCGGCCTTGCGCAGATACGCGGCTATCGCGGCAATACGGAGGAGCATCAGGACTTGATCCTGCGTCTGCAATCCGATCTGGAATATGTGACCGACTGGTCGGTGTGGCGTGACGTGAAGATCGTGGCGGCCACGGCGGGGGTTCTCATCCACGATAAGGCCTATTGAAACGGCATCTATTGATATAGGCCCTGCACTTGATATGAGCGCCCTTCCACCCGACGGAGATATTCGCAGATGATTACCGCGCAGCGCGCGATGAAGGCGGCGGGCAAATATGCGTCGCGCGCCGCCCTGACGGTGAAGGCGCGGCTGGGCGCGCGCGCGCAGCGGACATGCCCGGCCTGCGGGGGCAGTGTCGTCGGCTTTTTCCGATATGGGGACAATGGCGAATGGGGTTGCCCGGCCTGTGGCGCTTCTCCGCGGGAACGGCTGGTCAATCACCTGATCGCGCAAGGCGTGCTGACCCTGCCCGAAAAAGGCGCGATCCTGCATATGGCGCCCAATGAAGCGAGCCTCGTCGCCCGGTTCGCCGCTGCCGCCGGGGATTATGCGCCCGCCGATATCGACCCCTCCCGCTATCCCGTGCCGGGGGTTCGCCGTGTCGATCTGATGCGGATCGGGGAGGCGGACCGGTTCGACCTTTTCTACGCCAGCCATGTGATGGAGCATGTGCCGGATGACGCGCATGTGCTGCGCCAGATTTTCGCGGCGCTGAAACCGGGCGGGGAAGCCTGGCTGATCGTGCCGCTCTGGGACCGGGCGACGGAGGACGGCGCGCCGGACATGAGCGCGCGGGACCGCGAACGCCGCTTTGGCCAGTGGGATCATGTGCGCCAATATGGGCTGGACTTCGCCGATCGCATCCGCGCCGCGGGGTTCGATGTGGACCTGCTGCGCGCGCGCGATTGCGCGGCGGGCGATGTCGCCCGCATGGCGCTGGACGATATCGTCTTTCGCGCCCGCAAGCCGATTGCGCAGGGATAGACCCCGCCGGTGCGCGCCCTGATCGCCGCCGGAGAACGCTCCGCCCCGGTGCTGACGCTGGCCAAGCTGGCCAATGTCGGCCTGTCGATGCTCTGGGGCTTTGCGGTTACGTTCGTGTTCGTGCGGGCCTTGCCGGGTGCGGAGTTTCAGGCTTTTTTGCTGCTGATCGCGTTCAACAACTTCACCCAGTCGGCGGAATTCGGCCTTACCAATGTCATCTATGCGCGCCTGCGCCGCTTCTGGCTGGCGCGCATGAGGGGAAGCGGGGCGACGGAGGAGGATGGCGATTTCCGGCGCGAGGAAATCGGCGTGCTGTTCCTGTTTCTGGGCGCGCTGGTCGTGGGCGGGGGCGTGCTGGTCGCCATGGCGATCATGCTCGGCTGGATCAGGACGGACCTGCCCGCGATTTTCCTGATCTTTTTCCTGGCCTCGGCGCTCAACGTGCTGTTGCTGCTGGCGCGGCGGGCGCTGGCGGCGGTGGATCGCAACCTGCTGTGGGAAATGCTCGATTGCCTGAGGCGCGTGGCGGGGCTGGCGATCCTGCTGGCGGTGCTGGCGGGGTTCGACCTGATGGCGTCGGTCGCGGTGCAACTGCTGCTCAACTGCGCGGCGGTGCTGGCGGGCATGGCCCTGATCCAGCAGCGGGTCGGGATGCGCCTGCGCCAATGGTTCGCGTGGCGCGTGGGCGGCGGGCATGTGCGCCGCCGCTATATGCGCGACATCGGCGCGTCGGCCGCGCTGACGCTGAGCGAGGTCGCCGCCTATAATGCGCCCTATTTCCTGATAGCCGGGCTGGCCCGCGATCCGGCGCTGATATTGATGTTCGATTTCGCGTTCAAGATGATCCGCGCCGTCACCACGGCGATCCGCGCGACGATAGAAGGCGCGCTGCCGCGCCTCACCCGCTGCTGGTTCGCCGGGGATGGGCAGGCCTTTCGCCGGGGGCTGAGGCGCGCGCTGGGCGTGGCGCTGGGCGTGGCGGTCTGCGCGAATATCCTGCTGATCGCGATCGGCCAGCGCCTCTATGCGATCCTGTTCGACGGGCGGGACATATTGTCGATGGGGGAACTGGGGTTGCTATGCCTGCTGCTGCTGACGGTGGCGGTGATCTGCGCTTCCGTCTATGTGCAGGGCGCGCTGGGGCGGTTCGGGCCGTTGCTGCGCCAGTCCTTGCCATTTCTCGCCGGATCGCTGCTGAGCGTGCCGCTGGCGCTGTGGTGGGCGGGGCAGGCGGGCGCGGCGGCCGGGCCGCGCTTCATGATGCTTTATGCGCTGCTATTCGCTGGCGTGGCGTTGTTGCATGGCGTGGCGCTGCGGCGGCTGGCGCGGGTGCTGTGATGCATATCGCGATGCTGGACCCATCCCTGTTCACCGGCCGTTATGACGACAGCCTGTGCGCGGCGCTGGTGAAAACGGGGACGAAGGACGGAATGGGCCATGCGGTCACGCTGGTCGGTCGCCCGATGCGCGATACCGACGCGATAGAGCCGCAAGCCTATGCCTATGACCCGCGTTTCTTCCCGCTGTCGGAACGGATGCGTGGCGCCTTGGGCGAGGGCAGGGCGTTCCGCGCCGTCAAGGGGGCGGAATATCTGGCGCAGGCCCGGCTGGGCGGCCTTGGCGCGATGGCGCGGGCCGATGTGGTGCATGTGCAATGGCTGCCTTTCCCGCTTGCCGATCGCCTGCTGATCGAGCGGCTGGCGAACCGCCGCCGCCGTCCCGCGCTGGTCCATACGGTGCACAACGCCTCGGCCTATCATGGCGATGGCGGCGCGCAGGCAAGGGGCTATCGCGCGCTGCTCGACCGGTTCGATGCGCTGATCGTCCATGGCGAGGAAACGCGCGCGGCGATGATGGCGCAGGGCGTGGCGGCGGCGCGGCTGCATATCGTGCCGCATCCGCCGATGGAACTGGCCCGTGCCACGCAAAGCGACCTGGCCGATGTGCCGGACGGGCAGGCCCCGCGCCTGCTCTTTTTCGGGACGATCCGCCCCTATAAGGGCTTTGATCTGCTGATAGAGGCCTGCCTGACGCTCTGGCAGGCGGGGCTGGCGTTCGAACTGGCGGTGGCGGGCAAGCCGTTCGTCGATATCGCCCCGTCGATCGACCGGGTGCGGCAGGCGGGCTTTGGCGACCGGCTGATCCTCGACCTTGGCTTCCTGACCGAACAACGGCTGGACGCGCATTTGCAGAAGGCCGATATCCTCGCCTTTCCCTATCGCCATATCGACAGCAGCGGCGCGTTCCTTTCCGCCCTGCATTATGGCAAGGCGATGGTGGCGAGCCGGGTGGGTATGTTCGCCGGGCTGGACGAAAACAGGGTGCGCCTGTGCGCGCCGGGGGATGCCGCCGCGCTCGCCGGGGCGCTGAGCGAGCCGATAGAGGATGTGGCGCTGCGCGGCAGACTGGGCGCGGGCGCGCTGGAAATGCGCGGGCAACTGGGGCAATGGAGTGACGCCGCGGCGGCGACGGCGCGGGTCTATAAGGCGGCGTTGGAAGGGGTGAGGCAGGGATGAGTTCGGGGCGGATAGCGCGGGAAATGTCGCGGCGCTGGCTCGGCGCGCGGCTGGCGCTGGCGGGGCGTATCCATCAATATCCCGAAATCTGGTCGTTGCGCCGTTTTCTGGAGGCTTTCGCCGTCGATGCCCTGATCGATGTCGGCGCCAATGAGGGGCAATATGCGCAGATGGCGCGGCGCGGCGCGCGCTTTGCCGGACATATTTTCTCGTTCGAGCCGAACCCGGACATATTCGCGATCCTCTCCGCCAAGGCGGCGCGTGACGGCAAATGGCATGTGTTCAACATGGCGCTGTCCGATTTCGACGGCGCGGCGGATTTCAACATCATGGCCGCGCACCAGTTCAGTTCGCTGGTGAAGCCGTCCGACCGGCTGGATCCGGTCTTCGTGGAGCGCAACCGGGTGGAGCGCACCGTCACCATGCAATGCCGCCGGATCGATGGCCTGTTACGGGATCTGCTCCGGCCCCATGGCCTGTCGCGGCCTTTCCTGAAAATGGATACGCAGGGGCATGACCGCGCCGTGTGCGAGGGCGCGGGGGACGAGCTTGCCACCATGCTGGGCGTGCAGACGGAACTGGCGGTGCGGCCCCAATATGCCGGGGCGACGGACTATCGCGCGATGATCGACTATCTGGCGGAACGGGGCTTCATTCCCAACGCTATGTTCGCCAACAACAAGGGGCATTTCCCCGCGCTGGTGGAGATGGACGGCATTTTCCTGCGCGCCGATCTGGCGGGCGAGGGC
Organism: Sphingobium sp.; assembly: GCA_050252755.1. Taxonomy (GTDB): domain Bacteria; phylum Pseudomonadota; class Alphaproteobacteria; order Sphingomonadales; family Sphingomonadaceae; genus Sphingobium. The sequence goes on from JBFWKI010000001.1 coordinate 300,596, forward strand.
GCGGTCAGCGCATGATGGGCGGGCGGCTGTCCCCCCTGATGCTGATTAGCGGCGTGCTGACGCTGCTATGGGCGACGCTCGCCTGGGCGGTGGAGATAAAGGCGTGGGAAGGGCGCGCGCTGGCGCATCATCTCTTCATCGCGCAGGATGGCATGGCGCTGGCGCTGGGCGGCGGCGCGCTGATTATCGCCGGGCTGCTGACAGGCGGGGACAGGAGCGGAGGCAAGGGCCGGGCCTTTGACTGGCGACGGCTGCTGGACTGGAGGCTGATCTGCGGGGCGATCGCGCTGTTCGCGCTGGCCGCATGGGCCGGCCGATATTGGCTGATGGACGATTATGCGCTGTCCCGCGATGAACAGGTCGCGGAATTCGCGGCGGCGGCGATGCGGCATGGCTGGCTCGGCTGGCCGATCCCGCCCGAATGGCAGGAATATCGCCGCGCGATCATGCCGGAATTTTTTTCCCCCTTCGGCGCGGATGATGTGTGGACGGCGGCCTATCTGCCGCTGAACGCCGCGTTCCGCGCATTGTGCGGCATGGTGGCGGACCCCAATCTGGCGGGGCCGTTATTCCTCGTCATCGGGCTGGTCGCGCTGTGGCGCGTGGCGGTGCGTCTGTTCCCGGACCGGCCCGATGCGGTGGCGGTCGCGCTGGTGATGGCGCTCAGTTCCGCGCAGTTGCTCGTCACCGGCATGACCCCCTATGCGATGACCGGGCATTTCGCGCTCAACATGCTGTGGCTGGCGCTGGTGCTGCGCGGCGGCGTGGCGGGGCATGGCATGGCGGGCGTCGTGGCGCTGATCCTGGCGGGGCTGCACCAATATCATTATCCCTTTCCGTTTCTGCTGCCCTTCCTGCTCTGGTTCGCGCTGGGGAGGCGCTGGGGCGCGCTTCTCTTTCATGGCGCGGTGCTGGGGCTGGCGATCCTGATCTGGGCGAAGCTGTGGCCCCATATGCTGATCGACCTTTATGGCCCGGCGGCCGATATACGCCCCTCGGCGGGGGTGGCGGACAAAGTGGACAGCCTGTTCGATCGGCTGATCGCCAAATGGCATCCGCTGCTGCACCTGTCGCGCTTCGTGGCGTGGAACAATCTGCTGCTGGTGCCGCTGGCGGTGATCGGCCTGTGGCGGATGGACTGGCGCGCCGCGCTGCGGGGGGAGCGTGTCGCCCTGCCGCTGGCGCTGGGCGCGTTCGGCATGGGGGCGCTGGCGATGGATCAGGGCTATGGCTGGGGCTATCGCTACCTGCACCCCTTTATCGGCAGCTTTGCCCTGCTGGCGGGATGGGGCTGGATCAGCCTGCGGCGTCCCGACGGAGAGAGGCGGGCGGGCGGCGAGAGGCGGGCGGGGATGCTGGCGTCCTCGGTGCTCATCGCCTTGCTGACGGGCAGCTTCCTGATGGCGCGGACCCATGATTATGTCGAACCTTACGCCGCCGCCCACCGGCTGATCCTGTCGAGCGATGCGGATGTGGTGCTGGTGGATGCGCGGGGCGGGCGGTTCGTCAGCGATCTGGTGCGCGGCCGCGACGGGGCGCCGGTGGGACGCCCGGTGGTGATGAACATCGCCTTCCTCGATGAAGCGAGTCTGGACCATCTGTGCGACAGCTACCGCGTCGCCATTCTCGACGAGAGCGCTTTCCTGCCGCTGGGCGTCAGTGCGGTGCCGTGGGGCAGCGAGGAGATCGCGGCGCTGCGCGGGCATCTGGCGGCGCGGCATTGCGGGCGCACGCTGCTGCCATAGCGGCCATAGCGGGCAAGGAGTCGAGTGGAGGGGAGGGGCTGCGTTTTGTGCAAGACCCCTGCCTCATATTGCAATGCAAAAGGCGCGCAGCAGGGGTTGATGCCGTCGCCCTGCGCCCCCAACTGATGGCGACGCCTGCATGGCAGCAAAAAGGATCGCCCCATTTCTGTTTCTTCCCCCCTGTCCGCCGGGCTGTCCGCCGGGACTTTCCGTCTGGTGCTGTTTTCCCTCGCCATGGGCGGCTTCGCGATCGGGACGACCGAATTTGCGGCGATGAGCCTCGTTCCCTATTTCGCCCCGGCGCTCGGCATCGATGAGCCGACGGCGGGCCATGTCATCAGCGCCTATGCGCTGGGCGTGGTGGTGGGCGCGCCGATCATCGCCGTGCTGGCGGCGCGAGTGGCGCGGCGGACGTTGCTGATCGGCCTGATGGCGATGTTCGCCATCGCCAATGCGCTGAGCGCCTTTGCGCCGGACTATCCCCTGATGTTGCTGTTCCGGTTCCTCAGCGGTCTGCCGCACGGCGCCTATTTCGGGGTGGCCGCGCTGGTCGCGGCGGACCTCGCCCCGCCGCATCGCCGGGCGCAGGCGGTGTCCTATGTGATGGCGGGCCTCACCATAGCGACGGTGGCCGGCGTGCCGGTTGCCAACTGGCTGGGGCAGATCATCGGCTGGCGATCGGGCTTTGCGGTGGTGGCCGTGCTGGCGCTGGCGACGGTGCTGCTGGTCGCGATCTTCGTCCCGCGCGATCGCGCGCCCGAAGGGGCAAGCCCGCTGCGGGAACTGGGCGCGCTGGCGCGGCGGCAGGTGTGGCTGACGCTCGGCGCGGGCGCGATCGGCTTTGGCGGGCTGTTTTGCGTCTATACCTATGTCGCCTCGACGATGATCGAAGTGACGGGCGTGGCGCCGGGCCTGCTGCCGGTGATATTGGGCGTGTTCGGGCTGGGCATGACGCTGGGCAATCTGTTCGCCGGATGGGCCGCCGACAAGGCGCTGATGCGCACGGCGGCGGGCATGTTCCTGTTCAGCGCGCTGGCGCTGGCGGTCTATCCGTTGGCGGCGGGGAATATCTGGACGCTGGCCGTCGATATATTCGCCATCGGCCTGGGCGGGGGCGTCGGCGTGGTGCTCCAGACGCGCCTCATGGACGTGGCGGGGGATGCGCAAACGCTGGCCGCCGCCTTGCATCACAGCGCGTTCAATGTCGCCAATGCGCTGGGGCCGTGGCTGGGCGGGCTGGCCATCGCCCATGGCTATGGCTGGACCTCGACCGGCTGGGTCGGCAGCCTGCTCGCGCTGGGCGGGGTCGCGATACTGGGCGTGGCCGCCCTCGATGCCCGCCGCAGCCTGAGCCGCCCGGCCTATTGCTGAGGGCCTGCCTGCCCGGTGGAGGCGGCGCTGCTTTCCGCCTTTTCAGGCGAGTCCGTGGCGGACCAGACCCGCTTGCCCGCCAGCCAATGTTCCTTCAGCCGCGTTCCGGCGATGTCGGTGGGGGAGGCAAGGCTGATGTCTCGGTCGATCAGCAGGAAATCGGCCCATTGCCCCGGCTCCAGCGCGCCCATCCGCTTTTCGCCCTGAAGCGCGAAGGCGCTGCCCCGCGTGGCGGCGGCAAAGGCTTGCTCGAAGCGCAGCCGTTCGGTCGCGACCGGCAGGCCGCCCAGCGGTTCGCCCTGTTCATCGGCGCGGCTCATCGCGGCGGCGATGGCGACGAAGGGCGAGGGGACCGCGCCCGCCGCCCATCCGCCCAGCGCCAGCCTGTCGCCCCCTTCGCTCAGGGTGGAGAGCGGCAGGAAGGAGCGGTCGGCCCCGACGCGCCGCAACAGGGCGGGGCCATGGGCGGCAAGCTGGCCCGGCTGCACCGTCAGCATCGCGCCATGCCCGGCCAGTTGCGCCCGGACGGCGGCGTCGGACAGGTCCGCGCCCTCGATCCGCCAGCGGCGATCGCCCTCATAGGTCGCGGCCAGTTCCGCTATCGCATAGGCGGCCTCGTCCATCGCGGCATCGCCATGGGCGGACAGGGCGATCTGGAACCCGTCCATCGCCGCGCGGCTCATCTGGTTGCGCAGCCGGGTGGAATCGATCCGCGCCATGCCCTTTTCGCCGGGGGCGTCGGCATAGGGGGCCTTCAACCATGCGGTGCGCGTGGCAAGGCCGCCGTCGATGGCGAAATGCACGCCCGCCAGGCGCAGCCGATCATCATAGAGCCACGGGCTGGGCGCGGGTCCGGCGATCGTCGCCATATTCTCGACCCCGTCCGCATAGCCGACGATGCGCAGGCGCAGCGCGCCCCGGTCGCCCGCGCGGCGATAGGATTGCCAATCGCTGATGCTGGTGCCCATATCGGCCACGGTGCCGATGCCCGCCGCCAGAAACAGCGGTTGCGCCTTGTCGAGCGCGATGTCGCGATCCTTGGGCGCGGGCGGCGGAATGATGCGGCTGACAAGCTGCATCGCGGTGCCGAGGAACAGCCCGCCGGGCTTACCGTCGGTCAGGATGATGCGCCCGCCCGCAGGGGCCTTGGTGGCGGCGGTGATGCCCGCCTGCTTCATCGCGAGGCTGTTGGCCCAGCCCGCCGCGCCATCCGCGCTTTCCAGCCAGACGGGAATGTCGGCGACGGCGCTGTCGAGATCGGCGGCACTGGGCAGCGGCGCGTCGCCCCAGCGCAACGGATCCCAGCCCCGGCCCAATATCCATTTGCGCCCGCCATTGTCGCGGGCATGGGCGGCGATCTTCGCCTGCGCCTGCGCCAGCGAACGGGTGTCGGACAGGTCCAGCGTCATGCGCGCAATGCCGGTGGCGATCACCTCCGCATGGCCATCGACAAAGGACGGGATCAACGTCTGCCCCTTGGCGTCCATGCGATAGGCGAGGCGTTCGGGCCGCTTGTCGCTTTCCCTCAACCGTTGTTCGATCCGGCCTTCCCGGTCGATCAGCAGCCCGGTGAAATGGACCAGCCGCCCGTCCGCGCTGATCGCCAGCCCGTTCACATTGTCGATAAGGCCGCTGGTGGCAGGCGGATCGCTTTTCTTCGCCTTTTTGCGGGCAAGGGCCGGTGTTGCCGAAAGCAGCAGGGTCGCGCCGAGAATGGCGCCCCAGCGTGTGGCATAGGGAAGGAACCTCACTGGCGGGTGATCCTCCGCACAAGGGCGCTGGTATCCTGCCGCGCGCCGCCCATCGCCTGCACATCGGCGTAGAATTGATCGACCAGCGCGGTCATCGGCAGGGTCGCGCCATTGGCGCGGGCTTCCTCCAGCGCGAGGCCCAGATCCTTGCGCATCCAGTCGATGGCGAAGCCGAAGTCGAATTCGTCCCGCGCCATGGTTTTCCAGCGATTGTTCATCTGCCAGCTTTGCGCGGCCCCGCCGGAAATCGCCTCCAGCACCTTTTCGGGGTCGAGATCGGCCGCCTGCGTGAAGCGCAGCGCCTCGGACAAGCCCTGAAGCACGCCCGCGATGCAAATCTGGTTCACCATCTTGGCCGTCTGGCCCGCGCCCGCCGGGCCGATATGGACGATGCGGGCCGCATAGGCCGCCATGGCGAGGCGCGCCGCCGCGATCGCCGGGTCGGTGCCGCCGCACATGGCCGACAGCGTGCCGTTTTCCGCGCCCGCCTGCCCACCGGACACGGGCGCATCGACGCAATGCAGTTCCCGCTTTTCCCCTTCGGTGAAGATAAGCCGGGCGATTCGCGCCGATACCGTGGTGTGATCGATGAACAGCGTGCCCTTTGCCATGGTGCGGAACGCGCCGTCCGGCCCCAGCGTCACGGCCTCCAGATCATCATCATTGCCCACGCAACTGATGACGATATCGGCATTTTGCGCCGCCTGCGCGGGGGTGACGGCGACCTCTCCGCCATATTTTTCGCTCCAGGCGCTCGCCTTGGCCATGGTGCGGTTGAAAACGACGAGATCATGCCCGGCCTTCGCCAGATGCCCCGCCATGGGCGCGCCCATGACGCCCAGCCCTATAAACGCAATATTTGCCATGCCGGGTGCATAGACTTTCTTCTTGCCCAAGCCTAGGGCATCTGTGCGCAAGTCGCGCATATCATTTTATGGAACGGAAAGGACATCACCTCCAATGAGCCATGGGACCAGCCTTCGCAAAGTTGACGCCGCAGCAGGGCTGCCGGTGTCGATTGCCGATGTGCGCGCGGCCCATGAGCGAATTAGGGAGGCGATCATCCGCACGCCGACGCTGCTCAGCCGGACTCTGTCCCAACTGACCGGCGCGGAAGTGTATCTGAAGTTTGAAAATCTTCAGTTCACCGCCGCCTATAAGGAACGCGGCGCGCTCAACCGCCTGCTTTCGCTCAGCCCCGAACAGCGGGCCAAGGGCGTGATCGCGGCTTCGGCGGGCAATCATGCGCAGGGCCTTGCCTATCATGGCGCGCGCCTGGGCGTGCCCGTCACCATCGCCATGCCGGTGCCGACGCCGGTGGTGAAGATCACCCAGACCGAAGGGCATGGCGCGACCGTGGTGCTGCATGGCGAGAAGTTCGAGGAAGCCTATGCCCATGCCCGGCGGCTGGAGGCGGAACAGGGCCTTACCTTCGTGCACCCCTTTGACGAGGCGGAGATCATCGCGGGGCAGGGAACGGTCGCCCTCGAAATGCTGGAGGACGCGCCGGGGATCGATACGCTGATCGTGCCGATCGGCGGCGGCGGCCTGTTTTCCGGCATGGGAACCGCCGCGCGCGGCATCAAGCCGGATATCCGGCTGGTCGGCGTGCAGGCGGAACTTTACCCGTCCATGTATGACGTGGTGAAGAACGCGACCCTGCCGTGCGATGGCGACACGCTGGCCGAAGGCATAGCGGTGAAGGAGCCGGGGATGCTCACCCGCCGCTTTGTCGAGGCGCTGGCCGACGATGTCGTGCTGGTCAGCGAACGCAGCCTCGAACAGGCGGTGAGCCTGCTGGTGCAGATAGAGAAGATCGTGGTGGAGGGCGCAGGCGCGGCGGGCCTCGCCGCCTTGCTGAGCCACCCGGAGATGTTCGCGGGGCGCAAGGTCGGGCTGGTGCTGACGGGCGGCAATGTGGATACGCGGCTGCTCGCCAATGTGCTGCTGCGCGATCTGGCGCGGTCGGGCAGGCTGGCGCGACTGCGCATCCGCTTGCAGGATCGCCCCGGCGCGCTGTTTCAGGTGTCGCGCATTTTCGATGAGCAATCGGTCAACATTCTCGAACTGTCGCATCAGCGCATCTTCACCAACCTGCCCGCCAAGGGGCTGTCGCTCGACGTCGAATGCGAAACGCGCGACGCCGATCATCTGGAACGGCTGATCGGCGCCTTGCAGGATGCGGGTTATGAGGTGTCGCCGGTCGAATTGGCCTGATCTCTCGAATTGGCCTGACCTCAATGTCTCATCGGGGCGCGTCGCCGGGCTTTTATCGGGCCGGGGCCGCGCCCTTTTCATGGCTGTCTTTCCGGCCCGCGCCATCATTCCTTAACCTCTCGGGCATAAGGGTTCGATGAAGGCGGATTCATCGGCGGCCATGCGCTTTTTATGGTGAATCCTCTTTTAAAGGGGCGGGATGATCGGCATAGTCCTCCCATGCCGGCAATCAGTGCGGCACCACCGCATGTTACAGAGGGTTGCAACAGTTGAGCGCGCCGTTCCGCTTTCCCCGCTTCTTTGTTACCAGCCCCAGCCCATGCCCCTATCTTCCGGGGCGGAGCGAACGGAAGGTCTTTACCGAACTGTCGGGCGACAATGCGGGCGAACTGAACGACGCGCTGGGCCGCATCGGTTTTCGTCGCAGCCAGAATGTCGCCTATCGGCCCAGTTGCGGCGATTGCACCGCCTGTGTGTCGGTGCGCATCGTCGCGGGGGAATTTCAGCCCAACGCCACCCAGCGCAAATTGCTGAGACGCAACAGCGATCTGGTCGTCAGCATGTGCAAACCATGGTCGACGGAGGAGCAATTCTCCCTGCTGCGGCGCTATCTCCATCTGCGCCACCCCGGCGGCGGGATGACCGGCATGGATGAGATGGACTATGCCGACATGGTCGAACATAGCCCAGTCGAAAGCTATATCATCGAATATCGCGAACCGTCGGTGAACGGCATCCCGGGCCGTCTGGTCGGCGCGTGCCTGACGGACCGGCAGGGCGACGGGCTGTCGATGATCTACAGCTTTTTCGAGACGGAGGATGGAGGCCGCCCGGGTCTGGGCAATACCATCATCATGGACCATATCATGCGCGCGAAGAAGGCCGACCTGCCCTATGTCTATCTGGGCTATTGGGTCGAAGGGTCGAAGCGGATGCAATATAAGACCCGCTATCAACCGCTGGAAAAGCTGGGGCCTTCGGGCTGGGTACGCTTTGGCGGGGAAGAGGCCGCTTCGACGGTTCCCGCCGCCAGCCCGATCAAGGACATGGTCGCGCAGGCCGCCGAACCGGCAGGCCGCAACCCCGGCCGGGTCGGGGTGCAGGAATTGGCGGACCTGTTTCGGAAATAATTTTATTGACGCCCTTCCCATGAGGAGCGAGCGATGTTCGGCAAATCTCGCCTGCAAAATATCGAAAACGCCTTCGCGGAACAGTTTGAAGCGGATGCTTCGCACTTTCTCTATCGCAAGGGTATGAAAGCCGCGCCAGTCCGGGTGGATGCTTCCGAGCGTGAAAAGTTTATCGAGGTTTTCCGCTGCCGCATCCGCTATTTGGCTTGGGCGATTTTCCCCGGCACAATATTGCTTATCGTCGGCCTTGCGCTGGTTTTCCCTGATTCCCATAGCGATTTGGCTCAGTTCGCCATCTATGCGGGTATTGGTCTGCTTGTGGCTCTTTTCCTGGCGGGATATTATTGGGCGTGGAATGCCCCGGCGCGGGAACTGGCGTGGCGCCCCGTGGTCGGAGAAGCGCTTTCGCGTGAGCAATTGTTACATCGAAAGTTCGCCCGGATTACCTATGGCCAATTGGCTCTTGCCCCCGTGATCGCCGCCATAATGCTATGGAGTGTCTCGGATGAGTATGATGTCTTTCAAGGCTGGGGCATATTCTGGCTGATATTGGCCGCGGCCATAATTGTGTCTGCGGCGGTTCAGGCGTTTCGCAAATGGCATTTTGAACGTTCATAGCGCTGGGTGGAAACGGTGCGAGGCATCGAGGCATGTTGTCTTGCGCTGGCTGGGCAAAACGCTGTTATATAGTTTGTAAGGCTGCTCGTCCCGGCTGCAAACCGTCATTCAGCAGGCAATGGGGCCGTGAACGGCATAACCGTAAAAAACCCGGAAGCGTTTCCGCCTCCGGGCTTCTCGATGATCCTGTCAGATTTCAGGCCGCCACGTCATAGGGGACGATTTCCCCTTCCAGATAGAGTTTGCGCGCCTTGGAGCGGCTCAGCTTGCCGGAACTGGTGCGCGGCAGGGTGCGCGGGGGCACCAGTTCGACGACGCAGTTCATGCCGGTGATGGCGCGCACCCGGTCGCGGATCTGGTCGCGCAGTTTCGTGCGCTCATCGATGTCCGATGTGCGGCAATGGACCAGCACCGCCGGGGCTTCCTCGCCGCCCGCCGTGGTGATGGAAAAGGCCGCGATATCGCCCTGCTTGAAGCCGGGAAGCTGTTCCACCGCCCATTCAATGTCCTGCGGCCAGTGGTTGCGGCCGTTGACGATGATCATGTCCTTGGCGCGGCCGACGATGTAGAGATAGCCGTCCGACATATAGCCCATGTCGCCTGTGTCGAGCCAGCCATCCTTCATGCAGGCGGCGGTCGCTTCCTCGTCGCGATAATAGCCGACCATCAGCGACGGGCCGGTGGTCCAGACCTTGCCGATTTGCCGTTCGGGCAGGACGGAGCCTTCCTCCTCGCGGATTTCGACGATCATGTCCTTCACCGGCTTGCCGCAATTGACGATGGCGCGGTAACGCTGCGGACGGCCTTCGGAAACATCGCCGCCCGAAAGCTCCGTTTCCTCGACCAGTTCGACCATGATGCCTTCACCCGGCGGCATGATCGTCACGGCCAGCGTGGATTCGGCAAGGCCATAGCTGGGCAGGAACGCGTTGGGCGAAAAACCGGCGTCGGCGAAGGCGTCGACGAAGCTTTGCATCACGTCCGGGCGGATCATGTCCGCGCCATTGCCCGCGAGCCGCCAGCGGGAAAGATCGAACCGGTCCGACGCGCGCGTCTGGCTCGACATGCGGCGGGCGCAGATATCGTAGCCGAAGGTCGGCGAATAGCTGATCGTCGTGCCTTCATTGCGGGTGATGAGGTCCAGCCATGCGAGCGGGCGGCGGGCGAAATCCTCGGTCTTGAGGTAATCGACCGTCACCTGATTGGCGACAGGCGAGAGGAAGCAGCCAACCAGGCCCATGTCATGATACCAGGGCAGCCAGCTGATGCAGCGATCCCGCGGCTCCAGCTCCATGCCGTGCGAATGGGCCGAAAGGTTCGACAGCAACGCCTTGTGCGTGACGGCGACGCCATGAGGGAAGCGGGTCGAGCCGCTGCTATATTGCAGATAGGCGATATCGTCGGTGTGGGCTTCGGGCAGGCGGCAGGGGGCCGCGTCGCGCGCGATGAAGCTTTCATATTCCATCGGCTCCACGCCGTTCTGACGCGCGGCTTCGGCCGCCATTTCGTTCAGTTCGGCGGGGAAGAACAGGATTTTCGGGTCGCAGCTTTTCAACTGCACCGAAAGCTGGTCGATATAGCTTTCCTTGCCGCCGAAGCTGGTCGGCAGCGGCAACGGCACCGGCCAGGCGCCCGCATAGATGACGCCGAAGAACATCTGCGCGAATTCCGGCCCCGTCTCCGCGACCAGAGCCACGCGATCGCGCGGCGCGATGCCATGCGCGATCAGCCGATGGGCGCAGGCGATCGCATCCGACCGCAATTCGCTATAGGGATAGGCATGCGTCAACGTGCCGCGCGGATCATGGAAATTGAAACCGCGCGTCCCTTCCGCCGCATAATCCAGCGCTTCGCCCATGGTGGCGAAATCGGAGAAACGGCGGGGCAGGGCGTCTTCCGTGGGCAGCGGCCTCAACGCGGCGTTGCCACCTTGCGCCTGATGGACAGGCGTGGAAACCGGCTTGGCCAGTACCTGCATGTCTGTCATCTCACTCTCTGCCAATAGTTGTTCCTTCGCTAGACCCTGCGGAGCCATTCGTTCTGTTTTGAGGAGAACGACGCCCCTATGTCTTTCCCCATTGCATGTCCAACCTTGACTATAGATGACTGACAGTCCGATCGGTACTGGACCTTATCTAGCCCATAACACAAGTTCAAAATCAGACCCGACTGTGGCACAAAAATGGCGCATGACACGATTTCGTAAACAAAACGGACGATTATCCCTCGATTCGGGGGCATTGCGGGATCTGGCGCTGGCCTATGTCGGGCGTTTCGCCACCAGCCGGGGGCGGCTGGCCCGCTATCTGGAACGCAAGGTGGCGGAACGGGGCTGGGGGGATGAAAAAGACCCCGATATCGAAGGGCTTGTCAGCCATTTTGCCGAATTGGGCTATGTCGATGACGCCGCCTATGCGCTGATGAAGGGCGCGTCGATGGAGCGTCGCGGGCTGGGCGCGCGGCGGATCGGCGCGGCGCTGCGGGCCGACGGCATAGGCGAGGCGGAACGTCGGGAGAGCGAGGCGCAGGCGCGGCAGGGCGCATGGGCCGCCGCCGATATCCTCGCGCGGCGCAAGCGGATCGGCCCCTATGCGCAGCAGGCCCCCGACCGGCAGATGCGCGACCGGCAGCTTGCGGCCTTCCTGCGGGCGGGGCATTCGGTGGACATGGCGCGTCGGTGGGTGGATGCCGCCCCCGGTGAAATGCCGGAACAGGATGGCCCGGAACAGGATCGATGAACGATGATGCGAATGGATAAGCGAGGAAAGGGCGGGATCGGCGCGGATCAGGCGCGCGTGGCCCTGCTGCTGGCGGCTCTGGCCCTGCTGGCGGCATGCTCTGCCGCCGATGACGGCGCGAAGGATGTGATCGCCAATGAACCGCAGGACGCAGCCTTGCCCGCGCAGGATGACGGCAGGGCGCAGCATCTCGACACGGTGCCGCTGATCGTCCGGCATCGCAATGGCGATGCTGAAACCGCCTTGAAGGTGGAGATTGCCTTGACGCAGGCGCAGCAGGAAAAGGGGCTGATGCACCGCACCGCGCTCAATCGGGGGGAAGGGATGCTCTTCCCGATTCTGCCGCCGCGCAATGTCAGTTTTTGGATGAAGGGGACGCGGATTCCCCTCGACCTCCTCTTCATTCAGCCCGATGGGCGCATCGCCAGAGTGGCGGCGCGGGCGAAGCCGGGCGACCTCTCGCCGATCTTCGCCGATGTGCCGGTTGCAGCCGTGCTGGAACTGCGCGGCGGGGATGCGCTGGCGCTGGGCATAGAGGAAGGCGACCGGGTCCGGTGGGGCGCCTGCGCGCACCGCAAGGGCGTCCCGGTGGCGCAGGCCGAAAATTTCTGCCCCGCCGGGTAGCGCGCATAGGGGACATCGTCGCATATCGGCTTGCCAATCCCCCCTGACAGGCGCTAAGCGCGAGGCCATGGGCATTCTTTCCAAAATATTCACCTGGTGGGATGGCGCCACCATCGGGACGTCGCTCTTCACGGCTCGCAAGGGCAGGAAGGCCGGCGAGGACCATATGGGCAACGTCTATTATGAAGGCGGGCAGGACGTGATGGGCCGCCCGCGCCGCTGGGTCATCTATAATGGCCCCAATGATGCGAGCCGCGTGCCCGCCGAATGGCATGGCTGGCTGCATCATAATGTCGAAGGCCCGCCCGAAAGCCATTTGCCGCCGCCCCGCATCTGGGAAAAGGACTATGTCCCGAACCAGACCGGCACCATCCATGCCTATCGCCCGCTGGGCGCCATCGAATCTGGCGGCAGTCGCGCCATGGCGACCGGCGATTATGAGGCATGGACGCCCGACGCCTGATGCCGTCGCGGCGCGCAGCTTCCGTCCTTCTGCTTGCCCTGATGGCGCAGGCTTGCGGCGACGGCGCGAATCAACTGCCTCAGGGCAATGTCTCGAACGCGGTGCAGCAGGCAGGCGGCAGCACGCCCATCGCCGCGCAGGCCAATGTCGCCGGGACCACCCCGATGCGGGAGCGGGTGGCGGTGATCGGCCTGCTCAACAAGCGTAATGGCCTGACCCGCGATCTCAAGATGAAACCCGGCGAGGCCTTGCGATCAGGGGATGCGATCGTCCGGTTGCGAGCCTGCGAAACCACCGCGCCCTGGGAAGAGCAGAAGGAAATCGGCGCCTTCGTGCAGCTTGATGTGCGATCGGTGCGCGATGACAAATGGCGGCGCACCTTTTCCGGCTGGCTGTTCCGGGAACGGCCAGACCGCAATGTCGTCCAGCACCCGATCTATGATGTCTGGGTCAAGAGTTGCGAGATGACATGGCCCGAAACCGGCCCGGATACGCTCAAGAGCGCGGATAGATCCGCCGTGAAGGCGCGCTCCGCCCAGGAGCCGGGACCGGCCGACAATAGTGCCGATTCGTCGGCCAGCACCACCCCGGATAACGCCGCCGCCAGCAGCGATTGATAATCGCGCTGGCCGATTTCGATCGCGCCCAGCGAACGCAGATGTTCCGTCATGAACTGGCAGTCGAGCAGCGTCATGCCGCCGATCCGCATCCGCGCGACGAGCCATGCCAGCGCGACCTTCGATGCGTCGGTGCGGCGGGAAACCATGCTTTCCCCGAAGAAGGCGCGGCCCAGCGACACGCCGTAAAGCCCCCCGACCAGTTCCTCGCCTTCCCAGCATTCGACGCTGTGGGCGAACCCTGCTTCGTGAAGCTGGCGATAGCTGCGCTCTATTTCATGGTTGATCCATGTCGTGGGGCGATCGGGCGCCGACTGGGCGCACAGGCGGACGATGCCGGTGAAATCCTCGTTCACGCTGACGCGGAACCGGTCCGCCCGGACGATCTTCGCCAGCGATCGCGACAGGTGGAAATGCCGGGGCGGCAATATGGCCCGCTTGCGCGGCTCGACCCAGTAGATTTCCTCGTCCTCCCGATCGTCGGACATGGGAAACACGCCGATGGCATAGGCACGCAACAGCAGGAACGGGTCGATCGGCATGGTTTTCCCACTGTGGCAGAGGCAGGCGTTCCGGCCAAGTCCCCCCGGCCGGCGGGGGCGGGCGGTTCCTTTTTCTGCCACTGACCGCTTGCACTTGGCCGAAGGGGAGGGTAAGGACGCGCCTTCGTCGCACAGGAGTGTAGCTCAGCTGGTAGAGCGTCGGTCTCCAAAACCGAATGCCGGGGGTTCGAATCCCTCCACTCCTGCCACAATCCCATGTCTTTCGGGGCTTTGGGGGCATGGCCGGCGAAGTCAGACGCGGAGGGACGGCTCCCTGATCCGGGTAAAGGGCCGGAGGGAGGGTTGTCGCTTCGCGGCTTGTGCTGTTTTTGAAAGATGGGTTGAAAAAACGTGGCCAAGACATCCCCCGGCGAATTCATCAATCAGGTGAGGGCTGAGGCAAAGAAGATCGTCTGGCCCACGGGCCGCGAAACGATGGTGACGACGATCATGGTCGTCATCATGACCACGCTGCTCGGCCTGTTTTTCTTCGCGACCGATACCTTTTTCGGCTGGGTGGTCCAGATGTTGCTTTCTCTGGCCTCAGGCCGGTAAGACGCGACAGGCAATCTGAGGATTTTGGAACGAACATATGGCCCGCTGGTACATCATTCACGCTTATTCCGGTTTTGAGAACAAGGTCCGCGATTCTATCGTCGCGGAGGCCGAGCGTCTGGGGCTGGAACAACTGGTCGAAGCGGTCGAGGTGCCCACCGAGGTCGTGACCGAGGTGCGTCGCGGCAAGAAGGTCCAGTCGGAGCGGAAATTCTTCCCCGGCTATGTCCTCGCCAAGCTGAGCATGAACGACGATGTCTACCACCTCGTGAAGAACACGCCGAAGGTGACGGGCTTCCTCGGCTCCAGCGGCAAGCCGCAGGCGATTACCGAGGCGGAGGCCGCGCGCATCCTCAACACCAAGGAAGAGGCTGCCGCCGCGCCCAAGCACAAGATCAGCGTCAATTACGAGATTGGCGACACCGTGAAGGTGACGAGCGGCAACTTCGCCAGCTTCACCGGCACGGTCGAGGAACTGGATTTCGACAAGAACCGCGTCAAGGTTTCCATTTCCATCTTCGGGCGGGCAACCCCGCTGGAACTGGGTTTCGAGGACGTCGAACTGGTCAAGTGACCGGACATCGAGATTCCCCGGTAGCACCGGGGGGTAAGTGCGGGAGGGGGCAACCCCGTCAGTACCGCTAAACTTGAACCGGCAGGGCGCGCCATCGGGCAAACCCCGCCACTATAGAGTGAGTGTAACATGGCAAAGAAGATTACGGGCTATATCAAGCTCCAGGTGCCTGCGGGCGCCGCCAATCCTTCGCCGCCGATCGGCCCGGCCCTGGGTCAGCGCGGCGTCAACATCATGGAATTCTGCAAGGCGTTCAACGCGGCGACCGACAAGGAAGACAAGGGCACGCCCCTGCCGACCATCATCACCGTCTATGCCGACCGCAGCTTCTCCTTCATCACCAAGCAGCCGCCTGCGACCTATCTGATCAAGAAGGCCATGAACCTCAAGTCCGGTTCCAAGGAACCCGGCAAGGTGTCGGCCGGATCGATCAAGCGGTCGCAGCTTGCCGAAATCGCCCAGAAGAAGATGCCCGACCTCAATGCCAATGACATTGATGCGGCAACGAAGATCATCGAAGGCTCCGCTATCGCGATGGGCCTCACCGTGGTGGAGGGCTAAGATATGGCAAAGCTGACGAAGAAGGCGAAGGCTCTCGCCGCCGCGATCGACAAGGAAAAGCTGCACGGCGTTGATGAGGCGATTGCCCTTATCAAGAGCAATGCGACCGCCAAGTTCGACGAAACCGTCGAAATCGCGATGAATTTGGGCGTCGATCCGCGTCACGCCGACCAGATGGTGCGCGGCGTCGTCACCCTGCCTGCGGGCACGGGCAAGACCGTCCGCGTCGCGGTGTTCGCGCGTAACGACAAGGCCGAGGAAGCCAAGGCTGCCGGTGCGGAAGTCGTTGGCGCCGAGGATCTGCTGGAAAGCATCCAGAACGGCAATATCGATTTCGAACGTGTGATCGCGACCCCGGACATGATGGGTCTGGTCGGCCGTCTGGGCAAGGTGCTCGGCCCCAAGGGCCTGATGCCGAACCCGAAGCTGGGCACCGTCACCCCCAATGTCGGGGAAGCCGTGAAGGCAGCCAAGGGCGGCCAGATCGAATTTCGCGTGGAAAAGGCCGGCATCATTCACGCCGGTCTGGGCAAGGCGAGCTTCTCCGAAGCCGAACTGCGCTCCAACTTCGATGCGTTTGTCGACGCGATCGTCAAGTCGAAGCCGTCGGGTTCGAAGGGCAAATATGTCCGCAAGATCGCCCTGTCCTCCTCGATGGGGCCGGGCGTGAAGGTGGATGTGGCCGTCGTTAACGGCGTGATCTGATCTTTCGCTGTCCCTGCCCTTTCCTGTGTGGAAAGGGCGAGGCAGAGGTAATAGAGTGAAAACCCCCATGGGCCTTGTGGCTCGTGGGGGTTTTCCTGTTGGTTTCGGGTTGCTCGGATTGGCCTGCATTCCTTGGCGCTGCCTGTGGTTTCTCGCTCTCCGCCAAGGGGCGGCGGGCAAGGTCGTGCGCATATTGGCGGCGCTTCTGCCCGAAGATGCTGGAACGGCCGCACGACCGGGCACCCCTATCTGGCGTCGCCAGAACGCGCGTGAGATAGCGGGGCCGGGCAAGCTGCGTTCCCCGATCAAGGCCTCCTGCTGTGCACCGGCGCGGTGGCCCTCGGTCGATCAGGCGTGGTTCAGGGGACGCCTTTGATCGCCATGCCTGTCATCTTAGTTGGGGCATGCTGTGTTAAATCCGACGCAGGCCGCATGCTCCAGCTTTTTGGCGTGTTCTCGATCCCTCGTCGGGGAAGCGCGTGCCTTTCTGTCATCCGGACGCATCTGCTCCGCGCCGCTGCCGATGACAAAAAACAGCCCGATAGAAAGTCTACCGGGCTATCCTGACAGGCCATCTGGTTTTCGTGAGAGGACCGTTTCGCCCCGATCGGGTCAGGCGGCCTGCCGCAATTCCATGTCGAGCCGGTCCCATATTTCCACAAGGGCGGCGACCAGATCGTGCATCATCGCTTCGCTGTGCGAGGGGCCGGGGGTGAAGCGCAGCCTTTCCGTGCCGCGCGGCACGGTCGGGTAATTGATTGGCTGCACATAGACGCCATATTCGGCCAGCAATATGTCGCTGATCTTCTTCGCCTTGGCCGGGTCGCCGACCAGCAGCGGCACGATATGGGTGACGGACGGCATGACCGGCAGCCCGGCCTCGCGCATCAGGTTCTTCAGCGTGGCCGCCGCCGCCTGCTGTCCGTCGCGTTCCGCGCTGGATTGCTTGAGGTGGCGCACCGCCGCCAGCACGCCCGCGACCAGCACGGGGGAGAGGGAGGTCGTGAAGATGAAGCCGGGCGCATAGGAACGGATGCAATCGACGATCATCTTGTCGGCCGCGATATAGCCGCCCATCACGCCGAACGCCTTGCCCAGCGTGCCTTCGATGATGGTCACGCGGTCCGCGACGCCGTCGCGATCGGTAATGCCGCCGCCGCGCGGGCCGTACATGCCGACGGCATGGACTTCGTCGCAATAGGTCAGCGCATTATATTCATCGGCCAGATCGCAGATTTCCGCGATCGGCGCGACATCGCCATCCATCGAATAGACGCTTTCGAACGCGACCAGCTTGGGCGCGTCAGGGTCCGCCTCGGCCAGCAATTCCCGCAAATGGGCGAGATCGTTGTGGCGGAACACCTTCTTTTCGCAGCCGGAATTGCGGATGCCCGCGATCATGCTGGCATGGTTGAGTTCATCGGAGAAGATGATGCAACCGGGCAGCAGCTTGGCCAGTGTCGCCAGCGTCGCCTCGTTCGACACATAGCCGGAGGTGAACAGCAACGCGGCCTGCTTGCCGTGCAGGTCGGCCAGTTCGGCCTCCAGATCGACATGATAATGGGTGTTGCCGCCGATATTGCGGGTGCCGCCGGACCCGGCGCCGACATCGTGCAGCGCCTCTTCCATCGCGGCGATCACCTTGGGGTGCTGACCCATGGCAAGATAATCGTTGGAGCACCACACGGTGATCGGCTTCGGGCCGTTATGGCCGTGGAAGCAGCGCGCATTGGGGAAAGCGCCCTTGTTGCGCAGAATGTCGATGAAGACGCGATAGCGCCCTTCGCTGTGCAGGCGCTCAATGGCCTGACTGAAGATATGCTTGTAGTTCACTCCGCCGCCCAGACTCATTTCGCCGCACCCGCTCCTTTTGCTTGCCATGTAGCGCCATCTCCCCCGTTTTTCCAGCGATAACGGTTCGCAATTATCGGGGTCCGTTCCCCGGAAACAGCGCGGGGATACAGGCGGCGGGGTTATAGCGCATTGATCCTTGTCAAACCCCGGCGTTCCAGTTCCGGTTTCAGGGGTTCGATATCCGGGTCCATCCGGGTGAAGATGGCGATGCCCGGCGGCGGCGCGTCGGGCCATGGCGCATCGCCGTTGAGAAAGGCGATGCGGCGCGCAATGCCGTCCCCCCCGTGCAGAAAGCGCATGGGCTGCGCGTCAAGGGCATGGGCGGCGGCCTCCAGTTCATCCTGCACCAGCGGGAAATGCGTGCAGGCGAGCACCACCCGGTCCATCCGGTCGCCGCCCTGCTGTTCGATCAGGCCGAGCAGCGCCGCGCGGGCGATATCCGGGTCGACCGCTTCTCCGCGCAGCTTCGCCTCGGCAAGGGCGACCAGCGCGGCGCTGCCATGACGCAGCACCAGACAATCGGCGCCATGTTCGGCCGCCAGCTTGTCCACATAGGGCTGCCGCACGGTCGCCTCCGTCCCCAGCACGCCGATGACCCGGCTTTGCGAGGACAGGGCGGCGGGCTTGATCGCGGGGACGGTGCCGACCACCGGAATGTCGAGCGCGGCTCGCACCGGGGCGAGCGCGATGGTGGAGGCGGTATTGCAGGCGATCACCGCGATGCGCGGGCGATAGCGCTCCACCAGGCGGCCGAGCAGGGCGGGGACGCGCGCGGTGATTTCCGCTTCGCTCTTCGTGCCATAGGGAAATCCCGCCCGGTCGGCGGCATAGACCACCGGCATATGCGGCAACAGCGCGCGCGCCGGTTCGAGGATCGACAGGCCGCCCACGCCGGAATCGAAAAAAAGGACGGGGGCCAGCGGGTCCACGGGGTTTTTGGGTTCGGATGCGCTCATGCGCGTCTGTCTCCGGCGTGATGCGCCGCAAGTCAAGCCGGGCCTGTTATGCTGAGTTCGTCATGCTGGGCCTGTCATGCCGGCCCATCGGGATGGCGGGCCATGACTATCGGGCCATGATTATCGGATGGTGGGTTGCAGTTTCCTTCCGGCCCTGTACGAATTGGACGGACGATAGGGTAAGGCGCAGGCGTCCATGGGGCCGCTTGCCGGCTGTTCACGCCTGCCTTCCCGGCCGACATGATGAAGGAGCTAGGAATTTCATGGCGTTGCTCGATCATTTCCTGTCGCGGCTGATAAAAAAAGGGACGCTGACCGTCGTGGATGCGAAGGGCGCGACCCGCCGTTTCGGCGTGGCCACGCCCGGCTTTCCCGACGTGACGATGCGCCTCAATGATGCGAAGGCCGGGCGGGATATCGTGCTGCATCCCCGGCTGGGTTTCGCGGAAGCCTATATGGACGGCCGCCTCAGTCTGGAGGGGGAGGACATTATGGGCCTTGTCCTGCTGGCGCGCGGCAATGTGCCGTGGGAAAGCGGCAAGAGCCTGGAAAAGCGCGGCCCGGTCGGCAAGGTGGCCAAGGGGGCGATGCGCCGCGTCAAACAGGCGAATTTCCGCGCCGCCTCGCGAAAAAATGTCGCCCATCATTATGATCTTTCGGGCGCGCTCTATGATCTGTTCCTCGATCGCGACCGGCAATATAGCTGCGCCTATTGGGCCGATGCGCCGCAGGAGATGAGCGCGCTGAGCGCCGGGCTGGACAAGGCGCAGGCCGACAAAAAGGCGCATATCGCCGCCAAGCTGCACCTGAAGCCGGGGATGAAGGTGCTGGATATCGGCTGCGGCTGGGGCGGCATGGCGCTGTATCTGCATGAGAAATGCGGGGTGGACGTGGTGGGCATCACCCTGTCGGAAGAACAACTGGCCGTCGCGCGCCAGCGGGCGCAGGATGCGGGCGTCACCGATCATGTGAAGTTCGAACTGATCGATTATCGCGACATGAAGGGTGAGTTCGACCGCATCGTCTCGGTCGGCATGTTCGAGCATGTCGGCGTGCCCTATTATCGCGAATTTTTCCGCTGCTGCCATAATCTGCTGACGCCGGACGGGGTGATGCTGCTGCACACCATCGGCCGCATGGGCGGGCCGGGCATGACCGATGCGTTCACCCGCAAATATATCTTCCCCGGCGGCTATATCCCGGCGTTGAGCGAGATATTGCAGGGCAGCGAACCGAACCGCCTGATGGCGACGGATGTGGAGGCGCTGCGGCTGCATTACGGGCTGACGACCCGCGCCTGGTATCAGCGGGTGCAGGAAAAGCGGGCGGAGATCGAGGCGCTTTATGATGCGCGCTTCTTCCGCATGTGGAGCCTGTATCTGGCGGGGGCCACCGCCGCGTTCGAGCACGGCGGGATGCTGGTCTATCAGGTGCAATATGCGCGCAACCGCCATAGCCTGCCGATCACCCGCGATTATATGATGGAGGAGGAAGCGCGGCTGCGCGACCTCTGATCCGGCCCGGAAAGGCGCTGCACCCTGCTCCCGGATATTCTGGGCCCGGAATGAACGAAACCCCGATCCTGCGCAGGGCAGGACCGGGGTTGTTTTCCCTTGCGGGAGAAGCGACCCTCGTGGGGTGAGATCAGCTTTGCGGCTGGGCGGGGGCGGCGCGATCCTTGCGCGGGCCGTCCTTCTTCCACTGCTCGCGCATCTGCTGCATCGCGTCCTTGCGTTCCTGAGCGGTGACGGTGCCGTCCTTGTTCGCGTCCATCTTGTCGAAATGGGCGAGAGCGGCGCCGGTCGCTTCGGCCAGCGTTATGTTGCCGTCCTTGTTGGCGTCAGCCTTGCCGAAGGCGAACATGCCGCCGCCCATTTTGTGACCCATCCGGCCCTTGCCATGGCGCCAATGCTTGCCATCCCGGGCGCCGGGAGCGGTAGCCTTGGTCCCGTCTGCCTTGTCGGCAGAGGCCTTGCCGCCGCGACCGGACCAGCGATCGGCATGCCCGGCGTCAAATTCGGCGCGGCTGATCGCGCCGTTGCCGTCCTTGTCCAGCGCCTTGAAGCGCTCGTCCTGCCGCTGGGCGCGCATCGCCTCACGCTGGGCGCTGATTTCCTCGCGGGTCACGGTGCCGTCCTTGTTCGTGTCATAGCGCGCGAACTGTTCCTTCACCTTCGCTTCGACTTCGGCGCGGGTGATGTCTTTCATCGCCGGGCTGGTGGCGGCCGGGGAAGCGGAAGGGGCCTGCTGCGCGGCCATGGCAGGCACGGCCGCCGCGATAATCGCCGCTCCGGCAATCAGAAGGGATTTTTTCATCGGTGACTCCTGTGGTGGTTTCTGATGAATCGTGTGATAGCCGGGACGAAGTGGACAGAAACTGAACGATAAGGTGGGCGTTCGTTCAGGAAACTATTCGGATGTTCAGAAAACTATCCAGAAAACTGTAGCGCCCATTAACCAAATATGCCAGTCGATAGGCCATGAGCCAGCTTGCGCCCGCGCCGGAGCATTTGGATGAGCCGCCCCGGCTGCGCGGGCGGCCGCGCAAGTTCGATATCGGCGAGGCCGTCGCCATGGCCGGCAACCTGTTCCGATCACGCGGCTATGACCGGGTGACGCTCAATGACATGACCAGCGCCATCGGCATCAATCCGCCCAGCTTTTACGCGGCCTTCGGCAGCAAGGCCCTGTTGTTCAAGCGGATCGCCGACAGCTATTTGTCCGATTGGCTGGTGGATATAAGGGCCGCGTTCGATCAGGCCCCGGCATTGGAGGATGCGTTGCAGCGCATCGTCGTGGACGCCGCCCGGCGCTTTGCCTGGCGGGATAGCGACGGGGGCGCATGGGGCGGCTGCCTGCTGTTGGAGGCCGCCAATAATTGCAGCGACGCGCTGGTCGTCGCCCATATCCGCAAGGCGCGGCTGACGGTCGCGGCGTCGCTCTATCGCGGCATTTCGCGCGATGCGGCCGAACAGGTGGTGGCGCTGACCGATCATGTGATGCTGCTGCTGGTCGGCGTTTCCGCCATGGCGCGCGACGGCGTGGCGGAGGAAAGACTGGTGCCGCTCGCCGCCCATGCCGCGCAGGCGCTTTCGGTGCAGATGTCCGCCCGCTGAGGGCCGGGCGGCGAAATGGTTGCGATTTGGCGGGATCGCTGTTAGGCGCGCGCCATTCCCTTAATTGCTTCTATGTGAGTCCGTGCCGATGTCAGAAAAGATCAATCGCGTTGTCCTCGCCTATTCCGGCGGTCTTGACACCAGCGTGATTCTGAAATGGCTGCAACAGACCTATCAGTGCGAGGTCGTGACCTTCACTGCCGATCTGGGGCAGGGTGAAGAACTGGAACCCGCCCGTCAGAAGGCCCAGTTGGCGGGCGTGAAGCCCGAACATATCTTCATCGACGATCTGCGCGAGGAATTCGTCCGCGATTATGTGTTCCCGATGATGCGGGCCAATGCGCAATATGAAGGGCTGTATCTGCTGGGCACGTCGATCGCCCGCCCGCTGATCGCCAAGCGCCAGATCGAGATCGCCCGGCAAGTCGGCGCGGACGCGGTGTCGCATGGCGCGACGGGCAAGGGCAATGATCAGGTCCGTTTCGAACTGGGCTATTATGCGCTTCAGCCCGATATCAAGGTGATTGCGCCGTGGCGCGAATGGGATTTGACCAGCCGCACGAAGCTGATCGAATTTGCCGAGCAGCACCAGATCCCCATCCCGCGCGACAAGCGGGGCGAGGCGCCTTTCTCCACCGATGCGAACATGCTGCACACCTCGTCGGAAGGGAAAGTGCTGGAAGACCCGTGGGAGGAAACGCCCGATTTCGTCTATTCGCGCACGGTGAACCCGGAGGATGCGCCCGACGCGCCGGAATATATCACCATCGATTTTGAGCGCGGCGACGGCGTGGCGATCAACGGTGCGGGCATGTCGCCCGCGACCCTGCTCGAAACGCTTAACGAATATGGCCGCAAGCATGGCATTGGCCGTCTCGATCTGGTCGAAAACCGCTTCGTCGGCATGAAGTCGCGCGGCATGTATGAAACGCCGGGCGGCACCATCTATCATCTCGCCCATCGCGGGATCGAGCAGATCACGCTCGATCGCGGCGCGGCGCACCTCAAGGACGAGTTGATGCCGCGCTATGCGGAACTGATCTATAACGGCTTCTGGTTCGCGCCGGAGCGGGAAATGCTTCAGGCCGCGATCGACCACAGTCAGGAAAAGGTGAGCGGCACCGTTCGCCTGAAACTCTATAAGGGCGGCGTTTATATCGTGGGCCGCAAGTCGCCCCATTCGCTCTACAGCGAAAAGGTCGTGACGTTCGAGGATGATGCGGGCGCCTATGACCAGCGCGACGCGGCGGGCTTCATAAAGCTGAATGCGCTGCGGTTAAGGCTGCTGGGCCGCCGGGACCGCTGAACGGCGCGAAAAGGCTGAATAAGGACGGGACAGGAAGGGGCGCCGTGCGGGCGCCCCTTTTTTGGTGAAGCGGGCCTTTTGTTCATTTGTTCATGGGTGTGTGGTGGCTGTTGGCCACCGGCCCCGGGAAAAACACACACGGAAACCTTCGGTTCTGACAGGTGGCAAAACCGGCCGAAAAGCCACGGGAGGGCTTCCGTTCTAGTAGCTGGATGGCGTCCGATTGCACCATCGGGCCTGCATCATGCCCGGTCCCGCGACCTTATTTCGCACCCCACAGGAACACGATCGTCATGGCCGCCAGCACCAGCACCAGCGATATCATCAGCACATAGCGCACGATATGTTCCGTGCTGCCTCCGCGGGTATCCTCTGTGCCCCTGTGCATTTGCGGCTCTTCGGGGTCGGGACGAACCTGTGTGTCCATTGTCCTGCGCTCCTCTCCGTTGTCAGCGCCGGTTCGGCGTCTGATACTGTATCAATGCAGGAAGGGGGCAGGCTGTTCCATCGGGCCGTTCCACAGGCGGGCTGCCCGATGGACGGGACGCCCCATGGGAAAGCCTTCATCAGATGCTTACCAACTGGCTATAAGGCGTGATCATGGATTCGCGCGACTCTTCCCTCCCCGCCGGGGAGGCTGTTTGTCCCCGTTCCGCCGTCAGTCATGGCGTCGGCATTGCGGGCCTTGTCGGCCTTGCCCTCTGGACATGGGTGGCATGGCGTCATGGCATGGATGGACCCCATGCCGGGATTTTCGCCTCTGTTGTGGCCTGCGGCGTGCCGATGCTGCTCTGGTCGCTGCTGGTGGACAAGGTGCACCGCCGCGCCTCTACCGGGATCGACTGGTCGAAAACGCAGCGATCCGCGCGCGAGGCGTTCGATATTTCGGTGGTGAAACTCGCCGGGCTTTGGGCGACATGGGGCGGCATCGCGCTGTTCTACGGGACGGCGCGCTGGTATTGGGAGGGGAAATACAGCTATGCGATGCAGCTTCTGACATGGGCCGCGCCCGTGCTGTTGCTGCTCTCCATCCCCTATGTCGTCTGGCTCGACCGATATCTGAAGGAACCGCGCGATGGCAGCTATGCGATGGGCCAGTGGGTGATCGGCGGCGTCGCCGGCAAGCCCGCCGACGGCGCGATCGCCGATCATCTGCGCGCCTGGGCGGTGAAGGCGTTTTTCCTGGCGTTCATGCTGTCGATAACGCCCGCCAATTTCACCAATGTGATCGGCTGGCGCAATGGCGATCCATTCGCCGGGCCGGTGGAACTGGCCAGTTTCCTCATCACCATCCTGTTCATGATCGACGTGTCGTTCGCCACCATCGGCTATATGCTGACCTGCAAGCCGCTCGATACGCATATCCGCAGCGCCAACCCCTATATGGCGGGGTGGCTCGCGGCGCTGATCTGTTATCCGCCCTTTGTCCTGATGGGCAATGGCGGCCCGCTGGATTATCATCGCGGCACCGCCGAATGGAGCATGTGGTTCGCCGGGCATGAGGCGGTCTTGTGGATATGGGGCGGGCTGCTGGTCGTGCTGACCGGCATTTATGCATGGGCGACGGTGGTGTTCGGCCTGCGCTTTTCCAACCTGACGCATCGCGGCATCATCACCCACGGCCCCTATCGCTGGACGCGCCACCCGGCCTATCTGGCCAAGAATCTGTTCTGGTGGCTGTCGGTGCTGCCTTTCCTGTCGACGACCGGAAACTGGGTGGACGTGGCGCGCAACTGCTCGCTGCTGGGGATTACCAGCGCCATTTATTACTGGCGCGCCCGGACCGAGGAAATGCATCTGCTCGCCGATCCCGATTACCGGGCCTATCATGGCTGGATGGCGCAGCGGGGCGTGATAACCCGCGCCTTGTCCCGCATCACGCGTTATCTTCCCGCCCGCCCGGTTCCGCCGCAACCGCAAGAGGCGGCCCCCCCGGCCTGAGAGGGGAGAGATGGCGGAAAAAAGGGCTGGCGCTGCGGAAAAAATCAGGCTACCGGCCTCACACCGCACCAAGACTTGCGCTGGCCCGATGGCGGAGTGGTGACGCAGCGGACTGCAAATCCGTATACGCCGGTTCGATTCCGGCTCGGGCCTCCATATTTCAGATAATCATTTATTTTCAGTGAGTTGCATGATGAAGCGCGGCCTTTGCCTTCACCTTCGCCGGCTGAGCCTTTTGTTCCGGCGAATGGGGCATGGCGGGCATCAGTGGCCTGCTTCATGCTCGCAAGAAGAAGCGCAATGTCCTGAATATCCCCGCACTCCCGCGGATGAGGATAACCCCGAATGGACGGACGCGGATTTCGCTGAGGCGAAGTTCCACGGGGATATCCCGGCGAAGATTCGACAAGCCTTTCCGAAAAGGCCTGAGTAATCAAGGGACGGAGGGCGCTGTGTTAACGCAGCGCGCACTCTATCGAGTGCCGGAGATCCATTCGAGGTCAGGCCGCGATCGTTCGCCCCGCACTTACCCCGCTATTATCCCGCGCTCGCTACCTGTTCGGCGACATGGCCGCGCCACAGGGCGGCCAGCAGGTCGGTCTGGGTGATCATGCCGACCAGATGCCCCGCCGGGTCAATCACGATGGCCTCGTGATGAAAGCCGCTCGACAGCATCGGCAGCAATTCGTCGATCGGCGTTTCGGCGGCGGTGAAGCAGGGGGCGGGGTTCATCACATCTTCGACATGGCGGCCCGCGCCCGCCAGCAGTTCGGCATGGCCGGCAAGGCCCACCACCCGGTGATCCGCGCCGAGCACCGGCATCGCGGCCAGATGATGGGACAGCAGGCGATCGCGGGCCTGCCCCACGCCTTCGTCGGCAAGGGCGGTGATGACATCCTTCGACATGATCTGTTCGCAGCGGATAACGCCGTGCAAACGGCGATGGGCGCGGGCCTCCACCTGCCGGAAGAGGGCGTCGAGATCGTCCCTGTTGACATCCAGCAGGTCGTGATAGCGGGCGAGCGTGGCGTCGATGTCCGCAGCGGTGTAGCCGACCCGATCCTGCGGCGGGCTGTCCGTCGTGCCGTGCCGGTTGGCGGCGGCCGGGGTGGCGCGATGCGGATAGCTGTGCCCGGTCAGCGCATGGAAAATCCATGCGGCCAGCACCAGCGTCACCGCGTTGACGCCCACCGGCATCAGGGCGAAGGACCAGCTTGCCTCGGTAATGGCGGAACCGCCCATCACCGCCGTCAGCGCCATCGCGCCACCGGGGGGATGCAGGCATCGGCACAGGCTCATCCCCGCAATCGCGCCCGCCACCGCCAGCGTGGCGGCGAGCAGCGGCGAATCGAGCATGTGCGCGCAGGCTATGCCGGACAGCGCGGAGAGGATATTCCCGCCGATCACCGGCCAGGGCTGCGCCATCGGGCTGGCGGGAACCGCGAACAGCAGCACGGCGGACGCGCCCATGGGCGCGATCAGCATCGGCAGCGATGCCGACGAACCAAGCCATAGATGACCGATCAACCCCGTGATGAACAGGCCCAGCAGCGCGCCCAGCGAGGCGCGGATCGAACCCAGCCGGCCTACGGGGGTGGATATTCGGATAATTCTGGTCAGGAACATGAAAGGCACGCGGAACGGAAAGGAATAAACGGGAATATTGCCGGATTGTCATCGCCCGGACTGCCATCACCTGAACGGTCATGGCGATGACGCGCGCACCCAAGAGCTGCCTTTGCCGCCCTTGTCAACCTTGGAAGGGGTGAAGAGGGCCGGAACTTCTATTGGGGCCATGCAAGTTTTTGTTTGTCGCGGTGAAAGGCGTCCCGATGAAAGGCGATGCCGTGGGGCAAGCCTTTGCCGGGCCGCAGCAGGTCGTGCTGAGCGAAATGGAATTGCGTCGCCCGCCTTGCCGGAAGGTAGCGGGCGGAGGGCCTTAGTCTTGCCGTGGCGCCGGATTGAGGGCGGAGGGGCGCCTGGCGCGGTTTGGGTTTGCCCTGCTGCTCGATGGCACGGATATGGTCGGGCGCGCTCCCCCGAGGGATGAAGCGCGGGGAGCAGGGACGGGGCCGCTTTCCTCCAGCGCCATCAGGGCGGCGATCCGCTTTTCCGTTGCCGGATGGGTGGAAAACAGGTCGGATACCGAGGTGGGCACGATGTAGAGTTGCGCGGCGGCGGGATTGTGTATCGCGCCCTGACTGGGGATGCGGCGGGCAGGCTCGGAAATGCGGGCCAGCGCGGAGGCCAGCGCGCGGGGCGAGCCGGAGATTTCCGCGCCCGCCTTGTCCGCGCCATATTCCCGCGTGCGGCTGATCGCCATCTGCACGATCATCGCGGCAAAGGGGGCGACCACCACCGCGAGAATAGCCGCGACCGGGCTGCCGTTATTGCCGTTGGCGCCGCGAAAGAACAGGCCGAAATTGGCGATCATCGAAATCGCGCCCGCGATCGTGGCCACCATCGTCATGATGAGCGTGTCGCGATTGCGGACATGGCCCAGCTCATGCGCCATCACCCCGGCGACTTCCTCCCTCGACAGCATCGAAAGCAGGCCGGTGGTCGCGGCCACCGCCGCATTTTCCGGGTTGCGCCCGGTGGCGAAGGCATTGGGGTTGGCGTCCTCGATCAGGTAAACCTTGGGCATCGGCAGATTGGCCCGCCGCGCCAGATCGGCCACCAGATTGTAGAAATCGGGCGAGGATTGCGCGTCCACCTGCCGGGCGTTGTGCATGGAAAGGACGATCCTGTCCGCATTCCAATAGGTGAAGAGGTTCATGCCCGCCGCGATCACCAGCGCGATAAGCGCGCCGCCGGTCCCGCCGAACATAAAGCCCAGCCCCATGAACAGCGCCGTCAGCGCCGACAGAAGCATGGCCGTCTTCATTCCATTCACCGCATGATCTCCCTCGATAGCATGGTGAATGTAGGAACCATGGCCCGCCTGCGCAACGGGGCAGACGGTGGAAGGGCAGACGGTGGAAGGGCAGGAGGCAGAAGGTCAGGGGCGTCAGGCGTTCAGGGCGGTTTCGCCCGGCGGGGCCGGTGGGGACGTCAGGACCGTTCCGTCAGGCCCGGAAATCACGATATGGGTTCTGCCCCGTTGTTGCAGATCCTTCGCCACGATCAGCGCATGGGCGCGGGATCGGGCGCAGACGCTTGTGCTGCCGCACCCTTGGAACCGGATTTTATAAGGCATGTCGTCCTCGCCAGTGATGTTCATGCCGGGCAGCATGACGGCGGCGGGGCCTTTTCTTCATTGATGCAGATCAACGGAAGGGAGGATCGGGGCAGGCGGGCGCAGGGATATTTGTGGATGGCAGATGCGTTTTCCTGATTTATCGCTTATCGGCGCGGATCGCCCATCGGGCATGCCCGCCGGAACCCATCGGGCCTGCCCGCAAGAACAAGGAACAGACATTATGATCGTCGGCACCGTTAGGGAGATCAAGACCCATGAATATCGAGTCGGCCTGACGCCCGAAAGCGTCAGGGAGTTGACGCTGCATGGTCATCAGGTGTTGGTCGAAACCGGGGCGGGCGAAGGGATCGGCGCGAGCGACGATGCTTATCGCGATGTCGGCGCGACCATGGTGGCGACCGCGCGAGAGGTGTTCGACGCGGCCGGGATGATCGTCAAGGTGAAGGAGCCGCAGCCCGATGAACGGGCGTGGCTGCGGCCCGGCCAGATCCTCTACACCTATCTGCATCTGGCGCCCGACCCGGACCAGACGCGGGATTTGCTGGCCTCCGGCGCGGTCTGCATCGCCTATGAAACCGTGACCGACGAGACTGGCGCCCTGCCGCTGCTCAAGCCGATGAGCCAGGTGGCCGGGCGCATGGCGATACAGGCCGGGGCGACCGCGCTGCAAAGAGAGCATGGCGGGCGGGGCGTGTTGCTGGGCGGCGTGCCCGGCGTCTTGCCGGCAAAGGTCGCGATCATCGGCGGCGGGGTGGTCGGCTTCAACGCCGCGCAGATGGCGGTGGGGCTGGGGGCGGACGTCACCATCCTCGACGGCAACCCGGAGGTGCTGGAAAGGCTGGCGACCTATTTCGACATGCGGGCGAAAACGCGCTTTTCCAACCAGACCAATCTGGCGCAGTGCGTGGCGGAGGCCGATCTGGTGATCGGCGCGGTGCTAATCCCCGGCGCGGCCGCGCCCAAGCTGGTCAGCCGCGCCATGCTCGGCACGATGAAAAAGGGCGCGGTGCTGGTCGATGTGGCGATCGATCAGGGCGGATGTTTCGAAACCTCGCGGCCCACGACCCATGCGGACCCGACCTTCATCCTCGACGGCGTCGTGCATTATTGCGTGGCGAACATGCCGGGGGCGGTGGCGCGCACCAGCACCTATGCGCTGAACAACAGGACGCTGCCCCATGCCCTGCGCATCGCGGATATGGGGTGGGAGGAGGCCCTGCGCGCCGACCCGCATCTGCGCGACGGGCTGAACATATGGAACGGCCATGTGACGCATGAGGCGGTTGCCGCCGCGCTCGACTTGCCGTGGCTGCCGCCCGAAGACGCGCTGGGGCAATAGGGCGGGGAGATTGATCGGGGCGCTTCGATTCAGGCCGGGTCGATTTCGACCGGAAGGGAGGCGAGCGCGTGCAGGGTGTTGTTGAGCCTGCGCACCGGTTCCTCCGTCAGGCGGAAACGGGCGACCCTCGGCATCAGCGCGTCGAGCATCGCTTCGGCTTCCAGCCGGGCGACCATCTGGCCAAGGCATTGGTGGATGCCAAAGCCGAAGCCGACATGCCCGCTGGCCTGACGGCTAATGTCGAACCGCTCCGGTTCTTCCCAGCGCCGGGGGTCGCGATTGGCGGCGGCGAGGAACAGCAATATCTTGGCCCCTTCCGGCAGGGTGACGCCCCCCAGATCGGCCGGCGCGCCGGTGGTGCGAAAGAAGGTCTGCACGGTGGAATCCCAGCGCAGGGCCTCTTCAAAAGCCTTTTTCTTCAAGGCGGGGGCCGCGCGCAACTGCGCCCATTGATCGGGATGAAGGGCGAAGGCGTGGATCATGTTGCCGATGCCGTTCACGGTCGTATCGACCCCGGCCGAAAGCAGCGAACGGACGAGGCGATGCGCTTCGTCCTGCGTGCAGTCCCCCGCATCGGCGGCGCGGTAGATATCCATCCCCCAGCCGTCCTCCTGCAAATTGTCGCGGCGGCAGGCGGTGTCCACCCATGCGATGGCGTTTTGCGCGCGGGCGTTGCTTGCCTCGAATATCGCGTTGCGCGGGCCGAAGGCGTTGAAGGTCGCGGCGGCATAATCGAGCAGATGATCCTCCGCTTGCGGGCCGAGGCCCACGGCCTGCGGGAAAATGCGCAGCGGGAATATCTCCGCCATGTCCGTAATGGCGTCGAACCGCCGCCGCGCCATCAATTCTTCGACCAGTTGCGCGGCTTTCTCCCGCCAGAGCGGGGCCAGCGCCTTCAGCCGGGGCAGGGAGACGATGCCCGCCATGATGCCGCGTGTCCGGCTGTGCAGTGGCGGGTCGGCTTCCAGCAACAGCGAAGGCGGCCGCCATGGTTCTTCGCGGGCAAAATCGCTCAGCCCCACGCCGCGCCCCGACAGGAAATTGCGCCAGTCATGGAGCGCGCCCGACACCTCGGCATAGCGGGCGGATGCATAAATGCCATAGCGGCGCAACCAGACGACCGGACCGGCCTCTCGCAAGGCGTCGTGCGCGGCATAGGGGTCGCGCAGAAATTCGGCGTCGAACGGGTCGATATCCAACAGGGGCACGCCGGCGGCAGGGCGGCCTGCCGCGTCGTCCGCCGGGCGGGTCGGGGTGGCTGCCGTCATGCTTTTCCTCTCATTTTCCTCTCATTTCCCTCTCACTGGGCTTTTCAGAAACCTTATGACCGGAGTGTAGGGCAGGGGAGGATAATCTATCGACATAATAGTTTTGATAGACTTTATTAGGAAAATGGATTTCCGGCGACTCGATCTCAACCTGCTCCTCATTTTCGATGCGATGATGGAGGAGCGCAGCACCGTGGCGGTGGCGCGGCGTCTGAAGATCAGCCAGCCGACCGTCAGCGTGTCGCTTTCCAAGTTGCGGGATTTCTTCCGGGACGATCTGTTCGTGCGCGGGCCGGGAGGGATGCAACCCACCGCCTTCGCCCAGACGCTACGGGCGCCGATCCGGCGGATCGTCGATACGGTACGCAACGAATTGTTCCGGGAAGCGACATTCGACCCCGCCACGTCGGAACGCTGCTTCAGTTTCAGCACGTCCGACATCGGGGAACTGGTGTTCGTGCCCGCCCTGCTGGACGCGGTGAAGGCGCAGGCGCCCGGCGTCACCTTTCAATGCCTGTCCATGCGCCCGGCGGATTTGCAGGACGCCATGGCGACGGGGAAGGTCGATCTGGCCATGGGCTATTTCCCGGACCTGACCGGCGGGGGATTTTATGAACAGGGGTTGTTCGACCACCCCTTCATCTGCCTTGTCCGGGCCGACCATCCGCAAATCGGGGAGGAATTGTCGCTCGATCAGTTTCTGGCCGCCGATCATCTGGTCGTCGAACAGGAAGGGCGCAGTCAGGAAATTTTCGAGCGCCGCATGAAGGAACTGGGGCTGAGCCGTCATGTCCTGCTGCGATCCCCCCATTTCATGAGCGTGCCGCTGCTGGTGGCGAACAGCGACGTCATCACCACCGTGCCCTATGCCGTGGGGCGGATTTATGCGGGAATGGCGCGCCTCCGGCTGTTGCCGCCGCCGATCGACATTCCGCCGATCCTGCTGAAGCAATTCTGGCACCGGCGCGTTCACGCCGATGCGGGCGTGATATGGTTGCGCCAGTTGATCGCGCGGCTGTTCCTGAACCGCGACCCGACCTTCGCGACGCCGTCCGCCATTTTCGATCGTCCGGCACGGGAAACATGACCTTGACGGCGGGATCAGGGCGGGGGGAGGATGGATCACTTTTCGGGCCGCCCTCAGTTGGTGGTTGCGCGGTCTTTCCGCCGGGCATATCCTCGCGCGGGAGCCGGGATGATCGCAATTTTTGAAGCCCGCCCTGATGTGACGGAACGAATGTGACCCTTTTCCGATGGATGAAAGCCAGAACGTCGCCCTCAACCGGTCCGGGCGAACGCATATATGCGATTGGCGACGTGCATGGCCGTTATGATCTTTTATGCGATCTTCTCGACCGCATCGGCGATCATTCGCAACAACGGGAACATATGCGGGCGCAAGAGGGCCGAGAAGGAGACGTGCGGGCGCGGGTCATCCTGCTGGGGGACTTGATCGACCGTGGTCCGGCATCGGCGCAGGTGCTCCGCTTCGCCTGTGCGATGCAGCGGGATCATCCCGATTTCATGGTGCTGGCCGGCAATCATGAGGATGTGATGCTGGAAGCGCTGGACGGATGCGCCGACACGGCGCGCCTGTGGCTGCAATATGGCGGGCTGGCCACGATGAGGAGTTTTGGTCTGGACCTGGGGGATTGTCTGGATGCTGATGGAGAGGATGAGGCGGAAGCCATCGTTCAGGGCATGGAAGCGCTGCGTTCCGCGCTGGGGGACGACCTGCTGCAATGGGTGCGGGATCTTCCCGTCATGACGCGATCCGGCGATTATTTCTTCTGCCATGCGGGCGTGCGGCCGGGCCGCGCCCTTGACGAGCAGTCGCGGGAAGATTTGCTCTGGATACGCCAGCCCTTTCTGCAATCGCGCAAATCCCACGGCGCGGTCATCGTCCATGGCCACAGCATCACGGATGAGGTGGACATCCGGCGCAACCGGATCGGCGTGGACACCGGCGCCTATCGGACGGAAATTCTGTCCGCCCTATGTCTGGAAAACGCCTCTGTGGAGGTGATTTCCACCTGACCTGACCTGACCTGTCTTGATCTTGCGCCGCTTTTCCGCCCGTCCGCATAATTCGGGGCTGGTCAGCCGCGCGCATATTTGTCTTCATAACGGATAATATCGTCTTCCCCCACATAGGCGCCGGTCTGCACCTCGATGAACACCATCGGGATGCGGCCGGGATTCTCGATCCGGTGAACGGCGCCCAGCGGGATGTAGACGGACTGGTTCTCGCTCAGGACGCTCACCGTTTCGTCCACCGTCACCCTTGCCGTGCCTTCCACGACGATCCAATGTTCGGAGCGGTGAAAATGGCTTTGCAGGCTGAGCGAGGCGCCCGGCAGCACCGTGATGCGCTTCACCTGAAAGCGGTTGCCGACCAGCAGACTTTCATACCAGCCCCACGGGCGATGATCCTTCGGGAAATGCGTGGCCTGCGACACCTGCTTCGCCTTGAGCATATCGACCACATGCTTGACATCCTGCGCCCGGCGCTTGTCGGCGACGAGCACCGCGTCATTCATGGCGACCGCGACGATATCGTCCAGCCCCAGCCCGATGACCGTCAGCCCGTCGCTGTCCGACCGCAACAGGGTGTTATGGCAATCGAGCGCATGGGCCGCGCCGACAAGGACGACGCCGTCCTCATCGGGTGAGGAATGCCGCCACACCGAATCCCAATCCCCCAGATCGGACCATGGCGCGAGATAAGGCACGACCGAGAGGTTGGGCGCGCGCTCCATGATCGCATAGTCGATCGAAATATCCTCGACTTGCGCCCATGGCTCTGTCGCCAGACGCAGGAAATCGAGATCCGCCGCCGCCTCTTCCACCGCCTGCCTCACCGGCGCGAGCAGACCGGGGGCGTGGCGCTCGAACGCGGCGACCAGATCCTTGGCCGCGAACAGGAAGATGCCCGCATTCCACATATAATTGCCCGCCGCCAGCATCTCGGCCGCGCGGGCGGCATCCGGCTTTTCGACAAAGCGGGAAAGCTTGATCGGGCCGGCGTCCGGCGCGGGCGGCGCGGCAAGTTCCAGATAGCCATAGCCGGTTTCGGCATGAGTGGGCTTGATGCCGAAGGTGACGAGATCGCCCCGCGCCACGGCCTTCAGCCCTTGCGCCACCGCCCCGTGAAAGGCATCGACATCGGGCACGACATGATCGGACGGCGCGACGAGCATGATCGAATCGGGGTTTTCCTGCATCAGGTGCAGCGCGGCGGCCAGAATCGCCGGGGCCGTGTTGCGCGCCGACGGCTCGATCAGGACGGCCTGCGGCTCGACGCCGTCCAGCCCCAGTTGTTCCATCACGATGAAGCGGAAGTCGCAGGCGGTCAGCACCACCGGGGAACCGAACCGGAGAGCCTCCGTTTCCCCCGACAGGCGGCGAACCGCTAGGCGGAACAGGGTTTCCTCGCCCAGCAATGGCACGAACTGCTTGGGATAGCTCTTGCGCGACACAGGCCACAGGCGCGTCCCGGAACCACCCGCCAGAATGACCGGGACGATAGTCTGCTGCATCATGTTTCACTCCGTTCGGGACATGCGATGGGCCTGCACCGGAGGGGCTTATGCCATTTGTTGCGGCACAAGCCCACATCCCTTGCGGGACATAATTGTCTCAAAATATGCCGGAGGTGGTCGAAAGGATGAGTCCCCTGCGAAAATGGCTGAGGCGGCGCCATCTCCATAATTTTCCGGTGGCGTTCATGCCGCTTTCCTCATTGCCCGGATGCGGAACCGATGCGGCATCATGTCATGGGAATATCGCGGCCGGATAGGGTCGAACCGGCGACAGGAACAAGAAAGGCCGCCCTTTCCGTTCCGGCCGGAGCCGCCGCATCTGACACTATCTGACAGGAAAAGAGAGTATCGGCCTTTGCGCCGGGCGCCTTCTCCCGCGCCTCCACCGGAGCGACACCGGAAATGAAAGCCATTCACGGAGGAAGAAATGCCTGATGTATTTGGTCGGGGAGAGAGGATTCGAACCTCCGGCCCCTGCCTCCCGAAGACAGTGCTCTACCAGGCTGAGCTACTCCCCGACCAGTGTCGCTTGAGGACGTGCCACAGCGAGGAGGGCCTGATAGCGGGGCGCTTATGGCAATGCAAGCCCCAATATGAGGCTTTTTTGCGGGCCGTCATTGTGCAGCGCGAGAGGCATATTTTAACTTTTCAGGCGCGGCGTTTTTGCTCTTTTAGCCGAGAAATCGGCCACCGGAATGTAAATTGAGGTGATAAGATACGCTTAAAAGGTTAAGCGACTTGATGCTCTGCGAAAAAGAAATGTATGAGGCGAGCGATGAAAGCTGATTCCGATTATACCGTAAGAGACCGTTGAACGGTGATGCGCATCCCTGGCGGAACTTTTTGGGAGGGCTGCCGTCATGCGGGATGTGGTTTGCCCGACATGTCTGGAGATATTGAGTAATGCGTTCTCTTTTCCTGATGCTCATGCTGCTCCTGTCAGCTTGCGCCGCACCGCGGACGATGGATCCCTCGGTATTGGGGCCGTCGGATTCGCGGATCGGCGGAGGAACCGAAGCCTATCAATTGGCGGCTGGCGACAAGATCAGGGTTATCGTTTTCGGCGAACCGACCCTGACGGGCGAATTCATCATCGGAACCAACGGAAATCTCTCCTTTCCGCTGGTCGGCACGGTGGACGTCAATGGAAAGACCACGCAGGAAGCTTCCGAGCAGCTTCGGACCATGCTGGCTGACGGCTATTTGCGCGATCCCAAGGTGAGCATGGAGGTCTTGGCCTTCCGCCCCTATTATATTCTGGGCGAGGTCAATAAACCCGGCCAATTCCCTTATGCATCGGGCCTCACGGTCCTGAATGCCGTCGCCACTGCCGAGGGGTTCAGCTATCGCGCGGAGCGCCGGGTCGTTTATATTCGCCGCGCGGGCGCGGACAAGGAAGTGCCGATCAGGATAACGCCTGATCTTCAGGTGTTTCCGGGGGATACCTTGCGGATCGGCGAGCGGTATTTTTG
>JBFWKI010000002.1:0-238506 GCA_050252755.1 Sphingobium sp.
AGAAGTGGTCCGATCAGCGTCCATTCTTCATCCGACACACCAATCCGCTCGCCCAAGCCTGCCTCCCAAAAAGCAGCCTTGAATCAACCGGGAGTCACTCAGTCAAGCTTTGTCCACGAAACCTAGATTCCCGCGTCATATTCCTGTCGTGCAGCGGGGATAGCGCCTCATCCTATCCATGGAAACAGCGGTGGTGTGCAGCCGCCCGAAATGGTCATTTTAAGGAGCTGTCTTGAAAAGCCTTCCTCCCCGTACGCGTAAGGTTCGTATCCTTTCCACCCTTGGTCCCGCCAGTTCCGACCCGACGATTATCCGGGAACTCTATCTCGCCGGCGCAGACGCCTTTCGGTTGAACATGAGCCATGGCACGCATGAGGATCATGCCGCCAATGTCGCCCATATCCGGGCGCTGGAAAAGGAATATGGCCGCCCCACGACGATTTTGGCCGATCTTCAGGGGCCGAAACTGCGCGTCGGCAGCTTCGTCAATAATCTGGTGACGCTGAAGAACGGACAGGGTTTCGTGCTGGATCGCGACGAAGCATTGGGCAACGCCCATCGCGTCAACCTGCCCCATCCGGAGATTTACGCGGCGCTGCGTCCCGGCACGCGGCTGCTGCTCGACGACGGCAAGCTGGTGCTGCGCGTGCGGGAGGTCGATGAGAGCCGCATCGAAACCATTGTCGAGGTGGGTGGGCCGCTGTCCAACCGCAAGGGCGTCAACGTGCCCGATGTCGTGCTGCCGATGGCCGCGCTCACCGACAAGGACCGGCGCGACCTGTCTTTCGCGATGGAGCAGAATGTCGATTGGGTGGCGTTGAGCTTCGTCCAGCGGCCGGAGGATCTCGCCGAGGCGCGGCGCCTGATGGGTGGCGCGGGCGCGCTGATGGCGAAGATCGAGAAGCCCGCCGCCGTGCAGCGGTTGGAGGAGATTCTGGAGATTGCCGACGGCGTGATGGTCGCGCGCGGCGATCTGGGCGTCGAACTGCCGCCCGAAGCGGTGCCGCCGCTGCAAAAGCAGATCGTGGCCGAGGCGCGGCGCATGGGGCGTCTGGTCGTGGTCGCGACGCAGATGCTCGAATCGATGATAAAGTCGCCCACGCCGACGCGCGCGGAGGTGTCCGACGTCGCCACCGCCGTTTATGACGGCGCGGATGCGATCATGCTGTCGGCGGAAACGGCGACGGGCGATTTCCCGCGCGAGGCGGTGGCGATGATGGATAGCAT
Organism: Sphingobium sp.; assembly: GCA_050252755.1. Classification (GTDB taxonomy): domain Bacteria; phylum Pseudomonadota; class Alphaproteobacteria; order Sphingomonadales; family Sphingomonadaceae; genus Sphingobium. The sequence goes on from JBFWKI010000002.1 coordinate 1,228, forward strand.
CGCGCGCACGGTCGAGGCCGGGCCGGGCTATCTCGACCTGCTGCACTTCACCCAGACCAAGCCCGACGCCACCACGGCCGACGCGCTGGCCGAGGCGGCGGGCAGCATCACCCGGACGGTGAGCGCAAAGGCGATCGTCTGTTTCACATCGAGCGGCAGCACGGTGCGCCGCGTGTCGCGGGAACGGCCGCATACGCCGATTCTCGCCCTGACCCCGCGCCTCGACACGGCGCGGCGGGCGGGGTTGCTCTGGGGCGTGCAGGCGGTCCGCACCAAGGATATCGGCAGTTTCGAGGAGATGCTCGGCAAGGCGCGGCGCATGGCGCTGCGTCACAAGCTGGCGTCGGCCAGCGACAAGATCATCGTGCTGGCCGGGGTGCCCTTTGGTACGCCGGGATCGACCAATGTGATCCATGTCGCGCATCTGCGCGGCGACGAACTGAAAGAGCATGAGTGAAGAGGTGTTTCCGCCGCTGTTCCTGTCCGCAGGGGCGGCGGCGGCCTGAAAATCCGTTCCGTTTCCGGGAGGGCGGTATCGGCCTGCGCCTGATCCGCGTCCCCGGTCCTCAGGGGAAATCGGTGCCGCCCGCTACATCAGGGCCGCGGTGAACGGACTACACCCATGGCGAGGAAACAAGAAAAACCCGGCCTTTCGACCGGGCTTCGTCTTTCCGTCATCAATCCCTGTCCGGCGCGATGGCCGGCGGGAAAGGCCTTATCAGCCCTGACGCGCCTTGAAGCGGCGATTCGTCTTGTTGATGACATAGGTACGACCGCGACGACGGATCACGCGGTTGTCCCGGTGGCGGTCTTTGAGTGACTTCAGCGAGTTGCGGATCTTCATGGCACAGCCTTCGATAGTGATTCTGTTGTACGAAAATGGAAGCGCAGCCCCTATGGCCCTTGGGGGATAAAGTCAAGCGGGGCAGGCGGGCGCGCGAAATATCGCGCGAAATATTCTGGCCGCCCGATGCCGTCATCGCGCCTTGTTCATCTCCCGTGCAGGGATAATATGGGCAAAACGGCGATTGTCCGGTAGCGTCCGGCGATACGGCACTTTTGCGGAGAAGATTATGTCCCGGCGCTTTGGCCTTGCAGTGATGGCGATAACCGGCGCGCTGGCGCTTTCCGGCTGCGCAACCTCGGTCCCCTCCGTCGATGTCACGCGCTTTCACGCGCCCGGCGCCGTGCCGCAATCGGGGGGCATCGTGGTGGAGCCGCAGCCCGGCCCGCCCGATGACAGCATCGAATATCGCACCTTTGCGGGCGCGGTGGCGCAGGAATTGCAACGGGTGGGCTTCACCGACGAAAGCGGGCGGCAAACCCTGCGCGCCAGCGATTATGTCGCGCTGATCGCCTATGACAGGGAGGTGCGCTCCCCCAATGACATGGCGGGCGGGCGCTCTCCGGTCAGCGTCGGCGTGGGCGGCGGGACCGGCAGCTATGGCAGCGGCCTTGGCGTGGGCGTCGGCATCAACCTGTCGGGCAAGCCCAAGGATATCGTCATCACCCGCCTGTCGGTGCAGATCCGTCGCCGGGCCGACAATCAACCGGTGTGGGAAGGCCGCGCCGAAACCAGCGCCAAGGTGGGCACGCCCGCGTCGCAGGCGGGGCTGGCGGCGGGCAAGCTCGCCGATGCGATGTTCAGGGACTATCCCGGCACGTCGGGCCAGACTATAACCGTCAAATGACCCTATCCATCAGCAGCGCCTTTGATGCGGGCAATATTCGCGTCCTTTCCATCGATACCAGCGCCAGCCCATGGCGGGCAGAACTGGAAATCCTGAAAGACAAGGACAGCGATTTCTATCAATGGTTCCATTTCCGCGTGTCGGGCGCGGCAGGGCAGGCGGTTGACCTCGTCATCACCAATTGCGCCGGGGCGGCCTATCCCGGTGGCTGGCCCGGTTACAAGGCGCGGATAAGCGAGGATCGCGAATATTGGTGGCAGGCGGATACCGGCTATGCCGAGGGTCAATTGACGATCCGCGTCGAACCGGACGGCAATGCCCTGTGGGTCGCCTATTTCGCGCCCTATTCGATGGAGCGGCATCATGACATGGTGGCATGGGCGGGGCTTCAGCCGGGCGTCACGCAGAAGCAATTGGGGCTGACGCTGGACGGCCAGCCGATCGACCTGCTGACCATGGGCGAAGGCCCGAAGCAGCTGTGGCTCTATGCCCGCCAGCATCCGGGCGAGACGATGGCCGAATGGTGGATGGAAGGCGCGATCGAGCGTCTGTGCGACCCGCAGGACAGCGTCGCGCGGTTGCTCCGGCGCGCCGCCACATTCCATATCGTGCCCAATATGAACCCCGATGGCAGCAGGCGCGGCCATCTGCGCACCAATGCAGCGGGGGTGAACCTCAACCGCGAATGGCATGAACCCTCGCCCGAACGCAGCCCGGAGGTCTATCATGTGCGGGCGGAGATGGATCGCACCGGTGTCGATTTCGCGATCGACGTGCATGGCGATGAGGCGATTCCCGCCGTGTTCATCGCCGGGTTCGAGGGCATCCCGTCGTTGAAGGACCGGCAATTGGCGCTGTATCGCCGCTATTGCGACCTGCTGGCGGCGCGCACGCCCGATTTCCAGACGAAGATCGGTTATCCCGTGTCCCCGCCGGGCAGGGCGAATCTCGCCATGTCCACCGCCCAACTGGCGGAGCGCTATGGCGCGGTCAGCATGACGCTGGAAATGCCGTTCAAGGATAATGACGACCTGCCCGATGAGGATTTCGGCTGGTCGCCCGCGCGTTCGGCGCAACTGGGCAAGGATTGCCTCGCCGCACTGGCCGAAATCATCGACGATCTTTGAAAACGCCATGCCCGCCGACGCCGCGGGGCGCCGGCGGGCAAGAGATCAGCCGAACACCTCGGCGAACAGATTTTGCATCGCCTTCCAGCTTCGGTCATTGGCTGCGGGCTGAAAGCCGAAGGTCTTTTCCTCATCCATCGGGATATCATTGGCGGTAAAGGCATGGCCGGTATGGCCATAGGCGACAAGCTGCCAGTCCGCGCCGTTTTCCGTCAGTTCCTTGGCCAGCGCCGCCGTGGCTTCGGGCGGGCAATAGGGGTCGTTCCAGCCATGGCAGATCAGCAGCTTCGCGGTGATCGCCGCATTGGGGAAGGGCGGGGCGTCATAGACCCCATGGAAGCTGACCCCCGCCTTGATCGCGGCCCCGGCCCGCGCCAGATCCAGCACGCATTTGCCGCCGAAGCAAAAGCCGATCGCTCCGCAGGCATCGCCATCGACATCGGGTAGCTTCTTCAGTTCCGCCAGCGCATTGAGCAGCCGGTCTTGCATCGCCGCGCGATCGGCGGCCAGTTCCCCCATATATTCGCCCGCCTTGGGATCGCCCACGCCGCTGGCGCGTTTGCCCTGACCATAATAATCGACGACCAGCACCTTGAAGCCCATTGCGGCCAGTTCCTCGGCCTTGGCGAAATCCCATTCCTTGGTGCCGAGGAAATTGGGGAAGAGCAGCAGGCCGGGTTGCTTGCCCGCCGCGGGATCATAAACCGCCATGGATTCGAAGGGGCCGCCCGGTCCTTCATGCAGGATGACATGGCGTTCGATGCTCATCTTCATTCTCCTTATGCGTCTGTCTGCACGCGATTCTGAAAAACAGGCTCTTCTTATTGCGAGGGAATCAGCCGCGCACAAGTTTTCCGCCCGATGGCGCACGTTGCGTTGCGGCAAAATCGCGTTATGAGGGGCCGGATCACGCGGTTTGGGAGCCGATGGGGGAAAGCCCGCTTGGCAACCCTGCGCCCAAATCGCCCCAACCGATCCTGTCTGCGCAGGGACCAAGGAGCCGCGATGCCTGTTCTCGTTCTCATCCGTCATGGCCAGTCGGCCTGGAATCTCGAAAATCGTTTCACCGGCTGGTGGGATGTCGATGTGACCGAAAAGGGCGCGGAGGAAGCGCGCGCGGCAGGTCGCCTGATGAAGGAAAAGGGCCTCGATTTCGATTGCTGCTTCACTTCGGTCCAGACCCGCGCGATCAAGACGCTGCATCTGGCGCTGGAGGAAATGGGGCGGCTCTGGCTGCCGGTGGAAAAGGACTGGCGCCTCAATGAGCGCCATTATGGCGGCCTCACCGGCCTCGACAAGGCGGAAACGGCGGCGAAGCATGGCGATGAGCAGGTGCATATCTGGCGCCGCAGCTTCGACGTGCCGCCCCCGCCGCTCGATGCGGGCAGCGAGTTCGACCTGAGCAAGGATCGCCGCTATGCCGGGGTGGATGTTCCCGCCACCGAAAGTCTCAAGGATACCATCGCGCGCGTGCTGCCCTATTGGGAAAACCGTATCGCGCCGGAACTGAAGGCGGGCAAGCGCGTCGTCATTTCCGCCCATGGCAATTCATTGCGGGCGCTGGTGAAGCATCTTTCCAACATTCCTGATGTGGATATTACCGGCCTCGAGATTCCGACCGGTCAGCCCATCGTCTACCAACTGGACGATGCGTTGAATGCGACCGATCGCTATTATCTGTCCGAGCGCTGATATCTGGCTCCGCTTCTGGCCCCTCTGTCTTTGGCCTAAGCGTCAGGGCCGATCCGGTCCGTCATCAGGGGCATAGCGAAAAAGTGGCGCGAAAAATTGGGGAGGGGCGCTTTCGGGCGTCCCTTTTTCTTGCCCGCGCGCCAGATGAAGGCGGCAGAAGGGGGGAAGGGGGCCGTGCCCGGCCTCAGGCGGCGGTGCGGGGCGTAGCCGTTGTCGCGGCGGCGGCCGGTACGGCGGACGCGGATAGGGCAGGCGAAGAGAGGGCTGACGGGGGCAGGGCGGAGGACGCCGCGGTGATCTTGTGCCATGCGCGCTTGCGGGCATACATATCGGCATCGGCCCGTTCGATCAGCGCCTCCTCGGTATCGTGCGGGCGCAGCATGGTGAGGCCGATCGAGGCCGATACAGGCAGGCTGCGCGCGCCGAAGAGGCAGGGTGTTTCGTTCATCACCTCGGCCAGTTGATCTGCCTTTGCGGCGGCGCGTGCTTCGTCCACTTCCTCCAGGATGATGGCGAATTCATCCCCGCCGATCCGCGCCGCGACATCGGTGGCGCGAATATTGGCCTGCACCAGATGGGCGATGTGGACCAGCGCATAATCCCCCGCGCTGTGGCCAAAGGCGTCGTTGATGCGCTTCATCCTGTTTACATCGATGAACAGCACGGCGGAGCGGGTATTATATCGCTGCGCGCGCACGAGTCGTTCATTGAGCGCGGTCAGGAAATAACGGCGGTTGAACAGGGGGGTGAGGGTGTCCCGCACCGCCACCCGCTCCAGTTCCGCATTGGCGATGCGCAGCAGGCGCAACTCCCGCCGAAGCGTGGAAACCTCGTTCCGCAACTCATTGATGATCGCGGCCTTTTCTTCGGCCGCAGAGAGGGCTTCGGATGGGACGGCAGACGGCGATGCCGCTTGGGCCAATGCCCCTGCATCCCCTGTTTGCGGGCCGTGTGCCACCACCTTGCGTCCCCCCTTCGCGCATCATTGCAGATGCGAAACTCCATAGCGGATTTTGCCACCGCCGTCAGCCCTGCATGCGCCCCATCATCAGGCGGGCATCATCATGCAGGATGAAGGGTATAACGATTGCAGGTTGCCGATTGGTGAACGGGGGTTGGTGAACGCCGGTTGGTGAATGCCGGGCCGCCGCTGGCCATGGCGGGCTAATAGGGGGTGAAGTGATGTTGGGCATTGCTCCTGACGCCAGTGCTGTTTAAGGCCCGAAACGAACCGGGTTTTGGACAGGATGAATGATGGCGGGGGAAAAGGCGCAACAGGATGGCGGCCACGCGACTGTCGGCAGCGATGCGGCCGTGGTCGGCGTCATCATGGGCAGCCGGTCGGACTGGGAAACGATGCAGCATGTCAGCGCGACGCTGGTGGCGCTTAAAATCCCGCATGAATGCAAGGTGGTGTCCGCGCACCGCACGCCCCAGCGGCTTTATGATTATGCCACGGGCGCCGTGGAACGGGGCCTGAAGGTGGTGATCGCCGGGGCAGGCGGCGCCGCGCATCTGCCGGGCATGGCGGCCAGCATGACGCGGTTGCCGGTGCTGGGCGTGCCGGTCGAATCCAAGGCGCTCAAGGGCATGGACAGCCTGCTTTCCATCGTTCAGATGCCCGCGGGCATCCCGGTCGGCACGCTGGCCATCGGCCGCGCCGGGGCCGTCAACGCCGCGCTGCTCGCCGCCGCGATGCTGGCGACGCAGGATGAGGCGCTCGCCGACCGGCTCGACGCATGGCGCGCGAAACAGACCGCCGATGTGGCGCAGGAGCCGGAATGAGCGTGGTGCCGCCGGGATCTGTCATCGGGATATTGGGGGGCGGGCAGCTTGGCCGGATGCTGGGCGCGGCGGCGGCGCAACTGGGCTATCGCGCCCATGTCTACGCGCCGGAGGCCGATGGCCCGGCGGCGGACTGCTGCGCCTTCTGGACGCAGGGCGCCTATGAGGATGCAGACGCGCTCGGCGCTTTCGCCGATGCGGTCGATGTGCTGAGCTATGAATTTGAAAATGTCGACAGCGGCGCGATCGAAACGCTGGCGGGCCATGGCGTGGTGCGCCCTTCGGTGGAGGCCTTGCGGATTGCGCAGGACCGGCTGAAGGAAAAAGATTATGTCGCCGCTCTGGGCGGGCGGACGGCGCCTTTTGCGGCGGTCGACACGCTGGACGACCTGATCGCCGCGCTCGGCCGCATCGGTGCCCCGGCCATCCTCAAGACCAACCGCTTCGGCTATGACGGCAAGGGGCAGGTGCGGATCACCCAAGGGACGGACCCGGCGCAGGCATGGGACGCGATCGGCGGCGCGCCGTCGATCCTTGAAGGGTTCGTGACCTTCGATCAGGAATTTTCCGTCATATTGGTGCGCGGGGGCGATGGCGACATTCGCTTCTGGGACAGCCCGGCCAATGTGCATGTCGATGGCATATTGGCGACCTCCACGGTTCCGGCGGGGCCGGTCATCGCCGCGCAGGTCGATGAGGCGCGCGCGCTGGCCCGCAAGGTTGCCGAGGCGTTGGAATATGTGGGGGTGTTGACGCTGGAATTTTTCGCCAGCGCCTCCGGCCCGGTGTTCAACGAAATGGCCCCTCGCGTCCATAATAGCGGGCACTGGACGATCGAAGGGGCGATCACCAGCCAGTTCGAAAACCATGTCCGCGCCATATGCGGCCTGCCGCTGGGGGATACGGCGCTGGCGGCGTCCCGCGTCGAGATGCGCAACCTGATCGGCGATGATGCGCATGACTGGCGGAAACTCTTGACGAATCCGGCCAATCATCTGCACCTCTATGGCAAGCGCGAGGCCCGGCCCGGCCGCAAGATGGGCCATGTCACGCGGCTGGAATTACAGGAGCCGGAGCGGTGAATCACCCGGAAATCATTCTTATTCTGGCCCGTGCCGATAATGGTGTCATCGGCCGCGATGGCAGGCTGCCCTGGCAGCTTCCCGCCGACCTGCGCCGGTTCAAGGCGCTGACGACCGGCAACCCGATGATCATGGGGCGCAAGACGTTCGACAGCCTGCCGGGCTTGCTCGATGGCCGCCGCCATATCGTGCTGACCCGCGATCCCGACTGGCGGGAAGAGGGCGCGGAGGTCGCGCGCAGCGTCGAGGAAGCGATTCGTATCGCCAATGCCCCGCATATCGCGGTGATCGGCGGCAGCGAGGTCTATCGGCAATTCCTGCCCATCGCCGACCGGCTGGAACTGACCGAAGTGCATATCGACGCGCAGGGCGATGTCGCCATTCCCCAGCCCGACCCGGCGGCATGGCAAGAAGTGGCACGGCAGGATTTTCCCGCCGAAGGCGCGCGCCCGGCCTATAGCTTCGTCACCTATCGGCGTCAGGCCGAGGCGGGGTGAGCGTGGAGCAGGCCGTTCCCTTCGCCATTCCCCGGATCGACAGCCGGGACGGCGTGCCGCCTGCGCTGCGCGGCGCGATCATCGCCATGGGCAATTTCGACGGCTTTCATCGTGGGCATCAGGCGGTGGTCGGCCGCGCTATCGAGTGGGCGAAGGCGGAAGGACGTCCCGCCATCGTCGCCACGTTCGATCCGCATCCGATGCGCCTGTTCCAGCCGGACGCTCCCTTTTTCCGCCTGACGACGCTCAATCAGCGGCAGCACCTGTTCGCGGCGGCCGGGGCCGATGCGATGCTGGTGTTCCATTTCGACAAGGAACTGGCCGGGAAAAGCGCGGCGGAGTTCGTCGACATGCTGGTGACGTATCTGGGCGCGGCGGGCGTGGTGACGGGCGAGGATTTCACCTTCGGCAAGGGGCGCAGCGGATCGGTGGCGACGTTGGCCGAACTGGGACCGGCGGCGGGCCTGCGCAGCGAGGCGGTGGCGGCGGTAACGAGCGATCATGGCGAGGTGGTATCCTCCACCCTGATCCGCGATGCGCTGAAGGCCGGGGATTGCGCGACGGCCACGCGCCTGCTCAGCCGCCCCTTCGCGGTGGAAGGCCTTGTCCAGCATGGCGACAAATTCGGGCGCAAGCTGGATTTTCCGACCGCCAATGTGGACATGGGGCCTTATTTGCGCCCGGCCTATGGCGTCTATGCGGTGCGCGCTCTGCTGCCCGATGGACGGGCGCTCGACGGGGCCGCTAATCTTGGCATCCGGCCGATGATCGACCCGCCCAAGGAACTGCTGGAGCCGCATTTCTTCGACTTTTCCGGCGACCTTTACGGCCAGCGGATCGAGGTGCAGATGATCGCATGGCTGCGGGGCGAAGGGAAATTCGACAGCTTCGATGAGTTGAAACGGCAGATCGCCCTCGATTGCGATCATGCGCGGCAAATCCTTGCGGAGACGCCTCTGGTCGCCTAGAGCGCCATATTCCCGTTTGCCCCGTCCGTGCCGAGCAGGGGGCCGAATCGTGCCGAGGCCCAATATCGAAGCGCTCCCTTGCCGCAGCGCTTTTCCGGGTTGGCCTTGTGTCCGGTTCGGGTGCCGCTCTTGACGGATGGATGTTGAGTGCCTGAGCAGAATATGACCGACGCGCCCGATTACAAGAATACCGTCTTTCTTCCCGTCACGGCCTTCCCGATGAAGGCGGGGCTTGCCCAGAAGGAACCCGCAATCGCCGCGCTGTGGGAGGCGGACGACCTTTACGGCCGGTTGCGCACGGCGCGCGCGGGGCAGGAACGGTTCATCCTGCATGACGGCCCGCCCTATGCCAATGGCGACATTCATATGGGCCATGCGCTCAACAAGGTATTGAAGGACATCATCGTCCGCTCACAATCCTTGCTGGGCAAGGACGCGCCCTATGTTCCCGGCTGGGATTGCCATGGCCTGCCGATCGAATGGAAGATCGAGGAGGAATATCGCAAGAAGAAGCTGAACAAGGACGAGGTTCCCGCGCAGGAATTTCGCGCCCAGTGCCGTGCCTATGCCGACAAATGGGTCGATGTGCAGAAGGAGCAGTTCAAGCGCCTTGGCGTGATGGGCGACTGGGCCGATCCCTATCTGACGATGAAGTTCGAGGCGGAGGCCGCGATCGTCGGTGAATTGCTGAAATTTGCCGAGACGGGTCAGCTGTATCGCGGCGCCAAGCCGGTGATGTGGTCCCCGGTCGAAAAGACCGCGCTGGCCGAGGCCGAGGTTGAATATGAGGATGTGGTTTCGACCCAGATCGACCTTGCGTTCGAGATCACCGAGGCACCGAATGCGCCGGACCTTGTTGGCGCTTATGCCGTCATCTGGACGACGACCCCGTGGACGATCCCCGTCAATCAGGCGATCGCTTATGGGGAGGCGGTCGATTATGTTACCGTTTGGTCCAGCTTCGAACGTGGCCAATGGGCTGGCCAGAAATTTGTTGTTGCCAAAGAACTGCTCAATGCGTTCATCAACCGACTGGACCGGACGATTAAGGCTCAGTTCGCTGTTGATTTTCCTGATGAACCAACGCCTGAAGTCGAGTTTGAAAATACGCCAGCTTTTAATGGCGCCCAACTCGCCGGAGCCATCGCCCGCCATCCCATGCACCATCTCGGCGGCTTCTTCGCCAAGCCGCGCCCGTTCCTCGCCGCCGATCATGTCACGACCGACGCGGGCACGGGCCTCGTCCATATGGCCCCGGACCATGGTGAGGAGGATTTCATCGCGTGCAAGGCCATGGGCATCGACCCGGTGTTCGCCGTTGCCGATGATGGCAAATATCGCGACGACTGGGCATGGCTCGGCGGGCAGGGCAGCGTCATCAATGCGAAGTTCAACGGCCCGGAAGGCCCCATCCTCACCGATTTGCGGGAAGCGGGCGCGCTGCTCTCCGCCGGTGAACTCAGGCATAGCTATCCGCATAGCTGGCGCTCCAAGGCGCGGATCATCTATCGTTGCACGCCGCAATGGTTCATCCCGATGGACCGGCCCGTTAGCGACGGCCTCACCCCGCGTTGCGCCGAGGAGGAAGCCATCCTCGCCCGGCAGGGCAATGGCGCGACGTTGCGCGCGACGGCGCTCGACGCGATCGATCACACCCGCTGGGTGCCGCGTCGTTCGACCAACCGCATCCGCTCGATGGTGGAGGGCCGCCCGGACTGGGTGATCTCGCGCCAGCGCGCATGGGGCGTGCCGATCGCGCTCTATGTCCACCGCCAGACCGGCGAGTATCTCAACGACCCCGCCGTCAACGCCCGGATCGTCGAGGCGTTCAGGGCAGGCGGCGCGGACGCATGGTTCGGCGCGGATCATCAGGCGTTGCTCGGCCCGGATTACGCGCTGGCCGATTATGAGGTGGTGAACGACATTCTCGACGTGTGGTTCGACAGCGGATCGACCCACAGCTTCGTCGTGGAGCAGCGCTATGGCAAGGGCGTGCGGGCCGATCTCTATCTCGAAGGATCGGATCAGCATCGCGGCTGGTTCCAGTCGAGCCTGCTGGAAAGCTGCGGCACGCGGGGCCGCGCACCCTATGGCGCGGTGCTGACCCATGGCTTCGCGCTCGACGGGCAGGGCCGCAAAATGTCGAAGAGCCTCGGCAATGTGGTCGACCCGCTCAAGATCATGAGCGAAAGCGGCGCGGATATATTGCGCATGTGGGTCGCCAGCACCGATTATTTCGATGATGTGCGCATCGGCAAGGAAGTGCTGGCCGGCAGTTCCGACGCCTATCGCAAGCTGCGCAACACCTTCCGCTATCTGCTGGGCGCGCTCGCGGATTTCAGCGAGGAAGAGACTGTGCCGGTCGGCGCGATGCCGGAATTGGAGCGCTATATGCTCCACCGCCTTGCCGAACTGGACGCGACCATGCGCGAAGTGGTGGAGGGCCGGGACAGCGATAGCTGGCTGGAATTCAGCCGCTATGCCCGCGCGCTCAATGATTTCGCCAATATCGACCTGTCCGCCTTCTTCTTCGATATCCGCAAGGATTGCCTCTATTGCGACGTGAACCCGGCGAGCGGCAAACAGACGGACAAGCGCCGCGCCTATCGCACGGTGCTGGATATCCTGTTTCAGGCGATGGTGCGCTATGCCGCGCCGATCATCCCGTTCACCGCGGAAGAGATATGGGGCAGCCGCTATCCGCAGGCGGGCAGCGTCCATCTGCTGACATGGCCGGAGGTTGACGCGGCGTGGCGGGATGACGCGTTGGGCGTGAAATGGGAAGCGCTGCGCGCCTCTCGCGATCAGGTCAATGAGGCGATCGAGCCGCTGCGCCGGGAAAAGATCGTCCGGTCCAGTCTGGAAGCGGACGTGATGATGCCCGCCGTTGCCGAAGGCGAGGGAGTGGACATGGCGGAACTGTGCATCGTGTCGGAGGTCAGGCAGCAGGGCGAGGCCATCGCCGTGACGCCGACGCAGCATCATAAATGCGGCCGCTGCTGGCGTCATCTGCCCGATGTGACGGAAGATGCGGCGCTGTGCGGCCGGTGCGAGGATATGCTGGCATGAGCGGGGAGGCATCGTCCATGGCGCCCGCCCGGCCCGTTCGCCGTCATCGCGGGCTGGGCCTGAGCGTTGCCGGGCTGATCCTGCTGTTCGATCAACTGGTCAAATATATGGTCACTGTGCCGTTGCAGTTGCAGTCGCGCGGCGATGCGGGCCTTGAGATCCTGCCGATCTTCAAGCTGCGCTGGGTGGAAAATCGCGGCGTTTCCATGGGTTTCTTCCATGCCAGCACCGACACGATGCGCTGGGCGCTGGTCGGCATGACGGTGGCCATCTCGCTGCTGGTGGCCGTCTGGATGTGGCGGGAGAAGGCGCGGCAGGACGTGCTCGCGCTCGGCGCCATTCTGGGCGGGGCGCTGGGTAACATCATCGATCGGGTGCGGCTGGGCTTCGTGATCGATTATGCCGATCTGCACATTGGCGAATGGCGGCCATTTCTTGTTTTCAACCTTGCCGATGCGGCGATTACGCTGGGCGTGCTGATCCTGCTTGCACGGGCGCTGCTGCTGGGCGAAAAGGGCGCAAAGACGGAGAGTCACGAACATGCGTAAGTTAATGATTGCCACCTGCCTTCTGGGAACGCTTGCCGGATTGTCGGCCTGTGGTTCACGGGGCGTATTCGATCGTGACCGGCCTGATGAAATGGCGGTGACGCGGCAGGCGCCGCTGGTCATTCCGCCCGATTTCGCACTTGTTCCGCCCGCCCCCGGCGCGGCGCCGACGGTGACGGCCGACGCCAGCCGTCAGGCGATGGAGGCCATGTTCGGCGGCCCCTCGGCCCGTTCGGCCAGTGAAACCGAGGCGCTGAAGCAAGCCGGCGCCACCAATGCGACGCCCGGCATCCGGTCTTCGGTGGGCGATCCCGATACCAATGTCGTCGACAAGGGCAGCACGACCCGCGACATATTGGTCGCGCCGGAAGGCGACGGGCAGGCCGCGCGCGCGTCTGTGGGCAATGGGCCGTCCTGAACCGGGCCGTCCGAACCGGGCAGTGAATGAATGAGGGCAGGGCCGGGGACATGGGTTCCCGGCCCTGTTTTATGCGCTTGCGCCTGCGGGAAGTTCCCCCATATTCCTGCCCTCCTGTTCCGCTCATCACGGGCTGAGCCATGCGCTTATTGCCTTTCATGCGGAAAAGGCTGATAGTTCGGAACCTGTCCATCCCTGTCAGGGGTGGAATAAAGAAAAAGTCGCGCAATAACCTTTGGCCTCCGTCCGGGGGCGCTTGTCTTGTGTATGACGGGACTATCCCGTTGTTCGCACAATCGACTTTCGTGCCATCGCGAGAATAATTACAAAATTTTAGAATGATGAACATCGTCTCAAATCGAGACGGTCTTGAGAATCATTCTAGGATCATGGTTGATATATGTTAAGTATGGCAGACACGGGCAATGATTCGGCAGTTGAACTGTTCAGCGGTCCTTGCACCTAAAAAGAATTACCGGGCGCAGCGTTGACTATGTTGAGCGGAGCGTGGGATGTTCAAAAAACTGGCTGCCGGGATGCTTCTGACATGGTTGGGAATGGGAACCGCGCAGGCTGACCCATTTGTCGAGGCCCAGGGGGAAGGCCGCATCATCGTCAGCGCCATCCACACGGAAAGTTCCAGAAGTTTCGACCGAAACGGCAATCTCAGCCCCATTCCAGATTATGACCAGAACCAGATCTATGTGCAGGCGCAATATGGCCTGACCGACGATCTGACCATCTTGCTGACGCCCAGCTTTCGCGATGTCGAAGTGGCGGCGGGAAACAGCACCAGCGGCCTTGGCTATACGGATGTCGGCGCGCGCTATCGTCTGGCCCATGGCGACGATTGGGTCGTTTCGGCGCAAGGGCTGGTCCGCATTCCCGGAAAGAAGCGCAAGGATCGCGTCGTTCTGGACGGCAACGGCGCTCAATATGATCAGGTCTGGGATACCGTTGAATATGATATGCGCGTCGGCGCGGGCTATTCCATGGGGCCGAGCTTTGTTTCGGCCGAGGCGGGATACCGCATTCGCGAGGGGGATCCCCCCAATGAATTTCATGCCGATCTTGTGGTCGGCTCGCATGTGACGCCGGAATTCATGCTGCTCGGCACTTTGCTGAATACTTTCTCCGATGGCCGGGGGCAGGGCATGTTCGACCGGTCCCACAGATATGGCGATCTTTATGTCAGCGGGGTCTATGACCTGAATGAGCATGTCTCCTTTCAGGCCGGATATACCCAGACTATTTATGGAAAAAACGCCCTCCGGCAAAGAGGGCCATTTATCGGGTTGTGGTATAAATTCTAAATATTGGAAGTGAATGAAGATCAATTTCAAATATGGCGGGATAAGGAGAGGGATTTGTTTTCCACTTTATATGATCGGCCTCAGGAATATTTGTTCTGATTTTTGAATGTTGTTAGATGGATATTGGTTTCAATATCCGATGTGGCCGTGAAAATTTGGTGGTTTCAGCCCTGCTGTCCGACAGTAATTCCGCCTCGACACTATTGTCCCCCATCCTTGGGTGCAGGAGGCTGAACATGACGAAGGCGGTAAATGACAGCGGCCGAACCATCCTGATCGCCGGTGGCGCAGGCTTCCTCGGCTCTCATCTGGCAGGACGGCTTATCGGGTTGGGTAACACCGTCTACTGCCTCGACAATCTGCACACCGGGCGGCGAGAAAATCTGGCGCCCTTCATGTCCACCGGGCGGTTGACCTTCATAAAGCACGACATGATCCAGCCATTGCCGGATCTGCCCCGTTTCGACCAGATTTATAATCTGGCCTGCCCGGCTTCCCCGGTGCATTATCAGGCCGATCCGGTGGCGACGCTGCGGGTCTGTTCCGAAGGGGTGCTGCGCGTGCTCGACCGGGCGGAACGGGACGGGGCGTCGATATTCCACAGTTCCACCTCGGAAGTCTATGGCGACCCGGAAATCCATCCGCAGAACGAAAGCTATCATGGCAATGTCAATCCGGTCGGGCCGCGATCCTGCTATGATGAGGGCAAGCGCTTCGCCGAGACGCTGATGATGGATTATTGCCATCAGCGGGACATCCGGCTGCGCATGGTGCGCATTTTCAACACCTATGGCCCGCGCATGCTGCCCAATGACGGGCGCGTCGTTTCCAACTTCATCGTGCAGGCGTTGCGGGGGGAGGATATCACCGTTTATGGCGATGGCCGGCAGACGCGGTCCTTCTGCTATGTCGATGACCTGATCGATGGCTTCCTGATGCTGATGGCGGCCGACGACAAGGCGGCAGGGCCGATGAATCTCGGCAATCCGGCGGAAATCACGGTTCGCGAACTGGCGGAAATCGTCATAGAAATGACAGGTTCCCCGTCCCGCATCGTGTATGAGCGGCTGCCTACGGATGACCCGCGCCGCCGCCGCCCGGACATTCGCCGCGCCAACAGCCTGTTGGGGTGGTCGCCCAGGGTGGATCTGGCCACGGGGCTGGAGGCGACGATCGATTATTTCAGAAGCAAGGTGGAAGAAGGGCGACATTTGGGGCTTTACTGCGCATAATATCCGCGCGGAATTTGTTACCACTTCTTTCGGAAGGGGGCGGGAACCGTGAGTATTGTTACATGTATATTGGTAGCGTTATTTTTCGTTACCCAGATATTATATTCCCTGTCGATTCTGGTGGACCTGTATTTTTATACGCGTCCGGTCAACCGGGTCGATATGGATGAACTGCCCAAGGTTCCCGTTGCCGATTATCCGGATATCGTCCTGTTCTACCCCGTCCTTCGGGAACTGGAAGAGACGATGCGGACGACATTCCATTCGCTGACCCGCATCGATTACCCGCGCGAGAAATATAGCGTCATCGCGATCCCCAACGACAATGACGCCGAAACCATCGCGAGCCTGCGCCGGTTACAGGATGAATTTTCCTTTCTGGAAGTGATGGAAATACCGCCGACGGCCGATCCGCGCTGGCAACCCGTCTGGGATGCGTGGGACAGCAACCCGCAGGCCTATTGGTATCATTCGGGCGCCCGCGCCGGGGTGCGCGATCTGCCGCCCAAGAAGACGCGGCAACTGATCTTCGCCTTTTACACGGTCCATCAGGACCGCGCGGGGCAGGGCGATTTCCTCGTCAATTATATCGATGCCGACAGCGCGCCCCTGCCCGACCATTTCAAGGCGGCGGCGGTCGGCATTCGTCAATATGACGTGCTGCAATCCACCAATATCGCGGGGAATCTGCTGCATTCCATGCCCGCGAGCTGGTTCGCCTTCGATCATATCGTCTGGGACGCGAATAAATATGGCCATCTGACCGCCAACGGGAAACATCCCTATTGGGTGCTGGGCAAGGGGCTGTTCTACAAGGCGTCGGACCTGTTCGAACTGGGCGGTTTCCACCCGTGGATCACGATCGAAGATCCGGAAGTGGGCATGCGTTTCTGGAAGAACGGCCGGAAACTGGGCCTGATCGAAGAGCCGCTGGTGGAGGAAGTGCCCGAAACGCTGGCCAATGGCATCAAGCAGCGCACGCGCTGGGTAGCGGGATTTTTCCAGTCCCTCAATATCCCGCTCAAGCAGATGGGTTTTACCCGGATGGAGCGGTTCAAGGCATGGCTGAACTTCCTGCCCTGCATGTCGCTGACCCTCAACACCGTGGGTATTCCGATCGGCATCTGGGCGCTGGTCAACTGGTGGCAGGGCACCAGCCCGCTGCCGACATGGTCGATCGTCCTTTCGGTCATCAACATGGCGTGCGTCGCGATCATGATCCTGTGGTTCTATGTCGTGGCGTGGAAAAAGACGCGGGTGGTGCTGCCCGGCGGGCTTTCCCGCCTCTGGTATCTGATCCGCGTGAACCCGATCTCCCTGTTCATCTTCTGGTTCATCTGGATCATCCCCTTCTGGAAGGGGTGGAGGATGTACCGGCAGGACAGCGGGCTGGTCTGGGATCGGACCGACAAGATCGACGCCAATCAGGAAATCATTCGCAGGGACAAGGTGAAGGCGCAGGCGCGCTGACCTGTGTTGCCCGGAAGGCTGGCCGGGAGGACCGGCCGGGAGAACCGACCGGGAGAACTGTCCGGGAAAACTGGCCGGGAGAACTGGAATGTCGAAAAACCACGTGTTGATTACCGGCGGGGCGGGTTTCATCGGTTCCCATCTCGTCGATCTGATGCTGGAACGCGGATTTGATGTGACGGTGCTCGACGCGCTGTTGCCGCAGGTCCATGGCGACGCTGAAATGGACGCGGAGGGCTGGCCGGTTTATCTCAACCCGGCGGCCCGGCGCATCAAGGGCGATCTGCTGGACGACGGCGTGTTCGAAGGCGCGCTCGACGGGGTGACGCATCTGGCCCATCTGGCCGCATCGGTCGGTGTGGGGCAGAGCATGACCAACATCATCGATTATACGCGCAATAATGTGATGACGGCGGCGATCATCCTCGAAACCCTGTCGCGCGCGCGCCATGGCATAGAGCGGATCGCCGTGGCCTCCTCCATGTCGATTTATGGCGAGGGGGAATATGTCGATGCCGCCGGCCGTCATGTCGCGCCGGGCCTGCGCAGCCGGGAACGGTTGCAGGACAAGGCGTGGGAACTGGAAAATGACGCCGGGCAGTTGCAGCCGGTGCCGACCACCGAGGACAAGCTGTTGCAGCCCGCATCCATTTATGCGGTCAACAAGCGCGACCATGAGGAAATGTTCCTTGCGGTGGGGCGGGCGCTGGATATCCCCACGGTCGCGCTGCGCCTGTTCAACGCCTATGGATCGCGGCAGGCGCTCAGCAACCCCTATACCGGCGTGGCGGCGATCTTCATTTCGCGCCTGCTGAACGATCAGCCGCCGCTGGTGTTTGAAGATGGGGAACAGATGCGCGACTTCGTGCATGTGGGCGACGTCGCCAACGCCTTCGCCACGGTGCTGCAAAGCGACCGGCGGTTGTGGGATATCTATAATGTAGGCAGCGGCAACGCCATCAGCGTCAATGAAATGGCTCGCACGCTCGCGCGTCTCTTGCAGAAGAATATCGCGCCCGAAATATTGCAACAATATCGGGTGGGCGACATTCGCCATTGCTTTGCCGATATTTCGAAACTGAAGAAAGATTTCGGAATCGCGCCGCAACGGGATTTCGAACAGGGCATGGCGGAACTGATCGATTGGGTCAGGATCGCCAAGAAACCTGTTGATAAAGCAGCGGAAAGCCTTTCCGAATTACGCAGCAGCAAATTGGTCGTATGATCCATCCGGGCGGCGTGAAGCCGTCCGGGGGGATGACCTTGCCGGTTCCGGTTTACCGGGCGACGGGGCGCCGCCTATGGCGCCCCTTTTTCATGACCGTCGATCGAATTTCCCGATGTGCATTGCAACAAGAGGTGCGGGCAGGAGGTGGTGCGTTGCCGCATTCCCCTTCTCGCCGGACGAATCGGGGTGGGCCGATTCTCCCGATTCGGGGGGTGTGGAAATTCCCGGCCATGGCCGGAGGGGGTTTTGCCGGATCGCGATGCCGGATTCGGTCCTGTCCATCGGGCAATGCAGGGTCGCCTATTCTGTCTTCGATCCCTGCCGGCTTGGATGCCCGAACGAGAAAATATTTATGCAAGAAGCTGAAATGAAAGAAGGAATCATTCCCTGTCGAACGGCACCGAATCGAGCAATGTTTTCTGTCATTTTGTCAAGAAATATCATCATGTTCTGCCGATCTGTTCCAACTTGAAACGGTTCCCACTTTCTGCTTGCAATGCGCGTTAACGGAAGATTAAGGTCTGAGACACGGGTCCAGAAAACCGATTATAGTGTCGGCCAATCGGAAGTCAGCGCGGGGGACACCGCAGGCTATCCGGGATGCAGGAGAGGATCCGTGTTAGCAGGTCAGGCTACGGGTGTTTCCCGAGTGATCTCACATCGTTTGCCGGTGGACGTCGTCGATCGGAACTTCACGACATATAACCGGGATCCCCATCTGGTTCGATTGCTTGAACATGCAGGCACGCTGGATGTCGCGCTGGGCGCATGGCTGTGTCCGCTGAACGAGCAATCCGGGATCGGGCTTCCTCTGGCCCATGCGGGCCGTATCCCGTGGGCGGAAATTCGCCGTTCCATCGATGCGGCCAACGGCATCCCGGGGCTGGCGGCCGGTATCGACGCGCCCTTGTGGTTGCCGGACGATAATTATGTGCTTTGCTCCGTGGGCGACAACACGGCCGGCCGGGCCATATTGTTCCTGCGCCAGCGTGCCTGGCACCCTTCCATCCGGGCGAAGCTGGATGAGGCGATCGAGAAAATCCGTCAGCTTATCCACACTGTCTGGATCATGCGCGCAGAGGCTGTGCAGGACGCCATCATGCAGTCGAATGGGGGACATGACGACGACGCGATGCAGGATGGGACGGCCGCGACGCTGGCGGAGCAATGCCCGTTCGGGATGATGATCCTCGACGTCGATCAATATATCCACCTCGCCAATTCCGCGGCGCACAAATTATTGGGCAGATGCGAGGTGATCGGGGCGGTGGACAATCGCCTGACCATCAGCGATTCCCACGACGCCATCCGCTTTCAGGTGACGCTGCGGGCCGTGTTTCTGGGCGCGAGCGAGGAGCAGGGGCGCAGGACGCTGGCGATCATGGGACCGGCGGGCACGCCCCTTTTGCTGACCATATCGAAATTGTCCGACGGGCCGGCGGGACCGCGCGCCTGCGTCATCATCACGCAATTGTCGGCGGATACCGAACCGAATATCAAGCCGCTGGCGGAATTGTTCAGCCTGACGCCGGTCGAAACCCGCCTGATCTGCCAACTCCTCAAGGGGTTGAACCTTCAGGAGGCGGCCCGCGCGTTGCAACTGAAGGTGCAGACCGTTCGCACCTATCTCAAGCTGATCTTTCAGAAAACCGGCACGCACCGTCAGGTCGAACTGGTGCAGTTGATGCAGAGAGGCTCTCTGCCCGTTCTGGATTGACGGGGCAGGGCCGGAACAGCGCGAGGGCGGAGAGCGAAGAGCGGCGCCTGTCGGCAGGGGCTTTTTTCGAACATCGCCCTGATCTCCAACAGAACCGGCAGCCATATGCCCATTGCCCCGGACCGGCGGCGAGGGGCATCGTCGATGGACGAAGGGCCATCGATTTGCGCTGACCCGGAAACAGGGCGCGGCCCCGCTTTTTTCGCGATCGCATCATTAACCATCATGGTTGACCATGTCGCGGCCCATCCGGTGCGGAAGGGGGCGTCAAACCGCGCATTCGGGCGTTTTCAGACATAATTCGGGGGGTGGCGAAAACCCCTGTTTGGGGGTGGTGAAACCCCGCGTCCGGGACGACGAATTACTCTAAGTGGCAATGGCGCCCAAATCGCACTTGCGAGAGTCTCCCCTGGTCCGCGTCGCTGATGCGGAGCGTGTGGGGCAGCAGCATTCTGCTGACCGTAAAATAACGGGAGAAAGACCATGGAAACGAAGACCAAAAATCTTCTGACGACGTCAGCATTTGCGCTCGCTCTGGCTGCTGCGCCGTCTCTTGCTTTGGCTCAGGATGCTGGCGCCAGCAACGGTTCCGCTGCTGCCAATGGCGGCGCGGTTGCCGCGAATCTGGATGACAGCTTCAACGACAACAGCGGCAGCAACAGCAATAACGCGCTTGCCAGCAACAACGCGGTGAGTGATTCCGGCAACAACAGTTCGGACAACTCCACCAACACCAGCATTGCCGACTCCGGCAATACGGCGCTGGGCATCGCGGATTCGGGGAACAACAGCTCCTCGAACAACTCCGGCAACGACAATTCGACCAGCCTTGGCCTGAATGTCGCTGATTCGGGCAACGACAACTCGAACAGCTCCACCAACACCAGCATCGCCGACTCCGGCAACACCGCGCTGGGCATTGCTGATTCGGGCAACGACAATTCGAACAGCTCCACCAACACCAATGTCGGTCTTGATGTCGCTGATTCGGGGAACAACAATTCCACGAATGACTCCGGCAATAACAATTCGACCAATCTCGGTCTGGATATTGCGGACTCCGGCAACACCAACCAGGACAATTCGACGAATACCGACAATTCGACGAATACCAGCGTTGGCGTTGATGTCGCGGATTCGGGCAACACCGACAATTCGAACAACTCGGTCAACGACTCGGGCAATAACAATTCGACCAATCTCGGTCTGGATATTGCGGACTCCGGCAATACCAACCAGGACAATTCGACGAATACCGACAATTCGAACAATTCGGTCAATGACTCCGGCAACGACAACTCGACCAATGTCGGCGTCGATGTCGCGGATTCGGGCAACACCGACAATTCGGACAACTCGGTCAACGACTCGGGCAATGACAACTCGACCAATGTCGGCATCGATGTCGCGGATTCGGGCAATGACTCGAGCGACAATTCGGACAACTCGGTCAACGACTCCGGCAACGACAACTCGGTTGAGTTGACCGTCGCCAATTCCGGCAACACGTCGCAGGCCAGCACTTCCAACTGGTTCGGCAACGGCGCCATGGTGTCGAGCAGCACGCTCGCCAGCTATGTCACCGGCGTGACCGTCAACAACCTCAGCGCGCTCGCTGCGACCACTGTTGACAACCGTCTGGAAAACTCCGGCAGCGCGTTCCAGAACTTTGCCGGCATCCAGTCCCTGAACCAGAACACGGGCGTGGGCGCATCGCAAAATGCTTCCGTGACCATGACGGTGTCCACGGGCGACCTCAACTTCTGATATGAAGCTCTGTTGAGCTTCACGGGCGCCGGCGCGCCACTCCATTCCCCGGAAATGGCGTGCCGGCTTCCCATCGGAATTATCGCGAGGCACAAAAAAAGGAGAGGGCATGATGATCGGATTCAGCCAGAGCGGCGATCGGATTTCGCTGCGCTCCATGTTGATCGGACTTGCGTTGATGGTGCCGGCTGTTCCGGCCGCGGCGCAGGAAGGACAGGCCATCCCGGCCGATACCGATAGTGCATCGGGAACTTTGAGCGCGATGTCCATGTTCGGCGTTGCGCCCTTGCCGGATGCGGAACTGGCCGCGACCACGGGCCGCCAGCAGGAAAACTGGATGAGCGCCACGTCCACCAACAGCGCCGTCGTCCGTGACAATTATGTCGGGGACAATGTCGCGACCGGCGATGTGACGGTGGCCGATTCCGCGTTCCAGAACCTGAACGGCATCGCGATGGTCAACTTCAATACCGGCAATAACAGTTCCATCAACGCGGCCATGAGCCTCAACGTCCAGATAAACTACGCCGCGCCGACGCCGTGACGCGCCGTGCCGGCCTTGGCGTCCGAAAAGGACTGATGCCGATCCGGCGAAACATGGCCCGGTGGAAAAGGGCGCGAGGCGCCTTTGCCCTTTGTGCGGCGCCCCTTGCCTTTATGAGCATTGCCGGGATGAGCAGCACCCCCGCGGCGGCCGAGACGCACGCGGGTTTCGTCATTCCCACCATGCCCGGCGGCGGCTTTCGCGTTGACATGGGGACGATGCTCGATCGGAAATTCTATACGGTCGTGCGCCAGCAATATGATTTCAGTTGCGGTTCGGCGGCGCTCGCGACCTTGCTGCGCTATCATTACGGCATTGCCGCCAATGAGGAAATGACCTTCAACGGCATGTGGGACAAGGGCGACAAGGACGCCATTCGCCAAAGCGGTTTTTCCCTGCTCGACATGAAGCGCTATCTCGCGGCCCATGAACTGGAAACGCAGGGTTTCCGGGTGACGCTGGACCAGATCGCTTCGACGCGCGTGCCCGGCATCGCGCTCACCGTCACCAAGGGTTATCGGCATTTCGTGGTCATCAAGGGCGTCACCGACAAGAATGTGCTGGTCGGCGATCCGTCCCGCGGCCTTATCCGTTATACGCGGGCCGAATTCACGAAGGTCTGGGATGGCCTCTTTTTCGTCATCACCAGTGCGCGGGAAGTCGGCACGTCCTCGTTCAACCGGCAGGCGCAATGGACCAGCACCGGCAGGGCGCCGGTCGGCAGCATGTTGTCCCGCCCGCTGGATCTGGAAACATTGCGCATCGCTGCCCCAACCCCGGAATTGGGGGAGCTTTAGCCATGCGCGGGATCCGCCTTTTATCGACGTCGGTGCTAGCCATTTACACCCTGTTCGGTGGGGAGGCGGCGTCGGGAGAGAGCATTTTCGATGCGCAACCGCTCGATGATGCAGAACTGGCCCAGGCCAGAGGCGGCTTTGCCCTGCCCAATGGGATGACCATCGATTTCGGCGTGATGGTCACGACGATCGTCGATGGCGTGCGCGTGCTGGAAACGCAGTTGCGGGTCGCCGGCGACAGCGTGAGGACCAGCGTGGCGCAGACCGTCGGTGCGCAGGTCGATGCGGCCGTTTCGGCCTCCGGCGGAGGGGCGGGCGCTCAGGGCGGCAGCCAGACGGCGACGACGGACAGCGGCGCCGTGCCGACGCCCCCCGCCGTCACGCCGCCGTCCACATCTTCGAACAGCAACAGCGGCATCGTGGATAATCTGGGTTCGACGACCGCCGAGGGAGGGATCGGAAATCAGGTGATTTCGGCATTGCCCGGCGGCGGCGTGAAAGTGAATCTGGGTGGCGTCAGCATCTCTACCGGTGCGGATGGCGCTCCACAGATCAATGTCAATCAGGCGACGGTGGACAGTTCCACCACCGGGACGGTGGCCAATGCCGGGTCTGGAAACGGCAGCAGCAGCACTATCCTCCCGGCAAGCGGTCCGGGCGTCACTAGTCCGGTGCCTCCCCTCATCAATGGTGCGGGTAAGCCTGCCGCCAATACTCTCAACGCTTCTGTGCTCCTGCCTCAATTGCTGATCGAACATGAAATCGGTCGGCAGATTTCCTCGCTCATCATCAACTCAGGCGATGGCCGGGTAATAGAAAATCACCTGTCCATCGACGTGAACATTGGCAATGCCCAGCCCTTCAGCTTAGGCTCGGCTGGCTTCCAGGTTCAATCTCTGGGACTCGAAGCGGCGATGTGGAGAGGGGCAGGGGGATAGGATATGAAAAGCAACAAGGCCCTCAAAAGAGGGCTGGGGTGTTCCCTGCTCGTGATGGGGATGGCTCTGTCGCCTTCGGCCCATGCGCAAGGCGTTCGGGACGATGCGGGCGATATTTCGGCATTGCGCGCGGAATTGATGGAGGCCCGCGCCCTGCTGGCTGAGCAGACGCGCCAGATGAATGAACAGAAACAGCGGTTGGATATGCTGGAACAGCGGCTTGCCGGATTGGCGGCGGCATCGTCCCCGGCGCCCGGTATAGCGCCTGCCGTGACGGCCGATGCGGCAGGCGCGGACGGCTCGCCGATCCGTGTCGGGCAACCGCCGGAAGATGCGGATCGCGCGCCGACCGTCGCCGTGCTGGATCAGCAGGGCAGCGTCGTCACCCGCAAGGGGCAACTGATGGCGGAACTGGGGTTCGATTATACGCGGGCGGACCGCAATCGCGCGATTTTCCGGGGCGTCGGTATTCCCGGAGTGTTGATCGGCGCGTTCGACATCAATGAAAGCAGGCAGGATATTCTGACGGCCTCCGGCACCCTGCGCTATGGCCTGACCGACCGGTTCGAAATCGGGGTGCGCGTTCCCTTCATCTATCGGTCGGATAAACAGGTGATGGTGCCGCTTGTGAACAGTCAGGACGAGGCGCGGGCGGTGGACAGTTCCGTGCGCGGCAGCGGCCTTGGCGATATAGAGGTGACGGCGCGTTACCAGATCAACAATGGCGGCCATAATACGCCTTTCCTAATCGCGAATCTTCAGGCGGTGATCCCCACCGGACGGGATCCTTTCTCGGTCGATCGCAATTCCCTGGGGGTTGCCAGACAGGTTGCCACGGGCGCCGGATTCTGGGGTGTAACGCCTAGCCTCACCGCCATTTTGCCGAGCGAGCCTGCGGTTCTGTTCGGCACGGTGGGGTATACCTATAATTTTGCCAAGGATGTGGATGCCTTGCTTCCGTCGGCCCAGATCGACCGGCTCGACCCGGGGAACCAGATCAATATTTCCGCTGGCGTCGGATTGGCGCTGAACGAACGCACATCGCTGAATTTCGGATATAACCATGCATGGAGCATGGGGACGACGACGATTGTCCGGCGCCTCAACGATCAGTCAACCGCCCCGGTGGGGGAGCCATTTTCCACCAAGTCCCGCGACCTTCAGATCGGGCGTTTCCTGTTCGGCGTCAGCCATCGGTTCAGCGACCTGATCCAGCTCAACTGGACGGTCGAGGTGGGGGCGACGCAGGATGCGCCCGATGTGCGCACTGCCCTGCGGCTTCCTATCGTCTTCTGATTCTCGCTTTCCGTTCGTCCGGGCGGCGCGCCGGCCTCCGATGGATCGGCGGGGAAAGAGGGGGCAGGATGATGGCCTGCCCCCCTCTTTTGTTTGCCGGGCCGTGAAATGTCGCGGTTCTTTCGGGCCGCGTCGCGCTATAGGGGAGGCCTGCCCGGCGACGTGAGGGAGCGGAAATGTGATCGAGCGATGGGGACGGCGGAGCTTTTTGGCGGCCATGGCCCTCGCGCCGATGGCGGCCCGCGCTGCGCCTGCCCGTGGTTTGCAGGCCCTTGCGGGGCGGGGCGGTATGTTGTTCGGCGCGGCGGTGCAGGCGCGCCAGATTTTGACGGACATTCCCTTTCGCAACAGGATCATCCGGGAATGCGGCTCGATCTCGCCGGAGATTGCGTTGAAATGGGATTTGGTGGAGTCGGAAAGGGGCGTGTACCAGCTTACCGCTGCCGACCAGATCGCCCGTTTCGCGGAGCGTCACGGCAAGGCGCTGCATGGGCATGCCCTGCTCTGGCACAAGGGTATTCCGCCCTGGGCGGTGCAGCAAATGGCGGACAAGCCCGACTGGGCCATCGTGCAGCAGTTCATGGCGCAGGTGATCCCGCGCTATGCCGGTCTGGCGCGAACATGGGATGTCGTCAACGAGCCGCTGGAGCCGGGCGGGCGGGCCGATGGCCTGCGCGCCAGCCCCTTCCTGACCGCTTTCGGCCCCGATTATATCCGCCGCGCACTGGATGAAGCCCGAAATCTTGCGCCGCAGGCGGCCTTGTTCCTGAACGAATATGGGCTGATTTACGATCGGCCCGATTCCCGGCAGAAGCGGGACGCGCTGTTCCGCCTGCTGGATGAACTGGCCAGAACCAATACTCCTCTCCATGGCATCGGGATTGAAGGACATCTCGAACTGGCGTACATGGCTGACTATCGGGAAACGCAGTTTGCCGATTTTCTGAATGAACTGGGGAAACGCGGGTTGCAAATACGTATAAGTGAACTGGACGTGGCAGAGGCGGATACCGCTCTGCCGGTTCGGGAGAGAGACGAACGGGTTGCCGCTGCTGCGGGTCGTTTTCTGGATGTCGCGATCGAAAACCGGGCGGTGGGCAGCATCAGTTGTTGGGGTCTGTCGGACCGTTATTCCTGGTTGCCGCCTCAAACGGAACAATCGGGCCTGAACCGGGGATTGCCTTTGGATGGCGACCTGCGGAACAAAGCATTTTACGATGTGCTCCAGCGCGTTTTTCGGCGCCGGGCGGGTATGATGCAAGGTTAAAATCGCACTAACCATATAAAAACAGGCGATATTAGCCATTCTCCCTCCATCATTGGAGGCACCCACCCCTGCTGGATTATTACCATGCGAATGCTCGCATCGCGGCGTGCCGTCTTGACGGCGCTCCTCAGTTTGCCTCTCATGACTGCCATGACCAATGGGGAGTCGGCGCCTTCGGGCCATAACCCTTCTCCGGCGCGCCGTCCGGGGCATCGGTTCGGCGCGGCTGTCCGGCCGGATCAGCTTGTGGAGGAAGGGCCGCTGCTGTCGGTCATCCGCCAGTGCGATATCCTTGTCCCCGAATATCATGGGCAGTGGAGCGCGGTGGAATGGCGCCGGGGCGATCCCTGGTATGGCAATTATGACGCGATCGTCGATTTCGCGCGCGATCATGGCCAGATGGTGCGCGGCCATTCGCTGATCTGGGAACAGATGACCCCGGATTGGGCGCGCGCGGAAATGGTGGACAAGCGGGACTGGAAAACGGTGGAGCGGCATTTCGCGTCGCTGTTGCCGCGCTATAGCGGGCGCATCGCGGAGTGGATCGTCGTCAACGAGATGATCGACACCGAAGAGGGCGATCAGGGCATCCGGCGCACCAGTTTCCAGCGCGCCTATGGCAATGATTATGTCGCGCGGGCGCTGGAAACCGCGCGGGCGCTCGATCCTGAAGCGCGGCTCATGATCAACGAATATGGCGTCTGCCACGACAACCGGACGGAGGAAGATCGCCGCACCGCGCTGCTGCGGTTGGTGGAACGGTTGAAGGGGCGGGGCGTCCCGCTCGACATGGTGGGCATTCAGGGGCATCTGGAACTGGAAAAGGGGCTGGCCTCGCAACGCCGCATGGCCGATTTCCTGCGCGACCTTGCGGATATGGGCGTGGGGCTGGCGCTGACGGAGGTGGATGTGCTGGAAAAGGACCGGTCCCTTTCGCTGGCGGAACGGGATGGTCAGGTCGCCGACGCGATCGGCTGGCTGCTCGATATCGCGCAACAGGAACCGGCGATGACCAGCATGGTCACATGGGGGCTGAGCGACCGGCATAGCTGGTTGCAGGAACGGTCCGAAACGACGCAGGCCGCATTGGCCTGCACGCCGCCCGATTGCGCCAACCTCAATCGCGGGCTGCCGTTCGATGGCGAAATGCGGCCCAAGTCGCTGCATACCGTGCTGGCGAGCGCGATGCCGTCGCTGCATTTGCAGGCATAAGGCGGCAGGCGCCCATGCCCTGTGCGGCGGGCCGCATCCATGGCGGCGCGAAACAATGCATTTGTGGATGGCGAAAAGGCGCGTAAACGGTTAGGGGGAACGCCGCCGGTTGCGCATGTCGCTGGAAAGCGAGGCCCGCCGGATCTGCATTTCTCCGTTGAACTGACAGATTTCCGCCACCTGACTGGTTCGCCAGCATAGCCATATTTGAGTCTGATGCCCTTTACCCAGCTTCCTTCTTCCGTTTCCGATTCCCTGAGCGAACGCGGCTATGCCGCGCCGACCGCGGTGCAGGCCGCCGTCCTCGAACCGGAGGCGCAGGGGCGGGATCTTCTGGTGTCGGCGCAGACCGGGTCGGGCAAGACGGTGGCTTTCGGCGTTGCGATGGCCGGGGATTTGCTGGAGGAAAGTGGCGCTTTCCCGCCCGCTCACGCGCCGCTGGCGCTGGTGATCGCGCCGACGCGGGAACTGGCGTTGCAGGTGAGCCAGGAATTGGGGTGGCTCTATGCCAAGGCCCATGCCCGCATCCTCACCTGCGTCGGTGGCATGGACCCGGTGAAGGAACGCCGCGCGCTGTCGCGGGGCGCGCATATCGTCGTCGGCACGCCGGGCCGCCTGCGCGATCATCTGGAACGCGGCGCGCTCGACCTGTCGGGCATCGCCTTCGTCGTGCTGGACGAGGCCGACGAGATGCTCGACATGGGTTTCCGCGAGGATCTGGAGCAGATTCTCGACGCCACCCCGACGGAGCGGCGGACCATGATGTTCTCCGCCACCATGCCCAAGCCGATCGCGGCGCTCGCTCGCCGGTATCAGCGCGATGCCCTGCGCATATCGACGATCGACGACCGGCAGGGCCATGGCGATATCAGCTATCAGACGGTCATCGTTTCGCCCGCCGAGATCGAACATGCGGTGGTCAACCTGCTGCGCTTTCATGAGGCGGAAACCGCGATGCTGTTCTGCGCGACCCGCGACAGCGTGCGGCATCTTCACGCGACGCTGGTGGAGCGCGGCTTTGCCGCCGTCGCGCTGTCGGGCGAACATAGCCAGAATGAGCGCAACCATGCATTGCAGGCGTTGCGCGACGGGCGGGCGCGGGTCTGTGTCGCGACGGACGTTGCGGCGCGGGGGATCGACGTCGCCTCGCTCAGCCTCGTGATCCATGTCGAGGTGCCGAGGGATGCGGAGGTGCTTCAGCACCGCTCCGGCCGCACGGGCCGCGCCGGGCGCAAGGGGACGGCGGTGCTGATCGTGCCCTATCCCCGGCGTCGGCGGGTCGAAACCATGTTGCGCGGCGCGCGCATCGATTCCGAACGGGTCGAGGTGCCGAGCGCGCAGGCCATTCGGGAGCGGGATCGGGAGCGGCTGCTCGCCGCCCTGCTTGCGCCGGTCGAGGCGGATGAGGAAGAGCGCCTGATCGCGGAACGGATCGTGGCGCAGCAAGACCCGATGGATGTCGCCCTGATGCTGGTGCGCGCCCATCGCACCGCCCTGCCGCAACCCGAAGAGATGATCGACATGTCCTCGCGCGCGGGCGGCGATGGCGAGCGGGACCGGTCGCATCATCGCGAGGGCTTTGACGATGTGGTGTGGTTCCGCATGGATATCGGTCGCCGTCATAATGCCGATCCGCGCTGGCTGCTGCCGCTGCTGTGCCGTCGCGGCCATATCACCCGCAACGAGATCGGCGCGATCCGCATCGCGGCGAATGAAAGCTGGTTCCAGATTCCCAGCGCCATAGAAGCGAAATTCCGCGATGCCCTGAAGCGCACGGCCAAGGCCGGGGCAGAGGATGAGAGTGGCATCGTCATCGAACGATCGGCCGAGGCGCCGCGCGACGTCGCCCGCCAGAATGCCGGAAAGCAGCGGGGCGGACCCAATCGGGGCCGTCAGGGGCAGGATGGCGGCGCGCCGTGGAAAAAGGGCGGTGCGCCCCGATCGGGGCCGCGCCCTCCGCGTCCGGGCGCCAGAAAAACGGGGCGCTGATATCTTGCGGGATGAAGGCGGGATCAGGGGGGCTTGCCCTGCCTTTGCGGGGCGGTGATGGGCGAGTCTCCGGCGGCGGGCCGCTATGACGCCATCATATTGGGCGCCGGCGCCGCCGGGTTGATGTGCGCCGCGCTCGCCGGACAGCGCGGGCGGCGGGTGCTGGTGATCGACCATGCGCCCGAACCGGGGCGCAAGATCCTCATTTCCGGGGGCGGGCGCTGCAACTTCACCAATATCGAGAGCGCGCCCGATCGCTATCTGTCGGAAAACCCGCATTTCGCCCGGTCCGCGCTCAGCCGCTATACGCCGCGCGACTTTCTCGATCTGGTGGAGCGCCATGGCATTGCGTGGCATGAAAAGACGCTGGGCCAGCTTTTCTGCGATGGTTCGGCGCGGCAGATCGTGGCGATGCTGCTGGACGAATGCGCGCGCGGCGGCGCGGCGCTCGCCTGCGGCTCGGCCATAGAGGATGTCACCCATGCCGATGGCGCCTATCATGTGCGCATCGCCGGGCGGGTCGCGACCGCGCCTGCGCTGGTGATCGCGACCGGCGGACCCTCCATCCCGAAACTGGGGGCGAGCGGTTTTGCCTATCAACTCGCCCGGCACTTCGGCCTGAAGGTGGTGCAGCCGCGCCCCGCGCTGGTGCCGCTGACCCTTGATGATGAGGAGGCGCTGTTCCGTTCCCTCTCCGGCGTGTCGGCCATGGTGACGGTGCGTTGCGGCAAGGCCAGCTTTCGGGAGGCGGCGCTGTTCACCCATCGCGGCCTTTCCGGCCCGGCGATCCTGCAAATCTCCTCCTATTGGCGGCATGGCGAGCAAATCGGCGTCGATTTTCTGCCTGATGGCCCCGCCGATTGGCTGGTCGCGGCCAAGCGCGCCACGCCCAAACGGTCGCTGTCCCGCCTGCTGGGGGAGGCATTGCCGGACAGGCTGGCGGCGGCCTTGCAGGATCGGCTCGGCATCGAGGGCGATCTGGGCAATGTGGCCGACCGGCGCCTGCTGGCCGCGCAGCAGAGGCTTTCGGACTGGCGCTTCACGCCCAATGGCAGCGAGGGGTTCGCCAAGGCCGAAGTGACCGCCGGGGGCATCAGCACGGCGGGGCTGTCCTCCAAAACGATGGAGGCGGGCAAGGTTCCGGGCCTCTACGCGATAGGCGAGGCGGTGGATGTGACGGGCTGGCTGGGCGGCTATAATTTTCAATGGGCGTGGGCCAGCGCTGCCGCCGCCGCTGCGGCATTGTAGCGCGACCGGCCTGCCTTTCGCGGCGGAAGCGCGCCACGATGACCGAAAAAGGGCGGTTCGGCATTGCGCCCTCCTCCTCTTCTTTCCTAGAGAGGTGGCGGGGAATGTGGGGAGGCGTGATGTGAAGGATGGTTCAGCCAGCGGGACGCGATCGGGGTCGTCCTCGCCGGAAGGGCTGCGGATGGATCGGCTTTCGCCGGCGCATCGGGATTTCGAGCGCCTCGCCCGTGAAGCGGGAATGGACCCCGACAATCGCTGGGTCGGGGGCTATGCCGATTATGAATGGAGCCATCTGCGCCTGGTGCTCGCCGCCTATGGCGTGTCGGTGCAGGGGAAGGACGTGCTGGAATTCGGCTGCAATGTCGGCGCGTCGTCGGTCGTTCTGGCGGCCTTGGGCGCGCGGCTGGCCGCGGTCGATATCGATGCCGGGCATGTCGCGATAGCACGGGCGAATCTGGCGCGTCATGGGGTGGGGGACGGCGCGAATATCCTCCATGTCGAGGATACGCGCGCTATGCCGTTCGCACCGGCGTCCTTCGATTTCATTCTGGCCAACAGCGTTCTGGAATATGTCGATCCCCGGCATCTCGACAGCGTTATCGCGCAACTGCACCGCCTGTTGCGTCCGGGCGGCAGGCTGCTCATTTGTGGAACGGCGAGCCGGATCGCCGTGCAGGAAATCCATTCGGGCCGTTGGCTGGTGAATTATCTGCCCCGCATGGTCGATCGCATCCGGGGCAAGCCCTTGCAGCGGGGGCTTGGCCCGATGCATCTGGCCGCCAGCATCAGGGGTCGCTTTTCCGATGTGACGGGTTCGGGCTGGCTGGCGGGGCGAAAGGCGATCCATGGCAGGGCTTCCCTTCCCATGCGGGCCGTGGCGCGGTTTGCCGCCCTTCTTGGGCGCAGTCCGGGCTGGTTCACGCCCCATATCGAATTGCTGCTGGAAAAACGGGATTAAAAGCGCAGCGAGGCTCCCCATATCGAACGGAGAAAGGGCGCGGGCCGCGCGCCCTTGCACCGGGAGAGTGTCCGATGGGCGACGATCGCGATTTTCCACAGGCCGGGCGGGAGCGGATGATCGTGCCCGCGCCCGTCGGCCGCATCGGCACCGGCATTCCCGACCCGGAGCCTGACCTGCTCGGCCGGATGGACGCCGGTCATGTTTTCATGATGGGGGATAATCCGGCGCTGCCGCGCATGCCGGAAAAGCCGAAGCTGGTCGATTTCTTCCGCCACCGGTTCAGCGATATCGCCGTGCGCCACCTGACCGTCAGCGCCAAGCGGGCGCTGGATGACGGGATGGAAGAGAAGGTGGTGATCGCCTGCCTGCTCCATGATATTTCCAATGGCTGTTTCGTGCGCTCCGATCATGGCTATTGGGGCGCGCAGATGATCGCCCCCTATGTCGATGAGGAAGTCGCATGGGCCGTGCAATATCACCAGCCGTTGCGCTATTTCGCGGATGAGGCCGTGGGGTACAGCTATCCCGCCAGCTATGACGCCTTTTTCGGCCCGGATTATGACCCGCCCGATTATATCCGGCGCGATGCGGAATTGGCCCGCAACCATCGCTGGTACATGACCTCTCGGCTGGTGACGCTCTATGATATTTATTTCTTCGACGACATGCCTGCCTTCGACCCGGAGATTTTCACCGACATTATCGGGCGCAATTTTCGCGAACCGGAAGAGGGGCTGGGCTTTGACGGATCGCCGGTCGCGCATATGTGGCGCACGATGATCTGGCCGAATAATTTCCTGTAGGGCGGCGTGGAGGAAGGGAGCTTTCCGGCGTGATTTTCCGCCTTCGCGGGCGTTGCGCTCTTCCATGCCGCGACATGAAAGTCAGGCTTTGAGCATTGCGCGCAGATCGGCTATCGAGTGTTTCATGCATCGCTCTTATAAAACCCTGTCCTCCGCCGCCGCGTTGATCGCTGCCTTTCTTTCCATCACCGCCCCCGTGCAGCCCTTGTCCGCGCAGGTGCCGGGTGCGGCGCAGCCACCGGCGGCGGCGCCGACGATCCCGTCCCAGACCCCGTCCCAGACCCCGGCTCCGCCCCAGATCATGCCGACAGTCGCCATTCCGCCGCTGTCCGCCGCTCAGACGGCTTTTCTGACGAAATGGGTGCAGAATGTGGATGCGCAGGGCATCGGCAAGGGCGCGCTGGATGGCAAGGCCGCGTCGGAAAGCGCGCTGGTTCAGGCCGTGCTGGATCGGGCGCGCGCGCTCCATAATGGCCGGGTGGACCCCGCCGATTTTCTGAGCATCTGGGCGCTGCGTCCCGTGCCTTATGATCCACGGCCGGGCTTTGCGAAGGCGGTGGCGAGCGACCGCCTGCAACAATGGGCGGACAATCAATCGCCGCCCTATGCCGGTTATGACGGGCTGCGTCAGGGGTTGCAGAATTATCGGCGCATCCGTGACGATGGCGGCTGGCCCAAGCTGTCCGCCGGTGCCGGGGAAAACGCCATACGCCAGAGGCTCGCGATCGAGGACAAGGCGGGCGCATCGGGCGGCACTCTGGTCGAGGCGCTCCAGCGGGCGCAGCGCCGCTATGGGCTGAAGCCCACGGGCGCGCTCGACACCGCCACGCTGGAAGCGCTCAACGTGCCGGTCGAAAGCCGCATCGCTTCCATCATGGCCAATATGGAACGCTGGCGCTGGATGCCGCGCGAAATGCCGGTCAATCGGGTGCAGGTGAATATCGCCGCTGCCGTGCTGACCGTGTTCGAAGGGGACCGGCCCGTCACCTCCATGCGCGCTGTCACTGGCCGTCCGGGCAATGAGACGCCGATGCTGGTCAGCACCATTCATTCGATCGTGGTCAACCCGCCATGGAATGTCCCCACCTCGATCGCGCGGAA
Organism: Sphingobium sp.; assembly: GCA_050252755.1. Taxonomy (GTDB): domain Bacteria; phylum Pseudomonadota; class Alphaproteobacteria; order Sphingomonadales; family Sphingomonadaceae; genus Sphingobium. The sequence goes on from JBFWKI010000002.1 coordinate 34,988, forward strand.
GGAACTGCTGCCGCAGGGCCGCAAGACGCTCATCAACAAGGGGTATAAATTCATCAAGACGCCCAATGGCGGCGAGCGGCTTCAACAGGCGCCGGGGCCTGCCAATTCATTGGGCCGGCTGAAGTTCGATTTCGACAATCCTTTCGCCGTCTATCTGCACGATACCCCGGCGCGCGGGAAATTCGCGAGCTATGACCGGCTGGCGAGCCATGGCTGCATCCGGCTCGAAAAACCGGTGCCGCTGGCTGACCTGATGTTGCAGGCCAACCCGGATTTCTCCGGCGATGTGCAGGGGTTGATCGACGCGGGGAAGACGCAGCGCGTTTCCCTGTCGCAGCAGGTGGCGGTCTATTTGCTATACTGGACGGCTTTTTCCGGCAATAACGGGGTCATGAACTTCCGTGCCGATCCTTATGGCTGGGATAAACTGCTCGCCTCCAAGATAGAGGCTTCCCGCCAGAAGGCCCCATCGACCGCCATTGCTTTCAGGGATAATTGATCCATGTCTTTTCGTCATCGCCGCTTGCCCCTGTTGTTGCCGCTGGCCGCGCTCGTCGCCTTGGGCGCGTGCCGCGACCGGGAACCGGAACAGCCGGATATCGAGAATGAGAGCATCGTCACGGAACCGGTCATCCCGGACAATGCGGCTCCTCCGCCCGAACCGGAAATCGTGCCTGAGAACACGCAAGTCGCGCCCAAGCCCGCACCGCCGCCCGAAATCCCCGACGATCAGCAAGTGCTGGACGATGCCGCCGCCGTCGGCATGACGGCGCGCCTGCCGAGGGGAGAGCGCGCCTATTCCGAAGAGAAGGAGCCGGCGGGGGAAAAGGCGGAACTGGCGGAAGATAACGGACAGGCGCTGGACCCGATTTACTAGGGCCGATCGGCATTGGTCCATGGCCGCCCGCGACTCCGGCCCTGACGGCCCGCAAATAGCGACTTTCCGCGCTTCCGGTGCTCACGGGCCTTAAGTCCGCTGCGATGGAACGGGGCGCGTGACTCGTTCCAAGGGGCACGGAAAGTCGCCATATTGGCTTGCGGCCGCCTGCGACTCCGACGCGCCGGAGTCTCGGGCGGCGGGGGGGCGGAGATGGTGGTTTTCTATGCCCGGAGCGCAGCGGGCTGATAGCCCATGCGCAGCGGACATGCAGAAATCTTCCCATTATCGGCCGTCTGGGCTGAACGGGGGGCTGTTGGTGCATCGCCCGTGCAGATATGGAAGTATGGGCCATGGCAGCTTGTACGGGCATCGCCTGCATGACAGAGGCGGCCCATCCCGCAGGCATGGGGTGATCCCTCGCACTTTCGGGCAAGGCGAGATTGGGTGGCTTTGCGAACCGGCCTTGCCGCGGCGCGTTTTGGTGGACCCCAGCCGACCCATTACGGACCTATTCCCCGTGCGAGCCGCCGCCCCGCGCAAAGCGTCGCGGGCGGCGTGGGCGGGATTGTCCTTGGGCTTTCCCTGCGCTAGAGGGCGCTATTCGTATGGACCCGGTGCAATTCCGGGTGGCTATTCCGGCCGCCGATCCGCCGGACAACGCATTGGACAGGGCTGACATCCTGCCGCGTCCCGTGGCGATTTTCCCCTGCCGGTTCTGCTGGTCCTTCCCTGATGAACACTTCCGCTCTTTCCCGCTATCGCGCCGAATGGTTCAGCGGCGCGGCCAACGCCCGGCGCGACATATTGGCCGGAATGGTCGGCACCTTCGCCCTGATTCCAGAGGTTATCGCCTTTTCCTTCGTGGCGGGGGTCGATCCCGAAGTCGGGCTGTTCGCTTCCTTCGTGATCGGCATCGTCATCGCCTTTGCCGGGGGACGCCCGGCCATGATCTCCGGCGCGGCGGGGTCCGTCGCGCTGGTCGCCGCTGCGCTGGTCCATAGCCATGGCCTGCACTATCTGCTCGCCGCCACGCTGCTGGCGGGGGCGTTCCAGATATTGTTCGGCCTGCTGAAACTCGACGTGCTGATGCGGTTCGTGTCGCGCTCGGTGCGGACGGGCTTCGTCAACGCGCTGGCCATATTGATCTTCGCCGCGCAGGTGCCGCAGATGATCGACGTGAGTTGGCACAGCTATGCGATGATCGCGGCGGGCCTTGCGATCATCTATCTGGCGCCGCGCCTGACCAAGGCGATTCCGTCGCCGCTGATCTGCATTGTCGTCCTCACCGCGATCGGTATCGCCGTTCCCATGCCGATCGCCACCGTGGCGGACCTTGGCCATCTGCCTGCCTCGCTGCCGTCCTTCGTGCTTCCCGATATCCCCTTCGATTGGGAGACATTGCGGATTGTCGCGCCCTATGCGCTGGCGATGGCGTCGGTCGGCCTGCTCGAATCGATGATGACCGCGAGCGTCGTCGATGACCTGACGGAAACGACCAGTTCCAAGGCGCGGGAATGCACGGGGCTGGGCCTTGCCAATGTGGCTGCCGGCTTGTTCGGCGGGATTGCCGGGTGCGGCATGATCGGCCAGACGGTCGGCAATGTACGCTATGGCGGGCGCGGGCGGCTTTCGACTCTGGTGGCGGGCGTGTTCCTGCTGGTCGTCATGGTGCCGCTTCGCCCATGGGTGGCGCAGGTGCCGGTGGCGGCGTTGGTCGCGATCATGATCATGGTGTCGATCAGCACCTTTTCATGGGGGTCGATCCGCGATCTGGCGCGCCATCCCAAGGTTTCGGGCATCGTCATGCTCGCCACGGTCGTCGTTACCGTGGCGACCCATGATCTTTCGGCGGGCGTGGTCGTGGGCGTGTTGCTCAGCGGCGTGTTTTTCGCCTTCAAGGTGACGCGCCTGATGAGCGTTGCCGACCATTATGACGAGGCGACCGACGCCCGGACCTATATCGTGTCGGGCCAGATCTTCTTTGCCAGCGCCGACATATTCGCGGACCGGTTCGACCTTCGCGATCCGGCGCGCACCGTGCAGATCGACCTGACAGCGAGCCATTTATGGGACATAACGGCGGTCGGCGCGCTGGAAGAGGTCGTCACCAAGATGCGGCGGCATGGCATTACGGTCGAGGTGATTGGCCTGAATCAGGCCAGCGCGATTCTGGTTGATCGCCACGCCCCGCGCGTGGGCGCGGCCGTTCCCTGATACGACCGGAAGCGGCGCGTTTGATGAGGGTTATTCCCGGGCCAAAGCCTCCGGCTGAGGGGCTTTACCCGCTCACCGCCTGTTCGATCGCTTCCATATCGGCGTCCGACAGGCCGAAATGATGGCCGACCTCATGGATGAGGACGTGCACGACAAGATCTTCCAGCGTTACGCCGGTTTCGATCCATTCATTGAGGAGCGGCATGCGGTACAGGGAAATCACCGGCGGCATTTCCCCCGCCGACCAGATGGATTGCTCGCTCAGCGGATGCCCCTGATAGAGGCCGGTCAGTTCCCATGGGTCTTCGATGCCCATGTCCCGCAGGATTTCATCGTCCGCAAAGTCCTCAACGCGAACAAGGATATCAGCGAGATGATCCGCAAAGGGCGGGGGGAGGCTGTCGATCGCGTCCGTCGCCAGTTTCTCGATGACAGCCCTGTCGGGGGCAAGGCCGATTTTGTGCGCCATGCGGGCCATCATAGGGGCAATTGCCCGCCCTGACGAGAGGCGATCCCGGCAAAATCCGGGCCTGCCGGATGGTGGGGATGGGAGGAAGGGCGTCCCCGTTTTGCGAGGCAGGGCGGGATTCAATCTCGGCAGAACACTTGCAAATGGGAATCATTACTATTAGCAGATCATCGCTGCACGGAGGGATTCGTCGATCCTTGCCGGGCATCGTCCGGCGTGGCGCGCCGACGGTTTTCTGCCGCCAATGGGAAGGGGCATTTGATCCCCGCGGCGGTTTTCGGGGTGGATTTCGGGGTGAAGGCGATCGTCAGTTGCGGATTTCAGGAATGACGCGGATTTCAGGAATGACAGGACAAGGCCCGATGGCGAAGCGGCCCGTCGCGACGAGGGAATTCTGGTCGCGTCATCTGCGCCAGTGGCACTGGATCAGTTCCGCGGTCTGCCTCGTCCTGATGCTGATGTTCGCTGTCACCGGCATCACCCTCAACCATGCCGATCTGTTCGAAGGCGAAAAGCAGAGCGTCATGCGCGAATTTCCGCTTTCCCCCGATCTCGCGGCCGAACTGTCGCGGCTGGAAAATGGCGGCGTGGTTCCCGACGCCATGGCCGGCAGGATCGAGCAGCAGACCGGCGCGGATGTCTCTGGCCATGACATCCAGAACCAATATGGCGAAATCATTTTCGAACTGGCCCGGCCGGGGCGCGATGCCGTGCTGACGATCGACATGAACGCCGCGCAGATATTCTATGAGGAAACCGATCGCGGCATGCTCGCCATGTTCAACGATCTGCATACGGGCCGTCATACCGGGCTGGCGTGGAAGCTGCTGGTCGATCTGGGCGCGTTTTTCTTCATCCTCTTCGCGCTGACCGGCTTTGGCCTGCTGCTGCTGCATGCCCGCATGCGGGCGCTGACATGGCCGCTGACCTCGCTCGGCCTGATTACGCCGATCATCGTCTATCTGTTGCTTATACATTGATGAACAAGGAAATATTCATGCGTATCCCGGCTTCTCTGGGCCTGACGGCCGCCGCCATCGTCACATCGACCCCCGCGCTGGCGGGCAGCGGCACCGTCACCATCGAAATTCCGCGCATCGACACCTACCCGTATCGCAAGCCCTATGTCGCGGCATGGCTGGAAGATGAAAGCGGCGCGCAGGTGCGCATGCTGGCGGTCTTTCATGACCAGACCCGCATCGGCGCGCGCTGGCTGCCCGATCTGCGCACATGGTGGCGGGTCGGGGGCCGGGCGATGACGATGCCCGCCGACGGCATTTCCCGCCCGACGCAGGCCCCCGGGCGGCATATCGTGGGCATGAACGGGCTGGAGAAGCTGCCGCAGGGGCGCTATTCGGTCGTGGTCGAGGCGGCGCGGGAGAAGGGCGGCCGTGAACTGGTCAAGGTGCCGTTCACGCTGAAACCGGGCGCGAAGGCCTCCGCATCGGCGAACGGCAATGCCGAACTGGGCCGGGTTGCCGTGTCCCTGCGTCCCTGACGCGGCGGCTCCGGTCCTGACAAGCGCTGCCGCCATGCCTGCCGATGATATCCTGCTGCTGCCCCCGGAGGTGGACCCGGTCGCGCCCTGCGCCGCCGGGGCGCTGCTGGCCTTTGGCGGCGCGATTTTCGGTACGAGTTGGATGGTTCGGCTGGTGGTGGAACAGGAGCGGGCGGAACAGGCGCAGGCTGCGCCCGGCACCGGCTGGCGGGAAGAACTTCAGCGGCGGTGCGAGGCGGAACTGTCCCGCATCGACCGGCAGATGAGCCCGTGGATCGGGGAGTCGGACCTGTGCCGTTACAATGCGCTGGCGCATGGGCAGTCGATGGCGCTGCCGCAGCCGATGCGAACGGTGGTCGGTCACGCGCTGGCGGTGGCGGATGACACGGGCGGGGCGTTCGATCCGTTCCTGGGCGCGGTCACGGACCTTTGGGGCTTCGGTCCGGTCGCCGTAGCCGAGGGGCTGGCCGATCCGGGCGAATGTGCGCGGCTGACGGACCTGCGTGGGGGCGACAGGCCGGACTGGGACGGCGAGCGGCTCGGCAGGCGGGATGGCTTTCGCCTTGACCTGTGCGGCATCGCCAAGGGCTATGCGGTCGATGCCCTGCTCGATCTGTTGCGCGCCGTGCCGGGAGTTCAGGCCGCGCTCGTCGAGATCGGCGGCGAGGCGAAGGGCCATGGCGTCAAGCCCGACGCGATGCCGTGGTGGGTGGAACTCGAATGGCCCGGCGCCTTGGGGGAAGGGCGGATGGTCGTGGCGCTGCACGGCTGGGCCTGCGCCTCATCGGGCAGCGATGTGCGGTTCTTCGATCATCAGGGGCGGCGCTATTCGCACAGCATGGACCCGGCGACCGCCACGCCCAGCGCGAGCGATCTGCGCGGCGTCACGGTGCTCGCCCGCGCGTGCTGGCAGGCCGACGCGCTCGCCACCGCGCTGTTCGTGATGGGCGGCGAGGCGGCGCTGGCCTTCTCGGACAGCCGCGCCATCCCCTGCATGCTGCTGCCCGCGCGCGCCGGGGCGTCGCCGCTGCTGAGCGCCCGCATGAAGGACTGGATCGCCCATGGGTGAGAATTATCTGGTCTTGAGCGCCGATCCCTTCGCATGGTCCGTCGCGGCGGCGCTGGTGGGGGCATGGCTGCTCCTCACCGCCTATATGCTGCGCAAACGGCCGCAGGCTGACGTCGGCGCGGCCCGCATCCTTGTGGTTCACGCCTCGCAGACCGGACATGCCGCCGATCTGGCCGAGCAGCTTCGACTCCGTGTCGAGGCGCGGGGCGAGAGTTGCGCGGCGGTGGAGGCGGACAGGCTTGCGCCGCCGCTGCTGGCGCAGGCGAACCGGCTGTTTTTCATCGCTTCGACCACCGGCGAAGGCGAAGCGCCCGACAATGCCCGGCGGTTCGAGCGCATGATGGCGGCGGAACGGGCCGACCTTTCCGGCAAGAGTGTCGCGCTGCTGGCGCTGGGCGATCGCCGCTATGCGCAATTCTGCGCCTTTGGGCGGAGGATCGACCGATGGGCGCGGGGCGGCGGCGCGGAGATGCTCTTCCCGGCGGTGGAGGTCGATGATCTGGCGCCCGCCGATCTGGCGGCGTGGGAGACGCAACTGGACCGGCTCGGCTATCCCGCCCGCGCCGCGACCACTCTCGATATCGAGACGCGGTGGCGCATCAGCGACCGCAGGCAGGTGGCCGGGGCGAGCCACGATCCTGCGGGCGGACTGAACAGCGACGGCCTCTACAGCATTGCGCTGCGTCCCCAATCCGGGGAGATGCCCGCATGGGAAATAGGCGACCTGTTCGAACTGCGCACGCCCGATGGCCATGTGCGGGATTATTCCATCGCCAACCGGCCGGGCGGGGAGGAGATACGCCTCTTCGTCCGGCGGGTGGTGGATGGCGGCGTGGTCGGGCGAGGCTCCGGCCATCTGACCGACGCAGAAATCGGTTCCAGCGTCATCACCGGCCGCGTGCGCACCCATCGATCCTTTCATCCGCCGACCGGCGACGGGCCGCTGCTGGCGATCGGCGCGGGATCGGGCTGGGCAGGGCTGCGCCCGCACCTGCTGCACGCGATGGCGCTCGGCCAGCGATGCAGGCTCATTTTCGGTGAACGCATCGAGGAAGAGGCCAGCCCGCTGCTGGCCGGGATGCGCCGCTGGCTGACGGGGGAGGGCATGGAGGGACGACTCGATCGGCTCGATTTCGCCCTGTCCTGCGCTGGCGGGCCTGCGGGCCGCTATGTTCAGCATGTCGTGGAGGAGCAGGCGCGCGATATCGCGACGTTCCTTGGCGACACGGGGCGCATCCTGCTGTGCGGCAGGCTGGCGATGGGCGAGGAGAGCCTTGACGCGCTGGCCGCCGCGCTCGGCCCGGATTGGCTCGATCGTGCGCGGGAGGAGGGACGTTTGCGCCGCGATCTCTACTGATTTGCGCGGCTTTGGCGGGGGTGGAAGGCGAGTGTGAGCCGGGAATTGTGAAAATTTTCTTGCAAAGCCGGTACAGGATACATAGAGGCGAAATGCAATTGCGAATCAATCGCGATATTGGGGGAATATATGCACATCTCTTCATCCTTGAAAATAGCCCTGCTCGGCTCCGTGGCGCTGGCATCCGTTGCCGCAGGCGCCCAGAGCGCGCATGCCCAGCATAGCGGCGCGGCGACCGCCGCCGGCACCGGCGATGACAAGGAATTTCTCGGAACCGTCGATATCGGTGAGAGCACCCGCTCCGTCCAGACCAACACCGCCGTGCCCAAGACCGTGATCAACCGCGAGGAAATCGAGGAACGTCAGGCCAGCACCATCGCCGAACTGCTCGATTCGATCCCCGGCGTTACGCTGCTCAACGGCTCGACGCCGATCGGTTCGGGCATCAACATTCGCGGTTTTGGCGCCAACGGCACCTATGGCACCGATCAGAAGGTGCTGGTCATGGTCGATGGCGCGACCACCGGTTCGGAAGAACTATACCGCATCGGCACCCAGCTTTTCACCGATCCGCTGCTCTACAAGCAGGCCGAAGTCATTCGCGGCACGGTCGGCAGCTTTGAATATGGGTCCGGCGTCATCGGTGGCGTGGTGCGGCTGGAAACCAGCGACGCCAGCGACATATTGAAGGGCAAGCCCGGCTTCGCGCTCAACCAGAGCCTGACCGGCATGACCAACCGCAACGGCTTCGCCACATCGACGACCGCCGCCTTCATGCCGAACGAGAATTTCGAATTTCTCGGCAATTACACCTATCGCGAGCAGGATACGCTGCGCGACGGCAATGGCGACCGGATCGAGAACAGCGCGTTCAGCCTGCCCAGCTTCCTGCTCAAGGCCGGGGTCAATTTCGGCGCGGACAATACGCACAGCATCAAGATCAGCTATAACCAGACCAGCACGAGCGACCGCGATGTTCCGTATGACAGCTTCAGCACCACCGGCTTTTTCGGCAATGTCGATCGCGATACCAAAACCCAGACGATAACGGCCGGATATTATTACAAGCCGCTGGACAACGACCAGATCGATCTCAGCCTGGTCTATACCTACGCCAATCAGGAAATCGATCAGGAAGCGGTTCCGGCGGACCCGACCAATGCGCTGCTCAATTCCGATCATCGCTATGAAACATCGAAGATCACGCTGAAAAACGGCGCGATTTTCAACACCGGTTCGATCCGCCACAATCTGCGCTTCGGCCTTGAATATATCCATCGCAACAGGAAGGACGCCAACTCGGCGCCCGGCGGCACGGATGATCGCATGGCGGCCTTCGCCGTCTATGAAGTCAGCCCGTTCAGCGGCTTTTCCTTGACCCCCGCGATGCGGTGGGAAGCGCAGACCGTCAAGGGCACGCTGGATGATGGCAGCAAGGCAAGCTACCGGAACGAGGCGCTGATGGGCGGCGTTTCGGCCCACTATGAACTGCCGTTCGGGCTTGCGCTGTTCGGCAGCTGGGCGCGCACCGAAAGCCTGCCGATCCTCGATGACCTGCAAAGCCCGCTCTATATGGAGCAGCCGGAAAAGAGCCGGTCCTGGGAAGGCGGCGTCTCGTTCGACCGGATGGGCCTGCTCACCCAGAATGATCGTCTCGCGATCAAGGTGAACTATTATGACACCGAAATGACCGACAACACATCCTATTCGGGCGTGCTGGAAGTCTATCTCGACGGTGTCGAGATCGAGGCGTCTTACGCCATGCCGAGCGGTTTCTACCTCGATTTCAACAGCGCGATCGTCGGCGGCACGCGGTTGCGCACCACCGGCGTGATCGACGACTGGACCAACCTTCCGGCCAATCGCTATCAGCTGGCTGTCGGCAAGCGCTTCGGCCGTGCCTTCGATATCCGCTGGGAAGGCGTGCTGTCGGAAGACCGCGATATCAACGGCGTGGAGCATGAAGGCTATGACGTGCACAATATCCGCGCGTCGTGGTTCGCTTCGGGCGGTGTTCTCGATGGGTTCATCGTGCGGGCGAGTCTGGAGAACCTGTTCGACAAATTCTACACTCCGGCGCTCGCCACCCGGCCCGCCGCCGGGCGGAACTTCAAGCTGACATTTTCGAAGCTGTTCTGATCTTGGAGGGTCGGTCCGCGATCTGGCGGGCCGGCCTTCTGCATGCGGGGGCAACAGGGGGCATTTCATCCGACGGGATGGGCAAACAGAGGGGTAGGGCGACATGTACATGATGCCGAACAAGGTCATGCTGGGAGAGCGTCTCATTTCGGGCGCTCTTTCGACGACTCTCTCTGTCGGGATGGTGCTGGCGCTGACCAGCCTTTCCGGGATCACGCCGGTGCCCGAAAAGGTCAGCGCGGTCATGTCCACCTTTGATCTGGCCGCGACCAGCCCCGGCAAAAAGGGGAGCGAGACGCCCCAACAATCCGCCGCGCCGCCGAAAAGCGAAGCCCCGCCGCCTCCGCCCTTGCAGCCGGAGCCTCCCGCCCCGCTTCAGGCCAAGGCGGAGCCGCCGAAACTCGCGGAGAGCGACCGGCAGCTTGCCGTGCAGGAACCGGCAGGAGAACCGGCGCGGCCCAGTCAGGAAACCGCGATGAGCGAGGCCCGCGCGAAGCCGGAGCCGCAACCGCAGCCTCAGCCCCAAGCGCAGGCCCAGACGCAGAAGGTCGCGGCTCGTCAGGCCGACAGCCCGGCCGTGCAGCGATCGGGTGGCGATTCCAGCTACAAGGCGCAGGTCTGGCAGCATTTGCTGCGCTATCGCCGTTCCAATGTGGTGGGGCCGGGTTCGGCGTTCATCGATTTTCTCATCAAGGGGGATGGCTATGTCGCCGACCTCGGCATCGTGAAGAGTTCGGGTTCCAAACGGTTCGATGGCGAGGCCATGCAGATGGTGCGACGCGCCCAGCCATTTCCCCGGCCGCCGCACGGCATGATCCGGGCCTTCACCTTCGAGATCAAGGGAGGGTGACGGGCGGACGCCGGGCGGCATCCGGTCATCTTTTGATATAATCTTAACAATAGTGAGGAGCGCTATGAAAAGAACGGGATATATTCATTTTGCAAGGGCCATATGCATCGCCCTTGGAATAGCGGCGGTTGCGCCGGTGCAGGCCCATACCGCCTATATTCTGCCCAATATCTTCACGGCGAATATCGAGGAATATGTGACGCTGGAAAGCGCGTTCGCGGAAAAATTCTTCCACGCGGAAATCCCCGTGGATGCCGAGGACTTCCACGTCGTCCTGCCCGATGGCAACCGCGCCGCTTTCGAAGGGGTGCACAAGCATCGCCAACTGGTGATTCTGGAAAGCCCGATCAAGCAGGACGGCACCTATCGCTTCACCACCGGCGTTCGTCTTGGCCGGGTGGGCAAGGTCGCTCTGGTCGATGGCCAGTGGCGGCCGGTGCAGGGCGATGCTGTCCCGGCCGGGGCCAAGCAGGTCAAGACCAGCCAGACCGAAACCGTATCCGACGCCTATGTCACGAAGAAGGCGCCCACGCGGGCGGCGGTGGACAAGCCGATCGGCCGGTTGGTGATACAGCCGGTGACGCATCCCAGCGATGTATATCTGGATGGCAAGTTCGACCTGAAGGTGCTGTTCGACGGCAAGCCGCTCGCCGGGCAGACGATCGTTCTCGATCGCGGCGGGGCCGAATATGATGCCGTGAAGTTCCACCGTGAACTGACCACCGGTGCCGACGGGGCCGTATCGCTGAAGTTCGATACGCCCGGCGTCTACCTCATCATGACCCGCCACCGGGCCGACGCGCCCGCCGGTTCGGCGACGGACGAACGCAGCTACACCACCGCGCTGACTTTTGAAGTGCAGCGCTGATTTCCCCCCTTTTTTACCTATTTCAATGGAGACAATAATGAAAACCTTCACCACCATGACCCTTGCGGCGACCCTTCTGGCCCTGCTGCCCACTACCGCGATCGCGCAGAAAGCCAACGCCCCGAAAGCGAAGGCGGAAAAGGCCGATGGAGAATCGCGCAACGCCGGGGCGTCCGGGCACGGCAAAAACGAATTTCTCGAAAATTTCGACGCCAACAAGGACGGCAAAGTCACCAAGGAAGAATTCGCCGCCAAGCGCACCGATAAGCATGGCGAATTTGATCTGAACAAAAACGGCCAGATCAACGAGATGGAATATGTGGCCGAATATACGTTCCGCCTCGACAAGCAACTGGCAGAACAGCGCGGGCGCCAAATCCGTCAGGCGCATTTCCGCTTCGGCGTGCTGGATACCGACAAGGATGGCCTGCTTTCGGCTGCCGAATTCAATGAATCGGGCGATCGCATGTTCTCCCGCCTCGATACGAACGGCGATGGCGTCATCGACAGCAAGGACACCGCCAAGGGCTTTTGAGCAGAGGCTGAGGGAGAACGCGCGGAACGCGGTTCATCCTGATTGATTTGCGGGGGTCGGGCTGGCGGCAATGCCGTGGCCCGGCCCCTTCATGGTTTGTATTCGGTGCGCTTGTCCGGGTGATATCGCTCCTTGCCCATGACGGGCAGCGTCGGACAGCGCTTCAACGCAGATATTGGCTGGGGGACACGCCGAAGGTGCGCCGAAACATCGCGCTGAAGCTGCTGGGGCTGTCATAGCCGACCTCGAAGGCGACCTGAGCGATCGGCATGCCCGCGGACAGCAGGGCCAGCGCCTCCATCAGCCTTGCCTGTTGCCGCCACATGGCGAAGCCGACGCCGGTTTCCCGCCGGAATGCGCGGGTGAAGGTTCTGCGCCCCATCCCGGCAACCCCCGCCCATTCGTCGATATCGCGCGGGTCCGAGGGGTGTTGCAGAAAGGCGCTGCACACGCGCAGCAGGCGCGGGTCATGGGGCATGGCCAGTTCGTGCCGTGATCCGGGCATGCGCTGGATCTCGTCCAGCAACAGGGCGACGATGTTGCCCGCCCGCTCCGCAAGGACATAATCGGTCCCCAGATCGCCCATTTCCAATATCAGGGCGCGCAGCAGGTGGGATACCTCGAACACATGGCACCGCTCCGGCTGGTTCACCGCCTCCGGGCTGATATAGAGCGTGCGCAGCGACACCGGGCTGCGGCAGAGCACCTCATGATCGATGCCGACCGGAATCCACAGGGCACGCTGGGGCGGGACGACATAGCTGGCTTCGGCTGTCCTCACCGCCATTATCCCTGCGCAGGCGAAGAGGATCTGGATATGGGCATGGCGGTGCATGGGGTCGACAAACCCCGCCGGATATTCGTCATACAGGGCGAGGACAGGACGGTCGCTGCCGAGAACCTCGCTGCTATGCTTCATGGCCTGATCTCGACGGTTATGTGCATATTTGATGATTTGGGCCAAAATGACCCGCCATGGCAAGATGCGCGGCCGATATTGGCCCTTCGGCGCGGATGTTTGACCTGAACGGCGGGGCCGGGCACCCTCATCATGCTATGATGGTGCCGATTGCCGGGGAAAGATAGGCCGAGGAAAGATATCGGAGTGACCGAGCGCGAAAACTGTCCGCCCGCCAATGGCATCGACCCCCGGATTCGCGAATTTGCGCGGCGGCTTCATGACGCCTATGCCGCTCATGGCGTGGCGGAAACGCCGGTGGAACGGCGGCGTATCGCCGAATTGGTGCGCCGGCCCTGGCGTCTGGGCGGCCCGGAGATGGCGGAGACGCGGGACATGACCGTCCATGGCCTGCGGGCGCGCCTGCATCGGCCCGATCTGCGGCGTGATGACAGCCCGGTCATGGTCTATCTGCACGGGGGCGGGTGGGCTGTTTTCAGCATCGACACCCATGATCGGCTGATGCGCGAATATGCCGCGCGCGCCGGGATTGCGGTGCTGGGTATCGATTACAGCCTTTCGCCCGAAGCGAAATTCCCCGTCGCGGTCAGGGAGGTGGTCGCGGTGCTTCAATGGGTGGAAGACAATGCCGGGGCGCTGGGCGTCGATCCCGCCTGCCTGCTGGTGGGAGGGGATTCGGCGGGGGCCAATCTTGCCGTGTCGGCCTGCCTGCTGCGCCGCGAGGCGGGGCGTCCCCCGCTGGCGGGCATGATGCTGAGCTATGGCGCCTTCGATCCGCGTCCCACGGCCAGCTATGCGCTTTATTCCGGCGCCGGACACACGCTGGACGCGGGCGAGATGGATGCCTTCTGGGCCGCCTATATCGACAGTCCCGCCCAGTTGGCCGACCCGCTGGTCGCGCCGCTGCGGGCTGATCTTCGCGATCTGCCTCCCGCCTTTCTGGCGATTGCGGAGCAGGATATTCTGGCCGACAGCAACCATGATTTCGCCGCCCGGCTGGAACGGGCGGGCGTGGACGTGCGGGCCATGACCTATGCCGGGGCGACGCATAGTTTCCTGGAGGCGGTGTCGATCGCGCCGCTGGCGTCCCGCGCGCTGGACGATCAGGCCGCATGGATCAGGCAGCGCTGCAAGGCCCGCGATCATGTCGCGGCGTGAGAGGATGGAAGAGGACGCCGCCACCGTCCTGATCGCGCGCCATCCGCTGGCGTGGGTCGTCTCGCGCGGGTTCCGGGCGAGCAGCTTGCCGCTGATCGCGGAGCGGGATGACGGCGGGCGGATCGTGGCGCTGCTGGGCCATTGCGCCCGCGCCAATCCGCTGGTGGCCGATTTCACCGCCGATTCATCCGGGCTTGTGCTGTTCACCGGCCCGGCCGGCTATATATCGCCGCGCCATGTTTCCCGTTCCGACTGGGCGCCGACATGGAATTTCGCCGCGCTGCGGGTGGAGGTGGACATAGAGTTCATCCCCGACGAAACCGCCGCCGCCGTCGAGCGCCTGCTCGATCATATGGAGGGCCTGTTGCCGCAGCGATGGTCGAGCGAGGCGCTGGGCGGGCGGCGCGACCAGCTTTTATCGCGGATCATCGCCTTTCGCGCCCATGTCCGGCATCTTGATCCGCGCTTCAAGCTGGGTCAGGATGAAAGCCCCGCCGATTTCCGGGACATGCTCGACCGCGTGCCGGACCCGGCCCTTGTGGAATGGATGCGGGCGTTCGCCGAGGGGCGTTCCCCCTGAAAGGGCGCTTTCCACCCACGCCAAAACCTGCTTTCTGGACTATCATGCCTGCTGTCAAACCCTCCGCCCCCGCTGCTGTCTGGCCCCCGGCCCCCGCGCCGCATACGCCGCGCAAGGATCACTGGATCGACCAACTGGAGCGCCGGAGGAACGACCCCTATGCGTGGATGAAGTTCATCCCGCAAACAGGCTCGCGCACGCTCGACACATTGCCGGGGCCGTTGCGCGCGCATCTGGAAGCGGAAACACATTATGCGCGCGGCATATTGGGGCCGCTGGCCCCCCTTATCGCGCAATTTCATGAGCAGATGCGCGCCCGCGCCCCGGAAATCGACACGCCGCTGCCGGAATCCTCCCATGGCTGGCGCTATGATTTCAAGCTGCCCGCCGGGTGCGCGCATCGCATTTTCACCCGGACCTCGCCCGACGGGGAGGAGCATGTCCTGTTCGACGAGGCGGTGCGGGCGGAGGGGCATGCCTATTACCGGGCGACCGATCATCAGCACAGCCCGGACGATCGCTATTTCGCATGGGCCGAAGACATTGTGGGCGATGACCGGCACCGCATCTGCGTTCTGGACATGGAAACGGGCGTGATCCGCATTCTGGTGGAGACCGATGCCTATGGCTATGGCGGCTTCACCTTCGCGCCGTCCTCCCACCATCTGTTCTGGATCTGGCGCGATGCCCATAGCCGGCCGACCCGGCTTTACCGGACGCCCGCCGGGGGCGGGGCGGCGGCGCTGGTCTATGAAGAACATGATCCGGCGATTTTCATGCAGGTGGCGCGGACGGCGGCCAATGGCTTCGTGGCGCTGCGGCTTGCGGGGCCTGACATGGCCGAGGTTCGCTTGATCGCCGCCGATGCGGAAACCGCGCAGCCCGCGATCGTCCGTCCGCGCGAACGCGGCGTCAGCTATGAAGTGGATGAATGGGCGGGCGCGCTGCTGATGCTGACCGATGCGGACGGCGCGCCGGATCGCAAGCTGCTGTCCCTCGACCCGGCGGGCTTCGGCGTCCTGCGAGAACTGGTGCCCCATAGGGAGGGCGTGCCGATCATCGCGATCCTGCCCTTTGCCGATGCGCTGGTGAGGCTGGAGCGCAAGGACGGCCTGCACCGGCTGGTCCTGTTGCATCGCGATGGCCGGGAAATCCCGGTGGCGTTCGACGATCCCGCCTATGCGATCGCGCTGCTTCCCGCGCAGGATTATGCGGCGGGGACGGTGCGCATCGTGCACCAGACGCCCGCCGACCCGCCACGATGGATAGATGTGAGCCTTGCCACCGGGACTTGCGAGGAGGTGGGGCGGGAGCGCCTGCGCGGCTTCGATGCCTCCGCCTACCGGGTCGAACGGCTCGAAGCGCGTGCGCCGGATGGGGAGAGCATCCCCATCACCCTGTTGTCCCGCCGGGACAGCGATGCCGATGGAACGGCCCCGCTGCTGCTGACCGGCTATGGGGCCTATGGCATTTCCAGCGATCCCTTGTTTTCGCTGCCCGCGACCGTGCTGGTCGATGCGGGGTTTCGCTATGCCATCGCCCATGTGCGCGGCGGATCGGAAAAGGGGCGGCGCTGGTTCCTCGATGGCCGCCGCATGAAGAAGCGCAATTCGATGACGGATTTCATCGCCTGCGCCCGGCATCTGGTGGAAACCGGCCATGCCGCGCCGGGACGGATCGTGGCGCATGGCCTTTCGGCGGGCGGTTTGCTGGTCTGCGGGGCGATGAATATGGAACCGGAACTATGGGCCGGGGTGATCGCGCAGGTGCCCTTTGTCGATATGCTCAACACGATGAGCGATGCCGATCATCCGCTGGTGCCGCTGTTCCGGCCGGATTGGGGCGATCCGCTATCCGATGGGGAGGCCTATGATTATATCGCCTCCATCTCGCCCTATGAGAATGTGGCGCAGGCCGCCTATCCGCCGCTATTGTGCACGGCGGGGCTGAAGGATGACCGCGTGCCTTATTGGGAACCGGCCAAGCTGATCGCCCATGTCCGCCATCGTTCGCAGGCGGATAACCCGGCGGTCATGGTGCTTCACCCGGATAGCGGGCATCAGTCGAGCGGCGATCAGGACAGCGAATTTGCCGAGGCGGCGATGCTCTGGGCCTTTGCACAGACCTGCGTTGCCCCGATGCCCTGACGGGAAACCGATAGCGGGCGCGATCAAACGGGCAGACTTTCCATCATCAGTTCCCGCCGCGTCCGCAGGAAGGATCGCACCGCGCAAAAGGCCGATAGCGCCAGCGCGGGTATGGCCGTCATGCTGATCGCGCTCAGCAGGCGGTGATCCAGCAGCCAATCGGAAAGCGTGCCCGCGATCAGCGGCCCGGCGGCGCTGAATATCGATACGACGAAGCTCCAGACCGCAAAGCTGCGCGCCCGCAGGGACGCGGGCGTCAGATCCTGGAGCATGGTGGGGATGAGCGCGTTGGCCGTGCAGGTCACGAACAGGAAGCAGGCGACCGCCATCAGGGCATGATCGATGGTGAGGACGGTGGTGAGCATGGCGACGAAGGGGATGGCGGCGGTTGCCCCCAACCCCATGATGAGCGGACGCGCCGCTCGCCCGAAATGCCGCCCCAACAGCCGATCGAGCAGACCGGCGACCGGCAGGCATCCCACCGTGGTCGCCAGCACGATCAGCCCCATGGCCCGCCCGATGCCGCCGACATCGGCGTCGAACCGCCTCTCCAGCCCCAGCGTAATCAACTGGTTGAGCGCCTGCACGGCGATCAGCAGGCACCCCGCTACCCCGATGAACAGGCCGATGGCCCGCCAGCGTTCCCGCAGGAAAAGCGCCATGGACGCGCTCGCCCGCAGGTTCGCGGCGATGATCTGCCGGGGCGGATCGACCGTCAGCAGGGCGAGCAGGAACAACGGGATGCCCGCCATGGAAAGCAACAGAAAGGGCTTGCGCCATGGCTCGATCGGCAAGGTGACGATCCCGGCGGAGACATCGATGAGCGCGCCGCCGAAATAAAAGCCGCTGCTGGCCCCCGTCGCCATCAGCGCGGCGAAGCTGAGATTGGCCGCCACGCGATGCCGTTCGGGCGCGAGATCGGGAATCATCGAATAGACGAGGGGGATCATCGCGAATTCGGTGATGCCCGCGGCGGAACGGCCGATGAAGAATAACGGGAAATTGGGTGCGAGCGCGCTGAGCACCATCATCGCGGTCGATGCCAATATCAGGCACAGCAGCACGATCTTGCGCGAAAAGCGGTCCGCGAAACGCGCCAGCGGGATCGCGACGAAGCTGCCCACCAGCACCCCGGCCAGCCCTTGCAGCGCGCCCAGCGCAGCGTCGCTGACGCCGAAGCTGCGCTGGATGGCGGAAAGCGACAAGGATTGAAGCCCCATGTCGCTCATCTGCACGCCCGCCGTCACGCCAAGGCAGGCGACCGTGAACAAAGCCTGTGGCGACCATGAGTCCGGCGCTGAATCAGGGCTGCCATGGGATAGGGCGTCGGCGCTCATAAACCTCGTTTCTGCCATGCGCGGGGCCGTCAGGACTGTCGCGGCGGCGATGTGGTGTTCGATCGGGCCATATTCTGATTGAATCAGGCCAGACCCCGTTCAATATTATTGCAAATGATTCGCAATGATTTCATTGCCAGTCACCGATGGCCGCCGCAAGAGGGCGCCGCATTCAGGGAGCTTGTACCATGTATATTATTCGACCTGATTTTGTCAGTCTTTCCGCCGTGCTGCTGGCCAGCGCCGCCATGGTGGCGCCGGTCGCCACCATGGCCCAGGATACGGGCGCCAATGCGGGCGACAATCTGAACGACGCCGATAGCGGCGGGATCGAGGCGGTCCGGGGCGATGACGGCACCATCGTCGTCACGGCCCGGCGGTTCGTCCCCGATGGCGCCATCACCGCCAGCAAGACGACCGCCCCGCTGATCGAGACGCCGCAGTCTGTCTCCGTCATCTCGCGCGATCAGATCGACCTGCTGAACTTCGTCGATGTCCAGCAGGCCGTTCGTTATACGGCGGGCGTCGCGGGCGAAAATTGCGGGCCGGACCTGCGGTTCGACTTTCTGCGCGTGCGCGGTTTCATCCCGATCCAGTATATCGATGGGTTGCAGGCGCCGGTCAGCGACACGATCGACAATGTCGGCCTCGACCTCTACGGCTCTGAGGCGGTGGATATCCTCAAGGGGTCGTCGAGCGTCCTTTATGGCTCGACGCCGCCGGGCGGCATCTACAACCTCACCAGCCGCCGCCCCTCGACGCGGCTGGGCGGGGAATTGCAGGTCAAATATGGCACCGACGATTTCAAGCAGGCGGCGGGGACCGTCACCGGCGAACTCACCAACGGCATCAGCGCGCGCCTGACCGGCCTGTATCGCGATCGCGACAGCCAGACCGATTATGTCACCGCGAAGCGCGCTTATGTCGCCCCGGCCGTCACGGTCGAGATCGGCCCGGAGACGAAGATCACGGCGCTGGGCTATTATCAGTGGGACCGGGTCGAGGGCGACACCAATGGCTTTCTGCCCGCGATCGGCGTGCTGTATGACAATCCGGTCGGCAAGGTTCGGCGCGGCGTCAATCTGGGCGAGCCTGACTATAATTTCTACCGGCGCGAGCAGTGGGGCGCGGGGTATGAACTGACCCATCGGTTCTCGCCGTCGCTGCGTTTCACCCAGAATGTGCGCTGGACCGATTATAGCGAATATCAGCAGATCATTTACGGGTCGGCCCTTGATGAGGATAATCGCACCGTCTCGCGCTCCAACTTCCCGTTCGCAGACGATACGCAGCAGTTCACGGCCGATAATCGCTTTGACGCCAATTTCGCCACCGGCGCGATCGAACATCGGGTGCTGGTCGGGTTCGACTATCGCAATTATCGTGAACAGTCTGCGTTCGCTTTTGGGGGCGCGACCGATATCGACCTGTTCGATCCGGTCTACAGCACCGTGCCGATCGCGGTGCCGGACTTCAGCCCCTTTACCGATGTGCGACTGAAGCAATATGGCCTCTATGCTCAGGACCAGATGAAGTTCGACAATTTCATCCTGACCCTGTCGGGCCGGCACGACTGGTCCGACGTGACCAACTATGCAAGGCCCTCCGACGACGCGAAGCATAGCAAATTCACCTGGCGGGCTGGCGCGACCTATATCACCGAAGCGGGTATTGCGCCTTATGTCAGCTACTCCACCTCTTTCCTGGTCAATGTCGGCGCAACCGCTGCCGGAGAACAGTTCGTGCCGAGCGAAGGCAAGCAGTGGGAGGCCGGGGTCAAATATGACGC
This sequence comes from Sphingobium sp., assembly GCA_050252755.1. Lineage (GTDB taxonomy): Bacteria > Pseudomonadota > Alphaproteobacteria > Sphingomonadales > Sphingomonadaceae > Sphingobium. Next base: position 54,797 of record JBFWKI010000002.1, read on the forward strand.
GCGCAATCTTGGCGATGACGTGAAGCTGTTCGCCACCGCCGCGGTGTTCCGCATCGAGCAGGACAATCCGCTGCTGACCGATCCGAACAGCATTTTTATGGATATCCAGACCGGCCAGATCGTTTCCAAGGGTATTGAACTGGAGGCCGTGGCGCGCTTTTATCAAAAGCTGAGCATCAATGCGTCCTACAGCTACACCGACGCGAAGATCACCCGGAGCGAGTTCGAACCGGAAGTCGGCGCGCGGCTGGAGGCGACGCCGCGTCACAAGGCGTCGATGTTCGTCGATTATACGCAGGACACGGGCGCGCTTGCCGGTTTTGGCGGCGGCGCGGGCGTTCGCTACCTCAGCAGCAGCCCGGGCGTGACGCCGTCCACCATTCCGGCGATCCTCTATACCAGCCCCGCCGTGACCCTGTTCGACGCGACGCTGCATTATGACCTTCCGGGCTGGCGCCTCGCGGTCAATGGCAGCAATATCTTCGACAAGCGCTATGCCGGGCGGTGCAATGGCGCGATGGGCTGTTTCTTCGGCCAGAGCCGCCAGATCATCGCCACGCTCACCAAGCGGTTCTGAGCGTTCCGGGCGATTCCGAGCGTTGCGGCGCGGGGCCATATGGTCCCGCGCCGTTGCTTTGCGGGCTGGCGTCTTGTCCGATGGCGGGCTGCGGGATGCCCCCCCAATCGCGGGCCTGATTTTTCGATCTTGCGCGCTATACTGAGGCCGGTAAGGGATGCATGCGTCCCGCCTCTATCGGTTTCAGGAGGAGCAATATGAAGGTCAACGGCCTAGCCGCCATCGTGAGCGGCGGCGCATCGGGTCTTGGATTGGCGACGGCCCGGAAACTGGCGGAAGAGGGCGCCAAAGTCGCCCTGTTCGACCTGAACGAGGAAGCCGGGGCAAGGGCGGCAAATGAAATCGGCGGCCTGTTCGTGAAGGTGGACGTGGCGGACGAAGCCAGCGTCGCGGCGGGCCTCGATGCCGCCGGGAAAGCGCATGGCGCAGCCCGCATTCTCGTCAATTGCGCGGGCATCGCGCCTGCGGGGAAAACGATCGGCAAGGGCAATGTTCCTCATGCGCTCGATCTCTACCGCAAGGTGATCGAGGTCAATCTGGTCGGCACTTTCAACCTGATTTCCCGGTTCGCCGCGCGGCTCGCCGGGGAGGAAGAGATTGACGGCGAACGGGGCGTCATCGTCAACACCGCCTCCATCGCCGCCTTTGACGGGCAGATGGGGCAGGCGGCCTATAGCGCGTCGAAGGGGGGCATTGTCGGCATGACCCTTCCCATTGCGCGCGATCTGGCCCGGCACAAGATCCGGGTCATGACCATCGCCCCCGGCATTTTTCTGACGCCGATGATCGAGGGCATGCCGCAGGATGTGCAGGATTCCCTCGGCGCGCAGGTGCCGCATCCCTCCCGCCTTGGGCGTCCATCGGAATATGCGCAACTGGTGGACGCCATCATCGGCAACCCGATGCTCAACGGTGAGGTGATCCGTCTGGACGGGGCCATCCGAATGGCGCCGAAATAGGCATTCGGGTCGAGTGCTTTCCGGGCCGAGTGCTTTCCGGGGGCGGGGCGTTTTCGCAGGGCGCAGTCCGGTGGGCGAGAATTGGGGGGTGCGAAAATCCACCGGGATATGCGATCATGCCTGATCTGCGAAAGGATCGCCGGATGGCGGGCGAAGGCGCACCGCGGGCGGATCATAATCAGGGAATATCATCATGCAGCAGGATCCTGTCGTCATCATCGGCTATGCCCGCACGCCCATGGGCGGGTTTCAGGGTGCGCTTTCCTCGCTCAAGGCGACGGAACTGGGCGCATGCGCGGTGAAGGCGGCGGTGGAGCGGGCGGGGGTCGCGCCGGATGCCATCGACCGCATCTATATGGGGTGCGTGCTGCCCGCGGGCCTCGGTCAGGCGCCCGCGCGTCAGGCGGCGCTGGGCGCGGGGTTGCCGCAATCGGTGGAGGCCACCACCGTCAACAAGATGTGCGGATCGGGCATGCAGGCAGCGATCATGGCCTATGAGGCGCTGGCGGCGGGCACGGCCGACATGGTGATCGCAGGCGGCATGGAAAGCATGACCAACGCGCCCTATGCCCTGCCCAAACACCGGTCGGGCGCGCGCATCGGCCATGATCGCATCATCGACACGATGATGATGGACGGGCTGGAGGACGCCTATGAGCCGGGCAAGGCGATGGGCGTTTTCGCCGAAGCAGCGGTGCGCGCCTATCAGTTCACGCGTGAGCAGCAGGATGATTACGCCATCCGCTCGCTCGATCGCGCCAATGCGGCCATAGCGAGCGGCGCGTTCGCTCGTGAGATCGCTGCCGTCACGGTCCGTTCCCGCACCGGCGAAACGGTGATCGACACCGATGAACAGCCGGGTAACGCCCGGCGCGACAGGATTTCGTCGCTTCGCCCTGCTTTCGTTGCCGATGGCACGATCACCGCCGCCAATGCTTCCTCCATTTCGGACGGCGCGGCGGCGCTGGTCATGACGCGACGGAGCATGGCCGAAAAGCTTGGCCTGCCGATTGTCGCCACGGTGGTCGCCACCGCCGCCCATGCGCAGGAACCGGCCCAATTCACCACCGCGCCGGTGCCCGCCATGCGCAAGGCGCTCGACAGGGCAGGCTGGTTGGTTGAGGATGTCGATCTGTTCGAGGTGAACGAGGCCTTCGCCGTCGTGGCTATGATCGCGGCCAGAGAATTGGGCATCGCCGCCGACCGGCTGAACGTCAATGGCGGCGCGACCGCGCTCGGCCATCCCATCGGCGCATCGGGCGCGCGGATCATGGCGACGTTGATCGCGGCGCTCCAGAATCGCGGCCTGAAACGCGGGGTCGCCTCTCTCTGCATCGGTGGGGGCGAGGCGACGGCGATGGCGATCGAACTGGGCTGAACATGGCTGAAACCGGGGAGGGCGTTTGACCTGCGCGATTTCCGCTATGGGTGGCGGACGGGGTTTCCTCGATATCGGGCGCGATGGCGCGGATTGCGCGGGGCCAACCGCATGGCCTTCCGCTTGCCCCGTGGTGGAATGCAGATTTCAGGCCTAGCCGTAATTGGCTGATTGATTGTCTCGTGCGTTGAGCTGTTGGTGATTTCAGCGCGATCGTCACCCTCTGGCTGATGGCCAGCCATGCCAACGGTCCTTCTCCGTTGAGGCACGGCATCTATCGGATCAGTTTCATGAAATCCGTTCCGTGCATTTCCGATTGAACCGCTGCCGCCGTTTCAATATCGCGCAAGTCGCCGCCTCGATTGTAAAGTGTCGGGGCAGAGGGCTATGGTGGCTTTTGTGCGTGCTATGAAGGAAGACAGAGGCTTGTCCTTTTCAAAATGCGATGGAGTGGGGACGGGTTTTCGATGACGGCCGCCGGACAGGAACAGGGACAGGAGCGGGGCGCGCTATCTCCCGCCGCCGCGACGATATGCGCGCTGGTGAAGGCATGGCCTCGCCTTTCGACCACCTTCGTCGCTCAGGAATTGGTGGGTCTGGAACAAAATGGCCTTCGCTTGTGGGTCGCATCGCTGTCGCCGGGCGAAAAGCGGCGTCACCGGCTGCATGAGGAATTGACGGCGCCGATCCATTATCTGCCCAATCCGTTCCGCCAGCCCTTGCGGACCCTGCGCGCATGGCGGACGGTTCGCCGGATGCGGCCCGGCTATCGCGTCGCCCGCGACATGCTTCGCGAGGATTTGCGGCGGGAGCGGCCCGTGCGCCGGGCGGTCAGGCTGTTCCATTTCATCCAGACTCTGGCGCTTGTGGCAGAGATGCCGCCGACCACCGGCCTGTTCTATGCGCATTTCATTCTGGGGGCGGGCACCATCGGCCGCTACGCCAGCGCGATCACCGGCCTGCCCTTCGCCGCGAGCGCCCATGCCAAGGATATCTGGACGACGCCGGATTGGGACAAGCAGGACAAGCTGTCCGCCATGCAATGGTGCGCGACCTGCACGGCGCCGGGCGCCGACAAGCTGCGCGAACTGTCCGACGATCCGGGCAAGATCAGGCTGATCTATCACGGATTGTCGTTCAGGCGCTTCCCGTCCGATCCGCCTGTCCGACCCCGGCGTGACGGAAGCGATCAGAATGACCCGGTGCGCCTGCTGACCGTCGGGCGCGCCGTGGAAAAGAAAGGCTTCGACATTCTGCTCGACGCCCTGACGCGCCTTCCCGCCGATATCGCGTGGCATCTGGATCATGTGGGGGAGGGGCCGATGCTGGCCGGGCTGAAATCGCGCGCCAGCGCGCTCGGCCTGTCGGACCGGATCAGCTGGCACGGGGCCGAGGATCAGGCCGCCGTTATAGAGCGCTATCGTCAAAGCGACCTGTTCGTGCTGCCTTCGCGGGAGGCCGGCAATGGCGATCGCGATGGCCTTCCCAATGTCCTGATGGAAGCGCAGAGTCAGGCATTGCCGTGCCTTTCGACCCGCTTTTCCGCCATTCCCGAATTGATCCGGGACGGGGAAACCGGCATTCTTGTCCCTCCGGGGGACGCCGCCGCCCTCGGTGCCGCGCTGGCGGAATTGATCGGAAGGCCGGACTGGCGGGTGCGGATCGGTCAGGCCGGTTTCCAGCGCGTGCGCTCCGCTTTTCAGGCAGAGGCCGGGATAACCGAAATAGCATCGCTGCTGCGGGAAACGATGGCCGATCCCCGTCCTGCCCGCCGGGGCTGAGCCGATCCCCATCTTGCCCGCCGGGGCTGACAATGCGACCGGACGGCGAGGCCCAGCATGTTCGGCCATGCTGTCGCGCCGTCATCCCTTTCCCCGGTCCGCAGGGGCATCATGGCAGGGACATTCCGCCAAGGAGGAAGCGGCGAGGAAAGAAGGATGAAGGCTCCCCAGCGGGTTTCTGAAGCGTGACAGTTCGATCGCGCGCGCATTTCTGCGCAATGCCGGGTGGATGCGCGCAGGCAGAGGAGCGGGGGCAGAAGGGGGGCCGTCCTCAGCCTGATCGGAAACCGCCCTAAGCCGCCTTCAGAAAGTCGATGATGGCATCTGCGCCCCTAGGGGCCGTGTCCCCTTCCACTTTGCCAAAGGTCTGCCGCCTATATTCATATTGCCGGGCCTGCCATGCAGGATGTTCGGCAATCGCGGCGTCCAGCGCATTTTCCAGTTCGTTCACATCGTCTATGACAGGACCGAGCGACCAGAAATGATAATCGGGATTGTCGCGCCAACTCACGTCATGCGCGTTCAGAAAGACCGCCGGGCGGGGCCGGATCATGAATTCTGCCACCTGACTGCTCACATCGCCCAGATACAGGTCCGCGCCTTCCGTATAGGCCATGTTCACGCTGGCTTCGCTGCCAAGATCGACATGAATATTCGGCCGTTTTTGGTATTTGGCGAAGTCGTCGGATATCCCGGGGGCGGCGCGATGAAACAGGCGGATATGCGGCGCAAAGATCAGGTTGAACCGCTCGCTGCGCGCGAAGAAATTCAGCACCTTGCGCCCCCAGACAGGCCAGGAGGATAAATTCGGCCAGAAATGCGGGTTGTAGAGCACCGTCGGTCGGCCATTTTCGAACAGCGGCGGATGAGACATCCGCCGTGCGAGATCAAATTTGGCATAGACATCGGTCGCGTACCGGCCCGGCTTGAGCGCGCCCTGTTTCCGCAAGCGCTGTTCGATTTTCTGCCCGGCCATCAATATGAAGTCGAAATGGGCGACGTCCCGCTTGAACCCCACGGCCCGGTCCCCGGCCCCGTGCCGGGTCCAGATAAGCCGCGTGCGGCGCGGCAGAACCCGGCGTAGCATCAGGGTGGTGCGTTCGGGCACAACCAGCGCATCGAACTTGCGGAAATATCTGACATTCCCGAACAGGGTCAGCAATTTGGACGCAAGGCCCCCGAATTGAGGAAGGCCGGTGCGAACGACCTCCGGCGATGAAAGCTGCCTGATGGGAAGAGGAGCGTCGGGATAATAATTTTCCCGTAGCATCTGCACGAATTCAACCTTTTCCGGGGTATCGCAGGCGATATGAACCTCAGCATCGGGATGCCTGCGCGCGATTTCGGCCGCGATCGGGAAAGAATGAAAAATCTGGTGGATCTGGGCGATGTAGGGGAAACATATGCGCATGAAATTTCAGTTGGATCCCGCTGATTCATAAACTGAAGTTCCGCGATGGAGGCGGAACAAGACCGTTGCATGTCCCATCCCGCAGGATCGACCGGTCGCGTAGCAGCCATTCGACATAGCTATACAAAGGATATCGAAAATGCCTGCCTATTGTCAACTTCGGGCTGTACGCAGGCTGCCCGTTTTTCGCTGGCGGCCTGATTGGCGGACGGGCCGGCGGCCACGCCATCCTTAGCGACGATCGGCGAACAGGAAAATGGTGCCGCAGAAGGGACTCGAACCCCCGACCCCAACATTACGAATGTCGTGCTCTACCAGCTGAGCTACTGCGGCGCAGCGTCGGGTGGCCCCGGCGGCTGTGGCGCTGCGCATAACAGCACTCTTCGATGCTGGCAAGCCGGATAAGCAGGGGCCGGATCAGCAAGGGCTTGCCGCACATCCGCCAAAAAGACCGGTGCGGCTTTCCGATGGTATGCCGCCTTCCCGTTTCTCTTCCTGTCCGCCGTCCGGGCCATCAGGAACGTCTCCTGTTTTTAGAGGTTGTTAACCATGGGCATGCGACATTCCCGGCTGATGGATCAGCGTGTCGCTGCACTTTGAATGGATGCCATATGGATAGTTTACGCGGTCAGGATGAAATCGGCGGCCATGGCGCCTATGATGATGAGGCGATCGAGGCGCCGCCCGTCATCTCCGGTTCGGAACGGCGCATGCAGGTGCGGGCGTATAATTATTGGGTGTCGCTGCTTGGCCAGCGCAGCTTTCCTTCGATCGAGGATCTCAACCCGGAGGATATGGAGGATTTCGGCTCCAACAGCGTGCTGCTCGATTTCTCGCTGGGCCTTGAAAATCCCGCGATCCTCTATCTGGGGTCGGCGCTGCGCGACGAATGCGGCATCACCGGCGCGATCGAGCGGATCGATCAGGTGCCGCCGCGATCGCTGCTGTCGCGGCTGACCGATCATTATCTGCAAATCATCGCCAACGCCGCGCCCGTCGGTTTCGAGGCGGAGTTCACCAATCAGCGCGGCGTCGAAATCCTGTATCGCGGCATATTGATGCCCTTTTCCTCCAATGACGAGACGATCGATTTCATTTACGGCGTCATCAACTGGAAGGAAGCCGTCAGCCAGACCGTGCTCGATGGGCTGGGGGAGGAAATCCGCGCGGTGATGGACGCTTCGCCGGTCCAGCCCTCTCATGACGCGCCGATCTGGGCGGAGGGCGCGTCGATCATGGCGGATTTCGATTTCGAAGAGGATGACGGCGCGGAAGAAGCGGACAGCGCCCCTGCCGCCGAAGCGGTGGAAACGGCAGACGCCGACGGCGCGGAACTGGACCTTGCCTCGTTCCCGATGGATGAGCCGCTCGATCTGGTCGATCTGGCGCCGGTCGAGGGCGATCTGACGCCGCTTCCCGCGCTCGATGATGAGGATGAGGAGGAAGCCGCAGCGGCGGATGTGGCTTCTGCGCAAGGGCTGGGCGCGCAACTGCTCGCGGCCCGGCGCAGCGCGGCCGAGGCGGGCGACAATGATGTGCGCAGCCGGGCGGCGCTGTATCGCGCGATCGGCACCGCCTATGATTTCGCGCTCTCCGCGCAAGAGGCGCCGGAGGATTATGCGGCGATGCTGGCGGACGCGGACATCAGCGTTCAGGCGCGCAGCCCGAACACGGCGATCATCAAGCTGGTCTTTGGCGCGGATCATGACAAGACGCGCATCGCCGAATATGCCTGCGCGCTCGATCATGGGTTTGAACAGGGGATCGGCCGGGGCGCGCTGGACGGGGTGCTGCTCTCTTATGAAGGCGGCCTCAAGGGGCTGGTGAAGGATATTCGCGCCGCCCGCAGGGCCGGGAAACCGGCAGGGCAGGCGGATCGGTCTGCGCGGCGTATCGAACGGGCCGTGCAAAAGCTGAGCGATGCGCGCGGCGTTGCGCCGGAGAGCCTTTCCTTCGATGCGCATGGCCTCGCGGTGGTCGTCGCCCGGCGCGATGCCGATGGCGCGATCGCGCTGGTCGCGGGCGTCGACATGGACGACAAGGCGACGCAAAAAATATTGATCGAGGCGAGCAAATCCGTCTGATGCTGCTGAAAATCGGACGGGTGCCATGTTGCCTTCCACCGGTTTAAAGGCATGATAGTCGCATTGCGGTCATGATGCGTCGCCATGCCCTGCGGGATGTGGTTCCCCTTCATGCCCGATGATGAGGAACGACGGCACCAGCAATCGCAGGAGCATCTATGGCGAGGAAAGAGCCGGGGAAGGATTCCCCGTTCGTTGATGCGTTGAGCGACGCGCTCACGCAGGGAAGCCTGCCGGGGGAGCGCGAGAATTTCAGCGCGGAGGAGATTGACGAGGCTGCGCGGTTCATGCTCCGCGCCGCGTCCGCCCGGCCCAATGGCCTGCCTGCTATAGTGATCGACAATGTCGCGCCGTCGCGCAAGGACAAGGCCGGGGGGAGCGCCATCCCGGTGAGCGTCGCGCATCCGTTGCGCATCGCGATCGTCAATGACGACATGCCCTTTCTGGTCGATAGCATCGCCCATTGCCTCGCCCAGCAGGGGTTGGTGATCCGTCGGTTGATCCATCCGGTGCTGAGCGTCGAGCGCGATGCGAAGGGGAAGCTCACCGATATATTGCCCGCCGACAGCCCCGGCGCGCGCCGGGAATCCATGATCTGCATCGATGTGGATTATGCGACCGCCCGTCAGCGCGAAAAGCTGAAGGACGAACTGGCCGAAACGCTGGCCCATGTGCGCGCGGCGGTAAACGACTGGGGGCGGATGCGTGAGGTGATGGCCGCCGATGCGGACAGCCTTGCCGATGATGAGGGAGCGGCGCTGCTGCGCTGGATGCTTGCCCGCAACATGACGCAAACCGGCTATCAGCGCTGCCGGCGCGACGGGCATTGCGAGGCGGCGCTGGGCATATACACGATAAAGGGCGATCCGCCGCCGATCGCGCTGGCGACGATCAAAGCGGCCTTCACATGGTTCGAGGAAGGCGGGCGCGCGCCGCTGATTATCAAGAGCAACACCGCCTCGCGTATTCATCGTATCAGCCTGATCGATCTGTTCATCGTGCCGGTGCGGGAGGGCAAGACGATCCGCGCGCTTTCCATCCATGCGGGCATGTGGACCAGCGCGGCGCTCGCCACCGCGCCGGATCGGGTGCCGCTGCTGCGGTCCTCGCTGGCGGCGCTGATGGAGAAACATGGGTTCGACCCGGCGGGCCATGCGGGCAAGACGCTGTTCCATGCGCTGACGGTGCTGCCCCATGACATCGTGATCGGGTTCGACCGGCAAACGCTGGAGCGGTTGGCGCTGACGCTGATGTCGCTGTCCGACCGGCCCCGGCCCCGGCTGGTGCTGGCGACATCCGCACTGGCGCGGCATCTTTATGCTTTCGTCTGGATTCCCCGCGATGACGTGTCCACCGCCCGGCGCGTCGCCATTCAGGATATGCTGGTGGAGGCCGCCAACGCCTCCCTGCTCGCATGGTCGATCGCGCTGGAGGAAAGCGGGCTGGCGCTGCTGCGCTTCACGCTCGATCTGCGATCGGAGGGCGTGACGCCCGATGAGGGCGCGCTGGATGCGCAGGTCAAGCATATGGTGCGCGGCTGGGCGCCCGCCATCGAGGACGCGCTGGCGCAGGGCGAGGGGGAAGAGCGCGCCGCCGCGCTGGCCGACCTCTATGCCGAGGGGTTCCCGCCCAATTACCGGCTGGGCGCGGGGCCGGAAGAGGCGGCGATCGACATCATGGAAATGGTGAAGATCGAACAGCCCGATCAGCGCCGCGTCCGCTTCTATCGCAATGACGGGGAAAGGCCCGATCAGTTGCGGCTCAACCTCTATAGCTGCACCGCCATGCCGCTGTCGGATGCCGTGCCCGCGTTCGAGAATTTCGGGTTCCGGGTGATGGAGGAAAACACCACGCCGCTGGCCGGGGGGAAGCAGGGCTATATCCACCGCTTCCTGCTGGCCCGGCGCGACGCGGGCGACGCCGCCGCGCTGATGGCGCGCGCGGAGATTTTGCAGACCAGCCTTGCCTGCGTGCTGATGGGCGAGGCGGAGGACGATCATTTCAACGAACTGATCGTTTCGGTGGACCTCGACCCGGCTTCGGCCGTGCTGCTGCGGGCGCTCTATCGCTATTTGCGCCAGACCGGCATGCCCTATGCGATGGCGACCATCATGGACACGCTGCGGCGCGAACAGGCGGTGACGCATGCGCTGGTGGACCTGTTCCACGCGCTGCATGACCCGGCGTTCAAGGGCGATCGGGACGCCGCGATCAAGGCCGCCGACACTGCGGTGACAGAGGGGCTGGCCAATGTGTCGGCGCTGGATGAGGACCGTATCATCCGCCTTATCCATGCGGTGATTCACGCCTGTCTGCGGACCAATTTCTTTCTCGACAGCGGCAAGCTGGCGCTGGCGTTCAAGATCGACAGCGCGCAGGTGCCGGGACTGCCCAAGCCCCTGCCATGGCGCGAAATCTGGATCTACTCCCCCCGGATGGAGGGCATACACCTGCGTTCCGGCCCGGTCGCGCGCGGCGGCATTCGCTGGTCCGACCGGCGCGACGATTTCCGCACCGAGGTGCTGGGCCTGATGAAGGCGCAGCGGGTGAAGAACGCGGTGATCGTCCCCGCCGGGGCCAAGGGCGGCTTTTACCCCAAGCAACTGCCCGATCCCGCGGCGGACCGGGATGCATGGCTGGCCGAAGGGAAGGAAAGCTATCGCATTTTCGTGCGCTCGCTGCTGTCCGTGACCGACAATATCGTCGCCGACAAGCCGGTGCATCCCAAGGCCATGGTGATCCGCGACGGGGAAGACCCCTATTTCGTGGTCGCGGCGGACAAGGGCACGGCGAGCTTTTCCGACATTGCCAACGACATTGCGCTGGAACGGGAATTCTGGCTGGGCGATGCCTTCGCCAGCGGCGGCTCCCACGGATATGATCATAAGGCGATGGGCATCACCGCGCGCGGCGCATGGATTTCCGTCCGCCGTCATTTCGCTGAAATGGGCGTCGATGTGCAGACCAGCCCGGTGCGGGTCGTGGGCGTGGGCGACATGTCGGGCGACGTGTTCGGCAACGGCATGTTGCTCAGCAAGGCGATCAGGCTGGTGGCCGCGTTCGACCATCGGCATATCTTCATCGATCCCGATCCGGCCGACCCCGCGAAAAGCTGGAAGGAACGCCAGCGGTTGTTCAAGCTGCCGCGATCAAGCTGGGATGATTATGACAAGGGCCTGATCTCCAGTGGCGGCGGCGTGTTTTCGCGCGGCCTCAAAAGCATCCCGCTCTCCCCGGAAATGCGGGCGCTGCTGGACGTGACCGAAGAGGCGCTCGATCCCGCATCGCTGATCTCGGCGATCTTGCGCGCGCCGGTCGATTTGCTCTGGTTCGGGGGCATCGGCACCTATGTAAAGGCCGCGAGCCAAAGCAACAGCGATGTAGGCGACACCACCAACGACGCGCTGCGCGTCAATGGCGAGGATTTGCGGGTGCGCGTGGTGGGCGAGGGCGCGAATCTGGGCGTCACGCAGGCCGGGCGCGTCGCCTTTGCGCTGAACGGCGGGCGGATCAACGCGGATTTCATCGACAATAGCGCGGGCGTCGATTGCTCCGACAATGAGGTCAATATCAAGATCGCGCTCAATCGGGAAATGCGCGAAGGGCGGCTGGGCTTTGACGATCGCAACGCGCTGCTCGACGAGATGACCGATGCCGTGGCGGATCTGGTGCTGGAGGATAACCGGCTTCAGGCGCTGGGCCTTTCGATCGCGGAGCGCGGCGGGGTGGAATCGCTGCCCAGCTATGTCCGCCTGATCGAGACGTTCGAGGAAAGCGGGATGCTCGATCGCGCCGTGGAGGGGCTGGGGACCAATGACCAGTTGCTCCGCCGCGCGCAGGATGACAAGGGGCTGACCCGGCCCGAACTCGCCGTGCTGCTCTCCACCGCGAAGCTGACGCTTCAGGCCGCGATCGAGCATGGCGCGCTGGTCGGGGACGAGAGCATGGACGCCGACCTTGCCCTGTCCTTCCCGCCGCAGATGCGCGAGCGGGAGGCCGATGCGATCGTTCGCCACCAGTTGCGCAAGGAAATCATCGCGACCGAACTCGCCAACCGGATCATCAACCGGCTCGGCCTTATCCATCCGTTCGAACTGGCGGAGGAGGAGGGGTGCTCCCTCGCCGACATGGCGAGCGCGTTCGTCATTACGGACCGGCTCTATCATGTGCAGGCCCTTTGGGACGCGACGGACAAGAGCGATATGGCGGAGGCGGGGCGTCTGGAATTGCTGCGCCTGATCGCGATCGCCATGCGCGGGCAGATGGCGTCGATCATCCGCATCCTGCCGCCCGGCTTCACGCCGGCGGAAGGCGTGGATGCGTTGCAGGCGGGCGTGGACGCGGTGGAAAAGCGGGTGGACAGCCTGCTTACCGAAAATATGCTGGCCCTCGCCGGGGCGCTGGAGCGGGATATTCAGGTGCTAGGCGTGCCCGAAGCGCTGGTGCAGAAACTATCCTTGCTGTTCAAGATGGACGGCGCGACCGGCATCGCCTGTCTGGGCAGCCGGACCGGGGGCGATGTGGTGCAACTCGCCAGCGCGCTTGTGCAACTGGGCGATGCGTTCGGCATCGATTGGATACAGGCCGCCGCCGCCAAGTTGCAGCCGAGCGACCCATGGGAACGGCTGTTGCTGTCGGGCGTCACCCGCGATGTCCAGCAGGTTCGGCTCGACCTGCTGGCGCGGCTGGGGACGGACGATCCGGTGAGCAATGTGCGGGACTGGCTGGAGGAACGGTCGGCGCGCATCGCGCAGTTCCGGCATCAGCTTAACCGCGCGCGCGCCGCGCCTGCGCCCCAGGTCGCGATGCTGGCCGAACTGGCCGCGCATATCCGCGCGCTGATGGCGCGATAAGGGCGCGATAAGGGTGGAATGGGGGAGGAAGGCGAGGCGCTTCCTTCCCCCTATCCCGCCCCGGAAACGGCCTCATCCTTCCTCATCTTCATCCTTGCCCGGCCCTGTCCGGCAATAGCGCGCCCAGAGCCAGCATCGTATCGCGCTGGCGAGATTGGCGGGCGGATGGGCATGCGGGGAGGAGCGGGTCAGCGCCTCTATGCGCGCCTCGTCGATCTGGCCGACAAGGGCGTTGAGCGCCAGCCCGTCCTCTTGCGCGGCGGCGCGCAGCGCATCCCAGTAAAGCGGTTCAAGGCTGATCGAGGTCTGATGGCCCGATATGGTGATGCTGTGTTTGACCGGCCCGGCAAAAAGGGGCGGGGCGGGATCGCGGAGCGGGACGCCGCCTTGCTTCGGGGCGTCGCCCTGCTGCGCCATGCTGCTGCTTTCGTCCCCCGTCGCCCCCATCAATACATATGCTGGCCGCCGTTGAGCGACAGCGTCGATCCGGTCACGAACCCGGCATCCTCGCCGCACAGAAAAGCGACACCGCGCGCGATTTCCTCCGCATGGCCAAGGCGGCCGACCGGGATTTTCGCGACGATCTTTTCCAGCACGCCCTGCGGCACGGCGGCGACCATGTCGGTGTCGATATAACCGGGCGCGAGGGCGTTGACCGTCACGCCATATTTCGCGCCTTCCTGCGCCAGCGCCTTGGTGAAGCCGTGGATGCCGGATTTCGCGGCGGCGTAATTGACCTGACCATATTGCCCGGCCTGACCGTTGATCGACCCGATATTGACGATGCGGCCCCATTTGCGATCGCGCATGCCGGGAAAGGTCGCCTTGGCCATGTTGAAGCACCCGCCCAGATTGACGCGGATCACCTCGTTCCAGTCGTCGAAGCTCATCTTCTGGATCACGCCGTCGCGGGTGATGCCCGCATTATTGACCAGCACGTCGATCGGGCCATGATCCTTTTCCACCTGCGCGCAGCCATCGAGGCAAGCCTGATGATCGCCCACGTCCCATTTATAGGATGCGATGCCGGTGCGGTCGGTAAATTCCTTCGCCCTTTGTTCATTGCCTGCATAATTGGCCACCACGGTCATGCCCAGATTCTGAAGCGCGAGACTGATTGCCTCCCCGATGCCGCGGGTTCCTCCGGTGACGATCGCAATTCTGCTCATACAGGCTCTCCTGGACTAAAAAGATGGGGCGCCGACCCATCCGGAAAGTTCCCGCCGGATCAGCCCCTCATAGAGCAGGATAGCCTCTGCCCCGGCGTTCAAACAAGGGAAATAGTGGAGGTTCGCCCCCCCATTTTTGCGAAAATGTTCCTCGCCTCGCAGCGCGATTTCCTCTAGGGTTTCAAGGCAATCCGCAGAGAATCCGGGGGTCGCCACCGCGACTTGTCGCAGGCCCCGCGCGGCCATTTCCGCCAGCTTGTCCTCGGTCGATGGTTCCAGCCATTTCGCCCGCCCGAATCTGGACTGGAAACTGATTTCGACGGGGCCTGCGAAGTCCCGCTCCAACGCCTGCGTGATGAGGCGCGCGGTCGTCACGCAATGGCCATGATAGGGGTCGCCCAGCGTGCGCGTGCGTTCCGGCATGCCATGATAGCTCAGCAGCAGGGCGTCGGGCGGGCTGTCCAGCGCGGCGAGGTTGCGGCGGATCGTGGCGGCGACGGCGTCTATATAGGCCGGTTCCGCATAATAGGGCGGCAGGGTGCGGATCGCCGGTTGTTCCCGTAACGCGGCGAGCGCGGCAAACAGCGCATCATGCGCGGTCGCGGTCGTCGCGCTGCAATATTGCGGATAGAGCGGCGCGAACAGCACCCGATCGCATCCGGCCTCCTGCAACGCTGCCAGCCTGCTCGCGATCGACGGGTTGCCATAGCGCATCGCCCAGTCCACCACCACGGCTTCTGAAGCGAAAATCTGCGCCAGCGCCTTGGCCGTCGCGGCGGTATGGACCGCCAGCGGCGACCCTTGTTCCGTCCACACCTGCTGATAGGCATGGGCGGATTTCTTCGGCCGGGTGGTGAGGATGACGCCGCGCAGGATCGGCTGCCACAGCAGCGGCGGCAGCTCGACCACGCGGCGGTCCGAAAGAAACTCGCCCAGATAGCGTTTGACCGATGCCGGGTCCGGCGCATCGGGCGTGCCGAGATTGACGATCAGCACGCCGATCCGGCCCGGCGCTGGCGGAAGCGCGGGGGAAGCGGGGCGGGTGGGGGAAGCATCGGTCATGGCGGGAAGGGTGTCCGTGGATCAGGCCGGGGAAAGCAGGGGCAGGCTGCGATGCCTCCGCCCCGTCAGCGTGTGGAGCGCGCCCGCCAGCGCCGGGGCGATCGGCGGCACGCCGATCTGGCCGACGCCCGCCGGTTCGCCCTGACTGGGGATAAGCTCGACGCGGATCTCCCCGATGTGGGAAAGGCGCGGCAGGCCCATCCGCCCCATGATGGCGCGGGTCGGCATGCCCTTTTCATAATGGGCCGCGACACCCATGGCGGCGGCGAGGCCGAAGATGATGCCGCCCTCTATCTGCTGGCGGGCGATATCGGGATGCGGCTGCGCGCCCACATCGGCGACGGCCAGAATCGACCGGGCGCGGATCGAGCCATTGTCCAGCCCGGCCTCGATCAGCAGCGCGATCGCGCCGCCATCCATCATGTGACAGGCAAGGCCCTGACCGCTGCCCGGCACGCCGCCCTGCCATCCGCCCATCGCCGCCACCGTGGTCAGGCAATGGACGAGACGCGGCTGCTTCCCGAGATGCTGGATGCGGAAGGAGAGCGGCTCTATCCCCGCTTCCTGCGCCAGTTCATCCATGAAGGCTTCGGTGAAGAAGCAGCTATAGCTGTCCGCATTGCCCCGCCAGCGGCCGGTCGGCAGGCCGATATCGGCGGGATAATGGTCGATCGCGTGATGGGCGACGGCATAGGGCGAGGGCAGGCCCGATATGGCGCGCGGGTCGGCATGGCTCGCGGCCTTGCGCGCGGCTTCGGCCGGGGTCGCGCCATGGGCGACCCGTTCCCATGTCTCGGCATCGGCGGCGGGGGCGGCGATCTTGACGGACAGGCCGTCGATAATGCCGCCGGTCGCCAGCCTTGCGGTCATGCGCGCATGGGCGGGCGGGCGGGGGCGGTCGGTGATGATATCCTCCGCCCGCGACCAGAGCAGTTGCACCGGGCGCTTAACCGCGCGCGCGATCAGGGCGGCCTGCACGGCGGCGTCATGATCCATGCGCCGGTCGAAGGAACCGCCCGCCGAGAGCGGATAGAGGATGACCGACGTTTCGGGCAGGCCCAGCGCGTCGGCTACGGCGCGGCGGCAGAAGGCGGGGGCCTGGCTCGCCACCCAGATTTCGGCGCGGTCGCCGGACAGGCGGGCGGTGGCGGCGGGTGGCTCCATCGCCAGATGCAGGGCGGGGGCGACGCGATAATCGGCCCGCAACAGCCTCGCCCCGGAAAAGCTGGACGCCAGATCGCCCTTTGAAAAGAGGCGGCGGCCCTGTTCGCCGTCAAAGGCGGCGGTCAACGCCTGTTCGATGTTCTTGCTGTCGGGCAGCGGGGTTTCCACCTCGAAACGCGGGTCGAGGGCGTCGAGCGCCTTGTTCGCGGCCCACCAGTTGGTGCCGACCGACGCGACCCAGCGTTCCTGCTTCACCAGTTGCAGAAAGCCGGTGATCTTGTCCGCCTCCGCCTCTTTCACGGATTTCAGCCGGGTCGTGCCGGGCGGCCCCTGACGGATGGAGGCGAACACCATGTCGGGCAGGCGAATGTCGGCGGCATAATTATGCGATCCGTCGACCTTGGACGGCAGATCGAGCCGGGGCACGTCCTGCCCCAGCAGGCGCTTTTCCTCGTCCCCGGGTCCGCGCAGCGGCAGGATATCGGGCAGGGTGAAGCTGGCCGCCTCCGCCGCCAGTTCCCCGATCCTCAGCTTGCGCTGGCCATCGGTGACGAGGCCGTCGACGATGGAGCAGCTTTCCCATTCCACGTCCCAGCGGGCCGCCGCCGCCTTGCACAGCAACACCCGCGCCGCCGCGCCCGCATCGCGATAGGCCGGGGCGAATTGCCGGACGGAGGTGGCGCCGCCGGTCAGCATCATCGCCTGCCGCGTCGCTATCTCTTCCAGCGCCCAGTCGCCCGCGCCGCCCGCAAGGCGCGACCAGTCATTGGCGAGAAATTGTTTGGCCAGCAGCACATTGGCGTAAAGCGGGCTGACCGGCGCGCCCTGCACCGCGACGGTGCGCCAGTCCGCGCCCAGTTCATCGGCAAGGATTTGCGGCAGAACGGTGCTGACGCCCTGACCCATTTCCAGTTGCGGCACGACGACGATGATCTGCCCCGCGGTGTCGATCTTCAAAAAGGCGTTGATCAGCGTTTCATTGGCGGCCACCGCCAGATTGGGGCGATAGCCGCGCGGCCATGCGCCCCATGCGATCAGCAAGCCCGCCGCCGCCCCGCCGCCGATCAGCAGCGTTCGCCGGTTGATAGCGATGCCGCTGTTCCTGTCCTGCCCAGATGATCGACGCATATTTGCGTCTGATAGCCAGCGGGCGCGGTAAAGGCAAAGATGAAACGACGCGGCCCGGATCGCCCCTGATGGATCGCCCCTGACGGATAGCCTGCGCCCGGTGGGCGGGGTCAGGCGATGGGGGAGAGGCCGAGGCGCGGAATATCTATCGCGGGGCAGCGGTCCATCACGACGGCAAGGCCCGCCGCTTCCGCGCGATCGGCGGCGGGAGGATTGATGACGCCCAATTGCATCCAGACCGTTTTCGCGCCGACGGAAATCGCCTCATCCACCACCTCGCCAGCGGCCTCGCTGTTGCGGAAGATATCGACCATGTCGATCGGCTCGCCAATGTCGGACAGATGGGCGACGACCGTCTGGCCATGCAATGTCTTGCCCGCCAGCACCGGGTTGACGGGAATGACGCGATAGCCCTGTGCGAGCAGGAAGTGCATCACGCCGTTGCTCGGCCTGCCGACCCTGTCCGACGCGCCGACAAGGGCAATGGTGCGCACCGAGGAAAGCAGATCGGCAATTTCGCGGTCGGTCGAAAGCGGCATGGCATGCTCCTTTCCCCGTGGGGCCGGTGGCCTGTTGGCCCGGCGGGGGCAATTGGCCCGGCAGGGGATGGAACAGCCTAGGGTTTAACCCTGTCGGCTGTCCAGCCATTCCTTCACCCGCGCGGCGAGCATCAGGAACGGTTCGGCGTCCCCGCCCGTTCCGGCGGCGGGCGGCGTTCCCGCGTCGGACGCGGTGCGGATGGCGATGGAAAGCGGGATGCGCGCCAGAAACGACATGCCCATCACGCCCGCCGCGCTTTCCGCCCCGCCGGTGCCGAACGGATCGGAAATCTCCCCGCAATGGGGGCAGGCATAGCCCGCCATATTCTCGACCAGACCGATCATCGGCACATTGGCCTGTTCGAACAGGTTGACGGCGCGGGTGGCGTCGATCAGCGCCAGATCTTGCGGCGTGGAGACGATGACGACGCCCGCCGGCTTGTGCTTCTGGATCATCGAAAGCTGCACGTCGCCGGTGCCCGGCGGCATATCGACGACCAGCACGTCCACGCCATCCCACCGGGCGTCGATCATCTGCCCCAGCGCATTGGCAGCCATCGGCCCGCGCCAAGCGATCGCCTGACCGGGTTGAACCAGATGCCCCATCGACAGCATCGGCAGGCCGCCCGCGCCCCGGACCGGGATGAGGTGCTTGTCCTCCGCTTGCGGGCGCTCCCCCTCGCTGGAGAGCAGGCGCGGCTGCGAGGGGCCGTAGATATCGGCATCGACCAGCCCGACGCGCACGCCCTGCCGTGCCAGAGCGATCGCCAGATTGGCCGCTATGGTCGATTTGCCCACGCCGCCCTTGCCGGAGGCGACGGCGATGATCGCGCGTTCCTTCTTCTCCGCCGTCTGGGCGATTCGGACATCCGCCACGCCGGGCAGGGCGCGGGCCTCCCGATCGACGGCCTGCGCCATCGCGGTCCGTTCCTCGACGGACAGGCCGCTGACGTCCAGCACCAGCGTCAGCACGCCTTCACGCAGGCGCGGGGCGCTCGCGCGGTTGCCGGACAGGGCCGCCAGACGTTGGGAAAGCGCGCTAATGTCGGTCATGAATGGCCCCTTATGCGATTATTGATGGCAAAGACACTGTTTTTCCCCGGCGGGCCTACCTATAGGAAAGGACATGATGAAAGAAAGACGTTCGTTTCGCAGCATCGCCGCCTCCTTATGGGCCGCGCCAATCAGTGCCATGGCGCAAGGCCCGTGGGGCAGCAAGGGAGAGGGGGAGCAACCGGGGCAGGGGGCCGGTTCAGGCGGTGGCTCCGGTAGTGGCAACGGCTCCGGTGGCGGCTCTGGCGGTGGTTCTGGAGGCGACGGTCCGCGCAATCCGTGGACCCAGCCGCCCGGCGGTGGGCGCCCGGACATGGGCGGCGCGCCCGGTGGTGGCCGCCCTTCGCTGATCGACGATCTGCTGCGCCGCGGCCGTGAAGGATTGGGCGGCGGTGGCGGCGGAGGCGGTGGCCGCTTCGGCGGCGGCATGCCGGGCGGCGCGGAGGCGCGCTCCCTCTGGCCGATCGCGCTCGTGCTGCTGGTGATATTGTGGGTGGCGCTGTCCAGCGTCCATCGCATCGGCCCGCAGGAACGGGGCGTGGTGCTGATGCTGGGCAAATATAATCGCAGCCTGTCCCCCGGCATCGGGCTGACCCTGCCCGCGCCGTTCGAAACGGTCGAAACCGTCGATGTGGAGGAAATCCGCACCATCGATGTGGGATCGGTCGCGGGGGACGCCGAAAATCTCGTGCTGACCGGCGATCAGAATATCATCGATCTCGCCTATTCGGTGCGCTGGAACATCAAGGACGCGGAACTTTATAAATTCCAGCTGGCGGACCCGGATTCGACCATTCGCGAAGTCGCCGAATCAGCGATGCGCTCGGTCGTCGCCACGGTGTCGCTCAATGATGCGCTGGGGGCGGGGCGAACCCTGATCGAACAGCAGGTCGAGCAGCGCATGCAGGAAATTCTCGACAGCTATCGCTCCGGTATCAGGGTGCAGGGCATCGCGATCAAGCAGGCCGATCCGCCCGCCGCCGTCAACGACGCCTTCAAGGAAGTGTCGGCCTCGCAACAGGCCGCGCAGACCTATATGAACGAGGCCCGCGCCTATGCGCAGCAACTCAACGCCCGCGCTCAGGGTGAAGCGGCGGCCTTCGACAAGGTGTATGAGGAATATCGGCTCGCGCCCGGCGTGACCCGCCGCCGCATGTATTATGAAACCATGGAGGCCGTTTTGGCCGATGTCGACAAGACGGTGATCGAAGCGGGCAATGTGACGCCCTATCTGCCCCTGCCGGAATTGCGCCGCCGCGCGAAACAATCCTCTCAGGCGCAGGCGCAGGCGCAGCCATCGGGCAATCAGCCCGCCGCCAAGGCGCCGCAGGGAGGTGAGCAATGAGCGCGCCCCGCAACCCCATCGTGCTGGTGCTGATAGCGCTCGCCGTGCTCATCCTGATCGGCAGCACGATTTCGATCGTGCCCGAAACGCGGCAGGCGGTGATCGTCCGCTTTGGCGAGCCGGTGCGGATCATCAACAGCTACAAGCCCAATGAGCGGTTCGGCCATACCGGCGCGGGCATCGCGCTGCGCATTCCCTTTGCCGAACAGATCGTCTGGATCGACAAGCGTATCCAGTCGGTCGAGATGGAGCGGCAGCAGGTGCTCTCCACCGATCAGCTTCGCTTGCAGGTGGACGCCTTTGCCCGATATCGCATCACCAATCCGCTGCGCATGTATATTTCCGCGGGCAGCGAGGAGCGGGTGTCCGACGCGCTTCGCCCGATCCTCGGTTCGGCGCTGCGCAACGAACTGGGCAAGCGGCCTTTCGCCGCGCTGCTCAGCCCCGAACGCGGGCAGGTGATGAGCAATATCGAGGCGGGCCTCAACCGCATCGCCCGCCAATATGGCGCTGAGGTCATCGACGTGCGGATCAAGCGCGCCGACCTGCCCGACGGCACGCCGCTGCAAAGCGCGTTCCAGCGCATGCGCACCGCGCGCGAGCAAGAGGCGCTGACCATCCGGGCGCAGGGCGAGAAGCAGGCGCAGATCATCCGGGCGGAGGCCGACGCCGCCGCATCGAAGGTCTATGCCGCCAGTTTCGGCAAGGATCCGGACTTTTACGATTTCTATCGCGCGATGCAGGCCTATCGCCGCACGTTCAGTAGCCAGAACGGTGGAGAGACGAGTATCATATTGTCGCCCGAAAATGATTTCCTTCGGGAGTTCAGGGGGCGTTGAGGATGGGCGCGCGGCAGGCCCGCGCTCCATTCGACCCGCTCCATTCAATCTGCGTTAAGGCGCTTTTGGGCATGGGGAACGGGTTCTTGTCGAGGATAGTTTCACTATCGCCACAGACATGAGAGGAAATTCTATAGTGCGTTACGCTTATGCCATTACTGCCGCTCTCCTGCTGGGCGGGACCGCCGCTGCCATCACCACGCATCAGTCGGTGGGCGCGCAGACGGCGCAGAATGAAGGCATGCAGGCCGCCGCGCCGCAGGGCGCCCCGGCCAGCCTCGCCGACATGGTGGAAAAGTTGCAGCCCGCCGTGGTCAATATCTCCACCAAGCAGCGGGTGCAGGTGCAAAACCCGTTCGCCGGGACGCCCTTTGGCGACCTGTTCGGCGGGGGCCGCCCGCAAACCCGGCAGGCCCAGTCGCTGGGATCGGGCTTCCTGATTTCGTCCGATGGCTATATCGTCACCAACAACCATGTGGTTTCGCCCGGCGCGCGCGGGGCGAGCGTGGACAGCATCACCGTCACCCTCACCAATGGCGAGGAACATGAAGCGAAGCTGATCGGCCGCGATCCCGCGACGGATCTTGCGGTGCTGAAAATCTCGGCATCCAAGGCCTTCCCGTTCGTCAAATTCGGCGACAGCACCAAATCGCGCGTGGGTGACTGGGTGGTCGCGATCGGCAACCCCTATGCGCTGTCCGGCACGGTGACGGCGGGCATCATCTCGGCGGTTCACCGCAACACGGGCGGCACCTATGACCGCTTCATCCAGACCGACGCATCGATCAATCAGGGCAATAGCGGCGGCCCGATGTTCGACATGAACGGCAATGTGATCGGCATCAACAGCCAGATCCTTTCGCCCTCCGGCGGCAATGTCGGCATTGGTTTCGCCATTCCGTCCGAACAGGCGATGCCGATCATCGAAACCCTGCGCAAGGGCGAGACGGTGCGGCGCGGCTATCTGGGCGTCCAGATCACCCCGCTGGGCGAGGACATGGCCGATTCCCTCGGCCTTGCCAAGAATCGCGGCGAATTCGTGCAGGGCGTGGAGCCGGGCGAAGGCGCGGAGAAGGCGGGCATCAAGCCGGGCGACGTGATCGTGCGCGTCAACGGGCGCGAGGTGACGCCCGACGAGACGCTTTCCGTTCTGGTCAGCAATCTGCCGATCGGGTCCAAGGTGCCGATCGACCTGATGCGCAACGGCAAGCGCATGACCGTGACCGCCGTGGTCGGGGAACGCCCGCCGGAGGACAAGCTCGCCCAGTTCGGCGGCAATCCCGATGAGGACTTCTCCCAGCAGGGCGACGACAGCGACAGCCAGCAGGCCGCCACGCAGGATATCGGTCTTTCGGTGCAAGCGCTGACGCCTTCCATCCTGCGGCAGCTTGGCCTGCCCGCGACGACGCGCGGCGTGGTGATCGCCGCCGTCGATCAGGAAAGCGATGCGGGCGCCAAGGGGCTGCGCCGTGGGGATGTGCTCATTTCCGCCAATAACAAGCCGACGACCAGCGAAGCCGAACTCGCCGCCGCCGTGCGGGAGGTGAAGCAGTCGGGACGTTCCGCGATCCTGCTCCAGGTGTTGCGCCGTGGCCAGCAGCCGGCCTTCATCCCGATCCGCCTGCGCGATAAATAATCGCGTCCCGTCGCGCATAATGCCGGGCCGCCCTGTTTCCCGATCCGATTTCGGGCTTTTCAGGGCGGCCCGGCGCGATTATCCAGCATGGATCACCGGATTGGGGGAATGGACATGGCGGACGGTATCTTTCTCGGAACGGCGGATGGGCAGCCGCAAACCCTCAATCTGCGGCGGGCCAACCGGCACGGGCTGATCGCCGGGGCGACCGGCACCGGCAAGACGGTGACGCTTCAGGGCATTGCCGAGAATTTCTCTGCGCAGGGCGTTCCCGTCTTTCTTGCCGATGTGAAGGGCGATCTCAGCGGCATTTCCATGGCCGGGTCGCCGACCTTCAAAAATGCCGCCGTGCTGGAAGCCCGCGCGAAGGAAATCGGCCTCGATCCCTATGTCTATTCCGATAACCCGGCGGTTTTCTGGGATCTTTACGGGCAGCAGGGGCATGCCGTCCGCACGACGATCAGCGAAATGGGGCCGCTGTTGCTGGCGCGCCTGCTCGATCTCAACGACACGCAGGAAGGGGTGCTGAACATCGCCTTTCGCTATGCCGATGAGGAAGGGCTGTTGCTGCTCGATCTGGGCGATCTTCAGGCGATGCTCGCATGGTGCGCGGAAAATGCCGATACGCTCTCGGCCCGCTATGGCAATGTGACCAAGGCCAGCGTCGGCGCGATCCAGCGCCAGTTGCTCAGCCTCGACAGTCAGGGGGGCAACTCCTTTTTCGGGGAACCCGCGCTCGACATCCATGATTTTCTGAAGGTGGACGAAAAGGGGCGGGGCTATCTGAACATCCTCGCTGCCGATCGGCTGATGCAAAGCCCGAAACTTTATTCGACCTTCCTGCTCTGGCTGCTTTCGGAATTGTTCGAGACATTGCCGGAAGTGGGCGACCCGGAAAAGCCGAAGCTGGTGTTTTTCTTCGACGAGGCGCATTTGCTGTTCGACGATGCGCCCAAGGCGCTGGTCGACAAGATCGAACAGGTCGTGCGCCTGATCCGGTCCAAGGGCGTGGGCGTCTATTTCGTGACGCAGAACCCGATCGATATTCCCGAAACGGTCGCGGGCCAGTTGGGCAACCGCGTGCAACATGCGTTGCGCGCTTTCACGCCGCGCGATCAGAAGGCGGTGAAGGCGGCGGCGGACACGTTCCGGGCGAACCCCGATATCGACGTCGCCACCGCTATCACCGAATTGAAGGTGGGCGAGGCGCTGGTGTCCGTTTTGCAGGAGGATGGCTCCCCCTCCATCGTGCAGCGCACCCTGATCGCGCCGCCCCGGTCGCGCCTTGGGCCGGTCGATGCGAAGGAGCGCGCGATCATCCAGTCCGTGTCGCCCTGTTCGGGGAAATATGACATCGCGGTGAACCGGGAAAGCGCAGAGGAAATTCTCGCCGCCCGTGGCTCGGCCGCCGCCGCCGCCGCGCTGGCCAGCAAGGCGAAGGACGAGGCGGACAAGCTGGCGGCCCAGCAGGCGAAGGAAGAGGCGAAGCG
This sequence comes from Sphingobium sp., assembly GCA_050252755.1. Lineage (GTDB taxonomy): Bacteria > Pseudomonadota > Alphaproteobacteria > Sphingomonadales > Sphingomonadaceae > Sphingobium. The sequence goes on from JBFWKI010000002.1 coordinate 79,265, forward strand.
CCAGGCGGCGGAACTGCGCGAGCAGAAAAGGGCCGAGGCTGCGGCGGCGCGGGAGGCCGCGAAGCCCGGCACGTTCGACAAGGCGGTGCAATCGGCCACCCGGTCCGCGGCATCTTCCATCGGGCGTCAGGTGGCCAATGAACTGGGCAAGGCGATCACGGGCGGTACGCGCGGCAAATCCAGAAGCGGGGGCGGCCTTGTCGGCGGGCTGGTGCGCGGCATATTGGGCGGCCTGTTCAAATAATCCCGGCTTTCTTGCCGCACATCCGATCATGATGAGGGGCTTGCGTCCGGCGAGGCGCAGGCCTGTCGGCGTCTGGAACATTTCATGAACTTTCCTCTGGACAAGTTGGATATGAGAACATAAAGGAAACATTCCTTTCGTCGGCAAGAAGGGAAGCGGGGCTTATTTATATCCGTATCGGATGGAAACTACCGGTCCATTCGGATGGAATGAGACGGTGTAAAGGCAAGAGATGCAGGATGTGATCCCGGCATAGTATCGCGATTTTCAGGGGTTATTCGGAAATAGTTCCTCCGTTTCGGATTAATGTGGACGGGTGAAACGGGCATTTCTCGCCATATTGGCGTGAAGCGCGTGAAGCGCGTGAAGCGAGGCGGACGGGGCAAGGACGGCAGGGCGGAACGATAGGGCGGGATGAGCGGCGACGCGCCGGATTCCGCCGATATCGGGACCGGTATTCGGGGCCAAAATCGGGGGTAGGAAATTTGCGGCAAGGCGATATGGGCGGCGGGCAGGATTTTGCGAAGGCTCAGAATTGGGATGATCTGGCCCGGCAGGCCAACCAGCCCTCGTTGCTGATCCTCGCCGATCAGCCCTGGCATTTGTCTCCGGCGATCGATGTGGCGGGCCTCGCCACGGCGCTGGGCTTTCGCATATTGGATCAGGTGTCGATCGGCGCGGCGACCGACCGGCTGGCGCGGGTGGTGGATGTCGATGCGGTGCTGGTGCGCTGCACCGGGGCGGAACCGGGGCTGGATCTGTTGCTGGCGCGGCTGGATACCATGGCGGGCAATCAGGGCATGAATCTGGTCGTGGCGGTCGATTTCGACGGGCTGGATCATGTCCACGCCATTGTCGAGGACGATCATGCCATCATCCTCTGCCAGCCGGGATATGAGGATGTCGTCGCCGCATTGGCAGGTTCGGCGGGGCGGACGCGCGATCGGGAACGGCTGCACGATATCGGGCCGGACGATCATGCAGACCCGCGCATCGACAAGCTGAGCGATGAACTGGGCCGCCTGAGCCGGACGATCGAGGCGCTGGTTCAGAACCGAGGCCCCAGCCAGTTCATGGCAATCGGACCGGAGGAAGAAGGGGGCCTTTCCCTTCATTCTCCCCGGCGATCCTATTCCGCAATGCCGCCCGAATCCGCGCGCGCGGGGGCCGTGACCGCCCATCAGGTCCGCGCCCTGTTGCGTGTCCGCAGGCTGCGGGAACAGATTTTACCCGCCGACCTCTTCGCCGATCCCGCATGGGACATCGTGCTCGACCTGATGGCCGCACGTCTGGAAAATGCCAGGGTTTCCGTTTCCAGCCTGTGCATCGCCGCCGCCGTGCCGCCGACCACCGCGCTGCGCTGGATCAGGCAATTGACGGAACGGGAGTTGCTGGAACGGCAGGCCGATCCCGATGACGGCCGCCGGATATTCATCACCCTGTCGGACAAGGGCGTGTCGGCGGTGACGCGCTGGTTCGAGGAAAGCTACAGCCACATGCTGATCGCGGCCGGACATGCGGCGGGCGGCAAGGGCGGCGCGAAATCGCCCTTTTAGGGCATCGAGCGGAAAGGTGGGAGCCGGTTTTGCGCGAGAAATGATGCGATGCCAAAAGCTGGCGCCTCGGATCTGAGGTTCGCCAGATTGTGAGGCAGGCCGCCCGCGCGACCTTCAGATTCATAAGGGTTGCGGGCAAATACAGGATTTGGCGTGGTTTATGGGTTTGAAATATGCTCGCCACCCAGCCGTTATAATGCTGCGGAATCCTCCGCACTTAAGGCATGCGTCAGATTTATCGCAGCATGTTTGACGGCCTGAATGGGAAGGGTATCCCATCACTGGGCGGATAGTGAGACAGGTTCAACCGCATCAGGATTATCGGCAGATAGGGGATGCCGGTGGGGGCAGGGGCTTTGAAGGAAGCCTCCATATTCAGCCGCAATAATATGGTCAGTTTCATATTCACCGCATCAGCGGCAAAGGGTTTTGGTCATCCAGAGATCATCGGATTTGGGGCGCGAGTTCAGATGCTCCGCCCGGAAATCACCTTGAAAATCATAAAGCCGATTGTTGACCATCTGCTGCCCATCGAAGGGAAAGGGATGGCCGGAATGGAAATTGCGGCCTTCCGGGGCATGCCGGAAATTCTGCCTTCCTGCCTGCTGTCCTTTTCCCGATCGCCCCTTGACGGAGAAGGAAAATCGCCTAGAACGCCTCGGAACCCGCAAAGGGGGCGATTAGCTCAGTTGGTAGAGCGTCTCGTTTACACCGAGAATGTCGGCGGTTCGAGCCCGTCATCGCCCACCAGTTTCCGGTCTTTTTTCCAAAGACTGCCCGCCAAAATCGGCAGCCCTGAACTCGCTAGCCCCAAACCGGGATCACCCCAACACCGGGCAGCGTCGCTACTCCGCCGCCAGCAATTCTTCCGCGCCGCCAAGGTCCACCGACACGAGGCGGCTGACCCCGCGTTCCACCATCGTCACGCCGAACAGCCGGTGCATCCGGCTCATCGTCACGGCATTATGGGTGACGATGAGATACCGGGTGCGGGTGTCCTTCACCATCTGGTCGAGCAGGTCGCAAAAGCGTTCCACATTGGCGTCGTCGAGCGGCGCGTCCACTTCGTCCAGCACGCAGATCGGGGCGGGGTTGGTCAGGAACAGGCCGAAAATTAGCGCCACGGCGGTCAGCGCCTGCTCGCCGCCGGACAACAGGGTGAGGGTGGAGAGCTTCTTGCCCGGTGGCTGGGCCAATATTTCCAGCCCGGCTTCCAGCGGATCATCGCTGTCGATCAGTTGCAAATGGGCCTGACCGCCGTTGAAGAGGGCGGTGAACAAGCGCTGGAAATGGCCGTTCACCGCCTCGAACGCGGCCAGCAGCCGGGCGCGGCCTTCGCGGTTGAGGCTGCCGATGGAGCCGCGCAATTGGTGGATCGCCTGCGTGATTTCGGCGCTCTCGGCGCGGCTCGTCGCCTGCACGCTTTCCAGTTCCGCCAGTTCTTGCGCGGCGATCAGGTTGACCGGGCCGATGCGTTCCCGTTCGGCTGTCAGCCGTTCCAGTTCCGCCTGTTCGCCCTGCGCGGCGCCTATATCGTCCACCGCAAAGCCCAGTTTTTCGGGCAGAACCGGGGGTGGGCATTCAAAGCGCTCCCCGCACAGCCGGTTGGTTTCGGTGCGATGGGAGACGGCGGCCTCGGCGCGGGCGATCGCGCCCGCCCGCGCCTCGCGCGCGATGGAGAGCGCTTCGCCCGCCTGCGCAAGGGTCGCTTCCGCCTGACGCAAGGCCGCCTCGGCGGCGCTTTCCTGCGCTTGCGCCTGCGCGGCCTGCTCGCTCATGGTCTGGCTCTCGCCGGCGAGCGCTTCTGCCTGTGTCGCAAGCGCTTCGGGGCGGCCATCCCATATCGCATGATCCTCTGTGATGGCCTGCTCGCGCGCGGTCATCTCCGCGAGCCGCTTGCCCGCTTCCCCCGACCGGCTGCGCCAGCGGCGGATGTCGCCTTCCGCATCGTCCAGGCGGCGGCGATCGGCGTCGAGCGCCCGGTCGGCAAGGGCCGCATCGGCCTGAAGCTGGCTCACGTCCCGGTGTGAATTTTCGCTGCGGGAAGAAAGATCGACCACCAGCGCGCGCGTCTCGCTGCCGTCCGGCATGGCGGCAAGGGCGTCCTGCGCGCTATGATGCTCGGCCTGCGCGGTGGCGAGATCGGCGGCGGCCTCCTCGGCGCGGGTGGCGATATCGCCCCGGCGGGCGGCGAGGCGCTCCAACTGGGCCACGGAATCTTCGCGGCGGCGCGTGGCGGCGGCGGCATCGCGCTCTGCCGTGGCCAGTTCGGCGCGTAGATGCTGGATCGCTTGCGCGGCGGCGCTCGCCTGCTCGCTCGCGGTGGAGAGCGCGCCCTGCGCCTGCTCTACCTCGGCATGGGCGGCGGGCAATTGCGCGTCCAGCGCCTCCAGCCGATTGGCGCGGATAAGGCGCTGGGCGGTGGCGGCGCCCGCTGCGGCATCCCCGCCGCGCGTGATAAAGCCGTCCCAGCGCCGCACATGGCCATCGCGCAGCACCAGCTTTTGCCCCGTGGCGAGGGGCTGGCCGTCGTCGCTGTCCGCGACCGCGATCTGGGCCAGACGGCGGGCGAGGGCAGGCGGGGCCTTCACATGATCGCCAAGGGGCTGCGTCCCTTCCGGCAGCGGGGGATCGCCCGGCAGCGCCCCGGCCCCGGCCCAGCGGCGGGGGGCGCTGTCGTCAAGGCCTGCCTCCAGTTCATCGCCCAGCGCGGCGGCGAGCGCATGTTCATAGCCCGGCGCGGCGCGCAGATGATCGATGAGCCGGTTGCCGCCCATCGATGCCATGGTGCCGAGCGCCCGGCGCAGCGCTTGAGCTTCGCTTTCCAGCGCGGAGAGGGTGGCTTTTGCCGCCGACAGGGTGGATTCCGCCTCGGAACGGGCCTGCGCGGCGCGATCGCGCTCCTGCTCCGCAAGCGCCAGCGCGGTTTCGGATTGCTGTTGACGGACCTGCGCAAGGGTGATGGCGGCAGCGGCGTCATCACGCTGTTTTTCCAGCGGTTCGGCCTGCGGCAGGGCCGATATTTCGGCTTGCAGGCGATCGGTGTCGCGCCGCGCCCGGTCCACCCGCCCCTGCGCGGTGGAAAGCGCCGCCTGCGCGACCTTGAGTTCGGCCTGTTCGCTCGCCTGCCGGGCCATGGCGCGGGCAAGATCGAGTTCGGCCCCGCGCGCCTGCTCCTGCGCGGCGGCGATGCGCGTGGCCAGCGTGGGGGCATGGGCCTCGGCCTCGGTGATCCGCACCCTGAGCGCCGCGACTTCCTCGCCCAGACGCGTGATGGCGTCCGCCGCATCATGGGCGAGCGCGTCCTCCCGCAGCCGGTCCTCGGCAAGGCGGCGGCGTTGCGCGTCGAGATCGGCGAGGCGGCGCACCGCTTCCTCATGCCGGGCATGGAGCGCGGCGAGGCGATGCCCCGCCTCATTGGCGGCGTCGCGGGCGGCCTGCGCGGCGGAACGCGCCTCCGCGAGGGACCGGGTCGCGGCCTCGCCATGGGCGGCGGCGGCCTGCTGCCCCTCCATGGCGGCGAGGACGGCGGCTTCGCGCTCCTTCGCCTCCTGCTGGGCGGCGGCGGCGTTCGCATCGGCTTCGCGCCAGCGGGCGAAGAGCGCGCGCGCCTCGGTCAGGCGGATCGCTTCGGACAGCCTTGTATAGCGCTCCGCCGCCTTGGCCTGCCGGCGCAGCGCCCCGGCGCGGACATCCATGTCGGCAAGGATTTCATCGAGCCGCGCAAGGTTGGTTTCCGCCGCGCGCAGCTTTTGTTCGGCATCCTTGCGGCGGACATGCAGGCCGGCAATGCCCGCCGCCTCTTCCAGCATGGCGCGCCGTTCCTGCGGGCGGGCGGCGATGACGGCGGCGATCTTGCCCTGACTGACGAGCGCGGGGCTGTGCGCGCCGGTCGCGGCATCCGCGAACAGCAGCGCGATATCCTTGGCGCGCACGTCCCGGCCATTGGCGCGATAGGCGCTGCCCGCGCCGCGCTCTATGCGTCGGACGACTTCCAGTTCACCATCGCTGCCGGTGTCGATCGCGGGTGTGTCATTGCCCGGCGGCACGCTGGCATGCAGCATCACCTCTGCAAAGTCGCGCCGGGGGCGGGTGGCGGTGCCCGCGAAGATCACGTCTTCCATGCCCCCGCCGCGCATCGACCGGGCGCTGGCCTCGCCCATCACCCAGCGTATGGCCTCCAGCAGATTGGATTTGCCGCAGCCATTGGGGCCGACGATGCCGGTCAGCCCCGGCTCGATGCGCAATTCCGTCGCATCGACGAAGCTTTTGAAGCCGGACAGTTTAAGGCGGCGTATTTCCATTCCCGCTCACCCCCCGATTGCGCGGGGCGGGGGCGGGGGGAAGGGGCAGCAAGGCGAGGCTGCCCGCCCGGTCAGAGACCGGCCTCCGTCAGCTTTTCTTTCAGCACGTCCCAGCTTGCGGCGTTTTCGACCACCTTGTCGTTGATGAGCAGGGTCGGCGTGCCGGAGATGTTATAGCTGGTGGTGGCGTCCTGCACATGGGCGGCGATGGTTTCGGCCTGCTTGCCATCCGCCAGACATTGCTTCGCCTTGTCCTCGGCAAGGCCGCGCTGCTTGGCGAAGTCGATGAGGCCCGTCAGCTGCGCCAGCGCGATGAAGCGATCCTGCGGCGGCTGGCTCATCGCCTGCGTGTAGGCGGCGTCGCCCGCGCCCTGCAATTTTTCAAAGACAGCGGCCTGATTGCCGAACAATTGGTGCGAGAAGGGGAAATAGGTTTCCGGGCCATTGCACCCGGCGATGAGCGTCATCGTCATGTCCACCGCGTCGCGCACGAACGGGCGAAATTCAAAGCTCATCTTGCCGCTATTGACCATTTTCTGCACGTCGTCGGCGGATTTTTCGGTGAAATCGGCGCAATGCGGGCAGGTGTAGGAACCGAACTCCGTCACCTTGATCGTCGCATCGGGATTGCCCATCAGATAGCCGCCCTTTTCGGTGGCGACGACCATGTCGGCCCAGTTCTTTCCAGCGGGCGCTGGCACATCCTCTCCGGCGGCGACCTTGGGAACATCCGTTGTGGCCTCATCCTTGCCGCCACAGGCAGAAAGAGCCAGCGACAGACAGGCGACGGACAGAAGAGCAAGGGACTTTTTCACGCGGGCAGGCTCCGTGCAGGAAAGGAGATATGGATTTAGATCAGTTGGCGGGCGCAGGCAACAGAGGGCGAAGGCCCGCCCAGTCATGCGCGGGCGTCATCTTGCCGTTGACGAGGAAAGAGGGGGTGCCCTGCACGCCATCCTGCTCCAGCCCGCGCTTGGTCATCGCCAACACCTGATCCAGCGCCCCCGCATCGGCGAGGCAGGCATGGCTCTGCGCCGGGGTCAGCCCGCGCTTTTGCATCAGGGCGGTAAGGCCGGTCTTGTCCGCGATTTCGGCCATGATAGCCGATTGGGCGGCATTGGCGGGCAGGGCGGACTGAAAGCCCTTGGCCTTGTCGAACCATGCCTCCTGATTGGCGAACAGCGCCTCATGATTGCCGAAGAAGCGCGCCGCGCCGCCGCAGCGGGCCAATAGCGCGGCGGTGAGGTCGAAGCGATCGCGGATCAGGTTGCGCACCTCCACGGCAAGCGCGCCGTTCGCGACCCAGCCGCTTTTGATGGGGGCGGTGCCTTCCGCGACGAAATGGGCGCAATGCGGGCAGGTGTAGCTGACATATTCGACCAGCCGGTTCTTCGCCGCCGGGTTGCCCAGCATATGCGCGCCTTCGGGCGTGCGGGTGACGGTGTCGGCCCAGTCTTTCGCCGGGGCGGCCTGAACGGCAGGGGCGGGAGACAGAAAGACGCCGGCAGCAAGGGCGGCGAGCAGGATGCGGAGGGGTTTCACGGGCGCGCGACTCTGTCTGAAAAGGGGATGGATCAACTGATCTTGCCGATGGGCCGGGTGTTGGCAAGCCCCTGCGCCATGGCTTCCAGCACGGCGCGCAGTTCCGGGTCGCCAATGTCGCGCAGGGAATCGCCCAGTTCGTGCGGGATCGGGCGCAGATTGGCGGGCGGCGGGCGGCGTTCCGGTTCCCGTTGGGTGATTTCGCCGGTGCGGATCGCGACCTTCACGATCGCCTCATAACCGAAGAAGCGGTTCACCCGTTCGATGATTTCCGGCAGCACATGCTGGATGATCGTCGCCTGCCCGCTCATCACGGTGAGGGAGAGCGTGCCGCGTTCTTTCGTGCCGGTGGGAAAGCGGATGGATTCGGGCGCGCTCAGCGCCGCATAGCGCGGCCCGACAATCTCCGCCCAGCGGGTGACGACGCTCGATTGCACGAAGCCGAAACGGCGGAAGGCCGCGCCGCCGATGCGCGGCATCAGGTCCGCTATCGCGCGCGGGCCGCCGATGCGCGGGGATTCGGCCGGAGTCGCCCCCGGCTTTGCGCCGCCTTTGCGCGTTTTCGTGCCCGATTTCGGTTTCGCAGGTTCCGTCATTGCCTGCTCCATGCCATAGCGCCCCTATGCCCGTCGAGAGTATCGCCAGCCTTCCTGCATCGCAATGCGTATCGGACGCCCTTTTGCGCCATTATGACGCCCATGCGCGCCGCCTGCCATGGCGCGTGCCGCCGGGCGCGCCGCAGCGGCCCGACCCCTATCGCGTCTGGCTGTCGGAGATCATGCTGCAACAGACGACCGTTGCGGCGGTCATCCCCTATTTCGCGAAATTCACCACCCGCTGGCCCGATGTGACCGCCCTTGCCCGCGCCGATGAGGCGGAGGTGATGGCCGCATGGGCGGGGTTGGGCTATTATGCGCGGGCGCGCAACCTGATCGCCTGCGCGCGGGTGGTCGCGGATCGGCCGGGCGGGCGGTTCCCTGACGAGGAGGAGGGGCTGCGCGCCCTTCCCGGTGTGGGGGCCTATACCGCCGCCGCGATCGCCGCGATTGCGTTTGGGCGGCGGGCGGTGGTGGTCGATGCCAATGTGGAGCGGGTGGTGGCCCGCCTGTTCGCGATCGAAACCCCGCTGCCGCAGGCGCGTTCCGCCATCCGCGAGGCGACGGACCGCATCACGCCGGACAGCCGCGCCGGGGATTTCGCGCAGGCGATGATGGATCTGGGGTCCGCCATCTGCACGGTGAAGGCGCCGCAATGCCTGCTCTGCCCGTTGCGTCCCGATTGCGCCGCCCATGCGCAGGGGCGGGCGGAGGCCTTTCCGGTCAAGCCGCCAAAAAAGGAAAAGCCGACCCGCGAAGGCGTCATCTGGTGGCTGGAGCGGGAGGACGGCCATGTCTGGATCGAGCGGCGCGACGACCGGCGGATGCTCGGCGGCATGGCGGGCTTGCCGGGCAGCGCGTGGGACGCGCGCGGCGGGGCGAAAGCCGGGGAGCCGCCGGTGCGCGGCGACTGGCTGGCGCTCAATGGCGGGGTGGAGCATGTCTTTACCCATTTCCGGCTGTTGCTTTCCATCCGGCGGCTCGACGTGGCGCGGGATTGCATGCCGGATGGGGAAGGGCGATGGTGGCCACTCGATGCGATGGGGGAAGCGGGTTTCCCGACTCTGTTCGCCAAGGTGGTCGATCGGATGACGAAAAAGGATGACGATGCACGATAAATATTCCCCCGCCGCGCCCGGTTTTTCCGCCCCGTCGATCGACCGCTGGGATCAGGCGCGGGTCGACCCGGAGGCGCTGGCAAAGGCCTTTGCCGACCCACGCGCGCGGCGATTGTTGCTCGACGGGCTGGACCCGGTGCTCAGCGGCCCGGTGCTGGCGCGCGAGGCGCTGCCGCCGCAGGCGCAGCTTGCCGCGCATCTCCTGCTGGGGCGGGAGACGGACGGGTCGCCGCTGTTCGTCGAATTGCGGCAGGATATTCCCCACGCCGCCGCCTTTGCGCCCCGCGTCTGGGACGCCGCGGCGGAACTGGAGGCGGCGGAACTGAGCCTTTATGGCGGAGCGCGCAGCCTGGTGGACTGGCACGCCCGTCATGGTTATTGCGCGGTATGCGGCGGACGGACGAACGTTGCGAAGGGCGGATGGGCGCGAGGATGCGGGACGTGCGGGGCGGAGCATTTCCCGCGGGTCGATCCGGTCGTCATCATGCTGGCCGAATTTCAGGGGCGGGTGCTGGTGGCGCGCCAGCCGCGCTTCCCCGAAAAGCGCTATTCGGCGCTGGCGGGCTTTGTGGAGCCGGGCGAGACGATCGAAGGAGCGGTCGCGCGCGAATTGTTCGAGGAAGCCGGGCTTCAGGTCCGCGATATCCGCTATGTGATAAGCCAGCCCTGGCCATTTCCTTCCTCGCTGATGATAGCGTGCATGGCGCAGGCGGACGATGACCGGCTGACCATCGATTATACGGAACTGGAGGACGCCTTCTGGGTTGATGCGGCGGGGGTTCGCGCAGCGCTTGACGGCGATGCGGACGCGCCCTTCATCGCGCCGCCCGCCATGGCTGTCGCTCGCAATCTTTTCCTGCACTGGATCGCGGAGCAGGGCTGACCCGCCCGCCGTTGCGCGGCGTCGGCGGGGCGGCTATGGCGCAAGACTCGATAAACCGGATAATGTCGGGACCGCATTTTCATGCTTACACTTTCTCAGGCTCAGGACCGCGCGCAAACTCTGGTGGAGGATGCGCGCCGGGCCGGGGCGGACGCCGCCGACGCCCTTTATGTCTGCAACGCCTCCACCGGGGTTTCCGTGCGGCTGGGCCAGATGGAGGATGTGGAGCAGTCCGAGGGCGAGGAAATCGGCCTGCGCATCTTCATGGGACAGCGGTTCGCGACGATCTCCGCATCCGATCTGGAACGGGATTCCCTCTCCGCGCTGGTCGATCGCTGCCTTGCGATGGCGAAGGAAGCGCCCGAAGACCCCTATGCCGTGCTGGCCCCGGAAAGCCGCCTGATGCGCGGCAAGGCGCCCGCGCTCGATCTGGTGGACGATAGCCCGGTCGCACCGGCCGAACTGAAGGAACGCGCGCTGATGGCGGAGGATGCGGGGCGCGCCGTCCCCGGCATCACCAATAGCGAGGGCGGCGGCGCGAGCATGGGACGCAGCCAGATCGCGCTGGCCACGAGCCACGGCTTTGCGGGCAGCTATGCGGCGACCATCCACGGCACCTGGGCGAGCCTGCTAGCGGGCGAAGGCGGCGGGATGCAGCGCGATTATGCCAGCCACAGCGCCCGCCACCTGAAGGATCTGGACGATGCCGAACATATCGGACGCCGCGCCGGGCAGCGCGCCGTGGCGCGGCTTCACCCCGCCAAGATTGCCAGCGGGCCGATGCCGATCATCTTCGACCCCCGCGTCGGCGGCAGCCTGATCGGCCATCTGATCGGCGCGATGGCCGGGCCTGCGATCACCCGCCGTTCGAGCTTCCTGCTCGATGACATGGGCGCGCAGTTGTTCGACAGCGCCGTGACGATCATCGACGATCCGCTGCGCAAGACGGGGCTGCGGTCGCGGCCCTTCGATGGAGAGGGCCTGCCGACCCGCCGCCGCGCGCTGATCGACAAGGGCGAATTGACCGGCTGGCTGCTCGATTCCTCCTCCGCGCTGCAATTGGGGCTGGAGCCGACCGGCCATGCCAGCCGGGGCACCAGCGGATCGCCGGGGGTAGCCGTCACCAATGTCCATGTCGAGCCGGGCGCCGTTTCGGCAAGCGACTTGATGCAGGGCATAGAGCGCGGCATTTATGTGACGGAACTGATCGGCATGGGCGTCAACCCGGTGACGGGCGATTACAGCCGGGGCGCATCGGGCTTCCTCATCGAAAATGGCGCGGTTGGCCCCGCCGTTTCGGAAATCACCATTGCCGGATCGCTCAAAGAGATGTTCGCGGCCATGACCCCGGCCAATGATCTGGCCTTTCGCTATGCGATCAATGTGCCGACGCTGCGGGTGGACGGGATGATGGTGGCGGGTGGCTGACGGGGACATACTCGACCGGATTCTCGACGTGGTCGGCCGCGCCGCCGATCATGCGCTGGAATTATGGGCGGACGGGGTGCCGCAGGTGCGCCGCTGGGACAAGGAGCCGGGGCAGCCGGTGTCCGATGCCGATCTGGCCGTCGATCGCCTGTTATATGAAGGGCTGTCGGGCATCGTCCCGGATGCCGGGTGGCTTTCCGAGGAAACCGCCGATAACGGCACGCGGCAGGGGGCGGAACGGCTCTGGCTGATCGATCCGATCGACGGGACGAAGGACTATCTGGCCGGAAAGACGGGCTGGTCCGTCTCGGTCGCGCTGGTGGAGCGGGGCGTGCCGGTGATCGGTGTGCTCGCCGCGCCTGCCCGTGGCGAATTATGGGTCGCGCAGGCCGGAAAGGGCGCCCGGCGCAATGGTGAAACGCTGCGTGCCAGTGGGCGGCCGATGCTGGCCGGGGCAAGGGTGCCCGCCGAGGTGCTGCCGCATGAGGATATCGACCTGCGCATGGTGCCGCGCCCCAACAGCATCGCGCTGCGCATGGCGCTGGTGGCGGCGGACGAGGCCGATCTGGTCGCGACGATCCGCTGGGGCAATGAATGGGACGTGGCGGCCGCCGCGCTGATCGCGCAGGAAGCGGGCGCGCAGGTCAGCGATGCGCTGGGCGAGCCTTTGTCCTTCAATCGCCCCGATCCGGTGGCGTTCGGCATATTATGCTGCGCGCCAGGCATCCATGCGGCGGCGGTCGAGCGCCTTGCCGGGCGGGTGCGGCGGATATTGGGGCCGGGCCGTCAGGTGGAAGGCAAGGCGGGAGGCGGGAAGACGGTTTAGCGCGGATCGGGTTTGGTTCGCTGTTGTTGCGCTGTTGTCTCCGGCTTCCTCGCTGATGGCCTGAGATAGGGCATTGAAGCGGGCCTGCTTATGGTCTTTCATGCGCTGCACTTCGCGGGGACGGAAAGCCGCGCTTCCGGCCTTCGACTGCCCATGATTTCGCCACGTCATACGCTGAATTTCGTTTCCCCCCAAGTCGGATATGCGCCGGGCCGGTCGCCTTTCGTGATGCATGGGCGAGACAGCGCCTCGCCCGGAAGTTATGATCCGCAAAGGGCGATGGGGCGGCAGGATCGAGAGGAACGGGGCCGCCGCCCGGCTCCGCAGCGAAAGGACAGATATGATGGCAAAGAACAAGATTTGCCTTTGGTATGAGAAGGATGCCGAAGCCGCCGCCCGCTTTTATGCGCAGACCTTTCCCGACAGCGCGGTGGACGCGGTGTTTCGCGCGCCCAGCGACTTCCCTTCCGGCAAGGAAGGCGATGTGCTGACGGTGGAATTCACCGTTGCCGGCATTCCCTGCATCGGCCTCAACGGCGGGACCGCGTTTCGGCATAGCGAAGCCTTCTCCTTCCAGATCGCGACCGACGATCAGGAGGAGACGGATCGTTACTGGAACGCCATCGTCGATAATGGCGGCGAGGAAAGCGCCTGTGGCTGGTGCAAGGACAAATGGGGGATTTCATGGCAAATCACCCCTCGCGTGCTGACCGAGGCCCTTGCCATCGGCGGCGATGAAGCCCGGCGCGCCTTTGAGGCGATGATGACCATGAAGAAAATCGACGTCGCCGCGATCGAGGCCGCACGGCGCGGATAGAATGCGCTGCGTTACATGCGGTGCAAGTGGCGCGCTCCGGTTATTTGTGTCGCATGGTTTTTACGAAGAGCCGGTCCTCGCTTTTTCGCACTTGGGTCAATCGACATTGGCCTATGCGTCTGCGACTCCAGCCCTGACAGCCTGCAAATGGTGATTTTCCGTGCTTCCGGTGCTCACGGAGCTTAAGTCCGTTGCCCTCCGGGTCACGGAAAATCGCCATGTTGGCCTTTGGCCGTCTGCGATTCCGTCACGTTATCTTCTGAATGTCGATTGGCCCTAATGTTAGGGGAGGGATATCCGGGCCAAAGGGGTTCCGGCGTGGACTGTGAATAGCGTGGCCCGAATGCCGGAGCCTGAGCGGTGGCGTATGTCCGCTGCCTTCTATCCGGCCCCGATTCCCTCGGCCTTGTCGAAGGGCATAGAAAAGTCGAAGGGCATAGAAAAAGCGGATGGCCCTCCCGGATCATCCGCTTCCTCTGTCTTGTCGCTATTGTCCCGCCGGTCAGACGCGCATCGGCATCAGCACATATAGCGCGGGGGAGGCGTCGTTTTCGCGGATCAGCGTCGGTGCGGCCTGATCGGCCAAATGCAGATCCACCGTGTCGCCTTCGACCTGCTGCAATATATCGAGCAGATAGCGGGCGTTGAAGCCGATCTCGAAACCCTCGCCGTCATAATCGCCCGGCACTTCTTCGGCCGCCGTGCCGTTTTCCGGGCTGGTCACGGACAGGGTGATCTTGTCCTTGTCCAGCGCCATCTTGACCGCGCGGGTCTTTTCCGTGGCGATGGTCGCGACGCGATCCACGCCTTCTTCAAAGCTGCGCGGGTCGATTTTCAGCAACTTGTCATTGCCGGTCGGGATGACGCGGCTGTAATCCGGGAAGGTGCCGTCGATCAGCTTGCTGGTCAGGATCGCATTGCCGATGCCGAAGCGGATCTTGCTGGCGGAAAGGGAAATGTCGACGCTGCCATCCACCTCATCGAGCAGCTTGCGCAGTTCGGTGATGCATTTGCGCGGCACGATGATGTCGGGCATGCCCTCCGCGCCGTCCGGGCGCGCCACGGTGACGCGGGCGAGGCGGTGGCCGTCGGTCGCTGCGGCCTTCAGCACCGGCTGCGGATCATCCGACACATGGAAGAAAATGCCGTTGAGATAATAGCGGGTTTCCTCGGTGGAGATCGCAAAGCGCGTCTTGTCGATGATCTGCTTGAGCGTTTCGGCGGGCAGTTCGAACCGGGTCGGCAGTTCGCCTTCCGCGATCACCGGGAAATCGTCACGCGGCAGGGTTTGCAGGTTGAAGCGCGCGCGGCCCGCCTGAATCAGCATCTTGCCATCGGCGGCATGCAGCAACACCTGACTGCCTTCCGGCAGCTTGCGGGCGATGTCGAACAGGGTATGGGCGGAAATCGTGGTCGATCCGGCGGTTTCCACCTGCGCCTGCACCTGTTCCACGACCTGAAGATCGAGATCGGTCGCCATCAGGCGGATGGTGCCGTCAGCGGCGGCCTCTATCAGCACGTTGGACAGAATCGGGATGGTATTGCGTCTTTCGACCACCGACTGGACATGACCCAGACTCTTGAGCAGCGTCGCACGTTCGATGGTAGCTTTCATTCGCCGTTCCGTTTCCACTCTCTAAACTTCAAAAACTGCGCACCCGGATGGGCACCATGAGGCAAAAGGGCGATTCTCTGCCGATGATACCCCCTGTATCGGAGAACCTTCATTACCGACAATCAGGCCCACCGCAAGGGCAGGGCGCTGTTTAAGGCCAGTCATAATTAATTTTCTCTTACCATCGCTTGCAAAAGCGGTGCGGCTGCGCTTTGCCTGTCAGCGATGAAATGGCCCCTGTTCCTGCTGATTGCCCCGGTCATGACGATGCCGCCCATGGCAGGGGCCGCGCGGGCGGCCGATTCGCTGGGTGTGTTCGATGGCTGGGGCGCGTTTCGCGACGGCGGGCAGGGGCGATGCTATGCGATTGCGGAGCCGGGGCGGAGTTCCCCTTCGGGCGGCGGCGGGCATCCCTATGCCGCGATCGGCACCTGGCCGGATCGCGGCGTGCGGGGGCAGTTTCACGTCCGCCTCAGCCGGCAACCGGCGGAAAAGAGCCGCGTTTATCTCTCCCTTGGCGAACGCCGCTTCGCGCTGGTTTCGCAGGGGCAGGACATATGGTCGCAGGACGCGGCGATGGACGGGGCGATCGTTTCGGCCATGCGATCGGCCCAGACGATGAGCGTCGAGGGCACCGCCCGCAACGGTCGCGCCTTTTACGACCTTTATGTGCTGAAGGGAGCGGCGACGGCGATGGACGCCGCGGCGCTGGCCTGCATGGATTCCGGTGGGTGATTCCGCCTGCCTCGAAAATGCGTTAAAAGCGGTCGATCAGGTGCCGGATGGAGATATGCCCGGCCTGATGATCCTCTTCGCCGGATTCGCCCGCTTCCTTTTCCAGCGCGCTGCGGATTTTTTCCAACTCCTGATCGGTCATATGCTCGATGCCGATAAATTCGTTGCGGGCATGGCGCGTCGCGCGGATCAACTCGTCCAGCTTGGCCTGCATCGCGGCGGCGTCCCGGTTCTGGCTGTTCTGGATCACGAACACCATCAGGAAGGTGACGATTGTGGTGGAGGTGTTGACGATCAGTTGCCATGTGTCGGAAAAGCCGAAAACCGGCCCCGATACCGCCCAGCCGAGGATGAACGCGAAGGCGAGGATGAACGCCCATGGCTGGCCGACGGCCGATGCGACGCTGGTGGCGATGCGGGTGAAGAAACGGTCCATGGCGAAAACCCTCCGGCTGTGCAGGCATAACGGCTGAAAAGGCTGGCGGTTGCGCGCATTTGTGGCTATAGGCCGCGCACATGCAAATCCCTGGACATATCGACCCCGTGCCGGTGCCGCGCGCGATCACGCCGCGCGAGGATGGTCGCGTTGACCTGATGGGCCTTTCGCGCGACCAGATTCGCGCGGAGCTTGCGGAAAAGGGGCTGGACCCGAAACAGGCGAAGCTGCGCGCCAAGCAGTTGTTCCACTGGCTCTATCATCGCGGCGAAACCGATTTCGCCAATATGACCGACCTTGCCAAGCCGATGCGCGGCTGGATGGCGGAGCGCTTCGTCGTCGGGCGGCCGGAGGTGGTGGAGGCGCAGGTCAGTTCCGACGGCACGCGCAAATGGCTGCTCCGTTCCGATGACGGGCAGGATTATGAGATGGTGTTCATCCCCGATGCGGACCGGGGGACGCTGTGCGTTTCCTCGCAGGTGGGCTGCACCCTCAACTGCAGGTTCTGCCATACCGGCACGATGCGCCTTGTCCGCAACCTGACGCCGGGCGAGATCGTGGGGCAGGTGATGCTGGCCCGCGATGCGCTGGGCGAATGGCCGAAGGGGAACATGGCGTCTATAGGGGCGGGCGCTGGCGCGATCGATGATGAGGAAGCGGACGACGCGCCGCAATATAGCACCGATGGGCGGATGCTCACCAATATCGTGATGATGGGGATGGGCGAGCCGCTCTATAATTTCGAGAATGTGCGCGATGCGTTGAAGGTGGTGATGGATGGCGACGGGCTGTCGCTTTCCAAGCGGCGCATCACGCTTTCCACCAGCGGCGTCATCCCGATGATGGAGCGGGCGGGCGAGGAAATCGGCGTCAATCTGGCCGTGTCGCTGCATGCCGTCACCAAGGATGTGCGCGACGAGATCGTCCCCATCAACAAGAAATATGGCATCGAGGACTTGCTGGCCGCCTGCGCCGCCTATCCCGGCGCGAATAATGCGCGGCGGATCACGTTCGAATATGTGATGCTGAAGGACAAGAACGACAGCGACGAGGATGCACGGGAACTGGTGCGGCTCATCCGCAAATATCGTTTGCCCGCGAAGGTGAACCTGATCCCGTTCAACCCCTGGCCCGGCGCGCCCTATGAATGTTCGACGCCCGAACGGATCAGGCGGTTTTCCGACATCATCTTCGAAGGCGGCATCTCCGCCCCGGTCCGCACCCCGCGCGGGCGGGATATCGCGGCGGCTTGCGGGCAATTGAAAACGCAGGCGCAAAAACTGAGCCGCGCCGAGATCGACCGGCTGGCCGAAGAGAAGCAGGCCGCGCTCGGCTGATCGGCTGGACGGTGGCGGGTGGGCTATCCTCCTGTCAGGATAGCCGCGCAGGCCGGTTCGGGCGCTTGACCTGTCGGTGGTGAGCGGCAATTGCCTGACGAGCGTCGGTCCCGGGTTGCCTGCCGCCGCGACTCGGTCGTCCGGTTCCTCCTGAAGAACCCGCAGAGTTTGCGGTTCCGGATCGACGTCGTAGCGGGGGCCTTCTCCCTTGCGGGCGTCGTCAATCTCCCATTTCGGTTGATGATAGGGCTGATTTCATATCATCCCAGCCCGTATAGCCCAGACTCTCAAGTTTTTCCTTGATAGTGGCCTGCTCGGTCTTTGGGGGAGAGCGGTTCCTCGCAACGGCAGGGATAGCAATTGTCATCGCCATCCCTATCGCAAAAGCCTTTTAGCGGGCCGGGCGCCAGCGGGGCACCGGGCAAGGCCCTCAATGGAAAGGGCCTCCGGAAATGGCTTCCCGAAGGCCCTGTCGTTATCCCTTCCGCTGTTCAGCGGGATTGGTCAGTTACCGACCGGCTGCTCGTCGTCCCGCGTCACGACCACGGTGGAGGAACGCGGTTCCTCGCCCGCGATCGGCCAGTTGCCGGTCGGGTGCTGGATGTTGACGAAGAAGGTCTTGAGATCGGGCGTATAGGCAAGGCCGGTGATCTCGCAGCCTTCCGGCCCGACGAGGAAGCGCGTCGATTTCTTCGTGCTCTGGTCGATGTGGAACATCGCATTATGGCCGGTGACGTCCTCGATGGTAACGCCGCTGACCCCGGAACTGCCCGGCACGCTGTGGTCGGTCTGCACCCACAGGCGGCCCTGCGGGTCGATACGGATGCCGTCCGGGCTGGACATGGTGTCGCCGTTGATGTCGCCGGTCAGATTGGCGCCGCCCGCCGCGAAAGCCGGATCGCCCGCCAGCAGGAACATTTCCCAGCTGAACGTCATCGCCAGCGGGGAATTGCCTTCTTCGCTGAACCGGATGATGTGGCCATGCCGGTTGGTGGGGCGCGGATTGGCGGCGTCGGTCGTGACGCGGCTGCTGTTGTTGGTCAGCGTCACATAGACCGAGCTGTTGTCCGGCGCGACCGTGATCCATTCCGGGCGATCCATCACGGTGCCGCCGGCGACGCGCGCGGCCGCCTGCGTATCGATCAGGACATTGGCCTGGCTGTTGAAATCGATCGACGAGGGGGCCGGAGGGGTGTCGAACTGGCTGACATTGCCGGGATCCTGAGCGCCCGTGGTCAGGCCGTTCTTGCCCTGCGTCAGTTCGATCCATTCGCCCGAACCATTGCCGTTGAACTTCGCGACATAGAGCGTGCCATAATCGAGAAGGTCGATATTGGCCGCGCGGTTGTCGGCGCTGTAGGCGCGAGACGGGATGAACTTGTAGATGCAGCCCGGCGTCGAATCATCGCCCATGTAGAAGGCGACGCGGCGGTCGTCATTCGTCATGAAGGCGACGTTTTCATGGTTGAAGCGGCCCATGGCGGTGCGCTTGGTCGGCTCGGCCAGTTCCAGATAGGGATCGATTTCGACCACCCAGCCATAATTATGGGGGGGCTGATCCAGATCCCAGTAATTGTTGATGGTTTCCTCGCAGGTCAGATAGGTGCCCCACGGGGTATGACCGCTGGAACAATTGTTCAGCATGCCCTTGATCGTGCCCGACAGCAGGCCTGCGGCCGGACCGCCCGCGCGATAGCTGCTGTTGCCGGTATACCGCTTGTTATACTGGGAATCGGCCTTCACCGCCCATACGCCGTCGCTGCCCTTGGCGATTTCGACCACGCCGATGCCGACCGCGGAAAGGGTCAGCGCCTTCTGGTCCGCCGTCGCGGTGACGGGGTCATAATCGCCGGACATCAGGATGTTGAAATCGGGATATTCGAAATTCATCGCCAGCAGGCCGCCGGTGTTGGGATCGACGCCGTCCAGTTCGAAATATTCCATGCCGTCATGGTTGCCGCCCGCCCATTTTTCGGCCTGCGCCGGGGTGGGGTAGCTGCCGGAATAGGAATCCGCGCCGCTTTCGATCGCGTCGCCCGCCTTCAGCAGAACTTGCGTGCTATAGCCGGACGGCACCGTCACCGTGTCGTCCATATTGGCCGGAACGGAGGTGAAATTGACCGCATAGCTGGGCGTCGGGGTGGGGGTCGGTGTCGGCGTCGGGGTGGGTGTCGGCGTGTTGTCGTCGTCATCATCGTCGCATGCGGCGAGAGCGCCGAACATCGGCAGCATGGTGAGGCCGAACAGACTGTTCCTCAGGACTGTGCGGCGGGACGGATTGGCAGCGACGATGGCTTCGATGCTGTTTTCCGGTTCGACATAGGTTTCGGCGTCGCGATAGGGTGCGCGCGCCGCATCAGTAAGATGAGACATGATGGTATTCCCGTTCCCAGTTTTGTTTGTCTGATCGGCCCGTATGGCCGCGATCATCGCTCTGGCAGACAGGCGTGACGGGGGTGTTGCGCATTGGTGTCCCCTCCGTGACCGCATCATTAAATTTTGATGAATGCGTGGGGGTGGAGGCATGGCGCTTGCCCCGGCATGGGCAAGGGATCGATGGCGCACGGGCGCGAATTGGGGGAATGAAACGGGCGTGCCCCGGTTATTCTGCGGCCCGATTATCTTTTGGCCGGGTTATTTTGGGGGCAGTTATTTTTTGCCGGTTATTTTTTTGCCGGTTATTTTTTTGAAAGCCGCCGCTCGATGGCCTGCCACAGGAAGGAAAATTCGCGCGCGGCGGGGCTGGTGGGGGCAAATTCCCCGATCGGCTGGCGTTTGGACGCCATCATTTCGACAGCGCTCGCCATCGGGACGGTCGGCCATGTGGGGTTTTCCGCCATGGCGTCGCGATGCAGGCGCCGGCGGCGATCCACCATCGAATAGACCGGCAGGATAGGCGCATGGCCCCCGTCATTCTGCACCAGATAGCGCGCGACCTCCCCAAGGGCGCGTTGGGAGAGCGGGGAGGGGATGACCGGCACGACGACGATATCGCAGGCGCGCAGCACTTGCTCGCTGGTTTCGGTCAGGCCGGGCGGGCAATCGAGGATGATGCGATCATAACGCTTGCCCAGCCGTTCGATCAGGCGGGCGAGCCGCTTTTTCTTGCCCATCTCGAAAAACAGGCGGTCAAGGCCGCGCAGGGAGGTGTCGGCGGCGATCAGGTCGATCCCCTCGACCGTGGTGGGGCGAATCAGCGCCTCGACATCGACATCCTTGCGGAAGATCGCCTGCGCTTCATCCCGGCCGCTGCGATCGGCGGACAGCATCCATGTGGCGGCGGCCTGCGGGTCGAGATCCCAGATCAGGGTCCGGCGACTGCTGTTTCTGGCTGATGCCCAGGCGAGATTCACGGCAAATGTGGTTTTGCCTACGCCTCCCTTCAGGCTGTAGACCGCGATCGTAGCCAGTGTCGTTTCCTTGCCCATGCCGGAGGCTACCCTTGCCCCCTATGTTCGGGCAAGGTGCTAGGCAAGAAAAATGACAGGTTGATGACAGTCGAATGACATTTTGTTGACAGGATGGCGGGCCACCAGAGCAGGGCAAGCAGCCGGAATGAGGCAAAAGCCGCCCATCCGTTGCCCGCATCTGTTGCGCGCATCCGGGCGATGGATCAGAGTATCTCGCGGATTTTTTCCGGCGGACGGCCGATCCGCACGCCCTTTTCGGTGATGACGAGCGGACGCTCGATCAGGATCGGGTCGGTGGCCATGGCGTCGAGGATCGTATCGTCATCGGCGTCTTTCAACGCCTTGGCGCCTTCCTCATTCTGGCGCAGGCCTTCGCGGGGGGAAAGGCCCCCCTTGGCATAGGTCGCGGCGAGGTCTGCGCGGGAGGGCGGGGCCTTGAGATAGTCCACGATCTCCACCTCGACGCCCGGCGTCTCGTTCAACAGGGCGAGCGCCTCACGCGATTTGGAGCAGCGCGGATTGTGCCAGATGGTCGCTTTCATCGTTCGTACAACTCTATTTCCATGTTGGTGAAGAAATATTTGAATGTCCAATAGGCATAATAGGGAATGGCGAGGCCGAAAGTGACGATGCACAGCAGCAAAAGAAGCAGGGACTTGATGAAATAGTCCAGGAAATTGCCGGTGAAAACGATCTTTCCGCGTTGCATGCCTGCCTGCTCCCTTGCCGTTTCGCTATCGGGTCATTGATCCCGCGCCAGCCAGTCTTCCAGCCATTTGATCGTATAATCGCCATTCTGGAAATCGGGATCGTCCAGCAGTTTTTGATGCAGCGGGATGGTCGTCTTCATCCCTTCGATCACATATTCCTCCAGCGCGCGGCGCAGGCGCATGATGCAGCCTTCGCGGGTGCGGCCATAGACGATCAGCTTGCCGATCATGCTGTCATAATAGGGCGGCACCTTATAGCCCTGATACAGGCCGCTATCGACGCGCACATGCATGCCGCCGGGCACATGATAGCTGGCGACCGTGCCGGGCGAGGGCGCGAAGGTGCGGGGGTCTTCGGCATTGATGCGGCATTCGATCGCATGGCCGGTGAAGCGCAGTTCCTCCTGCGCGACGGACAGCGGCTTGCCTTCCGCGATGCGGATCTGTTCGCGCACCAGATCGACGCCGGTGATCATCTCCGTCACCGGATGTTCGACCTGAAGCCGGGTGTTCATCTCGATGAAGTAAAATTCGCCATTTTCCCACAGAAATTCGATAGTGCCCGCGCCGCGATAGCCCATATCGGCCATGGCCTTCGCGACGATGCCGCCCATGCGCGCGCGTTCATCGGCGGAAATGACGGGCGAGGGCGCTTCTTCCAGCACCTTTTGATGGCGGCGCTGGAGCGAGCAATCGCGTTCCCCCAGATGGATCGCATTGCCCTTGCCATCACCGAAGATCTGAAATTCGATATGGCGCGGGTTGCCGAGATATTTTTCCATATAGACGGTGTCGTCGCCGAACGCTGCCTTGGCCTCGCTCTTGGCCTGACCCATCAGGCTTTCAAAGCTGTCGCCGTCGGGGACGACCTTCATCCCGCGCCCGCCGCCGCCGGAGGCCGCCTTGACGAGCACCGGATAGCCGATTTCGGTGGCGAGTTTCTTCGCCTCTTCCACATCGGTGATCGCGCCATCGGAACCGGGGACGAGCGGCAGGCCGAGCGCGCCCGCGGTGCGCTTCGCCTCCACCTTGTCGCCCATGATGCGGATATGTTCGGGCTTGGGGCCGACGAAGATCAGGCCGTGCGCCTCCACAATTTCCGCAAACTGGGCGTTTTCGGACAGGAAGCCATAGCCGGGGTGGATCGCGTCGGCGCCGGAAATCTCCGCCGCCGAAATGATGTTGGCGATGTTGAGATAGCTGTCCCGCGCCGCTGGAGGCCCGATGCAGACGGCCTCATCGGCAAGGCGGACGTGCATCGCGTCGGCGTCGGCGGTGGAATGCACGGCCACCGTCTTGATGCCCATTTCATGGCAGGCACGGTGAATGCGCAGCGCGATTTCACCGCGATTGGCGATCAGCAGCTTCTCTATCGACATCGGACAGGCGGCCTTATTCGACCACGACGAGCGGCTGGTCGAATTCAACCGGCTGCCCGTTTTCGACAAGGATCTGGCGCACCGTGCCGGCGGCGGTGGCGGTGATGGGGTTCATCACCTTCATCGCCTCGACGATCAGCAGGGTTTCGCCCGATTTCACGGCCTGACCGACGCTGACGAACGGGGCCGCGCCCGGTTCGGCCGCCAGATAGGCGGTGCCGACCATCGGGGATTTCACCGCATTGGCGGCAACTGTGGCGGCCGGGGCGTCATTTGCGGGCGTGGCGGGCGCGACGGCCATGGGCGCGGCTGCCGGGGCTGGGGCGTATACCGGCGCGGCAACGGCCTCTACCTTGCGCGCGACGCGGATCTTGCGATCACCATCCTCGACCTCGATCTCGGTGAGGTTGGTGGTGTCCAGCATCTCTGCCAGCTCGCGCACCAGATTGACGTCTATCTGCATCGCGCCCTTTTCATGTTTGTCGTTCATTATGTCCCTCAGATC
Organism: Sphingobium sp.; assembly: GCA_050252755.1. GTDB lineage: Bacteria > Pseudomonadota > Alphaproteobacteria > Sphingomonadales > Sphingomonadaceae > Sphingobium. The sequence goes on from JBFWKI010000002.1 coordinate 102,706, forward strand.
ATGGGATAGCTGTTTGCTTGATGGTCACTGCGACTATTGCGCTTTCCGGTTCAGCGCAACCGCTAGTTGACCCTTTCCCCCCGGCGCATGCAGGGCCGGGCAGGGCGCGGGCGCCCTTTTCACAGGTCGAGAGCGGCCTCCAGCGCCAGCATGTAGGATAGGGGGCCAAAGCCCGCGATCGTCCCCTTCGCGCCCATGCCGACATAGCTTTTATGGCGGAAAGCCTCCCGCGCATGGGGGTTGGAAAGATGAACCTCGATCACCGGCACCTTGATCGCCTTGATCGCGTCGAGCAGGGCGACCGACGTATGGGTAAGGCCGCCGGGGTTCAGGATGACCGCGTGCACCCCTTCGGCCTGCGCCTCGTGCAGCCAGTCGATCAGATGGCCTTCATGATTGGATTGGCGAAAATCAATCTCCACATGATCGCGCGAAGCGACGTCTTCCATGCGGACGGCGATATCATCGAGCGTGTCATAGCCGTAGATTTCCGGTTCCCGCGTGCCGAGCAGGTTGAGATTGGGACCGTTCAGCACCAATATCTTCCGGGCGTCGCTCATAAATTTCCCCTGCTTGTTCAGTCTCGCTGTTGCGATGATGATCCCAGTGCCTATATGCAGCGCCTTGATATGAGGCTTTGCGCGTCAGGTCCAGCCGTTCACGGGCGTCGGGCCGGAAAGACGCGAAGGGCCGGATACTCGTTGTTGGTTGTGGTTTCGGGGCGGGTGAAGCGATCCGCCCGCGTTGAAATCATTCTGGGGAAGGCGTTTTTCGGTGACGGTCGACGGTACGATTTCCATCCATCTGAATGGCGAGCATCGCCGCGTGCGGCAGGGGTTGACCCTTGCCCAGCTGGCGAGCGAACTGGGCTTCGTGCCGGAAAAGATCGCGGTGGAACGCAATCTGGAGGTGGTGCCGCGCTCCACGCTGGCCGATGTGCTGGTGGAGGATGGCGACGAACTGGAAATCGTGCATTTCGTGGGCGGCGGCGATCATGCCGCCGGGGCCGATGACAGCTGGACGGTGGCGGGCCAGACCTTCCGTTCGCGCCTGATCGTGGGCACCGGCAAATATAAGAATTTCGAGCAGAATGCGGCGGCGGTCGAGGCGTCGGGCGCGCAGATCGTCACCGTGGCGGTGCGGCGCGTCAACGTGTCCGACCCCAAGGCCCCGATGCTGACCGATTATATCGACCCCAGGAAGATCACCTATCTGCCCAACACCGCAGGCTGCTTCACCGGGGAGGACGCGATCCGCACGCTGCGCCTCGCGCGGGAGGCGGGCGGCTGGGATCTGGTGAAGCTGGAGGTGCTGGGCGAGGCGCGCACCCTCTACCCCGACATGGTCGAAACGCTGCGGGCCACGGAAATCCTTGCGAAGGAGGGTTTCAAGCCGATGGTCTATTGCGTCGATGATCCTATCGCGGCCAAGCGGCTGGAGGATGCGGGCGCGGTGGCGATCATGCCGCTGGGCGCGCCGATCGGTTCGGGCCTCGGCATTCAGAACCGCGTGACGGTGCGGCTGATCGTCGAGGGCACGAGCCTGCCGGTGCTGGTCGATGCGGGCGTGGGCACCGCGTCGGAGGCGGCGGAGGCGATGGAACTGGGCTGCACCGGCGTCCTCATGAACACGGCGATCGCCGAGGCCAAAGACCCGGTGCTGATGGCCCGCGCGATGAAGGCGGGCGTCGAGGCCGGGCGCATGGCCTATCTCGCCGGGCGCATGGGCAAGCGCCTCTATGCCGATCCGTCCAGCCCGCTTGCCGGATTGATCTGAACAAGACCGAAGATGAGGGCCGGGACGGGCGGCGAGCCGTTCGTCTCTTTCTTCCTCCGTTCGTCGCGAAGCGGCGGGCATGGAGGGAACGATGCCGCGCCCGGCCGGTTTCTTCTTTGTCTGTTCAACTGGAAGGAGAAGCCCCATGGGTGAATTTGTTGATAAGATCAAAGGCAATGCCAATGAAGCGATTGGCAAAGTGAAGCAGAAGAGCGACAAACCCGAAACCCGCGAGGAAGGCCGCGCACAGGAATTGAAGGGCAAGGCCCAGCAATTGGCCGGCAAGGTGAAAGGCGCATTGGGCGACGATATCTGAACGACCCGATTTTTCTGACTTCCCCGATAGCATGAAAATCGCCGCCCTTGCCGGGGCGGCTTTTTTCATGGGCTTTACCGGCTGAACCATGATGGATCACCGTGCGCGGATCGCTGGCGGAACTTCATGAACGGCATGAGAAAATACCCATAAGACATTGAAAATCGCTATCCATGGAAGGGGATGGGTCGGTTGGCTCATGCAGGATGCGGACCTTTCCCGCCGCCGGAGCGTATCCCCTTGCAACTCATGACGGGAGAGGGGGACGGGCGATGCTGGATGCGTTGCAATATTATGGCGCGGTGGCCGCTGTGCTGGCGGCGTTGATCATTTCGCTCGACCTGGGGCGCCGGGTCACGGGCTGGGCGTTCGTGCTGTTCGTCACCAGTTCCCTCGCCCTCATCCTCTGGGGATTCGGGCAGTCCGACAGCGAAGGCATTGGCTGGCAGAATGTGGCGCTGCTCGGCATCAACTGCACGGGCGTCTATCGATATCTGATCCGCAAACCACGGCGCGAGGGCGGGGCAGGGCGCTAGAGGCCGGATCAGGATGGCCGGATCAGGGCGCTTCCGGCTCTTCGGCTTTTTCCCCCGCCCGTTTTTCCCCCGCCCGCTTTTCGCTGCCCTCGTCCTCGCGGACAAAGCCTATCTCTCCCTGCCCGCTGTAAATGGTCAGGCGGCCCTCGCCGAAGGTCGCGGAGGTCCGGTTGAAATCCATCACCCCCATATCATTGGGGGGTCAGGATGACATGCAGATCATTGGCCCCGGCGGTGACAGGCGTGCGCGCCAGCCTTGCGCCATAGATCGGCTCTTCCATTTCGATCCAGAGCGGGCGGCGCTTGTCCGAAGGGTCGTTCTCCCACCCGTCGGACTGGGTATAGCCCTCCGTCATCTCGCCCCGGTCGAAACCGACGCGAAAGTCTATCCCCTGCAATCCGCGCCCATTGGCGAGAGTGACCCTGATGCGGAGGGGCTGGCCGGGCCGCTCGGCCATGGTTTCGACTCGCAGTTCGGGCGGGCGGGGGCGGGGCCGGGTGGTCAGGACGATCCGGCCGGCGCCCTCTGCTTCCCATTGCCCCTGCGCCCGCAGGTCCATCGCCCCGGCAAACAGCTCGAACCCGAAGCGGCCGTCTGGCCCGATCAACAGATAGGCGGCCATGTCCGGCCCGCCCTGCGCCCGGTAAAGCCCTGCGACGCTTTCTTCTTCGTCCGCCACGGCTTCTTCCGCCGCACGGGCCTGCGCCTTGCATGGGCCGGACAGGGATAATGCCAGCAGCGGAATCGCCAGCAGCGCCTTCCCGATATGTCCCATGCGGATATGCGCCTGTTGTTTTTGCGTGATAATGACTATGTACCCCACTGCCATTGTGACGGGAAAACCCGTCCGGCCGGAAGGATAACTATGGGGTGAACCGGTTGTCCACCGCGATATACAGAGCCGGGACGGGTTGCGCGGAGGGCCGGGAAGAAGGAACTGGACAGGAAACGGATCGTTGAACCAGCCGAGTTAGCTGAGTGTGGGGTATGATCCTGATTCGACCCGCCTGTCGCCCGCCTTTCCCTGTTTTCCAACAGGCAGGGGCGGAAAGATGAGTGGCGGGACGTTCGCAGGATCGCCTCCGGCGTAAAATAGGAATGCAATGATGAATTTGTCACGGGAATTCCTTGATTCCTCTCTGGTGTTTCTGGCCGTCATGGCATTTATCGCCGCTTTACTGGCGGTACGTGCTGTGACGGTGCCGCATCGCATGGCGCGGCCGGATTCCCAGGAAATGATGGAAATTTTCGGCGCTTCGGGTGCTGCGGTGCTGGTGACGGCGTTGCTGACCGGGCATCTGGTCGATCAATTGCTGATCTTCGTCCTGTTCCTGAACGTGGCGGCGGTGATGCGCTATTATGTCAACCGCCTGAGCATGCCCGGCATTTTGTGGATGACGGTGCAGCCGTTGGCGATGCTGGTGTCTACCCTGTGGGCATCGCTGTTCATCATCGAAGCGAAGGTGGATATCTGGGTGCAGGTGCTCGGCTTTGCCGGTCTGGCGAGCGCGGTCATCGTCTATGTGCTCGATTTTGCAGAGCGTTTCGCCCGCGAATCGGTGCTGACGCATGAACAATGGCGCCGTCCCATCGCTCCGCCCAAGGTCGCGGGCGGCATGCGCGATTACAAGGTTTCGCTGCATCTGCCCTGCTATGCCGAACCGCCCGAAGTCGTGAAGCTGACCATGGATCGCCTCGCCGCGCAGGATTATCAGGCGTTCGAGGTTCTGGTCTGCGACAATAATACGAAGGACGAGGCGCTCTGGCGTCCGCTGGAGGAGCATTGCGCGGTCCTCAACGAGCGGCTGGGCCAGGAAGTGTTCCGCTTCTTCCACAAGGCGCCGCTGCCCGGCGCGAAGGCGGGCGCGCTCAATTTCTGCCTGACGGTGATGGCGCCCGATACCCAGATCGTCGCCGTCGTCGATGCCGATTATCAGGCGCGGCCCGATTTCCTTTCGCGGCTGGTGCCCTTTTTCGATGACCCGGAAATCGCCTATGTCCAGACCCCGCATGATTATTGCGGCTATGAGGGCAGCGATTATCTGACCGCCTGCTATTGGGAATATATGCCCAATAACAAGGTGGATATGCCGGGCGTCAGCGAATATGGCGGCGCGTTCACCATCGGGACCATGTGCCTGTTGCGCGCCGAGCCGCTGCGCAAGGTGGGCGGCTGGGCCGAATGGTGCCTGACCGAGGATTCCGAAGTGTCGGTGCGGCTGCGTTCAGCCGGCTATCATGGCCTCTATCTGGGTGAAACCTATGGCCGGGGGCTGATTCCCGACACGTTCGACGATTACAAGAAACAGCGTTTCCGGTGGACCGCTGGCCCCGTGCAGCAGTTGCGCCGCTATTGGAGGCTGTTCCTGCCCGCGCCGATCGCCCCGCAACTGCCGGGCTGGACGAAGCTGCTGGAGGTGTTGCGCTGCGTCGCTCCGCTGCGGGTGCTGTTCGGCATGATCTGCGCCGTGCTGGGCCTTGCGATCACCAGCATCACGCTGCTGATCGGCGATATGGCCCCGGTCGATGTGCCCGATGTGGTCTGGCTGCTGCTGGGTCTGGGGACGCTGACGTCGATGGTGCGGACATGGCATCGCTACCGGCTCGCCGGGTGCAGCAAGCTGATCGACATGATCCATGGCGAGGTTGCCCGCATGTCGCTGTCCTACACCATATTGGTCGCGGGCGTGGCGGGCCTGTCCAGCAAGCCGCTTGCGTGGCGCCGCACCCCGAAATTCGCGGTGGAGGAAACGAAGGAAACGCCGTTCACCTCGACGCGGATGGAAACGGGGCTGGGCCTTTTCAGCCTGATGCTGGGCGTGCTGGCGCTGATCGGTCAGAGCATATTGGGCATCGAGTTCGCCCTGCTGGCCTTCCTTGGCGCATCGGCGCTGGCGGTCCGCTTCCTGAGCGCGCCCTATATGGCGATGCTGGCCATCCGCCATGTGAACGGAGAGGACCGGATCGCCCCGGTGGAAGCCGCGGCCAAGGCGGTTCCTTCCCTGCGCGAGGCCCGTGGCGAGGCCTGAACCCCGCGCCTGCCGGGGCCAATTCCCGGCAAGTCATTCCTGACAGGTCATTCCTGATAAAAATCCGCCGCCCCGCTGTCTCCTGACGGCGGGGCGGTTTGCTTTGCCCGGTGGGCGGCGGCGATGGCGGCGGCGCGCTTTGGTGGATTATCCGGGAGGCGGATTATCCGGCGCTGCTTTCCCGCTCGATCCGGTCGAGCGGGATGATGACGGGCGGCGTTCCCTCGCCGATCTCGATCCGGGCGCTGATGCCGTAGACGCTGCGCAGCCATTCTTCCGTCAGCACGCGGGCGGGCGGGCCGTCGGCGACCAGCCTGCCGCCGTCGATCAGCAACAGCCGGTCGCAATAGCGCGCCGCCATGGTCAGGTCGTGGAGGACGGCCACCACCAGGGCGCCCTGCCGCGCCTCTCTCGCCAGCAGCGCCATCACGTCGATCTGATGCCCCGGATCGAGCGAGGCGAGCGGCTCATCGGCCACCAGCCCCGCCGCGCCCACGGCGAGCGCTCTGGCAAGCAGCACGCGGGCGCGCTCCCCCCCCGACAATTCGGTGGCGATGCGATGGCGCAGCGGCAAGGCGTCGGCGCGGTCCAGCGCTTGCGTGACGATCTGCCGGTCCTCCTTGCCGATGCGGGACAGCGGGGCGAGGTGGGGCAGGCGGCCCAGCGCGACGAGGCGTTCCACGCTCAGCGGCCAGTGGAGGGTCTGGCCCTGCGGCAGATAGGCGATCTTTCGCGCAATCTCCCGCTGCGGCAGGGACGCGAGCGGCTGCCCGTCAATGCGCACGGCGCCGCCCGACAGGGGCGCAAGGCCCAGCATCGCGCGCACCAGCGTCGATTTCCCCGCACCATTGGGGCCGATGATGCCGACCAGTTCCCCCGCCTGCATGGTCGTGCTGACGGCTTCGACGACCCGGCGGGAACCGAGGTGAACCGATAGGGTGTCGATGGCGATATTCACCATAGCCGCCGCTCCCTGAGCAGATGGAAGAGGAAGATCGGCACGCCCAGAAAGGCGGTGACGACGCCCAGCTTCAGTTCATTGTCGGTCGGGATGAGCCGCACCGCGATATCCGCAAGCGTCAGCAGCGCGGCCCCGCCTACCATCGAGGGGAGCAATATCGAGGACGGGCTGCGATCGGTGAAGGGGCGCAGCAGATGCGGCACGATCAACCCGACAAAGCCGATGCTGCCCGATACCGCCACGGCCCCGCCGACGCCGATCGCAACGCCCAGCAGCATCCGCAGGCGCGTCCTGCGCAGGTCCACGCCCAGCGACCGCGCGCCATCCTCGCCCAGCGACAGCGCGTCGAGCGCATGGCCGTCGAACAGCAGCAGCGCCATGCCGACAAGGATGCAGGGCAGGGCGATCCAGATATGATCGACCGACCGGTTCTCGATCGACCCCATCAGCCAGCTCATGATCTCCATCGCGGCAAAGGGATTGGGCGAGAGGTTGAGGGCAAGGCTGGTGCCCGCGACCGCCAGCGTCGAAATGGCGATGCCGGCAAGGATCAGCGACAGCGGGCTTTCCGATCGCCCGGCCAGCACGAACAGCAGGACCAGCGAGAGCGTCGCCCCGCCGATCGCCAGCGCGGGCAGCATCAGCGCGTGCAGTTCCGCTATGCCGAAATAGAGCGCCGCCACCGCCCCCAGCGCGGCGGAACTGGACGTGCCCAGCACCGAAGGTTCGGCCAGCGGATTGCGCAGATAGCCCTGCAACACCGCCCCGGACAGGCCCAGCATCGCGCCCGCCATCAGGCCGATCAGCGTGCGCGGCAGGCGCAGGTCCAGCAGGATGGTGGACGCGATCGGGTCGCCATGGCCGGTCAGCACCGCCGCGATGCGCTGCGCCGTCAGCGACACGGGGCCGAGCGCCAGCGATCCGATGGCCGCGATCAGCAACAGGGCCAGCAATATGGGCATCAACAGGCGGTGACGCGACGGAAAGGGGGCGGGGTGTGTCACATCATCCTCTGGTGCGGGCGGGTTTTGCGGCAGTCTTGTATCCCAAGGGGCTGTTGCTATGGATGGCGATGTCATGCCGCTCAAGAGATTCTTTCGTTCCCGCCTCGCCCTGTGCGGCGGCGTCGCGGCCGGGATGGCCCTGCTGGCGGTCATGGGCGCCGGCGGCTGGCTGGTCGCGGGTTCCGGTGGCGCGTTGAAGGCTGCGCCCATCGCCGGGGCGGCCCCAGTGGTGGATGAAGGCGCGGCGGAAGGAGGCGCGGCGGAAGGAGGCAAGGCCCCGCAGCGGGTCGTCTCGGTCAATCTGTGCGCGGATCAACTGGTGCTGGCGCTGGCCGATCGCGGCCAGATTGCGGGCCTCACCCGCTATGCCGTCGATCCCGAAATGTCGGGCGAAGCGGCGCGGGCAAAGGGCTTGCCGATCCTCGCCGGTTCGGCGGAGGAGATATTGACCATCAACCCCGATCTGGTGATCGGCATGCCCGCCAGCGGCAGTGCGGCCCTGATGATGCTGAAGGGGCGGCATTATCCGACGCTCGATCTGCCGCTGGCGGAGCGGTATGAGGATATCGTCGCCACCATCCGGCAGGTCGCCGCCGCGCTGGGCCATGAGGCGCGCGGCGAGGCGCTGATCGCGCGGATGGATGCGGAACTGGCGATCTTGCCCAAGGCGCCGGGCGGCGGGGCGATCGCGGCCTATTATCAGCGGCGCGGCTATATGACGGGCACCGGCACGCTGGTCGATGACCTGATGAACCGCATGGGGCTGGTCAATCTGGCGCGCAGGCTGGACAAGCCGGTGCTTTCTCGCGTGTCGCTGGAAGAGATGGTGGCGGCCCGCCCCGATTATCTGATCGTCGAAAGCGCTACCGACCGGGTGAACGATCAGGGCACCGAAATGCTGCACCACCCCGTTTTGCGCGATATCCCCCGGATCAGCATCCCCCAGGCATGGACGGTATGCGGCAGCCCCGCCTATGTGCGGGCGGCGCAGGTCATGGCGCAGGCCGTGGCGCGGCCCTGACCGGGGGAGGAGGGCGGGGGCGCTGCTGCTGCCCCCTGTTCCCGGTAGATCCATGGTGATGGATGGGCAGGGATAGGCCCGGTGGGACGGGAAGCGGATCTCATGGCCCATGTTCCGGTTGCGTCCTTTTCCGCGCACGGCTCTCTCCGCCAGCGGCGTCGCCCTGGGCTTGCCATGTCGCGGGTCGATATCGGAAGGATGGACCATGCTGCGTTTCCGTCGTGAAGAAGGATGCGGGAGGGCAGCGGTCAAGGCCGCCATCCCGCACCGGGCAGACCGGATCAGAAGCTGACGCGAACCCCGCCATAGGCAGCGCGGCCCAGAGCGTTGGTGCCGTAACTCATCTGATAGAATTTATCGAACAGGTTGGTCACGCGCCCGTACAGTTCGATCTGCTCGGTGATGCCATAGGAAGCGAGCAGATCGGCCACAGCATAGGCCTCCGTCACGCCGCCATAGCTGGACGCGTTACGGCTGCGATAGCGCGCGCGGGCGGTCAGAGAGAGCCGATCGACCGGGGTGAGGGTGACGGATGTGCTGCCCGAATGTTTCGGGCGGCCGATGTCGAGATAACGGCCATCCTCATCATCATCCGATTTCGCCTCCAGATAGGTGAAACTCTGCTGGATGCTGATGCCCTCCACCGGTTTCAGCGTGAAGGCGATTTCCACGCCCTGCTGACGGGTCCGCCCCAACTGGATGTAACGGAACAGCGAATTGTCCCAGCCGAAATCATCGCGGATCTTGGTGAAGAAATAGGTGAACTGCGCGGAGAAGCGATCGAAATTCATGTCCACGCCGAAATCGCCGCCCCGGCTCTTCAGCGGTTGCAGGTCCACATTGCCATAATAAGGCTCGTAAAGCTGATACAGGCTGGGCGACTTGGCCGCCGTGCCGTAGCTGGCGCGGAACTTGACGCTGTCCGCCCCCAAAGCGCCGGGCACGACATAGGCGACGGTGCCGCGATAGGTGTCGAAGCTGCCGAAACGGCTGTTATCGTCGATGCGCGCCGCACCGGTGATGGTGAGATTCTCGATCGGACGCACCGCGATTTCGCCATAAGCGGACTTGGTGTCGATCGAATTTTTCATCGTCACGGGCGGGCTGCCGAAAGGATCGAGCGCCGACCAGTCGAGCGTCGCCTGCCAGCTCTTTTCCTTGATGTAGCTGCCCCCGGCGGCGATGCTGATGACAGAGCCGTCATTATAGCTGAGGTTGAGGTTCGCGCTGTCCAGCGTACCCTTGTAGAGATCGCCATCGGGCAGGTTGGTGGCGCCGAAATAGAGGCGGCGCGCGACATAGCGGCTGACGCTGGCGTCGGCCCGGAACCGGCCGTCGAGGCTCAGATAATTGGCTTGCAGGGCGCCGGCATATTCGCGCACGCCGGACGTGTCGGCGCTGTCGATCTGGCTGCCGCTGAGAAAATCGGAACCGTCGCGATCGGTATGGGATTTCTGCCACAGGCCGACCGCCTGAAAGGACAGGGTATCCGTCGCGGCCACGCCCACGCGGCCGTTGAACCCATAGCGCCAATAGCCGTCATCTTCCGTGACGGGCATGGCGGGCGGCGCGGTGCGCGGATCGGCAAGCGAGGGGCCGTCATGGCTGTAGCCGGTCGCGGTCAGCCGGAAATCGAGCGCGCCCGATTTGCCCAGCACCGACGCGCCGCCATTGACCGTGCCATAGGAACCGCCTTCGCCCTCTGCGTTGAAGCGGATGCCGTCTTCTGTCGCGCGCTCGGTGATGATGTTGATGACCCCGCCGATCGCGTCCGAACCGTAGAGCGAACTTTGATTGCCGCGCAATATCTCGACCCGTTCGATATCGCGGGACGTCAGGTGATCGGGCTGGAACTGGGTGGTGATGGAACTGGGATCGCCCAGGCGGATGCCGTCGATCAGCCACAACACCTGATCGCTGTCGGAGCCGCGCACGCTGACGGTGGTGAGGTCGCCGGGGCGGTCGGTCGATATTTGCAGGCCCGCCACGTCCTGCAATATGTCCTTCACGAAAATGATCTGGCCCTGTTTCAGGTCTTGGTTCGTCACCACGGTGACGGCGCTGCCGATCTGGCGCTGTTCAAGGGAAAGGCGGCTGGCGGTGACGATGATGGCGTCGCTGGCGATGCTGTCGGCATAGGGCGCTTCCACCCCCTGCGCGAGCGCGGGCAGGGAAACGCCCGCCGCCAGTCCGGTTGCCAGCCCTGCCGCCGTTCGCCCTGCCGCCGTTCGCCCTGCCGTCTGCAAGGCCGAGATGATGATTTTGTGCATATATAACCCCTTTGGCGCCTGACCGAGCTTGTCTCTGGTGCTGCGGGGTTTCGCCATTCGGGCCTGCCTTGTCCGGCAGGTTCCGCAAACGGCAGGCGCACGGCGACGGACGGGCGCATGTCGCCCGTTGCCCTGCACCGATGCGGCCCCGCCGCACGGTTTGCGTCGCTCAGACGGAGAATTACCGTGCCTCGACCATCCCCTGGACCCAGGCAAGAGCGACCAGACGCCGGCAGGTTTCCTGGCTCGCGGGTCAGGGCGTGGATGCACGGCCTTCCCAGGCTTTCGCCCAGTGGCTATTCCCTTCCATCCATGGACGGAGGGGAATAAAGTGCATCACGCTCACCGCTTACAGTTGCAGGGACAGCCCCGGATTCGAAGAGGGGTTTCCCCCTTTTCTTACCGCGTTCCCATATTAAGCCCATCAGGGCACCGGCGCGATCTGTAGAACCGGGAAACCCCGGCCCTGCGCGCGCCATAGCGTAAAGTCCTGCCTTGAACAAGCATGGCCCTGAACAAGCATGGCCGCGAACAGGCAGGGTCGCGAACAGGTAGGGCCGCGAACAGGTAGGGCCGCCGCTATTCCTCCCGCGCGTCCGATGCGTCGCGGCGCGAGGCCCGTGGCAGCGGCCGGGTGATGATCCACGCCGCGCAGGCGATCAGCGCCGCCGCCACGCCGGACGCCAGCAGCAGGCCGGGGCGGCACAGCAGCCAGAACAGGACATAGCCGACCGCCATGCCGAGGCAGGCGGCCTGCTTGCCGCGTCTGGGAATAGCGCCCTCTGCGCGCCATGCCCGCAGCGCGGGGCCGTGGCGCGGGTGGTTCAGCAACCATGCCTCCAGCCGGGGCGAACTATGGGTGAAGCAGCCCGCCGCCAATATCAGGAAAATCGTCGTCGGCATCAGCGGAAGAAACGCGCCGATGATGCCCAGCACGACGCAGCACAGGCCTAGGATCAGCCAGCCGACGCGCACCGCCCGCCCATGACGCAGCGCGGGTTCGGGGGGCGCGGGTTCGGGTGTCGCGGCTTTGGGCGGAACAGGGGCGTCGGGGGGCAGGGGATCGGAAGCGGGGTGGTCGGCCAAGATATGCGGTTCCGGTGAAGCAACGGGCTGATCCCTGAAGCGGGAACGGGGATATGTGCTAATGCTTCTCTTTTTCCGGGGCGCGGCGCAACCGTTAAAGCGCGGGCAAAGCGCGCGCCGCGTCGAAAATCATCCTTGCTCGAAGGTCTGGATCACATCCAGAAAGGCCTGCCCATAGGCCTCCCGCTTGCGTTCGCCGATGCCGGAAATCAGCGCCAGATCGGCCAGCGAGCGGGGGCGCTTCGTCGCCATGTCGCGCAACGTGCTGTCGTGAAAAATCACATAGGGCGGCAGGCCCGCCTCGACGGCAAGGGTGCGGCGGCAGGCGCGCAGGGCCTCGAACAGCGGATCGCCGACGGGGTTGGCCTCGCCATTGCGGCCATTGCGTTTCCCCCGCCGCGCACGGGCCGGGGGCAGCACCAGCGACACCATTTCCTCGCCGCGCAGAAAGGGCCGCGCCGCAGGGCCGAGCATCAGGCCGCCATGTTCATTGGCTTCCAGCGCGTCGCGCACCATCAGGGCGCGGGCGACTGGCTTGATGAGCGCGGTTTCCTCGCCATCGATGATGCCATAGACGGACAGGCGATCATGCTGGCGCTGGGTGATCCGGTCGTTGTTCCTGCCCGTCAGCACCGCCTCTATATGGCCAAGGCCGAAGCTTTGCCCGGTGCGGTAGACGGCGGACAGCAGCTTTTGCGCGGTTGTCGTCGCATCGACGAACGGAGGGGGCGACAGGCAATTGTCGCAATTGCCGCAGCCGGGCGGCGGGTATTCACCGAAATGACGGAGCAGCACGGCGCGGCGGCAGGTGCCGGTTTCGACCAGCGCGCCCAGGGCGGATATGCGTGCGCGCTCGCCCTGCTGGCGCTCCGGCTCCACCTCCGCGATGCGCTGGCGGGCGCGGACGAAATCCTCCGCGCCCCAGAGCAGGGTCGCGACCGCCGGGTCGCCATCGCGCCCGGCGCGGCCGCTTTCCTGATAATAGCTTTCTATCGACTTGGGCAGCCCGGCATGCACGACGAAGCGCACGTCGGGCTTGTCGATGCCCATGCCGAAGGCGACGGTGGCGACCATCACCATGTCCTCGCTGGCGATGAAGGCGGATTGATTGGCGGCGCGCACCTCCGGCGCAAGGCCCGCATGATAGGGCAGCACCGGGCGTCCGCGGCCGCTCAGGCTTTGTGCGATCTTCTCGGTCGCGGCGCGGGTCTGGGCATAGATGATGCCGGGGCCGGGATTGGCGTCGAGCACGGTTTCAAGCTGCCGCATCAGGCCGTCGCGGGGCTGCACCGCGTAACGGATATTGGGCCGATCGAAGCCGGAGATGACCAGCCCGTCCCCGGCTATGCCGAGCTGCACCAATATATCCTGCCGGGTGTGGGCGTCCGCCGTGGCGGTCAGCGCAAGGCGCGGCACATCGGCAAAGGCGTCGAGCAGCGGGCGCAGCAGGCGGTAATCGGGCCGGAAATCATGCCCCCATTCGGACACGCAATGCGCCTCGTCGATGGCGAACAGGCACAGGCGGGAGCGTTCCAGCAGGCTGCGGAAACCCGCGCCGCTCGCCCGTTCCGGCGCGACATAGAGCAGGTCGAGATCCCCCGCGAGCAGCCGGTCCTGCGTCTCGCGCCAGTCGGCGTCGGCGGAGGTGAGGCTCGCCGCGCGGATGCCGAGCGCACGGGCGGATCGCAACTGGTCATGCATCAGCGCGATCAGCGGCGAAATGACGATGCAGCATCCCTCCAGCGCCATGGCGGGCAGTTGATAGCAAAGCGATTTGCCCGCGCCGGTGGGCATGATGGCAAGGGTGTTCCGCCGGTCGATGATTCGGGTGATGACCTCTTCCTGCACGCCCCGAAAGGCTCCGAAACCGAATATATCGTGCAGCAGCGTGGCGGGGGATGGGGCAGGCATGGGGCGCCTATAGAGCATTTTTCATGCAGATGGCATCATCTGACCGCCGGGAAAGATCGAAATATCTCCGGCGCGCATGGGCAGGCGGGAGGGGGCAGGCCGGAGAGGGCAGGGAAGCGGGGCCGGTTCCACAGGATCAATAGATGGGCTTGATTATATGGATTTGACGATGCCCGGTTTTTGGAGCGAACATATCGGGCGATAAAATATAAAGACCAGCAAAGGAGATGCGAAAGCTTTCGTTTTCAAGGGCGCCTGTGGGAGCGATCTGCCCGTGGCGATCCTGTAGCGGCCCGAACCGTCCGGCTGGAAGCAAGAGCCTGATATCCCCCAAGACCGGCCAGCCGAAAGACCGGAAGTTCACGATTCGCCCTCTGGAAGGACGCCTATGACAAGTCATCACAAGCCGGGCTTCATGACCGGCTTTTCGCTTTTGCTGCCCATTACGCTTTCGACCATGGCCATCGTGCTGCTGGCGCCGATCCTGCCGCAATTATTGCAGGAATTCAGCGATGTGCCGGGGCATGAATATTGGGTGCCGATGATCCTGACGATCCCGGCGCTGTGCATCGCTTTCCTGTCGCCGGTGGCGGGAATGCTGGGCGATTATTTCGGCCGGCGCAAATTGCTGCTCGCGGCTTTTCTGCTTTATGCGCTGGTGGGCGTGGCCCCGGTTTTTCTGGATAGCCTGCCCGCCATCCTGATTTCGCGCATCGGCGTCGGCATAGCGGAGGCGCTGATCATGGTGCTTTCGACGACGATGATCGGCGATTATTTCAGGGGGGCCTCGCGCGATAAATGGCTGGCGGCGCAGACGGCCTTCGCCTCGCTTTCGGCGCTGCTGTTCTTCAATCTGGGCGGGCAACTGGGCGCCTTCGGCTGGCGCACGCCCTTCTGGGCCTATTCCTCCGCCGTGGTGATGTTCGTGCTCGTGCTCGCATTCACATGGGAGCCGAAGGGCGATGTCGAGGTGGAGGAAGAGGCCGATCATGCCCCGCACAACAGCAGTTGGTCGGCTTTCCCCTGGGGCAATATGCTGATGATAATGGCGATCACCGTCTATGGATCGGTGTTCTTCTACACGGTGCAGATTCAGGCGTCCTCCGGCCTTGTGCAACTGGGGTTGAGCGATCCCGCCCGCATCGGCTTCCTGACTTCGGTGGCCAGCATCGGCGTGCCGCTGGGCACCTTCATCTATTCGCGCATCGGGCGCTGGCCGGTCCGCCGCCTGTTGCTGATCGAATTTTCGACGCTGGCGATCGGCTTTTTCGTGATGGGTCGCGCGCAGAACCCGACGGAATTTCTCATCGGCTGCTTCATCAACCAGATCGGCGCGGGCCTGTTGCTGCCGACGCTGCTCGTCTGGGTGATGAGCTTGCTGTCGTTCGAAATCCGGGGGCGGGGCGCCGGGCTGTGGCAGAGCGCCTTTGCCTTCGGCCAGTTCCTCAGCCCGGTCATCGTGACCCTGCTGGCGCAATGGGCGGGCGGTTTGCTCGCGGCCTTTGGCCTGCTGGCGGCGGGCGCGGTGATCGGCGTCGTCATTTCCGCCGTTGCGCCCTTTCGCCGGGGATCGCAGACGGTCGAGGGAGCGGTCGCCCATGGCTGATCGGCTGAAGGACAAGGTCGCGGTCGTCACCGGCGCGGCCAATGGCATCGGGCAGGGCTGCGCGCGCCTGTTCGCCGCGCAGGGCGCGACCGTCATCGGCGTCGATCGTGAAGGCGATGGAAATGGCGAGATATGCGACCTGCTGGATGAAGGGGAAACCAATGCGCTTCTCCAGCGGATCGGGGAAGTCCATGGGCGGATCGATATCCTCGTCAATGCGGCGGCCTTCGCCATATTTGAATGGATCGAGGCGATGCGTTATGCGGACTGGAAGGCGACGCTGACGGGCGAACTCGATATCGTGTTCCTCGCCACCCGCGCCGCTTGGCCGTGGCTGAAGCAGAGCGGGCGCGCGTCGATCATCAACTTTGCCTCGGCCAATGCGCGTCATGCGCTGGAAGGATCGCCCGCGCTTGCCCATTGCGCGGGCAAGGGCGGGGTGCTGGCGATGACGCGGCAGCTTGCGATGGAGGGCGCGCCGCATGGCATCCGCGCCAACAGCATCGCGCCGGGCTTCATCCGCACCGCCGCGACCGAACGGCATCTGGCGGCCGATCCGGCGTTCGAGGCGAAGGTGTTGTCCAAGAACATGGTGCAACGTCTGGGCGAGCCGGAGGATATCGGCTGGTGCGCGGTGTGGCTGGCTTCCGACGAGGCGCGCTATGTGACCGGTGCCGACATCCCGGTGGATGCGGGCGCGACGGCGTGGTGAGCGGTCAGGTGGTGAGCGGTCGGGTGGTGTGGGGGCGGGCAATGGCCCGGCTGCTGCCCCGCACGACGAGCGATCCTTCCAGCACGACATTTTCATGCCCCGCCGGGTCGGCGCGCAATTCCTGAATCAGGCGCACCGTCTCATCGACCATGGCCTGCGCGGGCTGGGAATAGCTGGTCAGCGAAAAGGCCGGCCATGCCGCCATCGGCACATCGTCATAGCCGATGATCGACAATTCCCGCCCCACATCGAGGCCGAATTCATGGCGCGCCACATTGATGGCGGCGATCGCCATGGTGTCGTTGGCGCAGAAGATCGCGTCGGGCCGGTCCCCGCGCGCCAGCAGGCGGCGGGTGGCCGCCGTCGCCGCCTCCATCCGATATTGCCCGTTTTCCCGCAGCGGCACGGGCGCGCCTTGTTCCGCCATATAGGCGAAGAAAGCCTCCTCGCGTTCCACATTGGTCGATGCCCCTTCCGTCCCTGCGAGGAAGGCTATGCGCTGATGGCCGCCCGCCAGCAGGTGCGCCGCGATGGTGCGCGCGCCCACCCCATTGTCGCTGACGACGCTGGAGGAATCGGGATCGCGGGTGGTGCGGTTGTAGAGGATCACGGGAACCTGCGCCTTGCGGCATTCCTCCGCCAGCGTCGAGGACAGCCCGACCGACAGCAGGATCAGCGCGTCGAGCCGATAATGCAATATTTCGCGGATCGAGGGTTCGGGCCGCTTGCCCCCCTCCGCCGGGAACATCAGGAGGCGCAGGCCCGCTTCGTCAAGGCTGTGCGACAGGAGTTGCAGGGTTTGCACGAAAAAGGGGTTGCCCAGATCGCCCACCCCCACGCCGACGATATTGGACCGCCCATGGATGAGGGAGCGCGCCAGAAGATTGGGGCGATAGCCCAGTTTTTCCGCCGTGGCGAGGATGCGTTCCCGCGTATCGGCGGCGATCCGCGCGCCGGGGGTGAAAGCGCGCGATACGGCGGATTGGGAAACGCCGGCCTCGCGGGCGACATCATGAGCGGTGACGAAAATACGATCGTTCATATCCCGCCCTTCATCGCAGCCGGTTGTCCGGCGATCAACCATCCATATTATTTGCGCATAGGAATGCATATCTGAAATTGGCGGATACTCAACAAAATTGTGATAATCAGGGCGGGATGGAAAACTCTCACTTGAGTGACGGCGAAATTTATGTGAATAAGTATGCACAAAATGAGTCGATCGATAGG
Organism: Sphingobium sp.; assembly: GCA_050252755.1. Lineage (GTDB taxonomy): Bacteria > Pseudomonadota > Alphaproteobacteria > Sphingomonadales > Sphingomonadaceae > Sphingobium. The sequence continues at coordinate 120,165 of JBFWKI010000002.1, forward strand.
AAGTGGAGAGCGATCTATGATCAGGGAATTGGCGCGAATCGAAATTGACCCGGCGCAATCGGAGGCGTTCGAGGCCGCGATTGCCGAGGCCGCCGCCCATTTCAAAAGCGCGCCGGGCTGCCGCAGCTTCCGGCTGGAACGCTCGGTCGATCGGCCCGGCCATTATCTGCTGGTCGTCGGCTGGGATAGCGTGGACGCGCATATGGTGGATTTCCGCGCTTCCCCCGCTTTTCAGGCGTGGCGCGCCCTGGCGGGGCCGTTTTTCAAACAGGCCCCCGATGTGGATCATGTCGAAACGGCGATCACGGGTTTCTGATCGCTTCCGGTTTTTCACAAACATGGCGGCCGGGAAGGCCGTTTCTCGAAAGGACAAGGATTATGGCCAATTATCTGAAGCGCGGCGCGACCGCCGAAGCCAAGGCAGATGCCGATCGCAAGGTTCGCGATATTGTCGAGGCGACGCTCGCCGACATTGAAAAGCGCGGGGATGTCGCCGTGCGTGAATTGTCGATCAGGTTCGATGGCTGGGACCGCGATGATTATCGCCTCAGTCAGGCGGAAATCGACGCCTGCGTCGACAGCCTCAGCCCGCAGGAACGCAAGGATATCGAATTTGCGCAGGCTCAGGTGCGCAATTTCGCGCAGATCCAGCGCGACAGCCTGAAGGATGTGGAGGTCGAAACCCTTCCGGGCGTCGTGCTGGGGCACAAGCATCTGCCGGTGAACGCCGCCGGTTGCTATGTGCCGGGCGGCAAATATCCGCTGCTGGCCTCCGCGCATATGTCGGTGATTACCGCCAAGGTCGCGGGCGTGCCGCGGGTCATCACCTGCGCGCCGCCCTTTCAGGGAAAGCCTGCGCGCGCCATCGTCGCGGCGCAGGCGCTTGCCGGGGCGGACGCGATCTATGCACTGGGCGGCATTCAGGCCGTGGGCGCGATGGCGCTCGGCACGGAAAGCATCGGGGCGGTGGACATGCTGGTCGGCCCCGGCAACGCCTTTGTGGCCGAAGCCAAGCGTCAGCTTTATGGCCGCGTCGGCATCGACCTGTTCGCCGGCCCCACCGAAACGCTGATTATCTGCGATGAGATCGGCTGCGATGCGGAACTGGCCGCGACCGACCTGCTGGGGCAGGCCGAACATGGGCCGGACAGCCCGGCGGTGCTGCTCACCACCTCGGAAAAGCTGGCCCGCGAAACGATGAAGGAAGTGGAGCGCCTGCTGACCATCCTGCCCACCGCCGATTATGCACGCAAGGCGTGGGAAACCTTCGGTGAAGTCATCGTTGCGGAAGATGATGCGGAAATGATACGGATCGCCGACGATATCGCTTCGGAGCATGTGCAGGTGATGACCGCGGACCCCGATTATTTCCTGAAGAACATGACCAATTATGGCGCGCTGTTCCTCGGCAACCGCACCAATGTCAGCTATGGCGACAAGGTGATCGGCACCAACCACACGCTGCCGACGAAGAAGGCGGCGCGCTATACCGGCGGGCTTTGGGTGGGCAAGTTCATCAAGACCTGCACCTATCAGAAGGTGCTGACCGATGAAGCCTCCGCCCTGATCGGTGAATATTGCAGCCGCCTGTGCGCGCTGGAGGGCTTTGCGGGCCATGGCGAGCAGGCCAATGTCCGCGTGCGCCGCTATGGCGGCCGCAACATTCCCTATGCGGGGCAGGCGGAACCCACCCCGGCGACGGCGGCCTGAACCATGGCTGTTGCAGCAGGAGAGCCGCTGCCGACAACGCCGAGCTTTCGGCTGGACGGCAGGCGGGCGCTGGTGACGGGCGCGGGCAGGGGCATCGGCCTTGCCTGCGCGGCGGCGCTGGCACAGGCGGGCGCTCATGTGACGCTCGCCGCCCGCAGCGAGGATGAGATCGCCGCCGGGGCGAGCGCGATCATAGCGGCGGGCGGTCAGGCCGAGGCGCTGCGCCTCGACGTCAGCGATGTGGCGGGGACGGCGCGGGCGCTCGATGCGGTGGCGCCGTTCGATATCGTGCTGAACAATGCCGGGACCAACCGCCCCAAGCCGATGACCGAAGTGACCGAGGATGATTATGACGCGGTGCTGAACCTCAACCTGCGCTCTGCCTTTTTCGTGGCGCAGGCGGTGGCGCGGCGGATGATCGAGGCGGGCATTCGCGGGTCGCTCATCCATATGGGATCGCAAATGGGGCATGTCGGCGGGCCGCGCCGATCGCTCTATTGCGCGTCCAAATGGGGGCTGGAGGGCATGAGCAAGGCGATGGCGCTTGATCTGGCGCCCCATGGCATCCGGTCCAACACCATCGCCCCGACCTTCATCGAAACGCCGATGACCCGCCCCTTTTTCGAGGACAAGGCGTTTCTGGCCAGCGTGCTGGAGAAGATCAAGCTGGGGCGGCTGGGCACGGTTCAGGATTTGATGGGCGCGGTGGTGTTCCTCGCGTCCGATGCGTCGGCCCTGATGACGGGGACCAGTCTGGTCGTCGATGGCGGGTGGACCGCCGAATAGGCTGCCCGGCGCCATGCGCGGCCCGGTCATGAGAGCCGGATCGGGAAGGATGAAAACCGGCGGCCTGTCCTGTCAGGCCGCCGGTTTTTCTCGCCGCCGGTTTTTCTCTTTGTGTGAAGGGAGATGAACAGGGCCGGGGGGCGTCAATAATCCTGCGCAAGGCGATGCAGCGCCTCGCTGATCATCTTGCCGACCTGTTCGGGCGAGCCGCCCTCCAACTGCATCCTGCCCACGGTGACGCTGGTTTCCACCACGTCGCGGCAGCGATCGAAGCGGCGGTCCTGATAGGCCTGAAGCCCTTGCGCGATGCTATCGGCGCGGTCCAGTTCCTCCGCCAGCACCAGCGCGCTTTCGACCGCCATCCCCGCGCCGGAGGCCAGATGCGGGGTCGTCGCATGGACCGCATCGCCCAGCAGCACGATATGGCCGGTAAACCATGGCGCGGGTTGCAGCACGGCGGCGAGCGGGCGATAGTTGATCCAGTCCTCCCGCGTCATGGTGTCGCGTATCCAGCCGACATTGCCGCCGAAATCCGCCAGCCTTTCCTTCAGCATGCCGAACAGTTCCTCATCGGTATAATGTTCGTCGCGCGGGATGTGCGGGGTCAGCATCCACATATAGACCATCTCTTCGGCGCAGCGGGTGATCCCGGCGGGATAGTCATGGCCGAAGTAAAATTCGCCGCGCGTGAAATGGGGGGGGCGGCGGATGGATATGCGCCAGCAGGCCTGCCCGGTGGGCACGGCCTCCCCCATATGCGGGAAGGCAAGGCGCCGCACGCCGGAATAGACGCTGTCCGCGCCGACGACCAGATCGAAATGCCCCGTTTCCCCATTGGTGAAGGTGACATCCACGCCATCATCGGCATTGACGAGATTGCTGACCGACAGGCCCAGCCGCACCGGGATATCCAGCGCCTTGACCCGCGCCTGCATGATGCGGTGGAGGATCGGGCGCATGATGCCGCCGGTCGCGGGCAGCCCTTCTTCCAGTGCCGGCTCGTCCATGTCCTGAAGATGTGCGCCGTCATACCGGAATATGCTCGACCCGTTGGTGATCGCGCCCTGCCGCTTGATCTCGTCGATCAGGCCCAGCCGTTTATAGGCGCGCAGCGTCGGCCCGGTGATGGTGATGCCCGCGCCATAGACGCGCCAGTTCGGATCGAGATCGATCAGCGTCACCTGCCCGCCCAGTTCGGCAAGGCGGATGGCGCTCGCCATGCCGCCCACGCCGCCGCCTACGATCAATATGGTCTTGCCGGAAATCATTCTGTCAGGCCCCTCAGGAAATGCTTTTCAGGATTTCTGATTATCGGGACGGGTGAGAACCGAAAAGTGCGTTGCCTCAATAGCTGCTATCGGAAGCCTGAATAGGTGCGCGGCGGCGGCGCTTCATGGATAGCAGGCATCCAGAAAATCAATGTGACATGAGGGGGGCTGCAAGTCCAAAATCGGCGCAAAGCAAAACCTCAGGGAGAGTATCATGCGCCGCATCCTATTGGCGACCAGCGCTATTATCGGATTTACCTCGCTATCTTCCGGCATGGCTGCCGCACAGGAAGCCGACGCCGCCGATCAGGCATCGGCGGGGCTGGGGGATATCGTCGTCACCGCCCAACGCAAGGAAGAAAGCCTGCAAAAAGCTGCCGTCGCGATCGACGCCGTTACCGGCGCGAGCCTGACGCAGCAGGGGATACTGAAAGCCGAAGACATCACCAAGAGCGTGCCCGCCATCAGCATCACCAATGGCGGCGGCTCCAACACGTCCATCTTCATGCGCGGCGTGGGGAACATCACCAGCAGCAGCTATAATGACCCGGCGATCACGCCCAGCTATGACGGCGTGGTGCTGGCCCGTGCGGCGGGCGCCTTCGGCTCCGCCTTTTACGACCTCGCCCGCGTCGAGGTGCTGAAGGGGCCGCAGGGCATTCTCTACGGCCGCAACGCCACCGGCGGCGCGATCAACATCATCCCCGCCCGCCCGGAACTGGGCGCCAATAGCGGCGGCTTCAACCTTTCCTACGGCAATTATGATGCGGTCAGCATCGATGGCTATGTGAACCTGGCGACCAGCGACACCAGCGCGCTGCGCATCGCGGGCACGCGTCAGGTGCGCGACGCCTTCAACCGCGACGGCAGCGATGATCTCGACCGCAGCGGCCTGCGCGCGCAGTTCCTGATCGAGCCGAGCGACGATGTGTCGCTGCGGATCGGTGCGGACTGGACGAAGATCGGCGGCGTCGGGCCGGGCAACAGCTATATGGGTTCCTTCACGCCGGGCGACTATACATTCGTTCCCAGCCCGTTCGATTCTTCCGAAGGGATCAATACGGATGCGGCCAATGTCTGGCGGCAGACGCAACTGGGCGCGCCCGGTTTCGGCTTCCTCGATCCGATGAACGAGCAGCAATATGTGGATTACACCTATTGGGGCGTGAATGCGGAACTGAACTGGAAGACCGATATCGGCACGTTCACCATCCTTCCCGCCTATCGCAAGTCCAAGGGCAGCAGCCTGTTCTATGGCCCGGCGTTCAATACCGCCTATACCGACGAAACCGACACGCAATACAGCCTTGAGGCGCGTCTGGCCGGATCGGCGGGCATGATGGATTATGTGCTGGGCGGCTTTTATTTCAATGAAAAGATCCGCGCGAACAACGAATATAATCAGGAATTCGTGCTGCCGATTCAGGCTTATGAGCACAAGACGAAAAGCTGGGCGCTGTTCGGCCAGTTGACGGCCAATCTGACCGACCGGTTCCGTCTGGTGGGCGGCCTGCGCTATACCCATGACAAAAAGTCCATGGACGGGATGATCAACAATTTCATCACCTTCTGCGGCGCGCCGCCACCCGATAATATCGTGCCGCCCGCGTCTTTCGCCAATGGATGCGCGGCGCCCGGCGCCCTGCCGCATTATCCCAACCTGCTCACCACCGGCGACACGGTCAACTGGCTGGTGTCCAATGGCTGGATCGCGCCGGGCAGCACCGACCTGCCCAATGTGCAGGTATTCCCGCTGACCAACGGCGTCGGCACCATCCTCAAGACGTGGAACCCGGTGGTCGACAGCGGCACCTATTCGCGCCTGACATGGAAGGCGTCGGCGGAATTCGACCTGTCGCCGCGCAACCTGCTCTATGCGACGGTGGAGACGGGCTATCGCGCCGGCGGCTTCCAGCTTGCCGAGGGCAAGTCGCGCTATAACCCGGAGTTCATCACCGCCTACACGGTCGGGTCGAAGAACCGTTTCTTCGACAACCGGGTGCAGCTCAACCTCGAAGGTTTCTGGTGGAAATATAAGGATCAGCAGATCACCTATTTCACGGTCGATACCAGCGGCACGCTCATCAATTCCAACGAGAATGCGGGCAAGGCGACGATCAAGGGCTTTGATATCGACGCGATCGTGAAGCCGACGCGGACGACCACGGTGAACGCCAAGGTGCAGTATCTCAAGGCCACCTATGACGATCTGCACCTCTACACCGCGGCCCCGCGCGACAATATCAACTGCCCGTTCAGCCTTACGGGCGACATGGCGGGCGGAGCGCCGGTGAAGGACTTCAACTGCTCCGGCAACTCGCTGCTCTATTCGCCGGAATGGACCGTCAATCTGGGCGTGGAACAGGTCGTGCCGCTGGGCGATTCGTTCGAACTGGTCGGCAGCGCCAACACCGCATGGCGTGATGACCAGTGGGGGGCGTTCGAATATCTCGATTTCGAGCATATCCGCGCCTATTGGCAGACGGACCTCAACCTGACCCTGCGCGCGGCCGATGGCGGATGGTCGGTGAGCGGCTTCATCTATAATCTGGAGGACAAGCGCCGGGTCGCGACGCCGCAACGGTCCCCCATCGGCATGGCGGTCGCCCGTTACACGGCCCCGCGCACCTATGGCCTGCGCCTCTCGGCGGAGTTCTGAACGCTCTGCCGGTGCCGTGGCCGACGCGGCATCGGCACCGGCCCGGCATTCTTCGGCGGCAGCACTGGGCTGCTGCCTTGCCGCGGACATGCCGTGCGGTACACACAGGACAAGGAAGGCAGGGCGAAGCACCCTGCCTTCGCTGATGAGGGGAGAATGACGATGCAGGTTGACAGGCGATCTTTTCTGGGCGGCGCGAGCGTGCTGGGGATGCTGGGGATTTCGGGCGAAGCGCTGGCGGCCCCGCCGACCGGCAAGGGGCGGCCCAACATCGTGTATATCATGGCCGATGATCTGGGTTATGCCGATCTTTCCTGCACCGGGTCGCACCATATCAAGACGCCCGCCATCGACAGCATCGGCGCGCAGGGCGTTCATCTGCGGCAGGGCTATGCGAACAGTTCCGTCTGTTCCCCCACGCGCACGGCGGTCCTGACCGGCTGCTATCAATATCGCTTCGCCATTGGCCTTGAAGAACCGCTGGGGCCGAACGCGCCGGAGGAGAGCGGGGTGCCGCTCGACCGCCCGACCATCGCCTCGGTGATGCGGGGGCTGGGCTATCACACCAAGCTGATCGGCAAGTGGCATCTGGGCGAGCCGCCCAAGCATAGCCCGCTGCGGCATGGCTATGACGAGTTTTTCGGCATCGTCGAAGGCGCCGCCGATTATTTCCGTCATCATATGGTGATGGGCGGCAAGGATGTCGGCATCGGGCTGGCCGAAGGCGATACGCCGATCGAGCGCAATGGCTATCTGACCGATCTGTTCGGGGACGAGACGGTCAAGACCATCGAGCAGGCGGGCGACAAGCCCTTCTTCATCAGCCTGCATTTCAATGCGCCGCACTGGCCATGGGAAGGGCGCGAGGATGCGCAGGTCGCCCAGACCCTTGGCGCGTCCTTCCATTATAATGGCGGCAACCTCGCCAAATATAAGGAAATGGTGGAGGCGATGGACCAGAATGTCGCCAAGGTGCTGGCGGCGCTGGACCGCAGCGGCAAGGCGGACAACACCATCGTCGTCTTCACCAGCGACAATGGCGGGGAACGCTTTTCCGAAACATGGCCCTTTACCGGGGTGAAGGGCGAATTGCTGGAAGGCGGCATCCGCGTGCCGTTGCTGATCCGCTGGCCGGGCCGCATCGCGCCGGGGACGACATCCGATCAGGTGATGGTTTCGATGGATTTCCTGCCGACGCTGCTGGCGCTGGCGGGGGGCGACGTGGCGAAGGCGGGGACGTTCGACGGGATGAACCTCGCGCCGCACCTGCTGGGCAAGAGCGAGCCGGTCGACCGCGCGCTATATTGGCGGTTCAAGGGGAACGATCAGGCCGCGCTGCGCGATGGCGACTGGAAATATCTGAAGATCGCCGGGAAGGAACATCTGTTCAATCTGGCGCAGGATGAACGCGAACGCGCCGATCATGCGCAGGACGATCCCCAACGGCTGAAGGCGATGCGTCTTAAATGGGATGCATGGAACGCGCAGATGCTACCCTATCCGCTCGCCAGCTTTAGCGAGGATGTGCGGAGTCATTACCCCGATCGTTATTGAACCAGACAGGAGTATTCCCACCCATGACCATTATCGTGACCGGCGCAGGCGGTTTTGTCGGGCGCCAGCTGGTGAAGAGGCTGGTCGCCGCGGGTAAGCCGGTCGTGGGCATGGACAATGTGGCGGGCGGCATTCCCGATGGCGCGCGGGCGGTCGTGGGGGACATAGGGTCCGCGCAGGTCCGCGCGGAGGCCTTTCGCGATGGATGCAGCGGGCTCGTCCATCTGGCGACCGTGCCGGGCGGCGCGGCGGAGGCGGACCCTGCCGCCTCGCGCCGGGTCAATATCGACGCCATGTATGACCTGCTGGAGGAAGCAAAGGCCGCCGGGGATCGCCCGCGCATCGTCTATGCCAGTTCGATCGCGGTGTTCGGTGATCCGCTGCCCGCGCAGGGCGTGGATGACGACACGCCGCTCGCGCCGCGTATGGTCTATGGCGGGCACAAGGCGATGATGGAACTGGCCGTTTCGATGATGCACCACCGCGGCGAGATAGAGGGGATCACCGTGCGCCTGCCCGGCATCCTCGCCCGCCCCAAGGGGCCGAGCGGCATGAAATCGGCGTTCATGAGCGACCTGTTCCATGCGCTGCGGGCGGGGGAGGACTTTGTTTGCCCGGTATCGGCGGGCGCGACCATCTGGGCGGAATCGGTCAGCCGTTGCGCCGATAATCTGGTGCATGCGCTGGACATGGATGCGGGCCTGATGCCGGTGACGCGGGCGGTGACGCTGCCCGCGCAGCGCATCGCCATGGGCGATCTGGCCGCCGAGATCGCCCGGCAATGCGGCGTGTCGGCCGATCTGGTGACTTATGCGCCCGATGCCGCGCTGGAGGCGGGCTTCGGCGCGCAGCCCCCGCTGGCGACCCCCGCCGCCGACCATGCGGGCTTTGCCCATGATGGCGATCCTGCTAAACTCGTCGCCAATGCGCTGGCGGTGATCACCGCCGGATAAACGGCCGGTGACGGCGCGCGCGCTGGTGGAGACGGGATATGCGGTTCGACAGGCTTGACCTCAATCTGCTGGTGGCGCTCGACGCGCTGCTGAGCGAGCGCAGCGTGAGCCTCGCTGCGGAGCGCATCTGCCTCTCGCAATCGGCGACGTCCTCGGCGCTGGGGCGGCTGCGCGATTATTTCGGTGACGACCTGCTGGTGCAAAAGGGGCGGCAGATGGTGCTGACCGCCCGCGCCGAAGGACTCGTCGAACCGGTGCGGGCCGTGCTGGAACAGATCCGCACCACCATCGCGGTGTCGCCGCCCTTCGACCCGGCGACGTCGGACCGCACCATCCGCATCATGGCGTCGGACTATATGAGCGAGGTGCTGCTGGCGTCCGCGTTCACGGAATTGCAGCATCAGGCGCCGCATATGCGGTTCGAAATCCAGAACCTGACCGAGGCCCTGCTGGAAACGCTGGAGCGGGGTTTTACCGATCTGCTCATTACCATCGACTATGCGATTTCGGCCGACCACCCCAGCCAGATCTTGTTCGAGGATGATTATGTCGTGGTCGGGTGGAACGGCAATCCGGCGATGGCCGGGCCGATGACGAAGGAACTATATTTCGAACTCGGCCATGTCACATCCCGTTTCGGGCGGGCGCGCGTTTCGGCCTTTGAGGACTGGTTCGTGCGGCGGCAAAAGCGTCAGCGCCGGGTGGAAATCGTCGCGCCCAGTTTCATGTCGCTGCCCGGTTTCGTGATCGGGTCGAACCGCATCGCGACCATGCACCGGCGGCTGGCGATGCGGGTCGCGAAATATCTGCCGCTGACGGTGCGGGAAATGCCGCTCGAAATCCCGCCGATCCGCGAGGCGGTGCAATGGCATATTTCCAGCAATAACGATCCCGCGATCCGCTGGATCGTGGAACATCTGGTGGCTTGCGCCCGTGCGCCCGCAGGCGGAATGGACGATGCCGGGGTTGTCTCGCTGGACGAAAAACGCCGGGACATATCCCGCGAGGAACTGAGCGCGCAGTTTCAGGACCATGCCGCAAAGCAGGGGCGCAACGGCTAGATCACTCGCCGTTCAGCCCTAACCGCCTTGCCAATGCGCCGGTCATTCGTCCTGCGCGTCGAAATCGGCGCGGGCCTGTTCGATCCGGGGCCGGTTGCGCTGCACCCAGCCCAGCAGGCGATGGGTTTCCCCCACCAGTTCCGCGCCAAGGGGGGTCAGCGCATAGCCTACCTTGGGCGGCACATCGTCACTGACAGAGCGCGCCACCAGCCCGTTGCGTTCAAGCTGGCGCAGCTTCAGGGTGAGGACGCGCTGCGAGATGCGCCCTTCCGCGCTCAGCCGGTCGAGCAGGCGGCGCATCAGCGCATGGCGGAACGGGCCGATATGGAGCAGCAGCAGGATCAGCGTCGACCAGCGGTCGCCCAATAATCCGAATATGGTGCGGATCGGCGCGTCATGTTGCGCCCCATGTTCCGCCATGTCGAAGGAAAGGGCCTTGAGGGCCGCCGTGCAGCCTGCGTCCAGTTCCGGGAAATCGTCGAAGTCTTTCATAGGTTCTTTTATATCGAGGGCACAAAAAAGTGCCGTCTTCCATCCTGATGAAGCATCACCTTATGGAGGTTGCCGAAAAGATCAATGCGAGGAGAGGATGATGCAATCCGACGCGATCCGTCTTGACGGAAAAACCGCTATCGTAACCGGAGGCGCCGGGGGGATCGGCGCTGCCACGGCCCGGCTGATGACCGCCAGAGGCGCGCGCGTGGCCGTTGCCGATATTGCTTTCGACGCCGCCAGCGCGCTGGCCGACAGCCTGCCGGGCGCGATCGCGATCCGGCTCGATCTGGAAAGCGAGGCATCGACCGAGGCGATGATCGTGCAGGCGGTGGAGGCGTTCGGGCGGCTCGATATCCTGCACAATAACGCCGCCTTTCTCGGCCCGGATGTCGCGATGCGGGACGGTGATGTGGAAGCGATGCCGATCGATATCTGGGACCGCACCTATGCGATCAATGTGCGCGGCACGATGATCGCCTGCCGCGCCGCCCTGCCGCATCTGCGCGCAAGTGGCGGCAATATCGTCAACACGGTCAGCAATCTGGCGCTGCAAGGGCATATGATTCAGGCCGCCTATAGTTCGTCCAAGGCGGCGATCATCCAGATGACGCGCTCCATCGCCGCGAGCCACGGCATCCATGGCGTGCGCTGCAACGCCGTCGCGCCGGGCATGACGATGACCCCCGCGCTGCGCGAGGCCTTTCCCCCACGCCTGCGGGAGACGGTCGAGGCCGAAACGCTGCGCGACCAACTGGGCGAGGCGGAAGATATTGCTGAGGCCGCGGCCTTCCTCGCGTCCCATGCGGCGCGCAACATTACCGGGCACGTCCTCGTGTCCGATGGCGGCGGTTCCAGCCACGTCCCCGGCATCGCCGGATTTCGCGCTTTCTTCGGAGAACAGGCATGAGCAGTTATGACATCGTAATCATGGGTGGCGGCCATAACGGCCTGACCGCCGCAGCCTATATGGCCAAGGCCGGCAAGAAGGTGCTGGTCCTCGAACGCAAGCCCCATTTCGGCGGCGGGGTTTCCACCCGCGAGCTTATCACGCCGGGCTGGTGGCATGACGAGCATAGCAATGTGCACATCATGATTCAGGGCAACCCGATGCTGCGCGAGGATGAACTGGGGCTGTTCGGCAAATTCGGTCTGGAATATGTCTATCCCGAATTGCCGCATGTCAGCATATGGGACGATGGCACGGTCATGCGGTCGTGGAAGGATCTGGACCGCACCTGCGCGGAAATCGCGGAATATAGCCCACGCGACGCGGAGGCCTATCGCAAGTTCGTCGAGGCGAGCCAGAGCGTGCTGCCCATGTTCATGTCCGGCCTTTACTCGCCGCCGTTCCCGATGGGGGCGTTCGTCGCGATGATGGATCAATCCGATGAAGGGCGCTTCCTGCTCGACGTGATGAGCCGTTCCGCGCTCGACGTGGTGAACCAATATTTCGAGAGCGATCGCCTGAAGATCCATATCGTCCGCCTGGTGACGGAAAATCTCCAGATGCCCGACGAACTGGGCACCGGCATGGGCGCGTTCCTGATGCCGGGGATCATCCACACCTATGGCGTGTCGCAGCCCAAGGGCGGGTCGGGCGAGCTCAGCAAGGCGCTGGTCCGCGCGATCGAGCATTTCGGCGGCGAGGTGCGCTGCAATGCCGAGGTGAAACGGGTCATCGTTTCATCGGGCAAGGCGGTCGGCCTCGAAATGACCGATGGCGAAACCTTCATGGCGAAGGACGGCGTCATCGGCGCGATCCATCCCCATGTGCTGCGCAAGTTCGTCTCTGAAACGCCGGAACCGGTGTTGCAGCGGGCGGAGCGCGTGACGCCCTCCACCTTCTCCATCAACCTGCTGCACATGGCGCTGAAGGAAAAGGCGAAGATGCGCTGGCCGGAGGGAGAGGGCGGCGTGATGACCGAACTGCTCCAGACCTACACCATGCGCGACATGCTGCTGGATTACGATCATCTGCGCCGGGGCGTGGTGCCGCCGCGCCGCCTGATCGCGGGCAGCGACAATTGCGGCAACGACTCCAGCCGCGCGCCGGAGGGGGCAGGGGTGTTCTACGGCGTGACCTTCGCGCCCTACAACCTCCATGATGGCGGGCCGGAGGCGTGGGACCGCATGAAGGACGAGATTGCAGAGGAAAGCCTGCGGCAGTTCCGCCTCTTCTTCTCCAACCTTGATGACGACAATATCATCGGCAAGCTGGTGCGGTCCCCGCTCGATCATGAACGCGACAGCCCGGCGAGTTTCGTGCGCGGCGATATCCATGGCTGCGCGCCGTTCATGTACCAGTCGGTCGGCCATCGCCCGACGCCCGACCTGGGCAATTTGCGGGTGGCGGGGATCGAGAATCTCTATCTCGTCGGCCCCTTCATGCATCCGGGCGGCGGCGTGTTCGGCGCGGGCCGCGCCACCGCGATCCAGATGATGGACGATATGGGCATCGATTTCGACAAGGTTTGCGCAGGAGCCGTGCAATGACGAACAACAGCAAGGCGGCGGGGATGAAGATACTCGACGCGCAGGACAAGGAATTGATGACCGTCCGCAAGATAGAGCGGGATGGCAATGCGCTGGTGGTGCGCGGCAAGATATTCGGCGCGATGCCGATGGTCGCCAAGGTGACGCCGGAAGAGGCGCGGGCGGCGCTCAAGCTGCTCGATTTCCGCACCATCCTGTTTCTGCTGACGATCCTGTTCCGCAAGAGTTGAGCCGAGCGGGGCCTGCCATATCGGTCCTGCCAATAGCAGGCCCCCATAAAATGCGTTTTCCGCGCCTGCCGCTCTCTTTCATAGATATTGGGTGGAGAAGGGAGTTGTCATGAGTGTTTTAGGCGTTGAAAGTGTGGTTTTCGGGGTTTCGGACCTTGCGGAAAGCCGCCGTTTCTGGACGGATTTCGGCCTGCCGCTGTTCCATGCGGACGACAAGGAAGCCGTGTTCCAACTGGCGTCCGGGTCAAGGCTGATCCTGTATCCCCATGGGGATGCGCGTTTGCCGTCGCCCGATCCCTTTCCCGGCGATGGCCTCAAGGAAACCATCTGGGGCGTCGACAGCCCGGAGACGCTGGAACGGATCGCGCAGAGCCTCGCGACCGAGGTGAATGTGGTGCGCGGCGAGGATGGCACGATCCATTGCATCTGCCCCGATGGCCAGCCGATCGGCCTGCGCGTCTGGGCCAAGAAACAGGTGGTGAGCGAGGCCAGCCCGGTCAACACGCCTGCATCATGGCCGCGTTTCAACCAGCATCGCATCTGGCGCCAGCGCGCCATCCCCAAGACGATCAACCATGTGGTGTTCTTTTCGCCCGACTATGTCGGCAGCTTTGAATTTTATGAGCGGCATCTGGGTTTCCGCTATATCGATCATAGCAAGGGGACGGGTATCTTCGCCCGCGCGGCCGGCACCTATGAGCATCACTCGATCTTCTGGGTGAATTGCGACCTGCCGATCGCGCCGGATCATTTCAAGTTCATGCACATCGCCTTTGGCTGCGACGATATCGACGAGGTGATGCTGGGCGCGAACATCATGGAGGCGAAGGGCTGGAAGAACGCCAGCATGAACAGTTCCGGCGGCATTTCGCGGCATCGCATTTCGTCGGCCATCTATTATTATTGCGACATGCCGGGCAAGGCGGGGGAGGCGGAATATCACGCCGACACCGATTATGTGGATGATAATTGGGTGCCGCGCGCGTGGGATTTCCGCTTTGGTTCGCTGCTCTGGTCGAACAACGCGCCGCCGATCTTTCGCGGCGACGATATTCCCTGGGACATGAGCTTCGACGCCGACCGCAAGAGTTTCGAGCCTTATCGCAAGACGAAGCCGGGCAAGCGACCGGTGGAAGGCAAGCTGGCCGAAATCACGCAAGAGGATGAACACGCCATCTGACGCCTATTCCTCCCCCCTGACGGCGTCGGACAAAGGCCCGCTTTCCGGTTGGAGAGCGGGCCTTTATGGTGTGGACGGTGGATGCGGGCTTACCGCAATTTGGCGATCGTCAGCCCGTCCGCCCGTGCGCGATCCTTCACGGATTCTTCGCTGCGGGTCAGGGCCTTGGCAATGGCCTTGAGCGCCATGCCTTTCTTCGCCAGCGTGTGTAGCTTCTGGATTTCCGCCGGGGTCCATGGCTGGCGATGCCGTTCGAATTTCTCTGCCATGCGTTGCTGTCCTCTCTGCGCGGCTTCTTTCGCGCCTTATCCGAGGGAAAGCAAGGGCGGAGGGCGTCGCGCAGGAGGATCAGAGGCGGGGGGATCAGAGCTTGTCGTTGCCCGCGCTCCAGCGCACGGAAAGTTCTATGCCCTGACCGATGGGCAGCAGCACCGTCTGCAAATCCGGCTTGCCGCGCACGGACTCGCGAAACAGGCGGACTTGCGGGCGATCCATGGCGGGCTGGATCATATTGTCGGCCGCGATCACGGCTTCCTCCGCCAGACGGGGGTAGAAAGCCTCGAAACAGGGGAGGTAGAGTTCCTTCCAGATATCGAGCAGCACGAAATCGAACGGCGGCCCCGCATCGGCCTTTATCATCTCCACGGCATCGCCCAGCCGGAATTCGACCTGCGCGGCAAGGCCCGCATCGCCCAGCAGGGACCGCGCGAATTCCTGCTTGTAATCGGCCAGTTCCATGCTGACGACCTGCGCCCCGACGCTGCGCGCCGCATCGGCGAGGAACAGGGTGGAATAGCCATAGCTCGTCCCCAGTTCCAATATCCGTTTGGGGCGGCGGGCGAGGATCAGCGCGTGGAGGAAGCGCCCCGCATCCTCGCCGATGGGCAACAGAAATTCGTCGCGCACCGCAAACCCCTGCGGGCCGAGCGTCCGCATCCGTTCCTGATCGGCGGCCTCGCGCTCGCGATAGCGTTCGAACACGGTCTGCACTTTGGGATCGGTGAACATCATGGCGTCGGCTCCTCCACAAATTCGATGAGATTGCCCGCACAATCGCGCAAAAACGCGCCCTTGCCGAATTTTTCCCGCACGACAAAGGCGATATCCGCGCCCTTTTCCTCCATCTCGATCAGGAAGGCGTCCAGATCCTCGACGCGGAAAGCGACATGCTTGTTGCCATGGGTCTTGAGGTCGGAGGGCGGGTGACGCCGTTCTTCGGGCAGCGGGGCGGCGCCTTCCACCTCGAAGATTTCAAAGCGCAGCGGCCCCTTGCGCACCATGGCGGCGTGCGAGCGGGCGGCCTCGATATAGAAGCGCTTTTCCACTTCGAAGCCCAGCACCCGGCCATACCAGTCGATCGCCTCGTCAAGGCTCGGCACGCTCACCCCGCCATGGTGGAAGGTGAAGTCCGCCATCAGGCCTTCCCCGCCTTGGTGTCCATTTCCGCGAAGGTCTGCGCGCACCAGTCGGCGATATAGTCGCGCATGCCGGTGCCGTTGTCGGCGCCGCAATGCTCCACCTCGAAATCCGCGCCCGTAAAGACGCGCAGCGTCCGCTTCGGGGCGTTGACCGCCTGATCATAGCTCATCTGCGCGTTGAACAGCGGGATCTGCCGGTCATTCTCGCCATGGGTGATGAGGAACGGCACCTTGATCTTTTCCACCTGCCCGTCGAGCGTGATCTGGTCGGCATAATCGAGGAACGCATCGCGATCGTCAAAGCCGAACACCCACATCACATGATCCCAATAATGGGGGACGGGGTTTTCGCCTTCATTGGCGATGCGCTCGCGCTGGCGCTGGCCCCAGACATGGTTCGCGCCCATCACCGCGCACAGCGCATAGCGCGGATCATTGGCGGCGATGCGCGGCGCGTGATAGCCGCCGAAGGAGAGGCCGAAAATGCCGATCCGGTCATGCAGGACATCGTTGCGGGTCAGCAGATAATCGAAGGCAGGCGACCCCCAGCGCTCTGCATCATAGACGGCGGGCAGGTTGCGCTTGCGAATGGCCTCACCCGTGCCGGGCTGGTCGAGAAACAGGGTGTTCATGCCCCTTTCCAGATTGGACAGGCCATGGCCGCCCATATTGACCTGTTCCTTCATGGAATCGAGGCCGTTGACCGACACCAGAGTCGGGCGGGGCGTGCCCGAACCGTCATGCACGAAAATCGCGGTATAGGCGCTGCCTTCATAGGGGATTTCGACGTGATCGACATGCAGGCCGCGCAGGGCGCTGCCCTTGCGATAGAGATCCAGCCCCTTGTCATAGGCGACCCAGCGCGGCGCATAGTCGCGGCTCTGCATCCGCTCTGCGGCGAGATAATAGCCCGATGCGCGCAGATATTTGGTGCCTGCCGACAGCGCATAGCCCGCCGCTTCATCGGCGGCGGCATTGGCCGCGACCTGATCGGCGACCCTGATCCAGCTATCGAACATGGCGGCGCTGCCCGCGTCCGCGCCCGCCTTGGCCGCTTCCATGATCGGCCGGTTGGCCTCGTCGATCTCGCCATGGTTGCCGCCGCAGCACAGCGCCAGATTGGTGGCGAGATTCCAGACATAATTTCCGGGAAAGGGTTCGAACATGGAAGGCATCCTTGGCTTATGATCGCAACTATGCTCGCCATCCGCAGGCGGACGGGCGGGCCATGATAGGCAAAGACGCCCTCCTGCATGGCGGATCAAATTGAATTTATGGAGGCGGCCTATCGATAGATTGACTTTGACCCGCGCCGACGCCTGTTTCATCGCAATATCCGAAGTCAAATAAGCGGCGGAGAGACTATGCGACTGGCGACATGGAATAACGGCAGCAAGGACGGGCAACTGATCGCGGTGTCGCCCGATGGCGATCATTATGCGCCCGCGCCCGTGGCCACGCTTCAGGAGGCGATGGAGCGTTGGGACGAGGTCGCGCCCGCCCTTTCCGCCATCAGCGATTTCCCGCTGCCGCTCGATCCCACGCAGGTGATGGCGCCGATGCCGCGGGCATGGCAATGGCTCGACGGATCGGCGTTTGAAAGCCATGGCGCGCTGATGGACAAGGTGGTGGGCGTCACCGCGATCAAGACCGGGCTGCCGCTGATGTATCAGGGCATATCGGATCGCTTTTACGGTGCGCAGGACGATGTGCCGCTGCCCGATGAGGCGCTGGGCATTGATTTCGAGGGCGAATTCGGCGTCATCGTGGATGCGGTGCCGATGGGGATCAGCGCGCAGGAGGCGATGAAGCATATCCGCCTTGTCGTGCAGATCAACGACTGGTCGCTGCGCACGCTGGCCGGGCCGGAGATGAAGACCGGCTTCGGTTGGGTGCAGGCCAAGCCCGCCTGTTCGATGGCGCCCTTCGCGGTGACGCCCGATGAACTGGGCGACGACTGGCGCAATGGCCGGGTGTGCATGGACCTGCTCGTCGACTGGAACGGCAAGCGCTTCGGCGCGGCCAATGGCGAGCCGATGGGGTTCGGCTTTCATGAACTGGTCGCCCATGCGGCGCGTACGCGCAATCTGGTCGCCGGGACGGTGATCGGGTCGGGGACGGTTTCCAACGAGAATTTTCGCGAGATCGGTTCGTCCTGCATCGCCGAGCGGCGCGGGATCGAGATTGTGGACGAAGGCGCGCCGCGTACGGAGTTCATGAAATTCGGGGATCGCGTCCGCATGGAAGGGCGCGCGAGCGATGGCCGCGCACCCTTTGGAGTGATCGATCAGCAGGTCGTCTCCGCGCACTGAACGCGCCCTGCAACCAAGGCAAGAGGACATGATATGACAGATGTGAGCGATACCGGACTTAGCGATTATGGACTTAGTGACTCCGGCTTGCCTCCGGTTCAGCGGGTCGTGACCGGCCATGATGAAAATGGCCGCGCCTGCTTCAAATCCGAAGACGTGACCCCGACGAAGATGATCCCTTCGGGCGATGCGTCTTTCCTGTTGATGTGGACCACCGAAACGGTGCCCGCCGACAATAATGACGAGACGGACGGGCGTGAACGGGAAGCGGGCCTTACCCTCAATCAGGGGTCGGTCATCCGCATCGTCGATATGCTGCCGGGCAGGGCATCGCCGATGCACCGGACCAACAGCATCGATTACGGTATCGTCATGTCGGGCGAGATCGAGCTGGAACTGGAGGACGGGCGCAAAAAGACGGTGCGCGAGGGCGGCGTCATCATCCAGCGCGGCACCAATCACCTGTGGCGCAACACCAGCGACAAGCCGTGCCGCATCGCCTTCATCCTGATCGAGGCGCCCGCATATCTGCATGATGGCGTGCCTCTGCCCGAAGACAAGCCGGATTGAGCGGGGCCGCGATGAAGCTGTTCGATCTGTCGGGCAAGGTGGCGATCGTCACCGGTTCCACGCGGGGCATCGGCCTTGCGATCGCGCGGGCGATGCAGGACCATGGCGCGAAAGTCGTCATCTCCAGCGAAAATGCAGAGGATTGCACGGCGACGGGCTTTCGGTTGCAGACGTTTTCCATCCCCGCCGACGTGACGGACGAAACGCAACTGGCCGCGCTGGTCGACGGCACGATCGATCATTTCGGGGGCCTCGACATTCTGGTCTGCAATGCGGGGATAACGGGAAAGCCCGGCCCGTTCGCTTCGGTCGAGATGGACGATTATGACCGGGTGATGGCGATCAACCTGCGCAGTCAGGTGCGGCTGTGCAACCTCGCTCTGCCCCATATCGCCGATCGCGGCGGCGGGGCGGCGGTGCTGATTTCCAGCCTGTCGGGCCTGCGCGGCAATGCGGCGATCAACGCCTATGCGCTGGCAAAAGCGGGGGTGGCGCAACTGGCGCGCAATCTGGCGGTGGAGTGGGGGCCGCGCAATATCCGCGTCAACGCCCTGTCGCCGGGGTTCATCCGCACGGACCTGTCCGCACCCTTGCTCGCCAATGAGGCCTTCATGGCGAAGCGGATGCAGATGACGCCGCTACGCCGCCCCGGTGAGGTGGAAGAGGTCGCGGGCGCGGCGCTGTTCCTCGCGTCGCCCGCAGGGGCCTTCGTCACCGGGCATAATCTGGTGATCGATGGCGGGACGGTTATCACCGACGGACAATAAACAGGGCCGGGAACAGGGCCACGAAAAAGGGGCGGGGCCGTATTCCGGCCGCCGCCCCTTCCTTTTTTCGGGCCATATCTTTTTCAGGCCGCTTCCAGCGCATCCTGTTCCGCGGCGATCATCTGCTGCACCACGCGGCGGGCCTTGGTGCCGCCGGAATCGATGCCGAGGAAGGTCGGCCGCGCCTCCCAGAAATCCATGCCGTCGAGATTGTCATAGCTGGCCTCGATAATCGGCTTGTCCTCCACGTTGAACGCCTGTTCCATCAACGAGCGGACCATGGCGTCCATTTCTTCCTGCGCATGGTCGGTGGACCGGGTGGTGGCCCAGAAATAATGACTGGCCTCGTCGCTTTCGGGCGTGATGATATGGGCCTGATGGACGACGATGCCGTCCGTGCGCGGCTTGCCCGTCGGCGTGGCGCCCACTTCCAGCAGCATCGAGGCGGGGGCGTCCCAGCGCATGTCGAGCCAGTGATCGGTCGGCAGGCCCGGCTCGTAAAGGCCCATGGTGTGAGGCGGGGCGGGAACATCGGGCATCCACCAGTTGGAATGGAGCGTCTGCCCTTCCTGCCGCAATTCATGCTTGCCCGCGAAAATGACGCCATTGCCCGCGAAGCTGCCCTTGTGGACGAATTCGATATGGCTGAGGTCCATCAGATTGTCGGTCGCGAACTGATAGGGCGCCTTCATGCCCATCAACCCCTTGATCGGGGACAGGCCAGCGCGGTTGATCGACGCGAAATCGGGGATCAGCGCCGGGTCGGCGGTGGCGGGATCGCCCGCCCAGAACCAGATGATCCCGTCGCGTTCCTGCGCCGGCCATTGCCTGACGCTCGCGCCCTTGGGCAGGGTGTCGGAGAAAGGGTTGTGGACGCATTGCCCCTGCGTGTCGAAGCCCAGCCCATGATAGGCGCAGCGTATGACATCGCCTTCACGCGTGCCCTGACTGAGCGGGGCGAACCGGTGGGGGCAACGGTCGGTCAGCGCCGATATGCCGCCATCCTGCCGGCGCAGCAGCATGATGGGTTGCCCCAGCAGGCGGCGGCGCAGCATGGCTGCATCCCCCACCTCATCGGACCATGCGGCCATATACCATGCGTTGCGCAGATATTTTCCGGTGTTCGCCATCTCTCCATTTCCTTTTGTGCACGGCTTTGCGCCTATATATTTGCGCGCCTGTATTTGATGGTTTCCCTGATGCTCCTGTGTAGGAAAGGGCGGTGCAAACCGGCAAATGCATTCGCTGGCGATAAGCAATCGATGCCGTGGATGGCCGGTTTCGTCAGGCCGCCCGCCTCTCCCCCGTGGTGGCGAAGGGGCCGGGCGCCTTGTGGAATTGCCCACCCTTCATGATCGCCATCAGGTTCTCGCTGTTTTGCAGCACGGTCACATCGGCCGTGGGATCGCCCGCGACCAGCAGGATATCCGCCAGCCAGCCTTCGCGGATCTGGCCGACCTCCCTATCCACAAGCTGCCCGCCCTCCAGCGTCGCGGCGCGCAGGGCCTCTCTTGGCGTAAACCCGAACAGCTCGACGAACAGCGCCAGATCACGCGCATTGCGGCCGATGGGGTTGTACGGAAAGCCATAATCCCCGCCGGGCAGCACGCGGATGCCCCGTTTGCGCATCTGGGGGATGATCTCCTGCATCTGTTCCAGCCCGGAAACGGCGCCCATGCGCTCCGCCTCCGCCGCGCCGATGCCGAAAGCCTGCGCCTCATGACAGCGGGCATAGAGCAAGCCGGGGGCGGGCGCATGGAACAGGCGATCGCGCGCCGCCTCCATCAGGTCGAGCGCTTCCTCATCGGCATAGGTGCAGTGATAAAGGGCGCGGAAACCGGCGCGCACCGCCCGCTTGACCCCCTCGGCGGCCTGTGCGTGACAGGCGAGCCAGATGCCCGCCTGCGCCGCCGCCTGCCCGATGGCCTGCACTTCTTCCTCGGTATAGAGCAATTGCTGCGCGCCGCCGGGGGCAAAGCCTTCATCGCTGGTCAGCAAAATCTTGATCGTGTCGCAGCCCAGCGCCTTCATCGCATGGACATAGGCGCGCAATCCTTCAAGGCTGCGGTCATGGCCGCCATCATGGCCTTCGGGCACACCCATCACGCCCTCCATGCCTTTTTCGAGGGCGGAAGCGCGCAGGCGTGGGCCGGGCAGGGCGCCCCGGTCGATCGCGTCGCGCAGGGCCACCTCGAACCGCTCGCCCAAGGCCCCGGCGGAATAGGCGCTGGTGAACCCATGGTCGAGCGTGATGCGCGCATTTTGCGCGGTGGTGAGCATATGCTCCTCCACCGGCAGCTTCATGCTGTTGACGATGCGTTCCACCGAACTGGGCCATGTGAGATGCGCATGGGCCTCCACCATGCCGGGCATCAGCGTGGCCCCGCCGCCGTCGATCACCTGCGCGCCTTCGCGGGGGAGGCGCTCCGTCCCTCTCGCGATCGCGGTGATCCGGTCGCCCGAAACCCGCACTTCGCCGGGAAAGCGTTCCTCGCCCGTGCCGTCGAAAATCCGCACATCGGTAAACAGCACATCGGCAGACAGGCGGTCCATCGTCATTGCCCTGCGCCGGTGTCGGCCACCAGTCCGGCGGCGGCGATCCCGGCCAGCGCGCAGATTTCATCATTGTCGGACGTGTCGCCGCTTACCCCGACAGCGCCGAGCAATGCGCCGCCCCCATCGCGGATCAGCACGCCGCCGGGAACCGGGATGATGCCCTTGGGAAAGACGCCGTTGATGGCGGAGAAGAAATGGGGCATCGCCTGCGCCCGCCGCGCCAGTTCCCGCCCTCCAAAGCCCATGCCGAGGCATCCGGCGGCCTTGCCGGTGGCGATCTCCGGCCGGTTGAGCGAGGCGCGCTCATCGCGCAGCACCGCCAGCGGGGCTGTTCCGCTGTCCAGCACCACGACGCACAGCGGCGCGAAGCCGCGCGCCTTGCCTTCCCGCAAGGTCGTCTGCGCGATGATGAGGGCCTTGTCGAGAGATAGGGACATTCGGGTTCTTTCCTGCATAAACGGGGTCATCAGGGCCAATGGCAGGCCGCGAAAAGGCGGCGGCGCTGCCCAAGGGGCGGGCCTTGCCGGTCGCCGGTATCGACTCTCGTGCCGTTCATGCCGTCCGGCGTCCCTTGGGAAGCGAGATTAGCCCCTCATCAATGGATATGTAAAAGTTATTATATTCATGGATGAGGAACCACGCCGTGAATGATTTGATGGGCCGTGATGGCCAGTTCCCGCCGCAGCCACTTCAGCCCTTCATCCCCGGCGCGGGCTTCGTGAAACTGCACCATTTCCTGCATTTTAGGGAAGGGAAAGGGCATGGGCGCGCAGCATAGGTCGAACCGATTCAGGATCGCGGGGATCAACCGTTCATGCAGCACCGCAAGGCGCGCCGTGCCCTGAAGAAACCATGGCACGGACGCGAAACTGCTGACGGTGATTTCGATGCGGCGCTGACGCCCGACATGGGCGAGATGGGAATCGGCAAAGGCCTGCGCGCGCGATGCGCCCATGGAAACGGTGACATGGCCCGCCGCGAAGAAATCCTCTTCAGTCAATCCCCGCCGGAAGATCGGATTGCCGGACCAGCCGGTCACCACCTGCTTTTCCTCGAACAGCAATTCGGAAGGATGCCATGGCGCCAGATAGGGGTCCGGCGTAATCATCAGGTCGACCCGGCCCTGTTCCAGGTCCCCCACGCTGGTTTCGCCCGGCTGGATGATTTCCAGCCTGATATTGGGCGCGCTGCTGACAAGGCGGGTGCTCAGCGGCACCAATACCGCCACCATGATATAGTCGGAGGCGATGATGCGGAAATTGCGCGCCGTTGTCGCCGGATCGAAGCTGGCCGGTGTCGCGATGGCGCGTTCCACCCCGCGCAGGCTTTCCTGGATTTGCGGGAAGAGCGCCTCGGCAAAGGGGGTGGGATGCATGCGCTTGCCCACGGCGACGACGATATCGTCGCCGAAATAGGTGCGCAGCCGACGGAGCGCGGCGCTGGTCGCCGGTTGCGTCAGGTTGATCCGCTCCGCCGCGCGGGTCACGCTGCGCGTTTCCATCAGCGCTTCGAATACGACGAGCAGGTTGAGATCCAGACCCTTGAACCGCATTTCCATTCATCCTGTGATTGAAAAATCATCAAAACAAAAAATTTTCCTAATAGAAGCGGCAGGGATAGGCTGGTGTCAATGGCGAAAAAGCGCCGCTGCAAAACAAGGCCCGGAAGAGCGGGGCCAGAATAAGGGGAGACTATCTCGTGAAGGCATATCTTCTTGCCGGCGCGGCTGCGGCCGCCATTCTTGCGCATCCCGCATTGGCTCAAAATGCCGAAAATGCTGGTGATCATGGCGCCACCAATGGCGGGCTGGCCGATATTATCGTCACGGCCCAGCGGCGTGAGGAAAATCTCCAGAAAGCGGCTATTCCCGTCAGTGCGGTGACAGGCAATACGCTTACGGAACAGAGCGTGACGCAGGCGACGGACCTGACCCGTCTCGTGCCCGCGCTACAGGTGGCGCCCGCTGCCGCGCTGACGCAGATTTATCTGCGCGGCATCGGCACGTTCGGGTCCAATGCCTTTGCGGAACAGGGCGTCGCCTTCAACCTCGATGGCGTCTATCTTTCCCGCCCCGCCGCGCCCGCCGCGCTATTCTATGATCTGGAACGGATGGAGGTGCTCAAAGGCCCGCAGGGCACGCTCTATGGCCGCAATGCGACGGGGGGCGCCGTCAACCTGATCACCGCCAAGCCGAAGCTGGGCGTGGTGTCGGGCTTCGCCACCGCCGAATATGGCAATTATGATACGCTGAAAGGCACCGCCGCGCTGAACCTGCCGCTGAGCGATATCGCGGCGGTCCGCATCTCCGGCCAATATGCCAAGCGGGACGGCTATTACAGCGATGGCTATGACGATGAGGACACGCAGGCCCTTCGCGGCCAGTTCCGCCTCGATACCGGCAATGGCTTCGATGCGAACATCATGCTGGATTACGGCCATGTCGGCGGCATGGGCAGCGGCGGCACCATCATGCCGCTGCTCGCGGGCAAGAAGCGGCTGGGGCCGAGCGATCCGCGCGTGATCGCGGAATATCTCTCCAGAGGGCCGACGCCGCCCGTGCCGCAGATCATCGCGCAGGATGATGGCTATCAGGACAATGATTATTATGGCGCGATGGCGACCGTGAACGCCGATCTGGGCTTCGCGCAACTGACCGTCATTCCCGCATGGCGGCAAACGAAACTGGATTTCGTCAGCTATGCGTCCAGCTTCCTGATCGACGTCACCGAAAAATCCGATCAGATGTCGCTGGAAGCCCGTCTCGCCAACCAGAGCGACCGGCTGAAATGGGTGCTGGGCGGCTATTATTTCGTCGAGGATGTGAACGCCGCGCAATTTTACAATCAGGGCAGCAACGGCACGCGCATCAACTCGCAACTCGATACGAAGAGCTTCGCCTTTTTCGGGGAAGCGACCTTTTCGCTCACCGATCGTTTTCGCCTGACCGGGGGGCTGCGCTATACCAAGGATAACAAGCAGCAGACGACCGAGGCGCATACCTATCCGTTCGTGGGTTTCGTGGAACCGGCCTTCCCTGATTTCACGCCGATCATATTGGATATCGTGACCCATGCGACCAGCGATGTCGATTTCGACAAGCTGACATGGAAAGCCGGTCTGGAATATGATCTGGGGGATCGTTCGCTGCTATATGCGGCCGTTTCGACGGGCTTTAAATCCGGCATTCTCTATTCGGCGCTGGGGCGCAATTATTCCGACCCGGAACAGTTGACGGCCTATACGATCGGATCGAAGAACCGCTTTTTCGACAATAGCCTGCAATTGAATGTCGAGGCGTTTTATTGGGATTATAAGGACCAGCAGATTTCCCATCTCGCCCCGGTGCTGGTGGCGCCCGGTGTCTATGGCCCGGTGTTCAAGACGGAAAATGCGGGGTCCGCCACCATTTACGGCGCAGAGGCGGAATTGTTGTGGCAACCGACAGAAGCGGACCTCCTCTCGATCAACCTGCAATATCTCCACACCAAATATGACGAGATGGACTATCAGGCCTATGCGGTGAACGGGGCCGTCCCGGTGGTCGGGTGCGCGATCATGCCGACAACGCTGGTGGGGGCGTCGCCCGCCGCCGCGATTTACGATGTGGATTGCGCGGGCAGGCCGCTGGTCAACGCGCCGCGCTGGGTGCTCAATGCGGGCTATCAGCGCAGCTTCGATCTGGGCGGGTCCGGCAAGCTGATCGCGGGCGTGGATACGCGGGTGGAATCCTCGCGCTATCTCTCGATCGATTTCCTGTCCGAGGTGAAGCAGGGCAGCTATATGATGTCCAACGCGCGGCTGACCTATGAAACGCCGTCTGGCAACCTTGCCGTGACCGGCTTCGTCAATAATCTGGAGGACAAGCTGGTCTTTTCCAACGGCCTGCAAAGCCCGGCCAAGGCGGGCGTGTTCTACAACCAGTTGCGCCCGCCCCGGACCTACGGGATTCGCGGCACGGTGCGTTTCTGAGCGGTGCGCTTCTAAGCGGAAAAGCTATCCCCAAGGGGGGGAGGGGACGGAGGCGGCCTTAACGGGCTGCCTCCGTTTCTTCATGGCTATGGGGCGAATATGTCCTGCGGGTCGTGCGATCAGGAGCGCCCCAGACGGGCAAGGGCCTCCCGTTCGATCTGGCGTAATTCCCTGACCGTTTCTTCCAGCGCGATCCGTTGCTGTTCCAGATCCTCCAGCCTTGTCTGTACGCGGGTGACAAGGCGGCTCATCTGTTCCATATGGTCCGGGTCGGCATCATACAGGTCCAGAAATTCCTTGATCTCCCGGATGGAAAAGCCGAGCCGCTTGCCGCGCAGCACCAATTGTATCCGGCCGATTTCCCGCCGGGAATAGACGCGGGTGGTGCCCACGCGATGCGGCTCTATCAGGCCCTTGTCCTCATAGAAACGCAAGGTGCGCTGGGTCACGCCCAGTTGCAGCGCGACATCGTGGATACCGGCAAAGCCCTTGTCGGCGCTGTCTTCCCGACGGTCTTTAGGTGCAGAGGCTATCATCATCCCGCCATTACGAATGTTGCGGCCCATGTCCAGCGTGGAGGGAGGCGCTGGTTCCCCGGTATTGCTGCTGCTCGAACGAGGCATGGATCTGGCCTTTCCGGCTGGGGTTCACGCGCGCTTTTGCCGTTCTTCCTCGACCAGTTCCTTTTTCGACAATTTGCCGATCAGCGTCTTGGGCAGGCTGTCGCGTATCTCGATTTCCTTGGGCATCTCGATCTTGTTGACCCGGTCGCGCAGAAAATCCTGCAACGCATCGGGGGTGAGCGCGCTGCCTTCGCGCAGCGCCACGAACAGCTTGGGCGATTGCCCGCGATAGGGATCGTCAATGCCGATCGCGATCGCCTCCCGCACATCGGGATGCTGATAGGCGGCGTCCTCTATCACGCGGGGATAGACATTATACCCGCCGCACAGGATCACGTCCTTGATCCGGTCGACAAGGAAGAGATAGCCGTCCTCGTCCAGATAGCCGATATCCCCGGTGCGCAGCGCGCCGTCGACAAAGACGTCGCGGGTGTCATCGGGCCTTTGCCAATAGCCCTTCATCACCTGCGGGCCACGGGCGCACACCTCGCCCCGCTCCCCCTGCGCCATGATATGGGTGGGGTTGGCCGGGTCGCGGATTTCAAGGATGGTTCCGGGAAAGCGCGGGCCGCAGCTATTGTCCTTCACCACCCCGTCGATCGGGTTGCAGGTGATGATCGGGGATGTTTCGGAAAGGCCGTAGCCTTCCACCACCCGCGCGCCGGTCCGCTGCTCGAACCGTTCGCGCACGTCGAGGGGCAGGGGGGCGCCGCCCGATATGCAGGCGCGCACAGCGGACAGATCGGGGACTTTCTCCTCCGGCAGGCCGTTCATCGCGACATAGATGGTCGGCACGCCGAAGAACTGGGTCGGGGGCTTGTGCCGGATGGTTTTCAACACCTGATTCATCTCGAACCGGGGCAGCAACACCATCTCCGCCCCGATCTCCACCGAGAAATTGAGCACGGTGGTCAGCGCGAACACATGGAAGAGCGGCAGCACGCCGAGCGTGCATTCCTGATGGGCGCGCAGGCCGCCGACATGGATCAGCGTCTGGGCGCTGTTCGCCGTCAGATTGGCATGGGTCAGCATCGCCCCCTTGGGAACGCCGGTCGTGCCGCCGGTATATTGCAGCACCGCGATATCATCGGGCTGCATCTCCACCGGGTCCGGCTCCGCATCGCGCGCGCTCAGCGCCCGGAACCGGACGTGGATGGATTCATCGCGGACGACCGCATGATCCTTGCGCTTGATGAGGGTGAAGCCCCAGGCCTGAAGCGGGGGCAATATGTCCGCCATCGGGCACAGGATGATCTTCTCGATCCCGGAAGAGGCGGCGATCGCCTGCACCTTGTCGTGGATCATCTTCACATCGGGAACGGCCATCATGCGCGTGCCGGAATCGCGGATCTGATGATCCAGTTCCCGCTCGGTATAGAGGGGGTTGAAATTGACGACGATCGCGCCGATGCGCAGGGCGGCGAAATACAGGACCACGAAATAGGGCGTGTTGGGCAGGCACAGGCCGAAGCGGTCGCCCGGTTTCAGCCCGATATCCTGAAGGCCCCGCGCGGCGCGGCGCACCATCTCCCCCAGTTCGTCATAACGCCAGCAGCGGCCGAGAAAATCGATCGCCGACCGGTCGGGATATTCCGCCACCGCATGATCGAGCAGTTCGGTCAGCAGACGCGGACGGATATGCGCGTCGAAGCCGTCGGAAAGAGGCTGGGAAGATGGGTTCGTCATCGCGGTCCCCTATGTCAGAAAGTGAAGCGGCCACCGGCCGAGAGCACGACCGCATGGCTGTTTTCAAGGCGGCCATCGACCAGCAATATGCTGCCCGCCGCCATCGTTGCCCGGTTGATATCGGCATCCTTGAAGGCGATGTAGCTTGCGGCGGCATCTATGGTGAAAGAGGGGGAGAGCGCATAGCTTGCGCCCGCCGCGAAGTTCCAGCGGTCGCTGTCGGGGACGCGGGCGTCGCGTTCGTCATCACGGGTGGGGGTCTGGTCATGCTGGATGCCCGCGCGCAGCGTCCATTGCGGGGAGAGTTGATAATCCACGCCCCCTGCAAAACTCCATGTATTGCGGTAATTTTCCGGTATCGCGCTGTTGACGGGCGCGCCGATGCGGATCGTGTCGAACTTGCCCCATCCGCTGCGCACCACCTGCGCGTTCAGGGTCACTGCGGGCGAGAGGGCAAAGCGTCCCCCAAAGGCAAGCTGCCATGGGGTGCGGAAGGTGGCATGGGCGGGAGTGGTGAACTCCATTACAACTCCGGGCAGGAGGGTATTTCCGGTAAAAGATCCTTTCAATTTGTGTCTGATACTGGATTTGTAGCTGAGGCCCAGTGACACCGGGCCGTTGCGATATTGCGCACCCGCACTCCATCCGAAATCCCAGCCATCGCCTTTCAGTTCCTGATGACCATCGAAATTCGGTGTGAGGGGGAGATAATTGCTGAGGCTCGCATCGGCATATTCGATGTTCAGGCCCACGCCGATGCTGATATTTTCGGTCGGCATGACGGCGATGGACGGCTGAATGTCGATGGTGCGCAATTTCGTCTTGTCGGCGGTGTAGCGGGTCCAGGCGTCCGCCTCATAATCGGTGGTGAAATTATAGGGCGCGCTGATCGCAAGGCCCAGCGCGACCTGCGGATTGAGCGCATAGGCGAACGCGCCGGAGGGCACGAGGCCCTTGTTGATCGGGTTGTGCGCATTTTGCGCGCCGTCGATGGGGGCGGGGGCCTGCGTCGGGCGAATGATCATCGTGCCCCGGTTGCGCACGTCGCCCGAAGGCAGCACCGCGCTGGCGCCCAGATAGGCGTCCCCGCCCGTCATGCCGCCGATCGCGGCGGGGTTCCACCAGAGCGACGCCGCGCCCTGATCGGCGACCTCGCCCGAAAAGGCGCGGCCCGCGCCCTTGACCGACTGTTCCTGCAAGTAAAAGCCGCCCGCCTGCGCGATGCCGGGCAGGCCCGACCCCAACAGCATCAGCGCGATCAAGGATGCGTGGCGGAAATCCCTTTTTTCAATGTTCATGCTTATCTCCTTGATGGCGCGATTGTGGCGTTCGTCCGGCGTGGCGTTCGTCCGGGCCGGCAGGGGCGCAGGCGGACGGTTTCCGGTTTGCCGGATCATTCGGGAACGGGCGGGGGCGCCGGTCATCCTTTCCTCCATACACTCTCCATGCGCGGGCTTGGGGGCCTGTGCGGGCTTTGGCCGGTCGGGCCTGGACCTGCACGGGCCTTGGCGCCGATTTTATGGTCGCCTGCCCGGAACGTCCGTGACGTGAAAACGTTCTTGCGAATCATATCCTGCCGCAAAAATCAGTTGACGTATAGGGTAATTTGCGCACCATTAGGGCAAGGGCGAAGGAATTTCTGATTCCCGTGCCGCAACCGGATAATGGCAGCATAGTCGGAGAGGCTTGATTGATGACCAACGTGGTAATTGCGGGCTATGCCCGTTCACCCTTTCATCTGGCGGGCAAGGGCGCTCTGGCGCGGGTGCGACCCGATGATCTGGCCGCGCAGGTGGTGCGCGGCCTTGTCGAGCGCACCGGCGTCAAGGTGGAGGATGTAGAGGACATCATCATGGGCTGCGCCTTCCCGGAAGGGGAGCAGGGCTTCAACGTCGCGCGGCTTGTCGGCCTGCTGGCGGACCTGCCGTTGTCGGTGGGGGGCATGACGGTCAACCGCTTTTGCGGCTCCTCGATGAGCGCGATCCACATCGCCGCGGGGCAAATCCAGATCGGCGCGGGCGAAGTGTTCATCTGCGCGGGCATCGAATCGATGAGCCGGATGCCGATGATGGGCTTCAACCCGCTGCCCAACCCGGATCTTGCCAAGCGCAGCGCCGCTTATATCGGCATGGGCGACACGGCGGAAAATGTCGCGACCAAATATCAGATCAGCCGGGCCGAGCAGGAAGCCTTTGCGGTGGCCAGCCAGCAAAAGGCCGCCGCCGCGCAATCGGCGGGCAAGCTGGCCGATGAGATCGTGCCGATCCCCACCAAAAACGGCGCGGTGGACAAGGATGGCACGCCGCGTCCCGACACGACGGCGGAAACATTGGCGGGGCTGAAACCCGCCTTCAGCGCCGACGGCACGGTGACGGCGGGCACGTCCTCTCCGCTGACCGATGGCGCGAGCGCGGTGCTGGTGACGAGCGAGGATTATGCCCGCGCCCATGGCCTGCCCATATTGGCGCGCATCAAGTCTGTCGCCATTTCCGGCTGCCAGCCCGAAATCATGGGCATCGGCCCGGTGGAGGCATCGCGCAAGGCGATGGCGCGGGCCGGGATCACCGCCGATCAGATCGACGTGGTGGAATTGAACGAGGCGTTCGCCAGCCAGTCGCTTGCCTGCATCCGCGACCTTGGCCTCGACGCGGCGAAGGTCAATCTGGATGGCGGCGCGATCGCCATCGGCCATCCCCTCGGCGCGACCGGCGCGCGTATCGTCGGCAAGGCGGCCTCGCTGCTGAAACGGGAAGGGGGGCACTATGCGCTCGCCACCCAATGCATCGGCGGCGGTCAGGGCATCGCGACGATATTGGAGGCCGTGGAATGAGCGCCGCCCCGATCAAAGCCGCCCCGATCAAGAAAGTCTGCGTCATCGGCGCGGGCACCATGGGGGCGGGAATAGCCGCGCAGGTCGCCAATGCGGGCGTGCCGGTGCTGCTGCTCGATATCGTGCGCGACGCGAATGACCGCAATGCCGTCGCGGCGGGCGCGGTTGCCAAGATGCTCAAGACGGAGCCTGCGCCCTTCATGTCGAAGGCGGCGGCCAAGCTGGTCGAAACCGGCAATATCGAGGATGATCTGGCCAAGGTCGCGGACTGCGACTGGATCGTCGAGGCGATTGTCGAGCGGCTGGACCTGAAACAGGGCCTTTATGAAAAGCTGGAGGCGGTGCGCCGCCCCGGCACGGCGATTTCGTCCAACACCTCCACCATTCCGCTCGGCCACCTGATCGAGGGGCGCAGCGACGCCTTTCGCCGGGATTTCCTCATCACCCATTTCTTCAACCCACCCCGGTACATGCGCCTGCTGGAAATCGTCTCCGGGCCGGAAAGCGATGCGGCGCTGGTCGCGCGCGTGGCGGATTTCGCGGATCGGCAACTCGGCAAGACGGTGGTGCGGGCCAAGGATACGCCCGGTTTCATCGCCAATCGCGTCGGCACCTTCTGGATACAGGCGGGGCTGAACGCCGCGTTCGATCTGGGCCTGACGGTCGAGGAAGCCGACGCCATAGCGGGCCGCCCGATGGGGGTGCCCAAGACCGGCATTTTCGGTCTGGTCGATCTCGTCGGCATCGACCTCATGCCCTATCTGCAAAAAAGCCTGACCTCGACCCTGCCCGCCGATGACCCTTATCAGGCCATGGCCCGCCCGGCGCCGCTGATCGAAAAGATGATCGCGGACGGCTATACCGGGCGCAAGGGCAAGGGCGGCTTTTTCCGCATAAACCGGGACAAGGGCAAGCAGAAGGAAGCCATCGACCTTTCCACCGGCGACTATCGGCCGGTCGTCACGCCCGCGCCGCTACCCGGCGCGGCGGCGAAGGGCGATCTGGGCGCGCTGATCTCCGTGCCCGGCAAGGTCGGGGAGTATGCATGGGCGATCCTTGGCCCGACGCTGGCCTATGCGGCGAGCCTCGTGCCGCAGGCGGCCGATGATATCGTCGGCATCGATGAGGCGATGAAGCTGGGCTATAACTGGAAATATGGCCCCTTCGAACTGATCGATCGGATCGGCGCGGCAAAGCTGGCCGAGCGGCTGGCGGCGGAAGGCAAGCCGGTGCCCGATATGGTGAAGCTGGCGGGCGACCGCAGCTTCTATCGGGTGGAAGAGGGCAAGCGGCAATATCTCGGCCTTGACGGCGAGTATCATGATGTGGCGCGGCCCGAAGGGGTGCTGCTGCTGGAGGATATCAAGGCCGCGTCGAAGCCGCTGCTGAAGAACGGGTCCGCCGCGCTCTGGGACATTGGCGACGGCGTGGTGGCCCTTGAATTTACCGGCAAGATGAACGCGCTCGACGGCAATGTGATGAAGCTGATCGGTGAAGCGATCCCGCTCGTCCAGAAAAGCTACAAGGCGCTGGTCGTCTATAATGAGGGCAGCAATTTTTCCGCCGGGGCCAATCTGGGCCTTGCCATCTTCGCCCTCAACATCGCCGCATGGGGGGAGATCGAAAAGCTCGTTTCGGGTGGGCAGCAAGCCTATAAGGCGCTGAAATATGCGCCGTTCCCGGTGGTGAGCGCGCCTGCGGGCATGGCGTTGGGCGGGGGGTGTGAAATCCTGCTCCATTCCGACGCGGTGCAGGCCCATGCCGAAAGCTATATCGGCCTTGTCGAATGCGGCGTCGGCCTTGTTCCCGGCTGGGGCGGCTGCGGTGAAATGCTCGACCGCTGGAAGAAGAACCCGATGCTGCCCAAGGGGCCGATGCCCGCCGTCGCCAAGGTGTTCGAGATCATCTCGACCGCGACCGTCGCCAAATCGGCGGCGGAGGCGAAGGAATATGGCTATCTGCGCCCCACCGACGGCGTGACGATGAACCGCGATCGCCTGCTGGCCGACGCCAAGGCGAAGGCGCTGGAACTGGCCGATGGCTATGCGCCGCCCGCGCCGCCGGAATTCCGCCTGCCCGGCGCCGGCGGCAAGACCGCGCTGGAATTGGCCGTGCAGGGCTTTCAGGCGCGGGGCCTCGCGACCGATTATGATGGCGTCGTGTCGGGACGGCTGGCCGATGTGCTGACCGGCGGAGAGGCCGATCTGGTCGATGTGCTGAGCGAACAGGACATGCTGGCGCTGGAGCGCAAGGCCTTCATGCAGGCGGTTCGCGACCCGCGCACGCAGGCCCGCGTCGAACATATGCTGGAAACCGGGAAGCCCCTGCGTAATTGATGAGAGCGCGTAACTGATGGGCGCGCGCAACTGACGAAAATAAGGGCCGGGCGGCGGCGTGGCTGCCAACCGGCCCCGATTTGGGAGAGATTTCACCATGCAGGTTTACAACGCTCCGCTCCGCGACATGCGCTTTGTCCTCAACGAACTGCATGAGGGCGACGGCTTTGGCGACATAGCCGCGCTGGCCGAATTTACGCCGGATCTGACCGATGCCGTGCTGGAAGAGGCCGCGCGCATCTGTCAGGAGGTGCTGCTGCCGCTCAACCGATCCGGCGATGAGGAAGGGTGCCGCATCGAAAATGGCGTCGTGCGCACGCCCAAGGGCTTTGTGGAGGCCTATGCCCAATTTGTCGAAGGCGGCTGGGCGGCGCTCGCCAGCGATCCGAAATGGGGCGGGCAGGGCCTTCCGGAAGCGGTCAACAAGCTGATCGAGGAGATGATCTGCGGCGCGAACGTGTCGTTCAGCCTCTATCCCGGCCTGACCCATGGCGCGACCACCGCGATCGAGGGCCATGGCACGGAGGATCTGAAACAGGCCTATCTCCCCAAGATGGTGAGCGGGCAGTGGTCCGGGACCATGTGCCTGACCGAGGCGCATTGCGGCACGGACCTCGGCCTGCTGCGTACCAAGGCGGAGCCGCAGGCCGATGGCAGTTACAAGATCAGCGGATCGAAGATATTCATCTCTGCGGGCGAGCATGACCTGACCGAGAATATCATCCACCTCGTGCTGGCGCGCCTGCCCGATGCGCTCAAGGGCGTGAAGGGGATCAGCCTGTTCCTCGTGCCCAAATATCTGCCGCAGGACGACGGCGCGCCGGGCAATGCCAATGGCGTGTCCTGCGCGGCGATCGAACATAAAATGGGCCTCAAGGCGTCGGCCACCTGCCAGTTGAATTTCGAGGATTCGACCGGCTGGCTGGTCGGGGAGGCGAACAAGGGCATGGCGGCGATGTTCACGATGATGAACACAGAGCGCGTTTCGGTCGGCGTGCAGGGGTTGGGCGTGGGAGAGGCGGCCTATCAGTCGGCCGTCTGGTATGCGAAGGACCGCATTCAGGGCCGGTCGCTGTCGGGCGTGAAGCGGCCCGATCTGGATGCCGACCCGATCATCGTTCACCCGGACGTGCGCCGCATGCTGATGACGATGCGGTGCTGGAATGAGGGCTGTCGGGCCATTTCGGGCTGGGTGTCGCGGGCGCTGGACGCGGAAAAATATTCCGACGATCCCGAAGTGCGGCAGCGCGCCGGGGATTTCGTCGCTCTGCTGACCCCGGTGGTCAAGGCGCTGTTCACCGATCTGGGCTTCGATACGGCCAATCTGGCGGTGCAATGCTATGGCGGCCATGGCTATATTCGCGAAAGCGGCGTGGAGCAATATGCCCGCGATGCGCGCATTTCGATGATCTACGAAGGCACCAATGGCGTGCAGGCGCTCGATCTCGTCGGGCGCAAGCTGCCCGCGCATATGGGGCGCTATCTGCGCAGTTTCTTCCACCCCATTTCCGCCTTTATCGAGGATAATGGCGGGGAAGGGCCGTTGCAGCCGATGGTCGTGGGCCTCAACCAGGCCTTTGGCGCGCTGCAACTGGCGACGGGCATGATCGCGGAGCGCGGCTTGAAAGACCCGGAGGAGGCGGGCGCGGCCTCTGCCGATTATCTGCGCCTGCTGGGGCTGGTCGCGATGGGCTATTGCTTTGCCCGCGCGGCGAAGATCGCTGTGGCGCGTCTGGCCGAAGGCGGCGAGGACGCGGCCTTTTATGATGCGAAGATCAAGACGGCTACGTTCTTCTTCGACCGGCTGCTGCCGCAGGCGACCGCCTCCTTCCTTGCGATCAAGGCGGGCAAAAAGTCGATGATGGCGCTGGCCGAGGATGCCTTTTGACCCATGGCGCAGGCATGACCGGGCTGGACGAGATCAGGGGCATGATTGCGGCGGGCCTGCGTCCGCCGATGATCGCCCTGCTCGATATCTCCCTGCTGGAGGTGGAGGAAGGGCGCGTCGTTTTCGGCGCTGTTCCGGGCCGCTCCGTCTATAATGCGGCGGGCATCGTTCATGGCGGATATGCCGCGACATTGCTGGACACGGCCTGCGGCGTCGCGGCGAGTTCTGCGACCAAGGCGCCGCAAAATTGCATGACGCTGGAATTGAAGGTCGCCTATCATCGGGCCATGGACGCCGATACCGGGCCGGTGCGCGCCATCGGCACGGTGGTTTCCATCGGCAAGCGGGTGGCCCATACCGAGGCGCGGCTGGTGGACGACCGGGACCGTCTCTATGCCTCCGCGACATCCACCTTGCTGCTTTCCGACCGGCGGCAGGGCGAAAAAGTCGGGAAAGAGCAGGCCTGATGCGAATCGCCGTTGATAGGGCAGACAGGGTTTCCCCGCGATTAACGCCATTTTCCGGGGAGCCATGGGTTGAACAGGGGAAAGGCCCGGTTTTCAGCCATTTTTCGGTCAAACAGGGAAGGCGCGCGACCTTTTATTAGGGATGGTATCCTATTCTCTCCTATGTTAGCATTCTCTCAGGCGGCTTTAAGACCGCAGGAATGAGATGGATGGAGAAACGGCTATGACCAGACTGGATTGGTTGGGTGATCGCTGCTGCATGATTATGTCTTTGCTCGGCGTTGCCTATATTCTGAGCTGGCACCTGATGTAATCAAGGGACGGTGATCCCCGCGCAGCCGGAATGGCCGCACGGGGAATCGGGCCGTTTCCTGTTTCAGCGCCCCTTGCCCGATCCTGCGCACGGATGCAGGAACAGGGCGCGGCTTCGCCTTGTTATGGCGGGGCGTGCCCCTTGCAGGCTGGCGCCGCATTTCCGCTTTTACTTGCTCTGCGCCGCTCATGTCGGATGGCGCCCGGTTCAGGGCCATTATTTCAGGCCCCGTCATTTCAGGGGGCATTATCTCAGGCCCCATCATTTCAGGCCACCCCCCAAGGCACGATAGAGTTCGACTGCATTGGCCTCCCGCACCAATTGCGTGGCCAGCAGGCTTTGTTCGGCGCTGTAATAGCTGCGCTGGGAATCCAGCGTCGTCAAAAACGGGTCGATCCCCGCCTTGAACCGCGCTTCCGACAGGCGATAAGCGCCCTGCGAATTGTCGCGCAGCGATGTCTGGGCCTCCACCTGCGTGTCGATCGTGCCGCGCCGGGCCAGCGCATCCGCGACTTCGCGAAAGGCGGTCTGCACCGTCTTTTCATAGGTCGCGACCATCGCATCCCGCGTCGCCTTGGCATAGCGCAGATTGCCCGCATTGCGGCCCGCGTCGAAGATCGGCAGGCTGGCGGAAGGCGCAACAGACCAGCTTTCGCTGCCCTTGGCGAACAGGTTCGACAATCCAAGGCTGAGCGTGCCGAACGTCGCGGTCAGCGAGATGTTCGGGAAAAAGGCAGCGCGCGCCGCGCCGATATTCGCATTGGCCGCCATCAGTTGATGTTCCGCCGCCGCGATATCGGGCCGCTTCAGCAATATGTCGGAGGGCAGATCGCCGGGCAGGCGGGCCAGCGTCACGCCCTTGCCGGAAAGGTCTTGCGGCAACAGCGCTTCGCTGAGCGGCGTTCCCGCCAGCAGATCGAGCGCATTGCGATCCTGCGCGATCCGGGTCGTCAGCGCCGCGATATCGGACCGCGCCTGATCATGGCTGGTGCGGGCCTGCCGCACATCCAGTTCGGAGGAAACACCCGCCTTGAACCGGGCCTCGGTCAGGTCAAGCGTCTGGCGAAAGGCGGCTTCCGTCTTGCGCGCAAGGGCGAGTTGCTCCTGATCCGCCGCCATGGTCAGCCATGCGGTCGCGATTTCGGCGATCAGCGTGACCTGCGCGGCGTTCCGGTTTTCCTGCGCCGCGAAAAATTGCTGCTGCGCCGCTTCGCTCAGATTGCGGACGCGGCCGAACAGGTCGATTTCCCACGCGGATATGCCCAGCGACGCGGTGTAGATATCCGTGCGGCCCGACATCCCGGCTCCTCCGCCCGCGCCTCCCCCGCCCATGGTGGCGAAGGGCGACTTCTGATAGGTCGCGCCGCCGCTCGCCCCGACCGTGGGGAAAATATCGGCCCGCTGCGCCCGATATTGCGCCCGTGCCTGCTCCACATTGGCCAGAGCAACGCGCAGGTCGCGATTATTGGCGAGCGAGAGGCCGATGACCTCCCGCAGCCGGTCGTCGGTGAAAAACTCCGTCCATGAGGTGTCGGCCAGATCGGCCGCAGCCTGATCGCCGGTGTCGCCCGTATAGGCCGGGCCTTGCGGCGTGGCGGCCGGCACGGGCAGGGCGGGGCGCTCATAACGCGGCGCCATATTGCAGGCCGACAGCGACATGGCGAGGGCGCCCAGGGTCCAGTAACGCAAGGATGTCATGGGTCAGGCCTCCTGAACAGTCGTCGGTTGCGGCTCTTCCATCTGGGGCTTGTCCTGCCGGAACAGGCGCTTCACGACGAAGAAGAAGAGCGGCACGAAGAAGATCGCCAGCACCGTCGCGGACAACATGCCGCCGACGACCGCCCAGCCGATCGCATTCTGCCCCCCCGCACCCGCGCCAGAGGACACGGCAAGGGGCAGCACGCCGAAGATGAAGGCGAAGGACGTCATCAGGATCGGCCGCAGGCGTAGTTTGGCAGCCTCCAGCGCGGCTTCGGCGGCGCCCATCCCTTCACGCATCTTCTCCTCGGCGAACTCGACGATCAGGATCGCGTTCTTTGCGGAAACGCCGATCGTGGTGATGAGGCCGACCTGAAGATAAATGTCGTTGTTGAGGCCCGCCAGCGTCGCCGCCAGCACCGCGCCCAATACGCCCAGCGGCACGACGAGCATGACCGAAAGGGGGATGGACCAGCTTTCATACAGCGCGGCAAGGCACAGGAACACGATGAGCATCGACAGCGCATAGAGCGCGGGCGCCTGACTGCCCGATGCCTGTTCCTCATAGGAAATGCCGTTCCATTCGAACCCGATGCCCGCCGGCAGCTTGCTGGCATGTTCGGCCATGGCCTGCATCGCGTCGCCGGTACTATATCCCGGCGCGGGCGCGCCCATGATCTGCACCGAGGACACGCCGTTATAGCGTTCCAGCTTCGCCGGGCCGTAGGTCCACTCGGTCGAGGCGAAGGAGGACAGCGGCGCCATCTCCCCGCCGGACCCGCGAACATGCAGCTGCCCCAGCGAATCCGCCGAGGTTCTGAACGGAGCATCGGCCTGCATATAAACCTTCTTCACGCGGCCCCTATCGATGAAGTCGTTGATATAGGCCCCGCCGAAAGCGGTGCTGACGGTGGTGTTGATTTCCGTCTGGGAAAGGCCGAACGCTCCGGCTGCCGCCTGATCGACGTTCAGCTTCACCTGCGGCGTATCCTCTATGCCGTTGGGGCGCACCTGCGCAAGGCGCTTGTCCTGCGCGGCCATCCCCAGCAATTGATTGCGCGCGGCAAGCAGCTTTTCATGGCCCAGACCGCTTTCATCCTTCAACTGGAAGTCGAAACCGGTGGCATTGCCCAGTTCCATGACGGCAGGGGGCGTAAGGGCAAAGGCCTGTCCGGCGGGCAGCTTGGAAAAGGCCTTGTTGGCGCGCGCGGCGATGGCGGCCGCCTTGTTGTTCTTTCCGGAGCGCTCTTCCCACGGGCGCAGGCGGATGAAGGCGATGGCGACATTCTGCCCCTGACCCACAAAGCTGAACCCGCTGATCGAGAAGATCGACTCGACATTATCCTTTTCCGCTTCGAGGAAATGGGTGCGGACCCGGGTAAGGGTGCGTTCGGTTTCTTCCATCGTCGTGCCGGACGGCATGGAAACCTGCGTGAACACCAAGCCCTGATCCTCATCGGGCAGGAACCCGCCGGGCAGGCGCATGATGAGCACCGCCATGCCGCCCACGATCAGCGCATAAAGGATGAGCGAGCGCTTCCAGTTGCGTTCCACTCGCTTGAGGCTGCGATCATAGCGCACGAGGCTGCGGTCGAATGTCCGGTTGAACCATGCGAAAAAGCCGAAGAAATCGCGCTGATGTTCATGGCCTTCGCGTTTGGGCGGCAGGATCGTCGCGCACAGCGCCGGGGTCAGGATCAGGGCGACCAGCACCGACAGCACCATGGACGAGACGATGGTGATCGAGAACTGGCGGAAGATGACGCCGGTCGATCCGCCGAAAAAGGCCATGGGCAGGAACACCGCCGACAGCACCAGACCGATGCCGATCAGCGCGCCGCTGATTTCATCCATGGATTTTCTGGCGGCTTCCTTGGGCGTGAGGCCTTCGGTCTGGATCAGGCGTTCCACATTTTCCACCACGACGATGGCGTCGTCCACCAGCAGGCCGATAGCCAGCACCATGCCGAACAGGGTCAGCGTGTTGATGGTAAAGCCCGTGGCCTGAAGGATCGCCAGCGTGCCGAGCAGGACGACCGGCACGGCGATGGTGGGGATGAGGGTGGCGCGCCAGTTCTGGAGGAACAGGAACATCACGATGAAGACAAGGATGACCGCTTCGAACAGGGTGTGGATCACCTGTTCGACCGACAGCTTGATGAAGGTGGAATTGTCGAGCGGATAGGCGACCTTGATATCGGCCGGGAAATCCTTCGACAATTCAGTGACCTTCGCCTTGACGGCCTCCACCATGTCGAGCGCATTGGCGCCCGGAGCCAGCTTGATGCCGATGCCGGACCCCGGCTTTCCGTTGAAGTTCGCCAGAAAGCCGTAGCTTTCCGAACCCAGTTCGACGCGGGCGACGTCGGACAGCCTTACGGTGGAACCGTCGCTGTTGGACCGCACGAGGATTTCCCGGAATTCCTCCGGCGTCTTGAGGCGCGACTGGGCGGTGACGATGGCGTTGATCGCCTGTCCCGACACGCTGGGCGTGCTGCCGATCTGTCCCGCGGAAACCTGCGCGTTCTGGGCGAGGATGGCCGATTGCACATCGGATACCGTTACGCCGAGGCTGGCCATATTATAGGGGTTGAGCCAGATGCGCATCGCATATTGCGCGCCCAATAGCTGCGTATCGCCCACGCCCTCGATCCGGCTGATCGGATCTTGCAGGCGCGAAGCGACGAAATCGCCCAGATCGACCTGATCGTGGGAGCCGTCCTCTGAATAGAGGGTGACGATCAGCAGCATGCTGGCCGAGGATTTGTTGACGCGCAGGCCCGATTTCTGGACCTCCTGCGGCAGCAGCGGGGTTGCCTGCGACAGCTTGTTCTGCACCTGCACCTGCGCGATATCGGGGTCGGTGCCCTGCTCGAACGTCAGGGTAACGTTCAGATTGCCCGCGGAATCGCTGCTCGACGAGAAATAGCGGAGATTGTCGATCCCCTTCATCTGCTGCTCGATAACCTGCGTGGTCGTGTTTTCGAGCGTCTGGGCGTCGGCGCCGGGATAATTGGTCTGGATTGTCACCGCCGGGGCGGCGATTTCCGGGAACTGCGCGACCGGCAGGGATCGCAGCGCGAGCAAGCCTGCCAGCATCATCAGGATGGTGATGACCCATGCGAAGATGGGCCTGTCAATGAAATAGCGGGACATTATGCGTCAGCTCCCGCTCTTCGGGGTGGCGGCGGCAGGGGCGGCCGTGACCTGCTGCGGCGCGCGCGGCTTGACCTGCGCGCCCGGTTGCAGGCCGACCGGCCCTTCGACGATCAGCCGATCACCGGCCTTCAACCCGTCGGTGACGACCCATTTGTCGCCGATCGCGCGATCGGCCACGACCTTGCGCTGTTCGATCTTGTTCTGCGCGGTGACGACGAGCGCGGTGGCGCGGCCGCGCGGATCGCGGGTGATGCCCTGCTGCGGCGCAAGAATCGCCTGCTGCCTCACCCCTTCGACCAGCCGGGCGCGGACATACATGCCCGGCAGCAACATGCCGTCGGGGTTGGGGAAGGCCGCGCGCACGGTCACGCCGCCCGATTGCGGGTCCACCGTGACTTCGGAAAATTCCAGCCGGCCCGCGATCGGGTAGGTTTTGCCGTTGGGAAGGATGAGTTCCACATTCGCGCTTTCCGATCCTTCGCGGCTGAGGCCGCCATCGCGCAACGCCTGCTTGAGGTCCAGTATTTGCGCGGCGGATTGGGTGACGTCGACATAGACCCGGTCGGTGCGCTGGATGGTGGCGAGCGGGTCGGCCTGCCCGGTTTGCACCAGCGCGCCCGCGGTGAAGCTGGACCGGCCGATGCGGCCCGCAATGGGCGCGCGGATGCGGGTGAAGCCTATATTGACCTGCGCGGCCTGCACCGACGCCTTTTGCGTTGCAACATTGGCGGAGGCCTGCCGGGCGGCTGCTTCCGCATTGTCGAGTTCCTGCTTGCTGACGGCGTTGATGCCGATCAGGCTGCGATAGCGGTCCGCCTGTGCGCGGGTGGCGGCGATGTTCGCCTGCGCCTGCGCCAGATTGCCCTGCGCCGTGCCGAGCGCCGCGCGATAAGGTGCATCCTCGATCTCATAAAGGATCTGCCCGGCCCGCACGAGGCTGCCTTCGGTGAACAGGCGGCGGCGGATGATGCCGCTGATCTGCGGCCGGACTTCCGATGTTTCCACCGCGACGATACGGCCGGGCAATTCGGTGGTCAGCACCGCCGACTCGCTTTTCAGCGTGACCACGCCCACTTCGGGAGGCTGGTTCTGTGGGGCTTCCTGACCCCCGCAGGCGGTCAGAAAAACGAGGGTTCCCAGCATCAGCAGGCGAGGATGTGCAGTCATGTCAGAATACCGGTCCTGTATCACAGAGGCGGAATGAACGTTCATTCCACTTGCGGGTGATTAAGCGATATGGCATGAGAACGTCAAGTGAGAAGGAGTGTGGATTGGTTGAAAATATTGCAGTGCAACGCGACGTCCGTGCAAGAGAGCGTATAATCGCCGCTGCACGGAATCTGTTTGCAACGCGTGGTTTTCATCAGACGGCGGTGGCCGATCTGGCGAAAGAAGCGCAAATCAGCGTTGGCGCGATCTATCGTTCTTTTGAAAGCAAGGCCGATATCGTCCATGCCATCATATTGGCGGATACGGAGCGGACTCTGGCCGGTCTGGATGAGCTTTGCGACGCTTTGGCGCACGGGCGAGTGACGATAGAGCAGGGGTTGGAGAATCTGATTCTGGCGCAATTTTCCGGCAAGACGGACGCTCTTTCGCATGAAATTCTGGCGGAAGCGCATCGCAACACGGCCGTTTCCTGCACGATCGGCGTGTTTTGCGGGCGGTATCGGGATGTGCTGGGCCGCATCGCCCGCTTCGCCAACCCGGACCTGCCGCACGAGGAGATGGAGGGCGCCGAGGAATTGCTGCTGGCTTGCCTGTTCGGCTTTGCGCACCGCAATCTGGCAAAGCCGCTGCTCGACAATGAGGCGACCGCGCGCATCGCGGCAAAGCTGCTGCTTCAATCCTTGCGGGCGGGCTGAGCCTCCCTCGCGGCGGAAAGGCTGGCGGCTATTTCCAGAAATTGCGTCAGGGTGGGGCTGTCGTCGTCCCGCCGCCAGACGATCCCGGTTTCCAGCAGGGGCGCCCGGTCGTCGAGCGGCACATAGCGCACGCCGCTGCGCGCCAGATTGCTGAGCGAGGCCGGAACCAGCGCCACGCCCATGCCCGCCGAAATCAGGCTGATGATCGTCTGCATCTGAATGGCCTCCTGCACGATGCGGACCGGCTTGCCGTGCATCGCGTAATAGCCGGTGACAAGATCGTGGAAGGCGGGCGCGACATGCCGGGGAAAGAGAATGAGCGGCGCGCCGGTAATGGCATCGGCGCTCAACCTGTCCCCGCCCATCTCCAGCCGCCCGTCGGCGATCCAGCTTTCGGGGACGGCGGCGATCAGCGGTTCGGATACCAGCGGGCGATAGGCCAGCGCGGCGGGCAGGGTGGCGCCGGGCGGCGGAATGATGAGGCCGGCCTGTCCTTCACCCTTCACCAGCCTTTCGATCTGCACGTCGCTGGTGGCTTCGGTCAGCAGGATTTCCACGCCGGAGAACTGCGCGGCGAAATGATGCACCAGATGCGGCAGGATGTTATAATCGGCGGTGCTGACGAAACTTATGTCGAGCCGGCCCGCCTCTCCATCGCGCAGGCGGCGGACCTGTTCGGGCAGCGCGCCCACGGCATCGAGCGCCGCGCGCACATCGGGCAGCCATTGTTCGCCCAGCGAGGTCAGCGCGACGCTGCGCCGGGTGCGGGTGAACAGCGGCGCGCCGATTTCCTGCTCCAGCGCGATGATGGACTGGCTGAGCGGCGGTTGCGTCATGCCGAGTTGCGC
This sequence comes from Sphingobium sp., assembly GCA_050252755.1. GTDB lineage: Bacteria > Pseudomonadota > Alphaproteobacteria > Sphingomonadales > Sphingomonadaceae > Sphingobium. The sequence continues at coordinate 163,859 of JBFWKI010000002.1, forward strand.
CGCCGCCTTTCCGAAGTGCAAGGTTTGCGCAACCATGATAAAATGCCGGAGTTGACGAACATCCATATCCATATGTCCTGCGACTTAATGGACGTTCAATAATATATTTTACATCGCATCAGAAGCCCCTTATCGGCCATATGATATAAGAAACGACAATCAAGAAACGACAAAAGAGAACGGAGATCATCCATGCCCGCCTATCGCTCCAGAACCACCACTCATGGGCGCAACATGGCCGGGGCGCGTGGCCTGTGGCGCGCGACCGGCATGAAGGACAGCGATTTCGGCAAGCCGATCATCGCTGTCGCCAACAGCTTCACCCAGTTCGTGCCCGGCCATGTCCACCTGAAGGATCTGGGCCAGCTCGTCGCGCGGGAGATCGAGGCGGCGGGCGGCGTCGCCAAGGAATTCAACACGATCGCGGTCGATGACGGCATCGCCATGGGCCATGGCGGCATGCTCTATTCGCTGCCCAGCCGCGAACTGATCGCCGACAGCGTCGAATATATGGTCAACGCCCATTGCGCCGATGCGATCGTGTGCATTTCCAATTGCGACAAGATCACGCCCGGCATGCTGATGGCGGCGATGCGGATCAATATCCCGGTGGTGTTCGTCTCCGGCGGGCCGATGGAGGCGGGCAAGGTCGTCGTGAAGGGCGAGACGCGCGCGCTGGATCTGGTCGACGCGATGGTGGTCGCGGCCGATGACAGCTACACCGATGAGGAAGTGGCGAGCATCGAGCGGTCCGCCTGCCCGACCTGCGGTTCCTGCTCCGGCATGTTCACCGCCAATTCGATGAATTGCCTGACCGAGGCGCTGGGCCTGTCGCTGCCGGGCAATGGCTCGACGCTGGCGACCCATTCGGATCGCGAGCGGTTGTTTCGCGAGGCGGGGCACCTGATCGTCGATCTGGCGAAGCGCTGGTATGAGCAGGACGATGCGACCGCGACCCCGCGCGGCATCGCGACCCGCGCCGCGTTCGAAAATGCGATGAGCCTCGATATCGCCATGGGCGGTTCGACCAATACGGTGCTTCACCTGCTCGCCGCCGCGCAGGAAGGCGGGGTCGATTTCACCATGGCGGATATCGATCGCCTGTCGCGCCGGGTGCCCTGCGTGTGCAAGGTCGCCCCGGCCAAGAATGATGTGCATATGGAAGATGTGCACCGCGCAGGCGGCATCATGGCCATATTGGGCGAACTGGAAAAGGCGGGGCTGGTCGATGGATCGCTGCCGACCGTTCATGCGCCCACGCTGGCCCATGCGCTGGGCCGCTGGGATATCGGCCGCACCAATAGCGAGGAAGTGCGCAATTTCTTTCGCGCGGCCCCCGGCGGCGTGCCGACGCAGACGGCGTTCAGCCAGTCCGCCCGGTGGAAGGAACTGGATACCGACCGCGAAAAGGGCGTGATCCGGTCCGCCGAACATGCCTTTTCAAAGGATGGCGGCCTTGCGGTGCTGTTCGGCAACCTGGCGCCTGAAGGGTGCATCGTAAAGACGGCGGGCGTCGATGATTCGATCCTCGTCTTTCACGGCACGGCCCGCGTTTATGAAAGCCAGGACGCGGCGGTCGCGGGCATTCTCGGCAATGAGGTACAGGCGGGCGATGTGGTGGTGATCCGCTATGAAGGGCCGAAGGGCGGCCCCGGCATGCAGGAAATGCTCTATCCGACGAGTTACCTCAAGTCCAAGGGGTTGGGCGCGGCCTGCGCGCTCATCACCGACGGGCGGTTTTCGGGCGGAACGTCGGGGCTTTCCATCGGCCATGTCTCGCCCGAAGCGGCGGAAGGCGGGCTGATCGCGCTGGTGGAAACGGGCGATCCGATCCACATCGACATTCCCAATCGCGGCATCACGCTCGCCATCGATGACGCGGTGATCGCTGAACGCCGCGCAGCCATGGAAGCGAAAGGCGCGAAGGCATGGAAGCCGCTGGGCCGCAAGCGCGAAGTGTCGGCGGCGTTGCGGGCCTATGCCGCGCTCACCACCAATGCGGCGCGCGGCGCGGTGCGCGATGTCAGTCAGGTCGAGGATTGATTTCAAGCTATATCAATAGCTTGAGTGACGGAATGAAACGGGTAATGAAGTGAAACGGCCCCGGTTTCCGCTGGAACCGGGGCCGTTTCTCATTCGGCTTATCGGCCGATATTCGCCATGTCGAACGGCGTGGTCTGATAGACCTGATTGATCCAGTCGCCGAACAGCAGATGGGCATGGCCGCGCCAGCGGTTGACCGGATTTTGCCGGGGATCATCGTTCGGGAAATAATGACGGGGCAGGGCAGGGGATTTGCCCGCGGCCAGATCGCGGCGATATTCCTCCGCCAGCGTGTCGGTGTCATATTCGCTGTGGTTGAACATATGCAGCATCCGGTGGCGCGGATCGTGCAGCAGGCACAGGCCCGCTTCGTCCGAATGCAGCAATATGTCCATGCCGCTATCGGGCGGAATGTCGGCGCTATGCACCTCTGTCCAGCGGGACACGGGAATGTCCACCTGATCGGGCAGGCCGCGCAGATAGGGGGAGGCCGGGTTCAGGACGCTGTGCGGGTAAACGCCCGCCAGCTTTTCTTCCATCCGGTATTTGGGCATGCCGTGGAAATGATGGACGGCGGCCTGCGCGGCCCAGCAGATCGTGTAACTGCTGTGCACATGGGTCTGCGTCCAGTCGAAGATGCGGCATAGTTCGCCCCAATAGTTCACCTCCTCGAACGGCAGGGTTTCGACCGGCGCGCCGGTGATGATGAACCCGTCGAACCGTTCTTCCTTCACATCGGCCCAGTCGCGATAGAAGGACTGCATATGATCGGCGGAGGTGTTGCGCGATACATGATCCGTCATCTTCACCAGTGTCAGTTCGACCTGAATCGGCGTGGCGCCGAGCAGGCGGGCAAATTGCGTTTCCGTCTTCACCTTGTTGGGCATCAGGTTGAGCAGGCCGATGCGCAGCGGCCTGATATCCTGACGAACCGCGTCGGTTTCGCCCATCACCACCACGCCTTCGGCATCCAGAACTGCGCGGGCGGGCAGACTGTCGGGAATCTTGATCGGCATCGAAATCACGTCTCCGGGTGCCGGACAATATCTGAAAAGTGGCTGGACCCGTTTGGTTGTCGGTTCGACCACATCCCCTCTGTCGAGGGCGCCACCTTGCTCGGGAAGCAGGTTGGCGTCAGGCATGGCCCGACTCTTGATGTATGATCGCCAGATAGGCGCATGCGCGGTCTTTGGCAAGAGCGGGGGCAAGAGCGGGAGGCAAGAGCAGCGGCGAAACGGCTTGCCTTGCCGGGGCGGCGGTGGCATGACGCCCGGCGATGACGATATTCGCTTTCCCTGCCTGCGCATTTTATTGGCGTTCCCTTCAGGGCGCGGCATAGTCATCACATATGACCATCGCCGCCATGTTCGGCAGGCGATGGATGGTTTCCTTATCCGACATTACCCACCGGCATGGCGGCCTTGCCAAAGGATAAGGCTGAATCATGAATATCAGGGTTGAAACAGAAAAATCCCCGTCGCAGGAAAAGCGCGCTACCGCGATAAAGGAAAATGGACTTGCCCCCGGCAAGGACGCCGCGCTGCCGCCCCATGACGCCGGTCGCGCCGGGGCGGAGCCGACGGATGAGTATCTGCGCATCGATGTGTGTTGAGGCGTTGCCGCGCATGCGTGCTTGACCGGAGGCGGATGATCTCCGCATAGCTATGGGCATGATGGAAATGGAAGAAGACATGACCTTGCCGCCGGTCCGGGATGCGGGAACGCTGGTGGTGATGCGGCCCCGGCGCGGCGATGGCGTACCCGAATTGCTGATGACGCAGCGGGCCGTGACGCTTCGCTTTGCCGGTGGAGCGATGGTCTTTCCGGGCGGCGCGGTCGATGATGCGGACAGGCTGTGGGCCGACGACCTGACCCATGGGTCCGGGCCGGGGGTCGAGCCGTCGGATATGGCCGCGCGCATCGCGGCGGTGCGGGAGACGATCGAGGAATGCGGCCTGCTGTTGACCGGGGCGAACGCCCCCTTGCCCCGCGATCGGGTCGCGATGTTGCGGGAGGCGCTGCATCGCGGGGAGGAGCTGCGCTCGTTGATCCGGCAGGGCGGCCCGCATCTCGATTTCGAGGCGTTGGTGCCCTTCGCCCGCTGGTGCCCGCGTGCCTTTGAAACGCGCATTCGGTATGATACGCGCTTTTATGTCGCGGTGACGGATGGCGTCCATGACGACCTGATCCCCGACGGATCGGAAACTGCGAGCCTCGTCTGGGCCAGCGCGCAGGATATGCTGGCGCGGGCCGATGAAGGGCGGGCGCGCATCATATTCCCGACGCGCTGCAATCTCGAACGGCTGGCGCAATTTTCCACGGTCGATGCGGTGGTGGAACATGCGCGCCTGTCTCCCCCGACCCTTATATCCCCATGGATAGAGACGCGGGCGGGGCAGGAGTATCTCTGCATCCCCGAAGGACTGGGCTATCCCGTGACGGCCCGTTCCACGAAGACCGCCCTGCGCGGTTAGGGCGCAGAGGCGGTTACGGCGGAACGAGGCGCGGCGGAACGGGGTACGGCGCTATTTCGGTGCAGGCGTCAGTTTGAGCAACCGGCCATTGGCGCCATCTTCCAGCAGCCACAGCGCGCCGTCAGGCCCCGTTTTCACTTCGCGGATGCGGGCTTTCATCGGCCAGTGATCGGCCTTGGTCACGCCGTCGCCCTCTATCTTAAGCCGGATCAGCGCCTCGCCCGACAGCGCGCCGATCAGCAGGCTGTCCTTCCACTGGGGGAAGAGCGCGCCGTCATAATAAGCCATGCCGCCCGGCGAAATGGACGGGTTCCACCAGGCCTTGGGCGCGATGAAGCCATCGCCCGGCGCATGGTCGGGAATGTCGCGCCCGTCATAATGGGAGCCGTTGGAAACCTTGGGATAGCCATAATTGCCGCCCCGTTCGATCAGGTTGACCTCATCGCCGCCTTTCGGCCCCATCTCATTTTCCCACAGCCGCCCCTGCCGATCGAACGCGAGGCCGAGCGCGTTTCGCTGGCCCAGCGACCATATTTGCGCGGTGATGCCGCCTTCCTTGGCAAAGGGATTGTCCGCCGGGATGCTGCCGTCGAGGTTCAGCCGGACGATCTTGCCCAGATTGCTCTTCCTGTCCTGAGCGGGATCGAATTTTTGCCGCTCGCCGGATGATATGAAGATATGCTGCCCATCGGGCGCGACGATGATGCGGTGGGAATAATGGCCGCGCCCCGTCACCTTGGGCACCTGCCGCCAGATGATGTGCAGATCGCCCAGCGCGCCGAGTTGATCCGCCATATTGTTGATGGTGAGATTGGCGCGGGCGACCACCGCGCCCCGCATGTCTCCGGTTCCGGCCTCCGCCCAACTGAGATAGACGGGGTGGATCTTGTCGGTCGGGTCGGGATCGGGCGCGGCGACCACATCGCCGAAGCCGCCCTGACCGCCATAATCGACCGGCGGCGTCCCGCTTACCTCATGGGTCGATCCGTTCCGGGTGTCGAGCAGGATCAGCTTGCCCTTGCGTTCCGTCACCAGCGCCCATGATCCGCCCGCGATGAAGGTCATCGCCCATGGCTCGTCAAAGGTGGCGACCGGTGTGGCGATGAACGGGCGGTCGGCCGATTCTCTGAAGCCGCCATCGTCGGCGCTGGCGCCGGTGCCGGCAGCCTTTGGGGCGGGGGCAGGGGCGTCCGCCTTGTTCCCTTCCGGCGCGGGGCCGGCGTGGCAGGCGGTCGACGTCATCAGGGCCAGGCCCAGGAAATACAGGCTTTTACGCATGAAACCCCTCTCTTGCCGATATGGATCAACAGCCTAAACGGATGAAGCGAATAAATGTTGTGAAAAAACTCGCCCTGCCCTATATGCGGCACGTTCTCCTGACATCGGTAACATGGCAGGGTCGGAACCGAGAGGGTCCGGCGGCACACTCTACATGCCCGTTATTAAGGGGCCGCATGTCTTGAAGGAAAGGAAGCCTGTTTGGTCGATCTGACCGTCCTGACGCAGTTGATTGAGCCGGAGGTGCGCGCTCTGGGCTATGAGCTTGTGCGCGTGAAAATGCTCGGCGGCGATGATCCGACGCTTCAGGTGATGGCGGAACGTGCCGATACGCGCCAACTCATGATCGAGGATTGCGCGAAGATTTCCCGCCGCCTGTCCGACATGCTGGATGAAAAAGACCCGATCGAGGAGGCGTACCGGCTGGAGGTGTCCTCTCCGGGGATCGACCGGCCGCTGACCCGCCTGCGCGATTTCGCCGACTGGGCCGGGCATGAGGCCCGCGTCAATGTGGTGGAGGCCGTGGGCGGCCGCAAGCAGTTCAAGTCCGTTCTGGCCGGGCTGGACGGCGAAACCATCCTGCTGGACGACCCCAAGGTGGGGCGGGTTGAAATAGGATATGATAATCTGTTCAGCGCCAAGCTGGTGCTGACGGATGCGCTGATTTCTGCTACCATGCCGCTATCCTCTGATGGGGCGGACGAGATTGAGACGGAAGGATAAGGAACGATGGCCACCGCCATTTCCGCCAACAAGGCCGAGCTGATCGCGATTGCCAATTCGGTGGCGTCGGAAAAGATGATCGACCGCGCCATCGTGATCGAGGCGATGGAAGACGCGATCCAGCGCGCCGCCCGCGCCCGCTATGGCGCGGAAAACGATATCCGCGCGAAGCTGGACCCCGACACCGGCGACCTGCGCCTGTGGCGTGTCGTGGAAGTGGTCGAGCAGGTGGACGACTATTTCAAGCAGGTCGATCTGAAGCAGGGGCAGAAGTTGCAGCCCGGTGCCAGCATCGGCGATTTCATCGTCGATCCGCTGCCGCCGATCGATCTGGGCCGCATCGATGCGCAGTCCGCCAAGCAGGTGATCTTCCAGAAGGTACGCGATGCCGAGCGGGATCGTCAGTTCGAAGAATTCAAGGATCGCGTGGGTGAAATCATCACCGGCGTCGTGAAATCGGTGGAATTCGGCCATGTCGTCGTCAATCTCGGTCGCGCCGAGGGCGTGATCCGCCGCGACCAGCAAATCCCCCGCGAGGTGGTGCGCGTGGGCGATCGGGTGCGCTCGGTCGTGCTGAACGTCCGCCGCGAAAATCGCGGGCCGCAGATTTTCCTCTCGCGCGCCCATCCCGAATTCATGAAGAAGCTTTTCACGCAGGAAGTGCCGGAAATCTACGATGGCATCATCGAGATCAAGGCCGCCGCGCGCGATCCGGGCAGCCGCGCGAAGATCGGCGTCATCAGCCATGACGGCAGCATCGATCCGGTCGGCGCCTGCGTCGGCATGAAGGGCAGCCGCGTGCAGGCCGTCGTGCAGGAAATGCAGGGCGAGAAGATCGATATCATCCCGTGGAGCGAGGATACCGCGACTTTCGTGGTCAACGCGCTCCAGCCCGCGACCGTTTCGCGCGTCGTCATCGATGAGGATGAAGGCCGCATCGAGGTGGTGGTGCCTGACGACCAGTTGTCGCTCGCCATTGGCCGCCGCGGCCAGAATGTCCGCCTCGCCAGCCAGTTGACCGGCAAGGCGATCGACATCATGACCGAGGCCGACGCCAGCGAAAAGCGTCAGAAGGAATTTCTCGAACGGTCCGAAATGTTCCAGAACGAACTGGACGTCGATGAAACCCTCTCGCAATTGCTGGTCGCCGAAGGCTTCGGGGAACTGGACGAAGTCGCCTATGTCGGCATCGAGGAACTGGCGGGCATCGAGGGTTTTGACGAGGAACTGGCGCAGGAACTTCAGAACCGCGCGCTGGAAGCGCTGGAACGGCGCGAGGCGGCCGCCCGCGAAGAACGCCGCGCTCTGGGCGTCGAGGACGCGTTGGCCGACATGCCGCACCTTACCGAAGCGATGCTGGTGACGCTGGGCAAGGCGGGCATCAAGACGCTCGACGATCTCGCCGATCTTGCGACCGACGAACTGATCGCGAAGAAGCGCCAGTCCGACCGCCGCCGGGGCCGGGGCGACCATGCCGAGGACAAGGGCGGCATCCTTGCCGAATATGGGCTGAATGAAGAGCAGGGCAATGAGACGATCATGGCCGCCCGCGCCCATTGGTTCGAAGGCGAGGAGGGCTGATCGTTCATGCCATTTGTTGACATTCGTCTGGCCGGCACGGCCACGCGCGAGCAGAAAGCCGCGCTCGTGGCCGATGTCACCGGGTCGCTCGTCGAGCGGCTGGGCAAGCCTGCGGGTGCCGTGCAGGTGACGATCACCGAATATCCTCTGGAAAATTACGGCGCGGCGGGGTCGCTTCTGGCGGATCGCGCCGCGACGCCGGCAGCGCAGGGCGGGCCGGATAGCGAGCCAGATAACAGGCCAGATAACAGGGAGGACGCGAATGTTGCGGACCCTTCCCGATGAGCGGCGCGCGAGTCGCATAACCACCCGATGCAGGGAGGCGCTGGCATGAGCGAGCGCCGTTGTATCCTGACCGGTGAACGGACGTCGCCGGACGATCTGGTGCGTCTGGCGATTTCCCCTGACGGAGAGGTCATGCCCGATGTGCGGGGCAAGGCGCCGGGCCGGGGGGCGTGGCTGGGCGTGTCCCGCGAAGAACTGGAAAAGGCGCTGGCGTCGGGCAAGCTGAAAGGCGCGCTGGCGCGGGCTTTCAAGGGCGAGCCGCTTTCCATCCCCGCCGACCTGCCGCAAAAAATCACCGCCGCGCTGGAACAGCAGGCGATGGATCGGCTGGGGCTGGAGGCGAAATCCTCCAACATTCTGATCGGATCGGAAAAGATAGAGGTTGCGGCACGGCGGGGACAGGTGCAGATGTTGCTCCACGCCGCCGATGCTGCGGCGGATGGATGCCGCAAGCTCGATCAGGCCTGGCGTGTGGGCGAAGAGGCCGAAGGCACCGACCATGCAGGTCGGGTCTTGCCTGTCGGCCGCGAAACCCTATCTAGGGCGATGGGCCGCGACAATGTCGTCCATATCGCTATTACGAACGGCAAGGCGGCCGAGCGGCTGCGCGCGCTGTTAAGTCGCTGGCAAAGCTATGACGGATGCGCTAACGGGGGGCGACAGGAGCCTCCGTCAGAGGCGCGACCCGAAGGGGTGTCCACCGGGCAATAGGATGAGCGGCTGGCCTGAGATGGGCCGTGCCGCATTTGGCGTTGAAGTTGAGAAGGTTGAATTTAGTCGATGAGTGACAGCAAGGAAGACAAGCCGGTATTGGGCCGCAAACCGCTGGGTATCAAGCGGACGGTCGAGTCCGGTCAGGTTCAGCAGAGCTTCAGCCACGGACGGAAGAATACCGTCGTGGTGGAGGTGAAGCGCCGTCGCGTCATCGGCAAGCCCGGTGAGGGAGGCGCCGCGACGACTCCGGCCCCCGCGCCGGAAGCAGCCGAGCCGACGACCCCCGCGCCAGAGGCAAAGGCGCCGCAGCCCGCGCGCGCCGCGCCTGTCGAGCCGCGCCGTCCCGCGCCCACGCCTGCCCCCCGCAATGATCTGATGTCGCGGCAGGAGCTTCAGGCGAAGCTGCTGCGCGAGGCCGAAGAAGCCCGCATGACCGCGCTGGAAGATGCCCGCCGCCGCGAAGAGGCTCAGCGCATCGCCGCCAGCGAGGAAGAAAAGCGCCGGGCGGAAGAAAATCGCCGCGCCGCCGAGGCGGACACCGCCGAACCCGACGCACAGCCGGGCGAGGCCGCCGCCGCGCCTGCCGCGCAGGCACCTGCTGCCCCGGCCTCCGCTGCCCCGGCGCAGGAAGAGGCTGCCCCGGTGGAAGCCACAGCGCCCGCCGTCGAGGAAAAGGCGCGGGAAGCCGCGCCTCCGCCGCCGCGCCGCTTTACCCCGGTCACGCCCGCCAAGCGCCCCGAACCGGCCAAGCCCGATCGCGCAAAGCGTGGCGGCGAGGCGGATCGCCGCCAGTCCGGCAAGCTGACCGTCAACCGCGCCCTGTCCGATGACGACAGCGCCCGCGCCCGCAGTCTCGCCGCGCTGAAACGCGCGCGAGAGAAGGAACGCCGTCACACCATGGGCGGCTATCAGCAGCCGCGTGAGAAGCAGGTGCGCGACGTCGTTGTGCCTGAAGGCATCACGGTGCAGGAACTCGCCAACCGCATGGCCGAAAAGGGCGCCGATCTGGTGAAGGCGCTGTTCAAGATGGGCGTCATGGTCACTGTCAACCAGACGATCGATCAGGATACCGCCGAACTGCTCGTCACCGAATTTGGCCATAATATCCAGCGCGTGTCCGACGCGGACGTGGAAATCGATACCCATGCGGACGTCGATTCGGCCGAAACGCTTCAGCCGCGTGCGCCGGTCGTCACCATCATGGGCCATGTCGATCATGGCAAGACGAGCCTGCTCGATGCCTTGCGCGGGACCGATGTGGTCGCGGGCGAAGCGGGCGGGATCACCCAGCATATCGGCGCCTATCAGGTGAAGGCGAAGGGCGGCGATGTGCTGACCTTCCTCGACACGCCGGGTCACGAGGCCTTTACCGAAATGCGCGCGCGCGGCGCCAATGTGACGGATATCGTCGTGCTGGTCGTGGCCGCCGATGATGGCCTGATGCCGCAGACGATCGAGGCGATCAACCATACCAGGGCCGCAGGCGTGCCGATGATCGTGGCGATCAACAAGTGCGACAAGCCGGAAGCCAATCCGCAGAAGGTCCGTGAACGCCTGCTCGAACATGAAGTGATTGTCGAGGATATGGGCGGCGACACGCAGGATGTCGAGGTTTCCGCGCTCAAGCGGACCGGCCTTGACGACCTGATCGAGAAGATCCTGCTTCAGGCCGAATTGATGGAACTGAAAGCCAACCCCGATCGCGCCGCCGAAGGCACGGTGATCGAGGCGAAGCTGGACAAGGGCCGCGGCCCGGTCGCGACCATCCTCGTCAAGCGCGGCACGCTGAAGGTCGGCGATGTGTTCGTCGTCGGCGAACATGCGGGCAAGGTGCGCGCCATGGTCAACGACAAGGGGCAGAGCATCAAGGAAGCCGGGCCGTCCACGCCGGTCGAGGTGCTGGGTCTTGCCGGTGTTCCGCTGGCCGGCGATCTGCTCTCCGTGGTCGAAAATGAGGCGCGCGCCCGCGAAGTCGCCGCCTATCGTCAGGAAGTCGCGACGAAGAAGCGGACCACCGCCGCCCCGACTAGCTTTGAAAATATGTTCTCTGCGATGAGCAGCGCCCTTATCGAATATCCGGTGGTGGTGAAGGCGGACGTGCAGGGGTCGCTTGAGGCGATCATCGGCTCGCTCAACCGCGCATCGACCGATGAGATCAAGGTGCGCGTGCTCCATTCGGGCGTCGGCGCGATCACCGAAAGCGATGTTACGCTGGCCGCCGCCAGCCGTGCGCCGCTGATCGGCTTCAACGTCCGTCCGAACGCCAAGGCGCGCACTCTGGCCGAACGCGACAAGGTGTCGCTGCGCTATTATGACGTGATCTACGACCTGCTTGAAGAAGTGAAGGGCGAGATGGCGGGCCAGCTTGCGCCCGAACGCATCGAAACCATCGTGGGCCGGGCCGAGGTCAAGGAAGTGTTCCCGGCGGGCAAGAAGGACAAGGCCGCGGGCCTGCTCGTGGTGGATGGCTTCATCCGCAAGGGCATCAATGCGCGCCTTACCCGCGACGATGTTATCGTGTCGAAGACGGTCATTGCCTCGCTGCGCCGGTTCAAGGACGATGTGTCCGAAATCCGTGCCGGTCTGGAATGCGGCGCCGTGCTTCAGGATACCAACGATATCAAGGCGGGCGACATGCTCGAACTGTTCGAGGTGGAGGAACGGGCGCGGACGCTCTGACGTCCCTCCCGTTGGCCGGTTCGGTTGGCGGCAGCGCGCGGCTTTGGGGATGCTATCCCAGAGGGTGCGCGCTGCGCTTTTTTGAGGCGTCGCGCGCAAAGGGTGCGATGGCGAAGGATGGAAGCGCGCAATCCCGCTGGATGGATGGACGCGATGCGCTTTCGGGGAAGGGTGATATGCGATGAGCGGGAATGAAGGCCCCTCTGTCCGCGTGTTGCGCGTGGGCGAACAGGTTCGCCATGTGCTTGCCGACATATTGCAGCGTGGCGATGTCCATGACGATGTGCTGACGCGCCATGTGGTGAGCGTGACCGAAGTGCGCATGGCGCCCGATCTGCGCCATGCGACGGTGTTCGTGAAATCGCTGCTGGGGCAGGATGAGGAAGCGGTGCTCAAGGCGCTGCGCACCAACACGGCCTATCTCCAGCGCGAGGTCGCGCACCGGATCAAGCTGAAATATGCGGCGAAGCTGAAATTCATCGCCGACGACAGCTTTGACGAGGGCACGCATATCGACCGGCTGTTGCGCGATCCCAAGGTGGCGCGCGATCTCGATCGGGACGATTGAGGCGCGAAGGATTGCGGGCCATGGCCAATAGGGCAGCCGATGCCGGTGCGCTGGGCGTTCCCCTGACGGAAGAGGATGTGCGGATCGTGCCCTTCGTGCCGGACCATGCCGCCCCGCTGCGGCTGGCGTGCGAGCAGGATCGGGATATCTGGAGCATCTACCCCGTCAACATGCTGGCCGAAGATGCCGACGACCGGCTGAAAGCTTTCCATGGGGAGGCGGGCTGGGTGCGTTTTTCGGCCTTTCATGGCGATCATCTGGTCGGCACCACCAGCTATATCCATCCTGATCCCGCCAATGGCACGGTGATGATCGGCGGCACCTATATCGAACCGTCGATGCGTGGCACGGGGTTCAACCGGCGCATGAAGCACCTGATGATCGACCATGCCTTTGCCTGCGGTTTCTGGCGGATCGAATTCACCGTCGATACGCGCAACCGGCGATCCATGGCGGCGATGCTGAAACTGGGCGCGACGCAGGAAGGGGTGTTGCGCCGGAACCGCGTCACATGGACCGGCCATGTGCGGGATACCGCGCTGTTTTCGATATTGGCGGAAGAATGGCGGCGATGACATGACGGAAGCAAAGGCGCCGCTGCATGGCTGGCTGATCCTCGATAAGCCTTATGAACTTGGCTCGACGCAGGCGGTGGGCGCGATGAAGCGCTGTCTGCGCGAAGCGGGCGAAGCGAAAACGAAAGTCGGCCATGGCGGCACGCTCGATCCGCTGGCGACCGGCGTGCTGCCGATCGCGCTGGGGGAGGCGACGAAGCTGGCCGGGCGGATGCTCGACAGCGACAAAATCTATGACTTCACCGTCCGTTTCGGCACGCAGACCGACACGCTGGACGTGGAGGGAGAGGCGGTCGCGACCAGCGATCATCGCCCCTCGCGCCCTGATGTGGAGGCGATATTGCCGCGCTTTACCGGGCCGATCGAGCAGATGCCGCCCGCCTATTCCGCGCTGAAGGTCGATGGCCGGCGCGCTTATGATCTGGCGCGGGCCGGGGAGGAGGTCGTCCTGAAGGCCCGCCCGGTGACGATCCACGCGCTGGGGCTGCTGGACCATGACGGGGACAGCGCGACATTTTCGGCCAGCGTGTCGAAAGGCACCTATATCCGCAGCCTCGCCCGCGACATGGCGCTGGCGCTGGGGACCGTGGGGCATGTGACGATGTTGCGGCGGACCAAGGCAGGGCCGTTCACGCTGGAACAGGCAATTTCGCTGGACAAATTGAACGAAGCTGCTAGAGCGCGCGACATTAGGCGGCTTGTGCTGCCTTTGGCGACAGGGCTGGACGACATCCCGGCTCTTGCCGTCTCCCGCGATGAGGCATCGATGCTCCGACAGGGGCGGGTGCTCGCCGGGAACCCCCGTGAGCAGGGGCTGATGCTGGCGATGGAGGGGGAAACCCCTGTGGCGCTGGTGGAAGCTTTCGGCCCTGAAATCAGGGTCGTGCGGGGCTTCAATCTCTAGACGACAGAAAGGAAGCCGATGTCGATTACTGCTGAGCGCAAGGAAGCGCTGATCAAGGACCATGCCCGCGCCGAGGGCGATACCGGTTCGCCGGAAGTGCAGGTTGCGATCCTCTCCGAGCGCATTTCCAACCTGACCGAGCATTTCAAGGGTCATCACAAGGATAATCACAGCCGTCGCGGTCTGCTGATGCTGGTCAACAAGCGTCGCAGCCTGCTGGATTATCTGAAGAAAAAGGATCAGGGCCGCTATGAGGCGCTGATCGCAAAGCTGGGCCTTCGCAAGTAAGTCCGGCAAAGGGACGGCCCCGTTTCGGGGCCGTTTCGATTCAGGGCCAGATGATATATGGTCCGTTGCAAAATCGGGGAAGGCCGCAATCCGGCGGCCCTTTCCGCAATAGGGGGCGACACCATGCCTCCGCACCGCCGCGGGCCGGACTGCCCGCATGGAAGCCCCGCCGCGCAATAGGGTGCGGCAGGTGGAAGGAAAACAGATGTTTGATGTGAAGAAAGTGGAAATCGAGTGGGGCGGAAAGACCCTGACGCTCGAAACGGGCCGTGTCGCCCGTCAGGCCGATGGCGCGGTGCTCGCGACCTATGGCGAAACGGTGGTGCTGTGCGCGGTCACGGCGGCCAAATCGGTGAAGGAAGGGCAGGATTTCTTCCCGCTGACCGTTCACTATCAGGAAAAATATTCGGCCGCGGGTCGTATCCCCGGCGGCTTCTTCAAGCGTGAACGCGGCGCGACGGAAAAGGAAACGCTGGTTTCCCGCCTGATCGACCGTCCGGTCCGCCCGCTGTTCCCCGAAGGTTTCTACAACGAAATCAACGTTATCGCTCAGGTCATGAGCTATGACGGCGAAACCGAGCCGGATATTGTCGCGCTGGTCGCGGCATCGGCTGCGCTGACGATCTCCGGCGTTCCCTTCATGGGGCCGATCGGCGCGGCGCGCGTCGGTTTCAAGGATGGCGAATATCAGCTCAACCCGTCGCTGTCGGAAGTCGCCGAAGGTCGCCTCGATCTCGTCGTCGCCGGTACGCATGACGCGGTGATGATGGTCGAATCCGAAGCGAGCGAACTGAGCGAAGAGGAAATGCTGGGCGCGGTCATGTTCGCCCATGCCGAATCGCGCAAGGTGATCGACGCGATCATCAAGCTGGCGGAAAAGGCCGCGAAAGATCCGTGGGAAATCGACCTTTCCGACAACACCGCCGATCTCAAGGGCGAGATCAAGGGCCTGATCGGCGCGGATATCGCGGCGGCCTATAAGCTGACCGACAAGTCGGCCCGCTCGAACGCGCTCAACGCAGCGCGCGACAAGGTGAAGGCGAAGTTTGCCGAGGCCGATGGCCAGACGCTGATGACCGCGATCAAGATCACCAAGAAGCTGGAATCGGAAATCGTCCGCACCGCGATCCTGAAGGATGGCCAGCGCATCGACGGGCGCACCACCACGCAGGTCCGCCCGATCGAATCGATGGTCGGCTTCCTGCCGCGCACCCATGGTTCGGCGCTGTTCACCCGTGGCGAAACGCAGGCGATCTGCACCACCACGCTGGGCACCAAGGACGCCGAGCAGATGATCGACGGCCTGGACGGGCTGCGCTATGAAAGCTTCATGCTGCACTATAACTTCCCGCCCTATTCGGTCGGTGAAGTGGGCCGTTTCGGCGCGCCGGGCCGCCGTGAAGTCGGCCATGGCAAGCTGGCATGGCGTGCGCTGCACCCCGTGCTGCCCGCCAAGGAAGAGTTCCCCTACACCATCCGCGTGCTGTCCGACATCACCGAGTCCAACGGCTCGTCCTCGATGGCGACGGTGTGCGGCGGCTGCCTTTCGATGATGGACGCGGGCGTTCCGCTCAAGCGTCCGGTGTCGGGCATCGCCATGGGCCTCATCCTCGAAGGCAAGGAGTTCACGGTTCTTTCGGATATTCTCGGTGACGAGGATCATCTGGGCGACATGGATTTCAAGGTCGCGGGCACCGAGGAAGGCATCACCAGCCTTCAGATGGACATCAAGGTCGCCGGCATCACCGAAGAGATCATGAAGGTTGCCCTTGCTCAGGCGAAGGAAGGCCGCGCGCACATCTTGGGTGAGATGAAGAAGGCGCTGGGCGAAGCCCGCACCGAATTGTCCGCCCATGCCCCGCGTATCGAAACGATGCAGATCGACAAGTCGAAGATCCGCGACGTTATCGGCACCGGCGGCAAGGTCATCCGCGAAATCGTCGCGGAAACCGGCGCGAAGGTCGATATCGACGACGATGGCGTCATCAAGATCAGCTCGTCCGACATGGGCCAGATCGAAGCGGCCAAGGCGTGGATTCTCGGCATTGTCGAGGAAGCCGAAGTCGGCAAAATCTACACCGGCAAGGTCGTGAACATCGTCGATTTCGGCGCGTTCGTGAACTTCATGGGCGGCAAGGACGGCCTCGTCCATGTTTCCGAAATGAAGAATGAGCGGGTCGAGAAGCCCACCGACGTCGTGTCCGAAGGGCAAGAGGTCAAGGTCAAGGTTCTCGAAATCGACAATCGCGGCAAGGTTCGCCTGTCGATGCGCGTCGTCGATCAGGAAACCGGCGAGGAACTGGAAGACACCCGCCCGGCGCGCGAACCGCGTGAAAAGCGGGATCGCGGTGAACGCAGCGACCGGGGTGGCCGTGGCGACCGTGGCGGTGATCGCGGCGGCGACCGTCGCCGCAACCGTGGCCCTCGCCCGGAAGGCGGCGACAAGGATGGCGACGCGCCGGGCGGCCTGCCCGATTTCCTGACGCAGGATTGATCGCGGCGATCTGTAAACAACGGTAAAAGAAGGGCCGCCCGGCATCGATCGGGCGGCCCTTTTCCTTATGATTTGGGGCTGTCCCGTGATTGCGGGACATGCAGTTGCCCTATGCGTTAACTATCTGCGCCTGATCCCGAAGATGTCTTGCCCGCATAAGAGCAGGTGGCGCAGCAGGGTCATTGGCTACCGCTGCGTCACTTTCGGGTCGCGGGCCAATGACACCACCAAAAAACCGCGCGGCCTGCATCCGATTTCATGCGGCGCGCCTCATAGGAAAATGGAGTTGCCCATGATGATGTGTTCCGACGGCCGTCGCGGTCGAGCGGGAGGGGATGGTTCGCGGCCGGGGGAGGAAGAGGCCAGCGCATTCCATATGGGGGACGACAGGACCGAGGCGCAACTGGCGCCGCTCGATTACGAACATCTCGCGGCGGATATGCATGCGGCCAATCGTCGGCGGGCCGAACTATTCGGTCAGGCGATCATGGCGGACAGGGTGATGGACATCATGCTGACGGCGCTGATCGCGCATGAGCAGGGCACGGTGCTGACCCGCAAGGCGGCTGGAATGGCCAATCGGCTGGCCGCGCCGGAAGCAGGGCGGCTCGTCCGCGATCTCATCGAAGCGCGCCTGTTGCGCGATGGCCCTGCGCCGGACCAGATCGTGCTGACGGCGACCGGCGTGGACCGGATGCGCGATTATATCCGCCAGAGCCGCGCCGTGCTGGTAGCGCACCTAGGATAGATCGACATTGGTTGATGGCCTGAAAATGGCGGATTTCCGCGCTTCTGGTGCTCACGGAAAATCACCCTATCGGTCTCAAGGAGGCCGCGCATAAGGAAAGGGACGGGCAGGCAGCCCGTCCCTTCTTTCCGTCCCCGCTCAGGCCCGCCCCCGCTCAGACCTGTCAGCGCGACCGATTCGATCCGGCGCCCTGATCCATGCCGACGCCCCAGCCCATTACAGCGTCTTGGCCGAGAATGTATCGCATGCCGCCGGATCGGCCGTATCCAGCCCTCGCTTCAGCCAGCGCATGCGCTGTTCCGATGACCCATGGGTGAACATGCTTTCGACCGGCGACCGGCCCGCGCCACGCATCAGGGTATCGTCACCGATCGCATGGGCGGCCTGCATCCCTTCTTCCAGATCGCCCGGCTCCATCAGATTCTGGTCGCGGGCGGCCCAGACCCCGGCATAGCAATCCGCCTGCAATTCCATGCGCACCTGAAGGGCGTTGCCTTCCGCCTCGCTGGCGCGCTGCTGGGCGGCGCGCACCTTGTCGGACGTGCCGGTGATGGTCTGGATATGGTGGCCCACCTCATGCGCGATGATATAGCCGATCGGGAAATCGCCCGGCGCGTTGAAGCGGGTCTTCATCTCTTCAAAGAAATCGGTGTCGAGATAGACTTTCCGGTCTGCCGGGCAATAAAAAGGCCCCATCGCCGATTGCGCCGCGCCGCAGCCCGACATGCCGTTCTGGCTGTAGAAAACCAGCGTGGGCGGCGGATATTGCTGCCCCTGGGCAGAGAATATCTCCTGCCAGCGCCGTTCGGTCGACCCCAGCACCTTGAGGGAGATGCGCTGAATATCGGTGATGTCGCCCGGATCGCTGCTGCTGCGGGTCTGCTGCTGGGATACGCCGCCGCTCTGCGTGCCGAGGATCGACCCCAGATTGAGGCCGCCCCCCATGACCGCCATCACGATCAGCACCAGGGCGATGCCGCCGCAGCCAAAGCGCGATCCGATCATCGGCAGCAACATGCCGAGCAGATTCCCGCCGCCGCCGAGTCCCCCGCCCAGGCCGCCGGAACGCCCGCTCTGGATCTCGAAATTGCTGCTTTCCTGTTCGTCGTCGAGCCGCATGGATCATCCTTTCCACCTGCATGATTAGGCGAGCCGCGCGCGTATTGCCAGAAAAAGGAGCGGGCTGTTTTTGCCGCTGGAATGCTGCGCTGCAATATTCTATAAATGCGCGTCATGGATGCACATCGACACCGTTCCTTGCGCCACACCGCCGCGCCCATGCCGTTGCCGGATCATGTGGTGCTGGTCTTTCAGGGCGGCGGCGCGCTGGGGTCGTTTCAGGCCGGGGTGTATGAAGAACTCGCCGCGCTGCATGTGGAGGTGGATTGGGTCGCGGGCATATCCATCGGCGCCATCAACGCGGCTATCATCGCGGGCAATCCTTCCGAACGGCGGCTGGAACGGCTGCGGACCTTCTGGAACAAGGTGAGCGGGGGCATGCCCAATTTCTGGCTGCCCGACAACAAGCATATCCGCGAGGCCGCGCATCTGGCCGCGGCGACCACCGTGGCGATGTACGGCGTGCCGGGCTTTTTCCGACCCCATGGGCTGCTTGCGCCGCTGATGCCGTCCGGCTCGCGCGAGGCGATCAGCCTTTATGATACATCGCCGTTGATCGACACGCTCAATGAACTGGTGGATTGGGACTTGCTGAATGACGGGGGCGTCCGGCTTTCCGTCGGCGCGGTCGATGTGGAGAGCGGCAATTTCGCCTATTTCGACAATCATACGGACCGGATCGATGCGCGCCATATCATGGCGTCCGGCGCGCTGCCGCCCGGCCTGCCGCCGATAGAGATAGACGGGCGATATTATTGGGATGGCGGCCTCGTGTCCAACACGCCGCTTTCCTATGTGCTGGATAAGCAATGCGGCAACGACATGCTGGCCTTTCAGGTCGATCTGTTTCCCGCCGAAGGGCCGATGCCCCGGGAATTGACCGATGTGTGGTCACGGCAGAAGGATATCCAATATTCCAGCCGCACCCGGCAGGTGACGGACCTCTATCTGCGATCGCGCCGGGAACATGGGGCGATTCGCGCGGTGCTGGACAAATTGCCGTCCGACATGGAGTCCGACCCCGATGTGCAGCGCTTGCGGGCGATGATCGGGGAGGAAGGCGCGGTCAACATCGTCCACCTCATCTATCGCAGCCGCGAATGGGAAGGCGGCGCGCGCGATTTCGAATTTTCCCGGTCCACCATGCTCGATCACTGGATGCAAGGCATGGAGGCGGTGCAGAAGATGATGCACAAGGGCGATCTGATCGCGCGCAACATCATGGACGGCTCCAGTGCGACGTTCGATCTCGACCGGCCCGATCACCTCAAGGAGAAGAAAGCATGACGCAAGGCAAGTCCCTCACGGGCAAGACGGCGCTCGTCACCGGTTCGACATCCGGCATCGGGCTGGCCTATGCCAAGGCGCTGGCGGGTGAGGGGGCGAATGTCGTCATCAACGGTTTCGGCGATGCGGACGCGATCGAGGCGGAGCGCAAGGCGCTGGAACAACTGAGCGGCGCAGGGGCGCTCTATGCCGGCCATGACCTGACGAAACCCGCGGAAATCGAGGTGATGATGAAGGAAGCGGCCGACGCCTTCGGCGGCGTCGATATCCTCATCAACAATGCCGGAACGCAGCATGTCGCGCCGGTCGAGGAGTTTCCCGTCGAGAAATGGGATCTCATCATCGCGCTCAATCTGGTGTCGGCCTTTCATACGACCCGCCTTGCCGTGCCCTATATGAAGCAGCAGAAATGGGGCCGCATCATCCAGACGGCGTCGGCCCATTCGCTCGTCGCCTCGCCGTTCAAGAGCGCCTATGTGACCGCCAAACATGGCCTTGCCGGGTTCACCAAGACGATCGCGCTGGAACTGGCGACATCCGGCGTGACGGCAAATTGCATCTCGCCCGGCTATGTGTGGACGCCGCTGGTGGAGGCCCAGATTCCCGACACCATGAAGGCGCGCAACATGACGCGCGATCAGGTGATGAACGATGTGCTGCTCGCCGGGCAGCCGACCAGGCAGTTCGTGACCGCTGAACAGGTGGCGGCGACGGCGCTGTTCCTCTGTTCGGATGCGGCGTCCAATATCACCGGCGCGAACCTGTCGGTCGATGGTGGCTGGACGGCGCAATAAGGCGCGGAAAACCAACGCCCCGGACCTGCGTTCGATTTTGATTTCATCGATATCGAACAGGGTCTAGAGGGGGCCGGATTGGATTTTGTGCGCGGTTTTGCGCAGTGATTCGGGAGGCGGTTTTGAGTCAGGTTGATTTTGCGGCGATGCGCGCGGCCATGGTGGCGAGCCAGCTTCGGACCAGCGACGTCAATGACACGGCGGTCATCGCGGCGATGTCGCGGGTGCCGCGAGAGGATTATGTGCCTGCCGAGCGCCGCGAAACCGCTTATGTCGATCGCCCGATCCCGCTGGGCAATGGCCGCTCCCTCAATCCGCCGCTCGCCACCGGCCGCCTGCTGACCGTGGCGGAAATCGCGGCGGGCGACAAGGTGCTGCTGCTCAATGACGCGACGGGCTATGCCGCCGCGCTGCTCGATGCGATGGGCGCGGTGGTGACGGTGGTGGATGAAGGCGACCGCCCCGCCGGGGCGCCGGGCGCGATTTCGTGGGTGAAGGGCCGGGCCGGGGATGGTCATGCCGCCGGCGCGCCCTATGACGTGATCCTGATCGACGGCGCTGTCGAGGATATTTCCGACCCGTTGAAGGCACAGCTTGTCGATGGCGGGCGCATTGCCGCCGGTCTGACCGAACGGGGCGTCACGCGCCTTGTTTCCGGGCGCAAGGTGGGCGATGCCGTCGGTTTCCTCAACCTTGCCGACATGGAAATGGCGAGCGCGGCGGGTTTCGAAGCGCGCCCGCGTGAGTTTGTCTTCTGATTTGGCCTTGCTCTGCCGGGGCAGTTTCGGCGGGAAAAGAGCCGCGGGGACATAAGGTTCGCCGAAGCTGTGCCAGCTTGACACGGTTAGAGAAACTGCCATTGTGCGCGTGACCAACAGGGGCAGTCTGATCTTAGGTGGGCAGGAAATGGGCGAGATGAGCAAGGAACCGTCCATGGAGGAGATTTTATCCTCCATAAAGCGTATCATTGCCGAAGATGCGCAGAACGCCGTGTCGGCGCGTGGCCGCGCCGAACCGAAGGCGCGGGGGCGTCGCGATCTGGAGCGTGAGTCCCACCGCAAGGCTGTAATCGCCAATATGGTTGCTGATGGCAGCGAGGATGCGCTGTCCTATGTCGATGAGGTTCTCGAACTCACCGACGAAATGCCGCGTGTCGGCAAGGGGGCGGATATGGGGCAAGAGACGGCGCTGCCGGAGACGGGGCCGGATACGGGAATCGATGATGGGGAGGCTGCGGCGTCGCGGCCTGCCGCTTCGTCCGGCGGGGAAACCGCGAAGGACAAGATCGTGTCGGTGGAAAGCGAAGTGGCGGCCCGCACGTCGCTGGCCGCGCTTTCCTCCATGGTGGTCCAATCATCCGAACAGGGCGAAAGCCATACGCTGGAAGGTCTGGTCCGCGACATGCTGCGCCCGATGCTGAAGGAATGGCTCGACGCCAATCTGCCCACGATGGTCGAAGGCATGGTGGCGCGGGAAATCGCGCGGATCACCGGGCGCCCGCTTTAAGGCCGATTGGCGGCGGCCCGGATGGGCTTGCGGATCAAGTTTCCAGGACCGATCGACTTGGCCTATGGCCGTTTGCGACTCCAGCCCTGACGGCCTGCAAATGGCGACTTTCCGCGCTTCCGGTGCTCACGGACCTTAAGTCCGCTGCGTTGGAACGCGGCGTGTGACTCGTTCCAAGGGTCACGGAAAATCACCATGTTGGCGTATGGCCGTCTGCGACTCCGTCACGGCATCTTCTGAATGTCGATCGGTCCTAGCGCCCGGCGGCGGCGGCCTTGGGGGCGCTGTTGGCCCGGTATCTCTGTCGGCATCCCTGCGTTCCTGCTGTCGGATGGCAATGCTGGCCCGCCCCTCGATCGCGGCATGCGCTGTTGTCCTGATAGATAGGCTACCGATTTTCGTCGCGGCATCCGCTGGCCCTTTCCGACCGGAATTTCCCTGCGCTTCGGAAGGCGGCGGCATCAATTGGGTGGGGCGGGCCTGACCTGCGCCTTCGTTCAACGCCTTCCGCCCGCCGGGGCCTTCATAACGCATCCCTCACGCGTGCAAAGCTGGCCGCATCCTGTTCCCTTTTTCGGCAAACCTCGTTAAAGCCTCGCGCCTATGACTGAACTCGCCAAGACATTCGATCCGGCCTCCATCGAGGCGCGCTGGTATGCCCATTGGGAAGGGCAGGGCTTGTTCCGCCCCGAACGCCCGGATGCCCAGCCCTTCACCATCGTCAACCCGCCGCCCAATGTGACGGGCAGCCTGCATATCGGCCATGCGCTCGATAATATGTTGCAGGATATCGTGATCCGTTATGAGCGGCTGCGCGGCAAGGATGCGCTGTGGGTGGTGGGCACCGATCATGCCGGTATCGCGACGCAGATGGTGGTAGAGCGCCAGATGAATGCGCGGGGCGAGAAGCGCACCGATTACACGCGGGACCAGTTCATCGAAAAGGTGTGGGAATGGAAGGCGGAGAGCGGCGGCACCATCACCGGCCAGCTTCGCCGCCTGGGTTGCTCGATGGACTGGAGCCGCGAGCAATTCACGATGGACCCGCATTTCACCCGCGCCGTGGTGAAGGTGTTTGTCGATCTCTATAATCGCGGCCTGCTCTACCGCGACAAGCGGCTGGTCAACTGGGACCCCGGCCTTAAAACGGCGATTTCCGATCTGGAGGTCGAAACGAAGGAAGTGCAGGGCAAGTTCTGGCATTTCCGCTATCCGCTGGCCGATGGCGTGACGCTGGACGATGGCCGCGATTATATCGTCGTCGCCACGACGCGCCCCGAAACCCTGCTGGCCGACATGGCGGTCGCGGTGAATGGTGAGGATCAGCGCTATCGGAGCGTGATCGGCAAATATGTCGAACTGCCGATCACGGGCCGCCGCATTCCCATCGTCGCGGACGAGCATGCCGACCCGGAACTGGGGTCTGGCGCGGTCAAGATCACGCCCGGACATGATTTCAACGACTTCGAGGTCGGCAAGCGCGCGGGCATCAAGGCCGCCGACATGCTCAACATGCTGGATGCCGATGCGAAGGTGATGCAGACCGCCGACGGCCTTATTCCCGCCGATTATCTGGGCCTTGACCGCTTCGATGCGCGCACGAAGGTCGTGGAGGCGCTGCGCACGCTCGATCTGCTCGATCATGCGATGGTCGAGGTCGAGGGCGATGATGGCGTGAAGGAAACGGTCCGCAAGGAGAAGATCGAGGATCGCGTGATCCAGACGCCCTATGGCGACCGGTCCGGTGTCGTGATCGAGCCGTGGCTGACCGACCAATGGTATGTCGATGCCGCGACGCTGGCGAAGCCCGCGATCGAGGCGGTGACATCCGGCGCGGTGGAGATCGTCCCCAAAAGCTGGGAAAAGACCTATTTCAACTGGATGGACAATATCCAGCCATGGTGCGTTTCCCGCCAACTCTGGTGGGGGCATCGCATCCCCGCATGGTATGACGAGGACGGCAAGGTCTATGTCGCCGAGGATGAGGCCGCCGCGCAGGCGCTCGCCGGGAACAAGGCGCTGACCCGCGACGAAGATGTGCTGGACACATGGTTCTCCTCCGCGCTGTGGCCGTTCGCGACGCTGGGCTGGCCGGAAAATGATGCGCTGGTGCAGCGCCATTATCCCAATGACCTGCTGGTGTCGGGCTTTGATATCCTGTTCTTCTGGGATGCAAGGATGTTGATGCAGGGCCTTGAATTCATGAAGGAAGTGCCGTGGAAGCGGCTCTATCTCCATGGCCTTGTCCGCGCTGCCGATGGGCAGAAAATGTCCAAGTCCAAGGGCAATGTGGTCGATCCGCTGGGGTTGATCGACAGCTATGGCGCCGACGCGCTGCGGTTCTTCATGGCGGCGATGGAAAGCCAGGGCCGCGATGTGAAGATGGATGAAAAGCGGGTCGAGGGCTATCGCAATTTCGCGACAAAGCTGTGGAACGCGACCCGTTTCGCCATGTCCAACGGCATCGGCGCGTCTGGCTCCCTCGCAGCGCCCGCCGCCACCCATGCGGTCAATAAGTGGATCATCGGCGAAGTGGTCGATACGCTTGCCGCGCTCGACAAGGCGCTGGGCGAATTGCGCTTCGATGCGGCCGCCAATGTGATCTATCATTTCGTGTGGGACCAGTTTTGCGACTGGTATCTGGAACTGATCAAGGGCCAGATCGATGAGGAGACGAAGGCCGTCGCGGGCTGGGTGCTCGACCAGATTCTCGTGATGCTGCACCCGTT
Source organism: Sphingobium sp. (assembly GCA_050252755.1). GTDB lineage: Bacteria > Pseudomonadota > Alphaproteobacteria > Sphingomonadales > Sphingomonadaceae > Sphingobium. The sequence continues at coordinate 188,648 of JBFWKI010000002.1, forward strand.
CATGCCGTTCATCACCGAAGAACTCTGGCATGCCCTTGGCGAGCGGGAGCATGACCTGATCGTCGCGCGCTGGCCGGCCCCGCAGGCATCCGTGGATGCGGGGGCGAAGGCCGAGGTCGAATGGCTGATCCGGCTGGTGAGCGGCGTGCGGGCCGCCCGTGCCGAACTTAATATCGCGCCGGGCGCCAAGCTGGAGATGGTCGTGCGCGACGCGGGGCATGTCACCCAGCATCGTGTGCGCACGCAGTTCGCCGCCCTGTCGCGCCTCGCCCGCGTCAATGGTTGCTCGATGGACGCGCCGCCTGCGGGGGGATCGGCGCAGGTGGTTGTCGATGAAGCCACCTTCATCCTGCCGCTGGAAGGGGTGATCGATATCGCTGCGGAAAAATATCGGCTTTCCAAGGTCTTGGAATCCGTCGTTAAGGAAACGAAATCGCTTGAAGGGCGCCTCAATAATCCGGCCTTCGTCGAAAAGGCGAAGCCGGAGGCGGTCGAAAAGGCCCGCGCCGATCATGCCGAGAAGTCGGCAGAGGCGGAGCGGCTTCAGGCGGCGCTTGCCCGCCTCGCATAAGGGGCGGTGGGCCGGGAATGATGCCGGTCGATAAAAAGACGTCGATAAAAAGAAAGGGTGCGCGATGGGTGGCGGTGAAGGTGAAAAATCCGGGAGGAGGAACCGCGCAGCGCGCCGTGCCGCCTATATTCCGCTGTTGCTGCTGCCGGGCCTCTGGCCCGCCGCCCCCGCGCTGGCGGAGGAAGCGGGCGATGGGCCGGATTCCATCGTGGTGCTGGGGCGGGGCCTCGAACTGCCGCCTGCGACGCCCGCTTATGGGACGGAGGTGCTGGATCGCGAGGGCCTTATTCGCGACCCTTCCGGCCGGGTGGAAAATGCGCTGGCGACCATCGCCGGGTTCCAGCAATTCCGCCGGTCCGACAGCCGTTCGGCCAATCCGTCCGCCCAAGGGGTGACGGTGCGATCGCTCGGCGGCAATGCGTCGAGCCGGGCCTTGCTGCTGCTCGATGGCGTGCCGCAGGCTGACCCCTTTTTCGGTTATATCCCGTTCAGCGCCCTGACGCCGGACCAACTGGGCGCGATCCGGGTGACACGCGGTGGCGGTATCGGGGCCTTTGGCGCGGGGGCCGTGGCCGGAACCGTGGAGATGCTGAGCGCCGACCGGACGCAATTGCCGCTGTTCAACGCCTCGGCCCTGTGGGGCAGCCGTGATGCGCAGGAGTTGAGCGCGACGGTTTCGCCCGATGTGGGGGCGGGCTTCGTCTCGCTATCCGGCCGGTGGGAGCGGGGCGACGGCTTTTACACCACGCCCGGGGATCAGCGCGTTCCGGCCAATGTACCCGCGCGCTATCGGGACTGGTCCACCACGTTGCGGGCGGTCGCTCCGGTGGGCGATACGGGGGAGATTCAGGCGCGGCTTGCGCTGTTCCGCGACAATCGGACGCTCCGTTTCGCTGGGGCCGACAGCAGTAGCGCGGGCGAGGATGCGAGCATCCGCTATATCGCGCGCGGGGCATGGCAGGTCGATGCCCTCGCCTATGTGCAGGCGCGCAATTTCACCAATATCACCGTCAGTTCGACCAGCTATCGCCCGGTGCTGGACCAGCGGGACACGCCCGCGACGGGGATTGGCGGCAAGCTGGAAATCCGCCCGCCGGTAGGGGGCGGACATGTGCTGCGGATCGGCGCGGATACGCGGTTCCTGTCCGGCACGATGCTGGAGGACGCGATTGCCGCCGGGACCGGCGCGATAACGGCGCGCCGACGCGCCTATGGGCGGCAGGTTTTGGCGGGCCTGTTCGTGGAAGATGACTGGTCGCTGGGCCGCATCACCCTGACGGCCGGGGCGAGGGTGGACCGCTGGACGATCAGCAAGGCCAGTTTCGCGGAGCAGGATCAGGCGGGCGTGACCACCGCCGACACGCATTTCCCCGACCGCCAGGGCTGGGAAGGCAGCTTCCGGGCCGGGGCGATCTGGCATGTCACCGATGCGCTGGCGTTGCGCGGGGCGGGTTATACCGGGTTCCGGCTGCCCACGCTGAACGAACTTTATCGCGGTTTTACGGTGTTTCCCGTGCGGACGGACGCCAATGCCGCGCTGAAGCCGGAAAGGCTGAAAGGCGTGGAGGCGGGGCTGGACCTCACCCCTGTGACGGGCATGCGCCTTGCGGCGACCGTTTTTTACAACCGGCTGGATGAGGCCATCGCCAATGTCACCCTCTCGCCCAATATGCGGCAACGGCAGAATGTCGATGCGATCGTCGCGAAGGGCGTGGAACTTTCGGGCACGGTCGATCTGGGGCAGGTGCATATCGGCGCTTCCTATGCCTACGCGCATGGCCGCGTGCGGGCCATGGGCGACATGGATGGGCAGGCACCCGCGCAAAGCCCGCGCCACATGGCCAGCGCGAATATCGGCTGGACGCCGGTAAAGGACAGCGATTTGTCGTTGCGGCTGCGCTATATCGGCCCGCAATATGAGGATGATCTGGGGCAGAACCGGATGCCCGATGCGCTGACCGTCGATGGCTATGCGCAATGGCCGATCATGGGAAAAGTCAGTCTGGTCGGCCGCGTGGAAAATCTGTTCGATGCGCGGGTGGTCACGCGGCAGGTCGGCAATGATGTGGATCTGGGGCTGCCCCGAACCGTCTGGCTGGGGATCAGGATAACGGGGTGATCGGCGGCGCGGCGGAGGGCGCTTCGTCTTTCAGCGCCGCTTTCGCCGCCTCGCCTTCCGTGCCATAGGCGCGCAGGAACAGGCGCAAGGCCCGTTCGGCCTCATCCTCCTGCTGGGCGGGCGTGATTTCATGGGCCAGCCCCATCAACAATTGTTGCTGCACGCGAACATAGCTGAGGCTTATCAACACCTGCGCGGCAAAGACGGGATCATCCTGCCGCAATTGCCCGCGTGCCATCGCGCCGGACAGGAAATCCGCAAGCAGCATCGTCGTCAGCCGCGGCGCCCGTTCGTAAAAGATGCGGCCGATTTCGGGAAAGCGCGAGGCTTCGGCCACGACGAGGCGATGAAGGGCGATCGCGTTGGGCGCCGTGACCTTCTGCTGAAAACGAAGGCACAGCGTCTTGAGGGTCAGCTTCAAATCGCCGCAGGGGTCGAGAATCTCCGTCAGTTCGGCGCGGAACATGGTGGAGACATGATCGATGACCGCCGTGAACAATTCTTCCTTTGAGGGGAAATAGCTCCACAATGTTCCTTTGGAGCCGCCCAGCGCGGCCGCGATGGCCGACATGCTGGTGGCCGAATAGCCGTGATCGAGAAAATGCCGGGCAGCGACCTTCACAATGGCCTCACGCCGGCTGGCGCGGCGGGATTCCCGGCGGCCTATCGCATTGCAGGTTGCTTCATCCATAATTGCCGTACCATAGAGTACGACTTTTCGGTTGACAAGACCGGTTCAGTGGGCGCAATGGCAAATCTGATACTGGCTGGTACGGTTTTTTTGATGTCAGCGATTCCTTCTCGTTCTTTCCTGCTTTGTCTGGGGCTGGGGCTGGCGCTGGCGCTGGCGCTGGCGCTGGGGCTGGGGCTGGGCGGATGTGCGGCGGTTCCCGATCTGGGGACAAGGCCGGTGCCGCGCGCGGCCTCCACCATAGAGGCGGAGCGCAGCCTTGCCGGGAATGGGGCCAATGACGCGGCGAGTGACGGGGCTGGCGATAGCACCGATGGCGCGATGCAGTGGCCCGATGATCGCTGGTGGACGGCCTATGGCGACCCGCAACTCGATGCGCTGATCGATGAGGGCCTGCGCAATTCGCCGGACATGGCCGCCGCGCAGGCGCGCCTGCGAAAGGCGGCGGGCTATGCGCGGCAGGCGGGCGGGGCGATGGTGCCTTCCCTTGATGTTGGCGGTTCGGTTTCTCTTAACAAGCAAAGCTATAATAATGGAATCCCAGCCGATTTCGTGCCGAAGGGGTGGCTGGACACTGGCGATCTGTCGGCCAGCCTCGGTTTCGATATCGATCTGTGGGGAAAGAACAGGGCGGCGCTGGCCGCCGCGACGTCCGATCTGGACGCCGCCCGTCATGATGCGCGGCAGGCTGCGCTGACGCTCGCGACCGCCATTGCCGATGCCTATGCCGATCTGGCGCATCTCTATGAAGAGCGGGACATTCAGCAGACCATGTTGAACATCCGCCTTTCCAGTCAGGACTTGGTGGCGCAGCGCCAGCGCAATGGCCTCGATACGCAGGGCAGCGTGAAGCAGGCGGACGCGGCGGCTTCCTCGGCGCGCAATATTCTTGCCGCCGCGCAGGAGGCGATCCTGCTGCGGTCCCACCAGATTGCGGCGCTGACCGGGGCGGGGCCGGATCGCGGCCTTGCGATCACACGGCCCCGGCTGCGGACGCAGGGGGTGCACGGCCTGCCGGGCGACGTGACGACGAATCTGGTGGCGAGGCGTCCCGATATCGCGGCGGCGCTCGCCCGCACCCGCGCGGCGGCGAGCCGCATCAAGGTGGCGCGGGCCGATTTCTTTCCCGCGATCCGGCTGGATGGGCTGATCGGCTATCAGGCGCTCGGCCTCGATCAACTCCTGCAAAAGGATTCGATCCGGGGCAATGTCGGCCCGGCAATCAGCCTGCCGATCTTCCACGGCGGCGCGATAGGCGGGCAATATCGGGTGGCGCGGGCCACTTATGACGAGGCGGTCGCCGATTATGACAGGGCGGTGCTGGCCGCTTATCAACAGGTGGCCGATATCATGACCAGCCGGTCCATGCTGGATCAGCGGCGCAAGGATGCGCAGGCGGCGCTGTCCGCATCACAACAGGCGCTCGATCTGGCGCGTTTGCGCTATGAAGGCGGGCTGTCCACCTATCTCGACGTGCTGAATGTCGAGGATAGGCTGCTCAGCGCGCGCGAGACGGTCGCCGGGCTGGAGGCGCGGTCGCTGGCCCTCGATATTGCGCTGGTTCGTTCGCTTGGCGGCGGTTTTGCGCCGACCGATATCAGAGATGCTGAGGAAATTCCCGATGGCTGACGCCGAATCCCCCCAACAGGCAGAACGCTTTTCCCTGCCTTCCCCCCCGGACAGCCCTGCGGGGCAGGACGACGGGGCGCAGGACCGGCGGAAGGAATTGCGTCGCACATGGCTGGTGCGGGTGGCGATCGTCGTGGCGCTGGCGGGGGCGATATGGATGCTCTGGTATCTGTTGATCGGGCGCAATCATGTCAGCACCGACAATGCCTATGTGAATGCGGAAATGGCGCAGGTCACGCCGCTGCTGTCCGCGCAGGCGACAGAGGTGCGCGTCAAGGATACCGACAGCGTGAAGCGTGGGGATATATTGGTGCGGCTCGATGCCTCCAACGCCCGGATCGCTATTGCGCAGGCGCAGGCGGACCTTGCCGAAGCGCGGCGGAAATTCCGCCAGACGACGGCGACCGGCACGGCGCTTTCGTCCCAGATCAATGCCCGCGGCGCCGATATCGAGCAGGCGCGCGCCCGGCTGGTCACGGCGCGGGCCGATTTCGACCGGGCGCGGATCGACCTTCAGCGGCGCGAGCGGCTGGAAGATAGCGGCGCGGTTTCCGGGGAGGAACTGACGCAGGCGCGCAATGCCTTCGCCTCGGCGCAGGCGGCGCTGGCGCAGGCGCAGGCGGCGGTGACGCAGGCGGAAGCCACGCGGGCGGCCGCGCAGGGGGAATATGCCGCCAATCAAGCGCTGATCCGCGGTTCCGACGAGGATAGCGACCCGGCGGTGCTGGCCGCCAAGGCGCGCCTGCAATCCGCGCAACTCGATCTCGACCGGACGATCATCCGCGCACCCATTGATGGCGTGGTGACGAGGCGGCAGGTCCAGATCGGTCAGCGCGTGGCGCAGGGCGTGTCGATCATGACCATCGTGCCGGTGTCGAAAGTTCATGTCGACGCCAATTTCAAGGAACGGCAATTGCGCCGCGTGAAGATCGGCATGCCCGCGACCGTCACCGCCGATATCTATGGCGGCGGGGTCGTCTATCATGGCCGGGTGGCAGGGCTTTCGGGCGGGACAGGCGCGTCCATGGCCCTGATCCCGGCGCAGAACGCGACGGGCAACTGGATCAAGGTGGTGCAGCGCTTGCCGGTCCGCATCGAACTCGACCCGGCGGAACTGGCGCAAAACCCGCTGAGGGTGGGGCTTTCGACCGAGGTCGAAATAGACATCTCCGGCAGTTGAGGCCCCCTGCATGAGCGAGCCGCAGCCCACTTATATGCTCGTCCCGCCATCCCGGCGGCTGATCGCGGGAATGGTGCTGGCGCTCGCCAATTTCATGGTGGTGCTCGACCTGACCATCGCCAATGTCTCCGTGCCCCATATTGCGGGCAATCTGGGCATATCGGCCGCGCAGGGCACATGGGTCATCACCTCCTATGCGGTGGCGGAGGCCATTTGCGTGCCGTTGACCGGCTGGCTGGCCCAGCGGTTCGGCACGGTGCGCCTGTTCGTCGCGGGCATATTGGGGTTCGGCCTTTTCTCGCTGCTGTGCGGCCTCTCCACGACCTTGGGGATGCTGGTCGTCTGCCGCATCGGGCAGGGGATGTGCGGCGGGCCGATCATGCCCATGTCGCAAACCCTGTTGCTGCGCCTCTTCCCGCCGGAAATGCGGGGCAGGGCGATGGGGACATGGGCGATGACGACATTGCTGGGGCCGGCGCTGGGGCCGATTCTGGGCGGCACGATCAGCGATAACTGGAGCTGGCACTGGATATTCTTCATCAATGTGCCGATCTCCCTGCTGGTGGCGTTCGCCGCGCTGGCCATGGTGCGGGTGCTGGAAACGGACCGGGTGAAGCTGCCCATCGACCGGATCGGCCTGTTTCTGCTGGTGTTCTGGGTGGGCTGCCTTCAGATCATGCTGGATCTGGGGCGCGAACATGACTGGTTCAACGATCCGGCCATAGTGATGCTGGGCGTGGGGGCCGCGATCGGCTTCGTCGTGTTCGTCATATGGGAACTGACCGACGAGCATCCGGTCGTGAACCTCAAGGTATTCCGCAACCGGGGGTTCTCTGCGGGCGTGGTCGCCCTCTCGCTCTGTTACGGGGCCTATTTCGCCAGCATCGTCGTCATCCCGCAATGGTTGCAGATGTCGCTGGGCTATACGGCGACGCAAGCGGGCATCGTGACGGCCTTCACCGCGATGAGCGCATGGTGCTCGGCCTCTTTCGCGGGGCGGATGGTGGGGCGTCTGGACGCGCGCATCATGGTGTCGGTGGCGGTGACATGGCTGGGGATCATGGCGCTGTGGCGAACGCAGTGGACGAGCGGGGCGGATTTCTGGACGCTGGCCCTGCCCCAATTGATACAGGGCTTTGCCATGCCGTTTTTCATGGTGCCGCTCACCACCATCACGCTGGGCGCCGTGGGGTCGGAGGATACGGCATCGGCCGCCGGGTTGCAGAATTTCCTGCGGACGATGGCGAGCGCGATCGGCGCTTCGGTCGTGCTGACGCTGTGGGGCGATGCGCAGAACGTGGCCCGCAACGATATTGTGGGCCGGCTCAACCCCGATGAGACGCTGGGGGTGTTGCGCGGATCGGGCTTTTCCGCCGATCAGGCCCGGCAGATCATATCCGATCTGGTGGACAAGGAAACGCTGGCCGTCGCCATCGACCATATTTTCCTGCTGTCGGCGATCGGCCTGTTCCTGTCCGCCCTTGTCATATGGCTCTCACCGCGCCCGAAGGGGAAGGTCGATACCTCGGCCGCCCATTAGGGTGTGTTGCAGCATCGTTTTTAGCGGAAAACCGGTTCCCACTTTTCCGCACGATGCTTTAATGGCGTCAGAACGGATCGAAGGAGGGCGCATCTGCCATGTGGCGGAAAATGGAGCGATCGGATCTGGCGCGGGTGTCGGCCCTGTCCGATCTTGTGCATGGCCGGTTTACGGAGCGGCCGGAAATCTATGCGGAACGGCTGGCGCTCTGTCCCGATGGATGCTTCGTTCATGATCGTTCGGGCCGGATTGACGGCTATCTCATCAGTCATCCGTGGCGTCGGTTCGATCCGCCGCCGCTCGACCGGGAACTGGGCGGATTGCCCGGTGAGGCGGGGTGCTGGTATCTGCACGATCTGGCGCTGTCACCGGAGGCGCGGGGGAGCGGCGCCGGGGCGGCAGCGGTCGATCTCGTGCTGGCCCATGCGCGGGAAGCCGGGTTTGCGGAAATATCCCTTGTCGCGGTGAACGGCGCAGAAAGTTTTTGGGAAAGCCGGGGTTTCCAGCGGATCGAGACGCGGGCTTTGTCCGAAAACCTGGCAAGCTATGGTCCCGGGGCCTTTTATATGGCGCGCGCGCTGACCGGCGGGTGATCAGGGCCGGGTGGTCAGGGTTGGGCCGGGTCGGGCGGAGCGTCGGTTGCGGGCTGCGCGGCATCGTCATTTTCCCAACCCCCGCCCAGCGCAAGGAACAGCCGCACCCGGTCCGTGGCGAGGGCGGCGTCAGAGGCGGCGAGGGCGGCTTGCGCGCTGGCAAGGGTCCGCTGCGTGTCGAGCAGTTCCAGCCCGGACGCGAGGCCGCCCCGCGCCATCCGCGCCTGCATCGTCGCGGCCTTGCGGTTTTCATCGCGGGCCTGTCTCAGTTTCGCGTTCTCATCGAGGCCCCGCGCATAGGTGCTGAGCGCGGTTTCCACCTCTCGCAGGGCGGCAAGGACGCTGCCGTCGAACGCCGCCAGCGCGGCGCGGGCGGCGGCGTCGGATTGCGAGATCTGCGCCCGTGCCACGCGTCGGTTGGGAAAACTCCATGAAATAAGCGGCCCAAGTCCGAACCGAAAGGCGGAACTGTCGACCAGCCCGTCCACGCTGCGCGACGTGGTGCCGAGCGAGGCGCCGAGACTCACGCTGGGGTAGAGATTGGCCGTGGCGACGCCGATGCGCGCGGTGGCCGCCGCAAGCTTGCGCTCGGCCTCCCGTATATCGGGCCGCCGCCGGATAAGCGCCGCGCCATCCCCGATCGGCAGCGGGCGGCCAATTGCGGGAATGGCTTCGCAGGTCGCCAGATCGGCGGGGTAATCCTCCGGCGCGCGTCCCAGCAGCACGGCCAGACTGTAAAGCGCGGCCCTTCGGCTGCCTTCGAGCGGGGGCAGCGCGGCTTCCAACTGCGCCAGCAGCGCGCGCGAACGGATGGCGTCGAGCGGCGCATAAAGGCCTCCGCGCACACCGCGCTCCGTCAGGGCGAGGCTTTGCCGTTGCACATCCGCCGAACGTCGGGCAACCGCGATCCTCGCCCCGGCGGCGCAGGCGTCGCCATAGGCGCCGACGACCCCGGCCGCCACCGTGGTCCGGGCCAGATCATAGGCGGCCCGCTGCGCATCCGCATCGGCTTCGACGGCCTCGATCGTGCGGCGGATGCGGCCCACCACATCCAGTTCGTAGGAAATGCCGATCCCGGCATCGAGCGTCATATGAGTGCCCGCAGGCGTGCCCAGACCCAGATTGGAGGTTTCGCCCACGGTCATTCCGCCATCGAGCGAACTTTGCAGGCCCGCACTGGCCCGCGCTTCCTGCACGATGGCGCGGGACCGTTCCAGATTGGCGGCGGCGACACGCAGGTCCGTATTGGCGGTCAGCGCTTCCTCGACCAGCGCATCGATCTGCGGGCTGGCGTAAAGATGCCACCATTGGGGCGGCAGCGGATCGGCGGCGTAGGCGGTGGACCCTCCTTCCGCGAAGGAGGCGGGCCGGTCCGCGATGCCGGCGGGCGGCGGTGGGGCGTGATAGTCGGGGCCGACCGTCGCGCAGCCTGCCAGCATCAGCAGGGCGGGCGCGAGGGCGAAGGCGGGCGAGGGTTTCGGGGCAAGGCGGGCCATGGTCATCCGTGCTTGTGCCGGGCGTCGGGACGCTCATCCCCGGTCTTGTCGCGCTGGTCGTCATCGAGCGTCACCGTGACGGTGCGCCCGGCGATCAGGTCTATGCCCTGCGGCACCTTGTCGATGGCGATGCGGACAGGCACGCGCTGGGCGAGGCGCACCCAACTGAACGTCGGATTGACGTTGGCGAGCAGGGTGCCGGATGCTGTCGTCCGCTCCCGATCGTCAATGCCTGCCGATCGCCCCTCGACATGGCCGGACAGCGGGCGGTCTTCGCCCATGACCCAGATGGTGGCGTGCGCCCCGGAGCGGACGTGGGAGAGCTTGGTTTCCTCGAAATAGCCGGCGACATAATAGCTGTCCGAATCCACCAGCGCCATCACCGGCTGTCCTGCGGTCGCATAGGCGCCGGGGCGCAGCGAGAAATTGGTGACGACCCCGTTGACCGGCGCGCGCACCTCGGCCCGTTCGAGGTTGATCCGCGCCAGATCGCGATCGGCGATCGCCTGGGCATAGCGGGCCTTCGCCTCTTCCGCGGTGGAGCGCCGATCGTCGCGCTGCTGGTCCGAAACGATATCGGCCAGCGCCCGGTAACGGCGATCCTCCCTGTCCGCCGCGCTCAGCGTGGCGCGGGCGGTCGCGACGGCGGCTTCGGCCTGTTGCAGGGCATTGCGCAGCCGCACATGGTCGATGACGAACAACAGATCGCCGCGCCGGACGACCTGATTGTCCCGCACATCGACCCGCTCGACCCGGCCGGAAACATCGGCGGCGAGGGGCACCACGTCCGCCCTTATCTTGCCGTCCCGCGTTTGCGGGGCATAGGTGTAATAGCCATAGAGGTGCCAGAGCACGAGCGCGGCCAGCCCCGCCATCAGCAGGGTCAGCGCGGGTTTCACCAGACGAAGCAGGGTGTCGCGGTCGAGGGTCATTGCAGATACTTCATGATGGAGTGATCGCGCGCAGCAGGAGGAAAGCCGCGCCGGTCAGGATGAGGAACAGGGCGATATCGAACAGGGGCCGCTGCCACACGAGGCGATAGAAACCCACCGCCGCAAGCAGCCGGGACAGCAGCAGGCGGGCGGCGAAGGCCAGCACCATGCACAGCAGCAGCGGCGAGATGAACACGCCCGCGATGTCGATCTCGCCGATCATGGCGCGGGCACCCATGCCGGTGCGCGCTCGAACAGGGCGATACGCAGGCCCGCCAGCGCATGGACGATGCGATCGCGGTTCTCGCCCGGCTCCTGCGACCATGACCGGTCCAGCGCCCGATCTATCAGCGCCAGCAGATGGTGCGAGGGGTCGGCTTGCGTGAACTCGCTCTGAAAGCGGTCGAGCACATCTTCGGTGGCCTGCCGCGCATCGGGCGCCATGGCCCGGCTGGCCATGCGCAGATCGGCGATGTTGACGCCCACGCGCAGGCGGGCGAGCAAACCGGCGCTCAGCGCAATCTGGCCGGTCGCGGCGAGGCGGGCGGTCATCGTGGCGATCCGGTCCAGCGCGCGGTGGATATAGGCATCGCGCAACCGGCGGGTCGCGGACCGGCTGAGCCGGACGATCTCCGCCGCCTCGGTGCGCAGGAAACGCTCGACCTGATGCATGGACCCCCATGTGCGAAAGAGGCTGGCGCCCAGAAAGGCGGCGAAGATGCCGAGCAGGCTGGCGAACGAGGCTTCCACGAAAGTGCCGAAATCATGCGGCGCATATTGGCCCTGCAAGTTGATGTTGCTGAGGCTGAAGGCAAGCAGCAGCGTCGCTATCGGATTGATCGTCGCCCAGACGCCAAGGGGCACTATGAACAGGCCCATCGCGATGGCGAAGGTCGGAAAATCATTGGCCATGGGCAACAGGCCGTAACACAGCACCGCCGCGAGAACGGTCGCCAGAACGGCGAAGCGCCCGAACATGGCGATCGCCTTGCCCGGCTCATCCCCGCCGCCGAAGAACGCGATGGCGACGGTGCCGATCAGCACCGCATTGGCCCCCTGATGCCATCCGGTAATCATCCACAGCGCGCACAGCACGACATAGGACAGGCTGATGCCCGCCGCCATCCGAACGGCATGGTCGATGTCGCCATGCAGCGGAAAGGCGGATGTGGCGCTCACTTCCCGGCCCAGCGCCGGTTCCAGCGCGGCTTTCCCGTCGAGCGCATTTTCGATCTGCTGCACTTCGGCCCACAGCCTCAGCAACTCGGCCAGCATATCGGCAAGGGCGTCATGGACCAGTTGTTGCCATGGCCGCTTCGGCCCGGCTTCAAGCGGCAGTTGGCGGATGCGCTCGATCAGGCCCGCCGGGGCGGTTTCCCCCGCCTCAAGGCAGGACCGTGCCTCGGCGAGGCAGGGCGTGATCGCGGCGCGCTCCATCGCGTCGAGGCCGGCGAGGCGGCTGCCGATCGCGGAAAGCAGCGGCACCATCCGCAACAGGCGATGCTGAATGCCGAGCGCATATTGCAGATCGGTCCGCTCCACCGTCGAATCATAGCGCAGCAGGACGGTCATTTGCGAAAAGGAGGTTATGTCCGTCAGCGTGTTCAGCCGGTCATGCTCCGATTTGGCGTCCGCTTCCCGCCCGTCCAGCACGTCGGTCGCCCAGCCTTCCATCCGGGGCAGCCAGCGGTGCAGGCTCGCGCGCAGGCTTCCCCCCAGCGAACGGGGCGCGATGACCGCATCGACGCAGGTGGCCGCAAGGACGCCCAGCCCGATCTCGCTGACGCGGCCGATCACCGTATCGAACATGGTTTCCGGATGATCGACGCCCGCGACCGCAACGAGCATGAGCGTGATCGCGAAAAGCTGGAACCCATAGGCGCGGGGCGTGCGATCGAGAAAGGAAATGCCGAACGCCAGCGTCGCCACGATCCCCGACATGATGATCAGCAAAAAGGGCGCGCTCGCGAACAGGCCGACCATGGCGAGCGTGATGATGCCCGCGCAGCAGGTTCCCGTAAAGCGATACAGCGCCTTGGACTGGATGGCGCCGGTATTGGGGTTCATGCAGACGCAGCACGTCACCAGCGCCCAATAGGGCTGGGGCAACCCCAATCGCACCGCCAGCGCAAAGGCCAGCATGGCCGCGATGAACAGCTTGACGGCGAAAAGCAGCTGGTCGGCGGTTATCTTCACCGGTTCGCGCGCTCCTGTTGCAGGAACGCGCCGATGCGGTTTTCGAATTGCCGCAGCAGGCGCGTCGTCGTCTGGATATCCCCGGCGGGCAGATCGCTCAGGAGTTGGCTTCGCAATCTTGCGATCGCTTCTTCCATCTGGCGGGCAAGATCCTTGCCCTCCGGCAGGACGTGGATCGTCTTGATCCGGCGATCCTCGGTAGAATCCCGGCGTTCCAGCAGGCCGGCGCTTTCGCCCTGATCGAGTATCCGCACCATCGCGCCGGGGTTGACGCCGACTTCCTCGGCAAGGGCGTTCTGCCGCACGCCATCCGGCCCGTGGCGGGACGCAAGGATAAGGGCGGAGGCGAGGGAATTGGGCAGCCCGAAATCCGTCAGCACGAGACTCGCGGCCTGTATCCATGCGCGCCTTAGGGGTTGCAGCGCGTTGGTCAGTTCCAGCAAAGCGGCGGGATCGGCCTTTGCGACGGACGAAATCATGAAATGCGATGTAGCGGCTTTGGACTTCATGTTCAATAGGCAATTATTGCCTTTGCAATGAATATGGGGATATTTTGCGGATATCGTCACCTACCCGCATGGCGTGCCGCCAACCGCGCTTGCGCTGGTTGACGATTGCGCCGAATAGGAAGGGGTGCAGGATGATTGGGCTCTGTTGCTCCGGGATATCCGGGCTTGCCGGCTGTGCGCGGATGATTTGCCCCATGGTCCCCGTCCGGTCGTGCAGGCGGATCGGACGGCCCGCCTGCGCATCGTCGGGCAGGCGCCGGGGCGGCGGGTGCATGAAACCGGCATCCCATGGAATGACGCCTCCGGGGACAGGCTGCGCGCATGGCTGGGCCTGACGCCCGCCCAGTTCTACGATCCGCGCCGGGTTGCGATTATCCCCATGGGGTTCTGCTATCCCGGCAAGGCGGGGTCCGGCGACAATCCGCCGCGCCCGGAATGCGCGCCGCATTGGCATGAGAAACTGAACGCCCGCCTGCCCGATATCGCGCTGACGCTGCTCATCGGGCAATATGCGCAGGCCCGTTATCTGGGGCGCCAGCGCAAAGCGACGCTGGGCGACACGGTCAGGGCGTGGCGGGAATATCGGCCGCAGGGCTATATCCCATTGCCGCATCCATCGCCGCGCAATCAGCCATGGCTCGCGAAAAACCCATGGTTCGAGGCGGAACTGCTACCGGGCATCCGCGCCGCGCTCGACGCGATGGAATTATAAGCGGGCGCCCGGTCACTCATGCCGGTGCGGGGCGAAGGACCGTTATCGCGACGGCGCCGTTCCGGGGCCGACGAACCGCGCCCGCCCGCTTTCCGCCTGCCGGTTCGCGCTGCGGGCCTTGAGGAGATCCTGACGCGACAGGATGCCGAGGATGCGCCGCGTGCCCGGCTCGACGATCGGGATGCGGCCAATCCCCGAATCGACGATGAGATCGGCCACCACGCCGCTGGGGGTGTCGGGATAGGCGACGGGTTGCGCCGCGTCCGACACGGCGTCGGCCAGCGGCGTGGTGTCGCGATCGCCCTTGACCTGCCAGCGCAGGGCGTCGCTGCGCGAGACAAGGCCGAGCAGGCGGCCTTGCGCATCGACCACGGGATAGCTGCGATGGACGGCGTCGGTCGCGAAAAAGGCCGCCGCCTTCTCCACGGTCATGGTGCCGGGCAGGGTGTCCGGGTCCGGGGTCATGATCTGGCCCGCCTGAAGCAGATCGAGCGGATCGACCGTATATTCTTGCAGGATATGACGCCCGCGCCGCGCGATCTTCTCCGTCAGGATAGACCGCCGCATCAGCAATACGCTGATCGCATAGGCGCCGCCCGCCGCCGCGAGGGTGCAGGGTATGGCGTGGAACTTGCCGGTGAGTTCGACGGCGAACAGCGCGCCGGTCATCGGTGCGCGCATGGCGCCGCTCATGATCCCGGCCATGCCGATCATCGCCCAGAAGCCGGGGTCGCCGGGCAAAAACTGGCCCAGCAACAGCCCCATCGCGCCACCAAGAATGAGAAGGGGCGCCAGCACGCCCCCCGATGTGCCGGACCCCAGCGCCACCAGCCAGACCACACCCTTGACCACCAGCAAGGCAGCCACGACGCGCAGCGGCAGGGAGGCGTGGAGAAGCGCCTCTATGCTCTGATATCCCGCGCCCAGCACATGAGCATCGATCAGGCCGCCAAAGCCGACGACAACCGCGCCGATGGCGGGCCACCACATCCAATGAACCGGCAGGCGGTGGAACATATCCTCTATCCGGTAGAGGGAGGTAGACAATATCGTCGCCTGAAGCCCCACGACCAGACCGATGGCGGCCGAGGCGAACAGCGCCCAGTTTTCCTGCGGGATGGCCGCCGTCATCGGGAATATCGGGCCGGACCCGATCAGCAGGGGTCGCCATGCAAAGGAAACCAGCGCCGCGACGACGACCGGCACGAAGCTGCGCGGCTTCCATTCGAACAGCAATATCTCGACGGCCAGCAGGATTGCGGCGAGGGGCGTGCCGAAGATCGCCGTCATGCCCGCCGCCGCGCCCGCCACCAGCAGCGTCTTGCGCTCGGCCGCGCTCAGGTGGAAGCATTGGGCGAACAGCGATCCTATCGCGCCGCCGGTCATGATGATCGGGCCTTCCGCGCCGAAAGGACCGCCGCTGCCGATCGAAATCGCCGAGGACAAGGGCTTGAGCAGGGCGACTTTCAGGGAGAGGCGGCTTTCACCGAACAGGATTGTTTCGATCGCTTCCGGTATGCCGTGGCCCCGGATCTTCTCTGATCCGAACCGCGCCATCAGCCCTATGATCAGGCTGCCGATGACGGGGATCACCACCACCATCAGGCCGACCGAGGCGTCGGTGATGAAGACATCCCGGGTCGAAAAGCGGCCGAACCAGAAAATATTGGTGGCAAGGGCAATCAGCTTGACCAGCACCCATGCGCCCAGCGCGCCGCCTGTCCCCACCACCAGCGCCATCACGGCCAGCAGGATCATGCGCCGATCGACGCTATGGTCGGCAAGCTGATGATCGGCAAGCGGGCGTTTTTCGATTGCGGGGGAGGGTGTAAGGGACATGAATCAACGGTATCCTGCTCGAAGATGCCGGGGCAACTATATCGTATTGCGATATAATTCAATTGAAGAGGGCGCATTGCAGCATATCGACAAGACACTCGAAGATGCCGATTATGCGGCGCTTGCCCGGTTTCGCCATGCTCTGCGGCGGTTTCAGGCCTTTATCGAGGCGCGGGCGGCGGAGGTCGGGTTGACCCCTCAACAGCATCAGGCCTTGCTGGCGATCAGGGGCGCCGACCCGGACGAAGCGACCGTCGGCCATATCGCCGAGCGCCTGATCCTCAAGCCGCACAGCGCCACCGGGCTGGTGAACCGGCTGGAGACGCTGGGGCTGGTCACGCGGGAGGGCGTCGCCAAAGATCGGCGGCGGGCGCATTTGCGGCTCACCCCGAAGGCTTATGATATCCTTGGGGAACTTTCTGCGGTGCATCGTGACGAAATCCAGCGCTTGCGCCCGCTCTTCGCGGAAGTCTTCGACCAGCTTGCCTGAACGGGTCGGGGGAAGGGGGTATATCCAAAGCGCATTCATGAAAATGTCGCAGTGCGACCCTAACGCCCGAAATCGAAACGTCCCACGGGCGAACCACCGGTGTCGAGCCGCGTTGTCGCCGCCAGAAATCGAGCGTTCCGAACGTCATGACCCCTGCTTCCGATGATCGCGCGCTTTGGGCTGGCCCGCGCCTGCCCCCTTCCGACTGGAGATATATCATGCGTATGATTGCACTGCCCGTTGCCGCCCTTCTCCTCGTCCCCGGCTGCAAGCAGGCCGACGCGCCTCAGGCCCAGCAGCAGGCGCTCGCTCCGGCAGAGTATAATGAACAGGCGCTTGCCGACGAACGCCGGGTGCTCGACCTTGAAGGCGGGCGGAATTTTCGCGATCTTGGCGGTTATCGCACGGAGGACGGGCAGCAGCAGGTGAAGTGGCGCACGGTCTTCCGCTCCGGCACGCCCGCCCATCTCACCGAAAAAGACATAAAGACGCTGGGGGATTTGGGCATTCGCAGCTTTTGCGATCTTCGCAATAATGAAGAACGCGAGGCCGAGCCTAATCCCTTTGTCGCGGCCAACAGCAATGTGGATTATTGGACGCGCGACTATCGCCAAGGGGGAGGCGATCTGCGCGGCGCTTTGGGAGGCCCCGACGCAAGCGCGGAAAAGTCGCGCGCCAGAATGACCGGCCTGTATCGCACCCTTCCCGAAGAACATGCCGAAAGCTATCGGGAGATGTTCCGGCGGCTTGCCGCGGGTCAGACCCCGCTGGCGTTCAATTGTTCGGGCGGCAAGGATCGGGTAGGCGTGGGCGCGGCGCTGATCCTGACCGTGCTGGGGGTGCCGAAGGCAACCGTCGTGGCCGACTATGCGCTGTCCGACGATGTGGTCGATTATCGGAAGGAAATGGAAAACAGCGCCAGCAAAAATCCAAGCTACAGCGCTCTTGCCAAGCTTCCTTGGGAAATGCTCGAGCCGCTGCTCGCGTCCGACCCGGCCTATATCGAATCGGCGCTGGATGCGCTCACGCAGAAATATGGTTCGGTGGAGGCTTTCATCGAGCAGGAATTGCAGGTCACGCCGGAGATGAAAAAGCAAATCCGGGCAAATCTGCTGGAACCGGTCGGGCAGGCCTGACGGAAGGCGGCCGGTAAGGCTGCCTCTTGGTGCGGCCCGGCGGCGAAGGTCCGCTAGCCGGCGGCTCATCGACCAGCGGCGCGAACGGAACGCGGCGAGGGGCCGCGTTCCGCCATGGCAATCAGGCCGGTTGGATCATGTCCTATCGGATCATTTGAGGGCCGCGCGCGCCGCCTTTGCCGCATCCACCATGTTGACGAGGGCCGGTTTCACATCCTCCCATTTGCGGGTTTTGAGGCCGCAATCGGGATTGACCCATAGCTGCCCGGCCGACAGCCGCTTCCCGGCCTTGATGAGCAGTTCCGTCATTTCGCCGGTCGTGGGAATGCGCGGGCTGTGAATGTCATAGACGCCCGGCCCGATCTCGTTGGGATATTTATAAGTCACGAACGCGTCGAGCAATTCCATCCTGGAACGGGACGTTTCGATCGAAATCACATCGGCATCCATCGCACCGATCGATTCGATGATGTCGTTGAATTCCGAATAGCACATATGGGTGTGAATCTGCGTTTCCGGCTTCACTCCGGAGGCTGATATGCGAAACGCCTCGACCGCCCAGTCGAGATAGTGCCCCCAGTCGGCGCGGCGCAGCGGCAGCCCCTCGCGCAGCGCGGCCTCGTCGATCTGGATGATCTTCGCGCCTGCCGCTTCCAGATCGTTCACCTCGTCCCGGATCGCCAGCGCGATCTGGCGGCAGGTGTCCGAACGCGGCTGATCGTCGCGGACGAACGACCATTGCAGGATCGTCACGGGGCCGGTGAGCATGCCCTTCATCGGCTTGTCCGTCAGGCCTTGCGCATATTCCCACCATGCGACGGTCATCGGCCGGGGGCGCGAAACATCGCCATAGATGATCGGCGGACGCACGCAGCGCGATCCATAGCTTTGGACCCATGCCGCCTTTGTGAAGGCGAAACCGGCGAGTTGTTCCCCGAAATACTGGACCATGTCGTTGCGCTCGAACTCGCCATGGACCAGCACGTCGATGCCGATTTCCTCCTGCCAGCGGATAGCGCGCCCGGTTTCCTCGCGCAGGAATTGCTCATAGCCTGCGTGGTCCAGTTCCCCCTTGCCATGGGCGGCGCGGGCCTTGCGCACCTCGGCGGTTTGCGGGAAGGAGCCGATCGTCGTGGTCGGCAGCGGCGGCAGGTTCAGGATTGCCTGCTGAAGCCTGATGCGCTCTGCAAAGGGGGTGCTACGCCGCGCCCAGTCGGCCGTCGCTTTCCCGACTCGTTCCCGCACCTGACGATCATTGGTGAGCGGGGATGCGCGGCGGCTGGCGATGGAAGCGGCATTGGCGGCAAGCTGCCCGGCAATGACGGGACGGCCATCGGAGAGGCCGAGGCGCAGGGTCGCAAGTTCCTCAAGCTTCTGGGCGGCGAAGGCCAGCCAGTCCTTGACTTGCGCGTCGAGTTTCGTTTCCAGCGCCAGATCGATGGGCGTGTGCAACAGCGAGCAGGACGGCGCGATCTGCACCGGAGCCTGCGTCTGCCGGGCCTTCACGATCGGCTCGTAACGGTCGAGCAGGGCGGTCAGGTCGGCCTTCCATATATTGCGGCCATCGATGATGCCGAGCGAGAGGACAAGATCGTCGCGGGCGCCCGCCAGCACGGCGTCCAGTTGCTCCGGCGCGCGGACGAGATCGACATGGAGACCCGCCACCGGCAACGCCAGCGCCGTATCGAGATTGTCGCCCAGCGCGCCGAAATAGGTGGCCAGCATCAGCCTGATGCCCTCCACCTTCGCCAGTTCCGCATAGGCGCTGCGATAGGCGGCGCGGGTCGCGTCGTTCAGGTCGAGGACAAGGGCGGGTTCATCGATCTGCACCCAATCCGCGCCCGCCTCGCGCAGCCGGGCCAGAAGTTCGGCATAGACCGGCAGCAGCCGGGGCAGCAGCGAGAGCGGGTCGAAGCCGTCCGCCCCGGACTTGGCGAGCAGCAGCCATGTGAGCGGGCCGAGGATCACGGGCCGGGTGTGATGGCCGAGCGCCAGAGCCTCCCTGAAATGGTCGATCGGCTTGGTGGTGCTGAGCGCAAAATCCTGACCGGGCGCAACTTCCGGCACCATATAATGATAGTTGGTGTCGAACCATTTGGTCATTTCCTGCGCGGGCACATCCTCGCCCGCTTTCCCGGAAAGGGCGCCATGGTCGTGACTGCACCCCTCATCCGCGCGGTCGGTGCGGGTGCCGCGCGCCATCGCGAAATAGACTTCCAGCGAATCCGGCGCGCCGAGGCCGCGATAAATATCGGGAACGGCGCCGATCATCACGCTGGTGTCGAGCACCTGATCGTAAAAGGAAAAGTCGTTGCTGGGGATGATCTCGATCCCGGCGGCCTTTTGCCGATCCCATGCCGCGGCGCGCAGGCCTTTGGCCGTTTCGAGAAGCTGCGCCTTACCGGCCTTGCCGGCCCAATAGGCTTCGACGGCGGTTTTGAGTTCGCGACGGGGACCGATGCGGGGAAAGCCGAGATTTGCGGTGGTAACGGACATGAAAAATCTCCTTCGGCCAGACGCATGTCGCTGGCCGTCATGATGGGGTTGAAAAGGGAACAGGGGTTCGGCGCGCCGGATCAGTCGGCCCGGATCAGTCGGCGAGGAACGGGACGGACACGGCGCGCCACGTCATTCGGGCGGGTGGTCCGATGGAATGGGGCAACAAGGATAAGAGCATCGACCAATCACCTGTCTTGACGGGCGGAAGGTCGGCTTCGAAGGGCGCGCGAATACAGGACAGCCCCGGGCTATAGGCAGCCGGGTCTTGGCTATCGCGCGTCCGCCGGAGGAACCCCCGTCCGAGGAACATTATCGCGTCGCAGGCAGGTCTCCTGGCTTACGGGTCGTCACGTCGGTTCCGGCCTTCCCGGCGCCTTTGACAGCGCCAGTGACACATTATGGAACCGCCGCTCGCCGCTCACAGTTGCGGGGGCAGCGCCGGACTCCGCCCGAAGGCGTCACCGGCTTCCCGTCTTAGCCCCGTCGCGCAACAGCCTTTCGGGCCATGGAACGGGGAACCTCGACAGCAGTATGTAAAGCGCAGCGGGGTCGGTAAGTCAATAGGCATATAAAGATTTCTTTATATATGGTTGGATATGGTCTGATCCTGCGGCACAATGTTCGCAAAATTTGCTGATTTGCAGCTTTATCTTCGCAAATCTTCGCCTTTTCAGCCGTTCCCGGACACGTCCTTCGCGCGGATAATACGCGCATGCGATCCAGAGGCCTCAGGCATCGTTGTTTGCGGCCATGACCCATGCGAGTTTAGAGAATTGTGTTGATGAACATTGATTTCCGCAAATCCCTGCCCGGCACCGATATCGATTATTTCGACACGCGCGCGGCCATCGACGCCATCCGTCCCGGCGCATATGACGGGCTTCCCTATGTGTCTCGCGTACTGGCCGAACAACTGGTCCGCCGTTGCGATCCGGCATTGCTGAACGACGCGCTGGCGCAGATCATCGATCGCAAGCGCGACCTTGATTTCCCATGGTATCCGGCGCGGGTGGTGTGTCACGACATCCTCGGCCAGACCGCGCTCGTCGATCTGGCCGGTCTGCGCGAGGCCATCGCGGATCAGGGCGGCGACCCGGCCAAGGTCAATCCGGTCGTGCCGACGCAGCTTATCGTCGACCACAGCCTTGCCGTCGAATATGGCGGCTTCGACCCGGCCGCTTTCGAGAAGAACCGCGCTGTCGAGGATCGGCGGAACGAAGACCGTTTCGATTTCATCGAGTGGACAAAGCGCGCCTTCGATAATGTGGACGTGATCCCCGCCGGAAATGGCATCATGCACCAGATCAATCTGGAGAAAATGTCGCCGGTGATTCAGGTCCGCGACGGCGTCGCTTTCCCTGACACTTGCGTCGGCACGGACAGCCATACGCCGCATGTCGATGCGCTGGGCGTGATCGCGGTCGGCGTCGGCGGGCTGGAGGCCGAAACCGTGATGCTGGGCCGCGCCTCCATGATGCGCCTGCCCGATATCGTCGGCGTGCACCTGACGGGCAAGCGTCAACCGGGTATCACCGCCACCGATATCGTGCTCGCCCTGACCGAATTTCTGCGCAAGGAGCGGGTGGTCGGCGCATGGGTCGAGTTTTTCGGCGAAGGGGCGGATAGCCTGTCGATCGGCGATCGCGCGACCATTTCCAACATGTGCCCCGAATATGGCGCGACGGCGGCGATGTTCTATATTGACGGGCAGACCATCGATTATCTGAAACTCACCGGGCGCGAGCCGGAGCAGGTCGCGCTGGTGGAGCAGTATGCGAAAATCACCGGCCTGTGGGCCGATGCCCTGAAGACCGCCGAATATGAACGCGTGCTGGCCTTCGACCTCTCCACGGTCGTGCGCAACATGGCCGGTCCTTCCAACCCGCACCGCCGCCTGCCGACTTCCGCGCTGCACGAACGCGGCATCGCGGTCGATCTCGACAAGGCGCGGGGCGAGGAGCGGGAGGGCTTGCTGCCCGATGGCGCGGTCATCATCGCCGCGATCACGAGTTGCACCAACACCTCCAATCCCCGCAACGTGGTCGCCGCCGGTTTGGTGGCGAAGAAAGCCAATGCGCTGGGCCTTGCCCGCAAGCCGTGGGTCAAGACCAGCTTTGCGCCCGGATCGAAGGTGGCGCGGCTGTATCTCAAGGATTCGGGCCTGCTGCCGGA
Organism: Sphingobium sp.; assembly: GCA_050252755.1. Lineage (GTDB taxonomy): Bacteria > Pseudomonadota > Alphaproteobacteria > Sphingomonadales > Sphingomonadaceae > Sphingobium. The sequence goes on from JBFWKI010000002.1 coordinate 210,952, forward strand.
ACTGGAAAAGCTGGGCTTCGGCATCGTTGCCTATGCCTGCACCACCTGCAACGGCATGTCGGGCGCGCTCGATCCGGCGATCCAGCAGGAGATTATCGAGCGCGATCTATATGCGACCGCCGTGCTGTCGGGGAACCGCAATTTCGACGGGCGCATTCACCCTTATGCAAAACAGGCCTTCCTCGCTTCGCCGCCGCTGGTCGTCGCTTATGCGCTCGCCGGTACGGTGCGTTTTGACATAGAGCAGGACGTGCTGGGCGTTGTCGACGGCAAGGAAATCCGCCTGATGGATCTATGGCCGTCCGACGAGGAAATAGACGCGATCGTCGCGGCCTCGGTGAAGCCGGAGCAGTTCCGGGCGGTCTATGAGCCGATGTTCGCGCGTGGGGGCGCAACGGAGAAAGCCAGCCCGCTCTATGACTGGCGGCCGCAATCCACCTATATCCGCAATCCGCCCTATTGGGACACGCAAGGCGTCGGCGCATTGGCGGCGTTCCCGCGCACTCTAAAGGGCATGCGGCCGCTCGCCATCTTGCCGGACAATATCACGACCGACCATATCTCGCCGTCCAACGCCATCCTCGCCAGTTCGGCGGCGGGCGAATATCTGACGAAAATGGGCGTGCCGGAGGAAGATTATAACAGCTACGCCACCCATCGCGGCGATCATCTGACGGCCATGCGCGCGACCTTCGCCAACCCGCAACTGGTCAATGAAATGGCCGTCGTGGACGGGGATGTCAGGCGAGGCTCGCTGGCCCGTGTCGAACCGGATGGCAAGGTCATGCGCATGTGGGAGGCGATCGAGACCTATCTCGAACGCAAACAGCCCCTCATCATCATCGCGGGCGCGGATTATGGGCAGGGGTCGTCCCGTGACTGGGCCGCGAAGGGCGTGCGGCTCGCAGGCGTCGAGGCCATCGTCGCGGAAGGCTTCGAGCGCATCCACCGCACCAACCTGATCGGCATGGGCGTGCTGCCGCTGGAGTTCATGCCGGGCACGACGCGCCTGACGCTTGGCCTCGATGGCACGGAAAGCTATGATGTGATGGGGGCATTCGGGCCGCGGGCCGATCTCACCCTGCTCATCCATCGCCGCAATGGCGAAACGCGCGAAGTGCCGGTAATCTGCCGTCTCGACACTGCCGAGGAAGTGTCGATCTATGAAGCGGGCGGCGTGCTGCAACGCTTCGCGCAGGATTTCCTCGCCTCGGAAAGGGAGAACGCCTGATGGCCGCCGCGCCCGCGCCCGCGCCCCAGATCCGCATTCCCGCCACCTATATGCGGGGCGGAACCAGCAAGGGCGTGTTTTTCCGGCTGGAGGATTTGCCGGAACCCTGCCGCGTGCCCGGCCCGGCGCGCGACAGGCTGTTCCAGCGGGTCATCGGCAGCCCCGATCCCTATAGCGCCCAGATCGACGGCATGGGCGGCGCGACCTCCAGCACCAGCAAATGCGTGATCCTGTCACCCGGCACGCGTGACGGTCATGACGTGGATTATCTCTATGGCCAGGTGTCGATCGACACGGATTTCGTGGACTGGTCCGGCAATTGCGGGAATCTCTCGACGGCGGCGGGCGCCTTTGCGATCCATGCGGGCTATGTCGATCCGGCGCGTGCTGAAAACGGCATTTGCACGGTGCGGATATGGCAGGCGAATATCGGCAAGACGATCATCGCTCATGTGCCGGTCGCCGATGGCCCGGAAGGGTGGGGCGTGCAGGAAACCGGCGATTTCGAACTGGACGGCGTAACCTTTCCCGCCGCCGGGATCGTGCTGGAATTTGTCGATCCGGCCGATGACGGCGAAGAGGGCGGCGCGATGTTCCCCACCGGCAATCTGATCGACGAACTCGATGTGCCCGAAGCGCTCGTTCCCGGCGGCAAGCTCAAGGCCACGCTCATCAACGCGGGCATCCCGACCATCTTCGTCAATGCCGCCGATATCGGCTATACCGGCACCGAGTTGCGGGACGCGATCAACGGCGATCCAGCCGCGCTGGCCCGCTTCGAAGCGCTGCGCGCCATCGGGGCGTTGCGCATGGGGCTGATCGCTTCGCTCGACGGCGCTGCCAAACGCCAGCATACGCCCAAGATCGCCTTCGTCGCTCCGCCCGCCGACTATGTGGCTTCCAGCGGCAAGACGGTGAAGGCGGAGGAGATCGACCTGCTGGTTCGCGCGCTGTCGATGGGCAAGCTGCATCATGCGATGATGGGCACAGCATCGGTCGCCATCGCCACGGCGGCGGCGGTTCCCGGCACGCTGGTCAATCTGGCGGCGGGCGGGGGAGAGCGTCGGGCGGTGCGGTTCGGCCATCCGTCCGGCACCTTGCGCGTCGGCGCGGAGGCGAAACCGGTCAACGGCCAATGGACCGTCGCCCGGGCGATCATGAGCCGCAGCGCCCGCATCCTGATGGAAGGCCATGTGCGCGTGCCGGGCGATCTGTTCTGACGATAGGCGGCGCCTGATCGCAGGCTTGCGTCATGGAATATCTCTATCCAATTCCGGCTATCGCTGCCGGAAGGGAATGGCCGCGCCTGCCCCTGTTGCTGCATGCAACAGGCCGGGTGTCGATGGCATGTCCGTTCCCTTCGCAATATTCGCCGATTTGCAGAAACGCCTTTGCAAATCTTCGCCTTTTCAGCCGTTTCGGCATGCCGCGGACATGCGGATAATGCGGGCATGCTTTCCAACCAACCCGACAACGGCCTCGCCCTGCTGGACGCCATGGTCAATGCCGCAGCGCATAGAGCCGCCTCGCATCTTCGCGGCTTCATCCGCTTCGCCAAATGCGATGCCGTTCAGGTGCATGAGGGATATGCGGCGCCGGACGTCGAACTGGAAACATGGTCGCTCTCTGCCGATCATCAGGCTGTCGTCATCTCGGTCTTTGCCACCGCGCCCCGTGAGGATGGCGGCCGGACGACCGCCGCCAGCGGCCGCTTCACTTTCACGACATTAACCCACAAGAGGGAGTATCGCGCATGACGCTCGATGTTGTTCGCCCGGAATTCAAACCCAAGAAATCGGTGGCGCTTTCCGGCGTCGCCGCTGGCAATACCGCGCTCTGCACCGTCGGGCGGTCGGGCAACGACCTGCATTATCGCGGTTATGACATTCTCGAATTCGCCGAGACGGCCGAGTTCGAGGAAATCGCGCACCTGCTCGTCCATGGTGAACTGCCGACGCCCGCGCAACTGGCCGCCTATAAGGCGAAGCTGCGCACGTTGCGCGGCCTGCCCCAATCGGTGAAAGCCGCGCTGGAGGCGATCCCCGCCGCCGCGCACCCGATGGACGTGATGCGATCGGGCGTTTCGGCGCTGGGTTGCGTGTTGCCCGAAACGCATGACCACAACATCCCCGACGCGCGCGACATTGCGGATCGGCTGATGGCCTCGCTCGGTTCCATCCTGCTCTACTGGTATCATTTCGCTCATCATGGCCGGCGGATCGAGGTGGAGACGGACGACGACAGCATCGGCGGCCACTTCCTGCACCTGCTTCATGGCAAGGCGCCCCCGGCAAGCTGGGTGCGGGCGATGCACACCTCGCTCATCCTCTATGCCGAGCATGAATTCAACGCCTCCACCTTCACCGCGCGGGTGATCGCGGGCACCGGCTCCGACATGTATAGCTGCGTCGCGGGCGCCATCGGCGCGCTGCGCGGCCCCAAGCATGGCGGCGCGAACGAGGTCGCTTATGAGATACAGAAACGCTATGCGACGGCGGATGAAGCAGAAGCGGACATTCGCCGCCGGGTCGAAAGCAAGGAAGTCGTCATCGGCTTCGGCCACCCGGTCTACACGATTTCCGATCCGCGCAATGTGGTCATCAAGCGGGTGGCGAGGGCGCTGGCCGACGAAGCGGGCGCGCTGCGTCAGTTCGCGGTGGCGGAGCGGATCGAAAGCGTGATGTGGGACGCCAAGACAATGTTCCCGAATCTCGACTGGTTCTCGGCAGTGTCCTATAATCTGATGGGTGTTCCGACCGCCATGTTCACGCCGCTGTTCGTGATTGCGCGCACGTCCGGCTGGGCCGCGCATGTCATCGAGCAGCGTCAGGACAACAAGATCATCCGCCCTTCGGCCAATTATACGGGGCCGGAAAATCTCACATTCGTGCCGCTCGCCCAGCGCAGCGAAGCGCACGCGGCATAAGGAGGCCCCATGCCCTATCTGGTTGCAGACGAACTTCCCCGGACAAGCGCGGGGCAGCGCTTTCGTGAGGCTCTCGCCCGGCCCGGCATCTATCAATTGCCCGGCGCGCATAATGGTCAGGCGGCGATTCAGGCAAGGCAGGCCGGTTTCGAGGGCCTGTATCTTTCCGGCGCGGCGATGACCGCATCGATGGGCCTGCCCGATCTCGGCATCATCACCGTGGATGAGGTCGCGTTCTTCATCCGGCAGATTGTGCGGTCTTCGGGGCTGCCTCTGCTGGTCGATGGCGATACCGGCTATGGCGAGGCGCTCAACGTCATGCACATGGTCCGCACGTTTGAGGATGCGGGCGCGGGCGCGGTGCATCTGGAAGACCAGATTCTGCCCAAAAAATGCGGGCATCTGAATGGCAAGAGCCTCGTCCCGGCGCAGGACATGGCCGCCAAGGTCGCCGCCGCGAAGAAGGCGAGCCGCGATATCGTCATCGTCGCCCGCACCGATGCGGCGGGCGTCGAGGGCTATGACGCCGCCGTCGCGCGCGCCAAACTCTATGTCGAGGCTGGCGCCGATGCGATCTTCCCCGAAGCGCTGGTGAAGCGCGAGATGTTCGAGAAGTTCGCGGCGGACCTGCCCGGCGTGCCGCTGCTCGCCAACATGACCGAGTTCGGCAAGACGCCTTTCTATACGGCGAGCGAGTTCGAGGCGATGGGCTATAAGATGGTGATCTGGCCGGTATCGTCCCTGCGCGTCGCGAACAAGGCGCAGGCAAAGCTTTATGCGGCGATCAGGCGCGACGGCGGCGCCCATAACATGGTCGACGACATGCAGACCCGCGCGGAACTTTACGACGTGATCGGCCTGCACGATTATGAGGCGCTCGACGCCTCGATCGTAAAGACGATCGTGCCGGAGGCCATTGCGGGGGCCTGACGCGTTTCAAATCCCAACAAGCATGGTGGGCGGCTTTCCTTCTTGAATGCAGGGGGAATGATCCGGCTACCACAGCTTCAGCCGAACTTGGGCATCGCGCATGGTCTGAGCGAAGCCGGGCAGGCTTCCTCATTCCTGCTTCCTCCTGAGAAAATACTTCCCCTACTTCGCAATATCCGCATTATCTGATATGGTAAGAAAAACAGAATTTGCGAAGATTTGCGGATGGCATCCCGCAAATTTGCCAATATTGCGAAGATCGGGTGAATCATGCGGAAAGCCTTTATGGGGGTGCGGCTGCGGCGGCTGCGCGAGGAACGAAAGCTGAAACAGGTCGAACTGGCCAATGCGCTCGGCATTTCCTCCAGCTACCTCAACCAGCTTGAACAGAATCAGCGCCCGTTGACCGTTCCCGTCCTGCTGAAAATCAACGCCGTGTTCGGCGTGGACGTGCAGCTTTTCTCGGAAGATGAAGAGGCGCGGCTCATCACCGAATTGCGCGATGCATTGTCGGATGGCGCGGAATCCGTCTCGGTCGCCGAGATTCGGGAGCTGGCGATGAATATGCCCGCAGTCGGCCGGACGCTCGTGTCCTTCCATCGCCGATATCGCGAAACCGCCGAACGAAGCGAGGCGATGGCGGCGCAACTCGGCGATGACTGGATCAGCGACGGTCCTGCCCGCATGCCCTTTGAGCAGGTGCGCGATTTCTTCTATGCGCGGCACAACCATGTCGAGCCGCTCGATGAAGCCGCCGAGCGCCTGTATCGGCAGGCGGGCCTTGGGCCTCGTTCCGTTCATGCTGGCCTCGTCGCCTGGCTCAGGGATCGGCATGGCATCCAGATCGTCTGGGGGGAGAGCGATAGCGCCCAGCGCCGCTATGAGCCATCCACCCGCACGCTCACTATTTCCGCCCATCTGAAACAGGGCCAGCAGGCGTTCCAGATGGCGACGCAACTCGCCTTTCTGGAACTGGAAGATGTGATCGAGCGGCTTGCCGACAACCGGATATTGGCGGGGACCGAAGCCCGGCGGCTGGCGCGTGTCGGCCTCGCCAATTATTTCGCCGGGGCGCTGATCCTGCCCTATGGGGACTTTCTCGCCGCCGCCGAGGCCGAGGCCTATGATATCGAAAAGCTGGGCCGCCGGTTCGGTGTGGGGTTCGAGACGATCTGCCATCGCCTCTCGACGCTCCAGCGGGCGGAAGCGAGGGGCGTGCCCTTCTTTTTTGTGCGGGTGGACCGGGCGGGGAACATATCCAAGCGGCAATCGGCGACCGACTTCCATTTCTCGCGCGTCGGGGGAAGCTGCCCGCTGTGGAACGTCTATGAGGCGTTCGCGCAACCGGGGCGCATCCTTCCCCAGATCGCGCAGATGCCGGATGGGCGGACATATCTGTGGATCGCCCGGACCGTGGGCAGCGGCAATGCCGGCTACGGCGTGCCGGGAAAGAGCTTTGCGGTGGGGCTGGGCTGCGACATTCGCCACGCTTCGCGTCTGGTCTATTCGCGTGGACTGGATCTGAACGACCCGGCCGCCACGACCCCGATCGGCGCGGGCTGCAAAGTATGCGAGCGCCCGGCCTGCCCGCAGCGCGCATTTCCGCCTATCGGTCGATCGGTCGCCATCGATGAGAATCGCAGCACGCTGGCGCCTTATCCGGTGGCCTGACCGGAACAGGATGAGGGCCGATCAGCATGCCTCCCGGCGGGGAGAGTCCCCCATGGGCGTCGATAATGCGGCGCGGCTACCGGCGTCGATGCAGCCTGCCGCGCCGCCCAGCCGGGTTGCGCAAAGCTGCCCCAAAGGCCGCCGGGCGGGCGGATCATGCGGGAGGTTGCGGCGTTTCGCCGGGGGCAACGGTCATCACATCCTGCCAGTCGGGGTGTTTCCCGTAGCGAGCGCGGACATAAGGGCAGATCGGGATGATCCTGAACCCGCGCTGCCGTGCGTCCGCGATGAGATAATCCACCAGGGCCGCCGCCACGCCCGTGCCTTTCAGCGCTTCGGGCGCGCCTGTATGATCGGCGCTGATCAATCCCGGCCCGCAATGGGTGAAGCGGATTTCCGCCTCGGCATCGATCCCCGCGACCTTGCCGACATAGCGGCCATGCCGTTCGCCATCTTCTAAGGCGATGGTGATTTCGGGCTGTGGTTCAGTCAGTTTTCCTCTCCTCCGGGAACGGAATGAACTCGGCATTGTCGGCATCGGGCAGTTTCATGCGCCCGGCCTTCCAGTCCTCTTTCGCCTGTTGCAGCCTTTCCTTGCTGGACGACACGAAGTTCCACAGCAAGAACCGTTCGCCAATGGGCATGCCGCCCAGCGCCATGACCTGCGAAGGCTGACGCGCCGTGACGGCGCCGCCATCGCGCCCCGTCAGGACCGCCATCTGGCCGGGCCGCAGGACCGTGCCATCCACCTCGATCTCCCCCGCCGCGCAATAGACGGCGCGTTCGGGATAGTCCGTGGTCACGCCGCGCCGCGCGCCTGCCTGCATCTCCCAATGCTGATAAAATTGGGGCGAATGGACGCGGACGGCGGATTTCAGGCCATCGGCTTCTCCGGCGATCAGCCGTCCCCTGACGCCATCTTCATCCCATTCGGGCAGATCGTCACCGGCATGGTGATGGAAGCTGGGGGCGGTTTCCTCATCCGCCTCCGGCAACGCGACCCATGCCTGAATGCCGTGCATGCTGGCGCCGTTCCGGCGGGCATATTCCAACCGCTCGCTATGGGTGATGCCGCTGCCCGATACCATCCAGTTGACCTCGCCGGGACGTATTTCCTGCTCGAAGCCCAGACTGTCGCGATGGGTAATCTGCCCCGTATAGAGATATGTGACCGTCGAAAGCCCGATATGGGGGTGAGGGCGCACATCGAGATCGCGAGGGATGCCCGGCGCAAGTTCCAGCGGACCCAGATGATCGAAGAAAATATAGGGGCCGACCATCCGCCGGGCATGAAATGGCAGCACGCGCCCGACAACGAAGCCTCCGCCAAGGTCATGGGTGCGCTTGTCGATGATGCGTTCGATCGTCATGGGCTTCGTTCTCCTTCATTGTCGTTATCCCCCAATCTTGTCATTCCCTCACCTTGTGGCAAGGGAATGACCGTTGGGGTTACTTCTCGAAATCCTTTTCAGGGTTCGATCCGTCGGCGTTCTGGAACACATGCATGAACCCCGGCACGGTTTCGGTGCGGTTCCAGTCGCGCTGTAGTTCGCAATAGAGCTGGGTTTTGCTGATGAGCTTGCCCCCGGCCTGCTCGATCCGGCGCAGGGCCATGTCGTGCGCGGCTGTCGAGGTGCCGCCCACCGCATCGGCGACGACGTAGACGTCGAACCCCTCCGCAAGGGCATCGAGGGCAGGGAAGGCCAGGCAGGCTTCGGTCCACAGCGCAGTCATGATGAGTTTGCGCCGCCCGGTGGCATAGACCGCCTTGCGAAACTCCACATCTTCCCAACTGTTGATCGTCGTGCGGTCATAGGTCGGCAGATGGCCCAAAACCTCCTGAATTTCCGGAATCGGAGGGCGGTTGTTACCCGTTTCCACATTGACCGTGGAATGCACGATCGGCAGGTCGTAATTGAGCGCTGCCTTGCAACTGCTGACGATATTGAAAATTAGCTCCTGCTTGTCGATCGAACGGATCGACGAGACTTGAATCGGTTGGTAGTCGATGATGATGAAGGCCGCGTTTTCGGGGGTCAGAAGATGATCCGAATTGGGATCGCGGCGCGTTTCACTGGTCATGGCAATATCTCCTTTCTGACGCGCTTCTTGAACTGACGATGCCGGCGGAGGGGAGGGTGCTGATCCGCCCGCCGGGCGAACGACAGGAAAACAACGAGGGGGCAGGGGTGTCGCCGCCATGCTCGCTGCCGCAGCGGCCGGAACTGGTCTGGTGCATCGTCTGTCTCATCGGGAATGACTCCAATAGGCCTTGCCCTGCGTTGCGATGAACATGCGCCTGTATCGCTGAGTTCGAAAGATTGCGGTCCCGGACGCAGCGTCCTGCTCAAGGAACGATGAAGGGCCTCAGCGTCTCTATCATGTCGTCCAGATCATGAATCATGACGGTTCCACCTGCGCCGCTCGCGCTTCATCGTTCCATATCCGGCCGATCGCCCGGCATCGCCCGTTGGGCTTTGTTGGTGTCGATCGAGATGGCCGGGAAGTCGGATGGAACAAGCAGAGGTGACAGGGGGCGCTTCGCATGCCGCTCTCGCTCTGCCCATCGTTGTTGCAGGGCTTCGATGTCATTCCCGGCCGGAAAGAGAAATTGCATGATCTTCGTTCGCCCGGCGCCGTCGGCCATGGGCTGAACCACCGTTTCGAAGGTGAGGCCGACGGCATTGGTGGCGAGTTCCGCGAAGTTCCTGCCATCGGGCGCGACAACGGTCCGGGTATAGTCGTCGGCGAAAGTCCGCCCCATATCCTCCTTGCTGGCAAAATAGAGTTCGGTCACGCTGTCGCGGTGAAAAATTCCGTGATGATCGTTGCCGGATGCCGCGCCGAATGCGCCGTCATAGACGTGGTTCTGCACATAGCGGGCCAGACCCAACGGCTTCTCCCTGTCGCTGGGGCATGAGACATTCGTTCCCGAATATATCAAGGCGCTGACTGTCGGGTTGAAAAACCGCTTCTTCGACAATCGCCTTCAACTGAATATCGAGGCGTTTCGCTGGAAATATTCGGGTCAGCAAATTTCGCACTTCGGCTTGGATTCGCTGGGCCTGAACACCTATTTTACCGAAAATGCGGGCGCATCGACGATCAAGGGCGTGGACGTCGATGTCCAGTTCAGGGCGACGCCCACGACCCTGCTGAAGGGCGCTGTTCAATATCTGGATAGCCGGCTGGACGCCTTTGCCTATGATACGCCGCGCGGCGGGACTTTTCTTCCGCCTGCGGTCGGCTGTCCCTATGCACCGGTCGTCAACACGCTCGGGCAATCCGTCTATCATGTGAATTGCGCTGGAAAGCCCGGGTTCAACTCGCCCAAATGGGCGTTCAACGCAGGGTTTGAGCAGACCGTCGATCTCAACGATCTTGTGGTGACTTTTGCCGGCGAAGGCCGTTATCGCGGCAATCGCGTTGTCGGTTTCGATCATCTTCCCCAGCAAAATTCGGGATCGGATTTCACGATCGATGGCTCGATCAGCCTCGCTTCGGATGATGATGCGTGGCGGATAACCATGTGGGGCCGCAACCTGACGAACCGGACAATACCCACGGTCGTTCAATATAACGCCTCGACGGCCAATGCCATTACTGCCGTATATTCCGCGCCGCGGACCTACGGCGTGCGCGGCACCGTGAAATTCTAAAGGGGGAGGGCGGGGGACGATCCGGCGAGCAGGTCGAGACGCAGACGCTAGGAGGGGCGCCGGACAGTTCGCCAGTATGGGCGGCGGAGCAGGCGGTTGTTGGCGAGCGCCGCAACGCCGGCAGGCACATCATCCATATGGGCGGAATATATGACAGTCATCTGTTGCTTCCATTGGCGCGGATGCCGGCGATCGACCTGACGGCGTATCGCCGGATCGTCGGTCGTGAAGTCGGCCCGGCGGCGCGCTGGATTTTCCGCGCCCGCCGGGCGGCCATCAATAATCGAAGGCGACGGTCAGGCCATAGGTGCGCGGCGGCTTGACGAAGCCGATGACAGGAGAGCCGAGAAGCGTGGTCGCGACCTGTGCCGATGCGCGAATGGTCTGGTTGCCGATATTGCGCACGAAACCCGTCAACCGCAGCCCATTATCGTTGCGATAGGTGATATAGGCATTCTGGGTGTCGAAAGCGGGCTGCGACATATGTTCGAGATTGAAGGGTGAGAAATAGACCCGGTCCGACCAGTAGCTTTCGCCCCTGACCGTCAACGACCCGCCGGGGACGTCGAAGCTATACTGGGCCGAGAGATCGATCGTATATCGGGGCGCCTGCGGCAGCATGTTGCCCGATAGGTCGAACGCGGGCAGGCCGTTCTCGTCCAGCGTTTTTCCGTCGCCGCCCGGCCGGGCCTGATCGGCCGTGATATAATTTTTGAAGCGTGCATGCAGCCAGCTGGCGTTGAGTCCGATGATGAAGTCGCGCGCCGGTTCCAAGGTGAATTCGCCCTCGAGGCCGTAAATCTCCGCAGCCGCCGCATTCTCCAGAATGAGGAGCTGGCCTTGCACCTTGCCGACCTGGAGATCCGAATAATCATAATAGAAGCCCGAGAGATTGGCCCGCAGATGGCCGTCGAGCAAGGTGGACTTGAGGCCGATCTCATAGGCGTCGACCTTTTCCGGGTTCAGCGCAGGCCCTGCCGACCCGAGATTGAACGTGCCCGCCTTGAAGCCCTTGGAATAGGAGGCGTAGACCATCACCTTGTCGGCGATATCATAGTCGAGGCCGATCTTGGGGGTGAAGGATTTGAAGGTTTCATCGTCCCTGTGGGCCGGCCCACGCGGGCCGTTTTCAGGATCATAGAGGTCGTCGAAGTTAAAGTCCGAGTGATCGGCGACCTTCTTCTTTTCCCAGCTGTAGCGGGCGCCCAGCGTCAGGCGCAGCCGATCCGTGATGGAATAGCTGTCCTGCGCGAAGATGGCGGCCGCGTCGGTCTTCAGGCGTCCGCCCGAATAAAAGCCCTGCACGAACAGGTCCGGGCCGCCAACGGCAAGGAGATTCAACGGGCCTTTGATGAACCCGTCGATATTTTCATGCATGTAGAAGGCGCCGACGACCAGCTTGTTTCTGTCGGTGTCGAGGTTGACCTGTAGTTCCTGCGTATATTCGTCCGACGTTTCGCCAAAGGTGATCGGGAAGAGATCGACGCCAATCGGATTGAGGTCCGAGTTTACCAGAAACGCACTGCTGCGATAGGCGGTAAGCGAACGCAGCGAGAGGCTATCGGTCAACTCATAGGAAATGTCTGCGCGTGCGCCCCAGAACTCGGCCGTGTTGGACGGATTGCGCACGCTTGCCATGTTGCGGGGGCCAGGGTCGAAGCCGCCGAGCAACAGGCCGGTCGGCGTGATCGGATCACCCGATGCGGTGAAACCTGCCGGACCGAAATAACGATAGGTGTTCGATCGGTCATTCTGGTCGTAATAATCGGCGCCGAGCAGGACCGTCAGGCGCTCGGTCGGCTCGAACAGCAATTGTCCACGGATCGCTTGCGAATGCTTGTTGTCCACATCGGCGCCGGTGACGCGGTTCTCGCCATAACCGGCGTGGCTCTGAACCTGCCCGGCCAGCCGCATGGCAACGGTATCGCTCAGGCCGGTTGAATAATAGGCCTCTGCGTTGATCGTGTCATAATTGCCATAGGTCAGGCTGACCCCCGCCTTGGTGGAAAATGTGGGGCGGTTGGTGATGATGTTGACGCTGCCGCCGGTCGCGTTGCGGCCATAGAGCGTCCCTTGCGGTCCGCGTAGCACCTCGACCCGTTCGACATCGTAGAACGAGGCCAGAGCCGCTGCGGAACGCGAGAAGAATACGCCGTCCTGATTAAAGGCCACGCTGCTTTCCGCGCCGGTCGAGATATTGTCGACACCGATGCCCCGCAGGGTGAGGCGGGCCTGTCCAACCTGTTCGGAAACATTGAGGCCGGGAACGGCCGAGGAAATGGCGCTGAGATCGGTCGCCCCGCGCTGGGCCAGCGCCTCATTGCCGATGGCGGAGACGGCGATGGGCGTATCCTGAATCGATTCCGCGCGGCGCTGGGCCGTCACGACGATCTCGGCTATGCCGCTCGATGCCGACGGGGACGCAGCCGCATCTGCCTGTCCCGGAACCTCCTGAGCGAGGGCCGCGACATGTGTCAGCGCCATTGCGGCCACACTGCAAAGCGCGCCGGCGCGTAGGGTCCGTTGAGCCATATATCCTCCCACTTTTCGCATTTTCGTTGATCCTTTTTTCGTTGAACCGCGACCTCATCCGGCCGCTTTTGTCTCTTCCCTGCACAGCTTGGCGATTTTGCGCCGCACCCTGATCGCCGCAGCATCGCTCGACAAAATAGCCGGGCGCATCTCCCAGAAATCGGCCCCGGCCATCCTCGCCTGAATCGCCTCGATCATCGGGTTGTCCTCTTCGAGGAAGATGCGGTTCTGGAGTTCGCCGATCATGCGCGGTTGCCAGGCGTCCTCCTGGCTGTAAGAGCCTGAACTGCCGAAAAAATAATGGGTGGTTCGCTCGGTTTCGGGCGTGAAGATGTGGAATGCATAGCCGCCCTTGTCCTGAAGCGCGGGCTGGCCCGGGAGCACCGCCCCGAAATCGAGGATCATCGCTGAGGGCGCATGCCACTCGACATTGTTCCACTGGTCGCACAATTGCCCTTCGAGCGGCCCGAAGGGGCAGATCGTGCCCGGCATCCATAATTCGGCCCGGACCACGCCATCCTTCTCGCTTACGCGCATCTCGCCCGTGCGCATGCTCTCATTGCCGAGCGAACCGTTGTGCAGGTAATGAACATGCGTCAGGTCCATGATGTTATCGGTTTCGAGCAGCCAATTGGCGCGAACGTGCAGATAGTTGCCGATATTCTCATGCCCTCCCGGTTCGGGCATCCTTGAAAGCATGGGAATAAGGTCCGGGCGGGCCTGCTCAACGTCCCCCATCCATATCCAGATCGCGCGGTGGCGTTCAATCACGGGGTAGGATCGCACGCAGGTGCCGGCCGGGACATGGCTGAACGTGGCGCCATTGCCCAGACATGCGCCCTTCGCGTCGAAACGCAGCCCATGATAGCCGCATTGAACGACACCTTCCTGCAACTGGCCTCTGGAGAGGGGGGCGAACCGGTGCGGACACATATCGTCCAGCGCGGCAGGCGCGCCGTCGGCATCGCGGAAGAGGACGACGGGTCGATCGAGCAGGGTTCGCGCCAACAGCCGGTCGGCCGCTATGTCGCTGGCCCAGCAGGCCATGTACCAGGCATTATGCGGGTAGCTGCTAAGGTGATCCCGTGTCGACAAGACCCTGTCCTCTCCATTGTGGGAAGGCGTCGTTCCATTGCGCCTTTCCTTGCCTCAAAACAGTAATTCGCCGCGCCCCGCGCTTCCAATTGCCTTTGGTGATGGGAAGCATAAGGGCAGCGTATCGGCCTTTCGCCGTGGTGGCCCGCCTACCAGTGCGCCATCGGCAGGCCCGCGACCGGAGATGTGAAGGTGGGGATATCGGTGCCCCGGAGCGAACCGAGGCAGACCGTGCGCAGGTCCGGTCCGGCAAAGGTAACGCTGGCCAGCCAGGGTGCAATCGTTCCGCCGCAGGCTGACAGCGTGTCGAAGGAAACAGGTGCGCCGCTTGCAAATTCCGCTTCGAACCGATCGGTGGCGTCGGCGTTGCCGAACTCGGCAAGTTCCAGACAATCCCCATCGGGCGTGATGGCGACAAGCCGGTCGGCGAAGATCATCGTTGCCCATAAATTGCCATAGGCATCGAAGCTGATGCCGTCGATCACGCCGCGCCCGAGGGTGGAGGGGCCATAGGTCTGCCGGTCGCTGAGCGATCCATCAGCCCCGACACGCAGGCGGGTGACGCACTTGCCTGTGGTTTCCGCGACGTAGAGCCACTCCTCGGCGGCATCGAGCCGAATTTCGTTGGTGAAAGCAAAGCCATCGGCGACCACCCGAATCCCGTTGTCATCGACCAACGCTATATAGCCGTCGCGGATCGAAGGCGTGATAGCATCCGTCCATGGGTTTACCATTGTGGAGACCGTCAGCCATGTCCGCCCCTTGCTGTCACGCAGGACGAAATTGACCTTGCCCATGGGCTTGCCGTCGATGCGGTCGTGCAGCACGCGCGTCACCCCGGTTTCCCGATCCATGATCTCCAGCCGGTCGGTGCCGAAGTTGGATATGAGGATCACATTGTCCGGGCCGAAGGCGAGGCCGTTGGGCAAGGTGCCCGAGACGAGGCTCTGCTGCGCATCGCCCGACAGGTCGAAATGCGGGTCTGCGTTCTGGCACACGAGCGACTGGCTTCCGTCCGGCGCGATCCGCATCACGCCGCCGCGCGCATCGGCCGACCACAAGGTTCCGTCGCGCTGCGCCAATATGCATTCCGGGCGTTGCAGGTCATGACCGATCGCGCGCAGCATGTGGTCTTCCACCCGGAAGCCCGCAAGCGGATTGGGGCCGCGTCCGTGCTGGATCAGGGTCATGCGGCGATCCTCGTCTCGGAGGCGCCCTTGAGCTGCAATATCTTGCGGGCTTCCTGCGGCGTCGCGACCTCCAGCGACAGCCCATGGAGAACGGCGATGATGCGCTCCACCTGTTCGGCATTGGACTTGGCCAAGCGCCCCGGTTCGCCCCATAGCGAATCCTCAAGGCCCACGCGGACATTGCCGCCCATGGCTGCCGACATGGTTGCGATGGGCATCTGATGTCGTCCCGCGCCCAGCACCGACCAGACATAGTCGTCGCCGAAGAGGCGGTCCGCCGTCCGGCGCATCATGGCGACATCCTCCGGGTGGACGCCGATGCCGCCACGGATGCCGAACACCGATTGAATGAAGAAAGGCGGCTTCAGCAGGCCGCGGTCGGCGAAGTGGGCGGCAGAATAGAGATGCCCGATATCATAGCATTCGACCTCGAACCGCGTGCCCTGTGCCGAACAGCTTTCGAGGATATAGGCGATGTCGCGGAAGGTGTTGCGAAAAATATAATCGTCGCTGCCGCGAACATAGGGTTCTTCCCAAGCATGTTCGAAGCAGGTGAAGCGCTGCAACATCTCGTAGAAGGCGAAGTTCATGGACCCCATGTTGAGCGAGGCGATCTCGGGCTGGAAGGTCAGGGCCGGCGCCAATCGTTCCTCGATGGACAGCACCGGCGATCCGCCCGTGGTGATGTTGATGATGGCGTCGCAGCGATCGGCGATAACCGGCAGGAAGCGACCATAGATATCGGGATCCTGCGTGGGTGTGCCGCTTTCTGGGGTCCGGGCATGGAGGTGCACGATCGTCGCGCCCGCCCGGGCGGCCTCTATCGCCGATGTTGCGATCTCCTCGGGCGTCACCGGCAGATGCGGCGACATGGAGGGCGTGTGTATTCCGCCCGTCACCGCACATGTCACGATCACCTTGTGCATCCGTCATCCTTTCCCATACGACCTGTTTGACGGTTAAGTTTCCAGATCGCCGGGCGCACGGGAAATCACTTTGCCCGATGCAACAGATAAGCCCGCCTGATCGACCCTCGGCGCGGATAGGCAGGGATTATGCCACGCATACCGACAAACGATTTTTGCGACCGGGCCGGGCATATTAATTCCAGGTCTCAACAAGGCGCGACCGTGGTGACGGGCAGCCTCAACAGGCTCGAAAAGAGCGCGGGAGGGATCGAGAATGGCAATCGTCGGGATCAGGCGTCTGCGTTATTCTGTGTCCGACGCAGATGCGGCGCGGCGGTTTTTCACTGATTTCGGGCTAAGCCCTGCCGGTGCTGGCGCACCCGGCCTCTATAGCCTCGCAAACGGGTCGGAAGTGGAGATACTGCCCGCTGGCGATTCGCGTCTGCCGTCATCGCGGATCGTCGGCGACGGGGTTCATGAAGTCTGTTGGGGCGTCGACGATGCGGCATCGCTCGACGCGTTGGCCGATAATCTGGGCCGCGACCATGCGCTCGAAACGATCGAGGACGGCTTTCGCGTCCAGTTGTTCGGCGTGCCTTTTTCCTTTGTCCGCTGGACACCCCGCCAGTTCGCGAATGCGCCGGACCCGGTCAACGCGCCCGGCGTGGTGCGGCGCCTCAACACGCACCGCAAATGGCGGCGCCGCGCCCGGCCCAAGGTGATCAATCATGTCGTGTTCCGGTTGCCCGATTATATCGAGGCCGGACAATTCATGCGCGCGCGTCTCGGCTTCCGGCTCAGCGATGTGCAGGCCGGCTTTGGCCATTATCTGCGCGCGAGCGGCAGCAACAATCATCACAATCTTCTCTTCCTCAATGCCAATGCCCATTTCCCCGGTTGCGATGGCCAATTGCGGTTCGATCATGCCAATTATGGCGTCGAGGATATCGATGAGCTGATGGTCGGCGCCAACTACATGGTGCGCCGTGGCTGGCAACCATCCGACATCGGGCTTGGCCGTCATCGCATCGATTCGGCGCTCTTCTATTATCTTCCCTGTCCGGCAGGGGGAGAGGCGGAATATGGCGCCGACGCCGATTATGTGGATGACGGCTGGGTGCCGCGCGAGTTCGACGTGCCGCTTTTTGCCTATAGTCACTTCACCCACAATGTCCCGCCATTCCTGGAGACGGAGCCTGAATGGAGTTTTCATTACCTGAGCGAGGCGCAGGTGGCCGAAGGCGTCGATGATGTTTGAGCCTTTTCCCACCAATTATGTCTGGAACCTGTCCATCAATCTCGCGCTTGAGATGGGCGGTTCGATCGGTGAGATCGATGCCGCCAACCGCGCGACGGCCAAGGCGGCCGAGACAGGGGATAGCGGCGTCGACGCGTTCTTCGACACATGGCTCGCCATGGCTGCCCGGGTGAACGGCATGGCGGATGAAGACCGTTCGGCCGGGCACCTCGACAGCGCGGCGGCCAAATATCGCCGCGCCTGCGCCTATCTCATTACCGCCGAACGCATGCAGGCCAGCGACTATCCGCCGCGTCAACAGGCCTATGCCGACATGCTCGGGGCGTTTGCTCGCTATATCGCGTGCAGTGGCGACCCCTGCGAGATGGTGGATATCCCCTATGCCGGCAGCCACTATCCCGCGCTGTTCTGCTCGGCGGCCACTCCGGACAATCCCGCGCCGCCTTGCATGGTCTTTTGCAACGGGCTTGATAGCGTGAAGGAGATGGTGTTCCTCGTGGGGCTGCCCGCAGCGCTCCGCGCGCGCGGCATCTCCTGCCTCGTGGTCGATCAGCCGGGCGTGGGCGGTGCTCTCCGGCGCAACAACCTGCCTGCGGTCGTCGAGGCCGAGGCTTGGGCCGGCCGGGCGGTCGATTGGCTGGAGGCGCGCGAGGATGTCGCATCCGACAGGATCGGAATGATGGGCTGGTCGCTCGGCGGCTATTATGCCCCGCGCGCCGCCGCCTTTGAAAAGCGGTTCAGGCTGTGCGTCGCCTGGGGCGCCAATCATGAATGGGGCCTGGTGCAGCAGCGCCGTCGCCGCAACGAGGGCGAAAATCCCGTGCCGCATTATTGGGGCCATGTCATGTGGGTGTGGGGGCAGGACAATCTCGACGATTTCATGGCGATGTCGAAGCGTATAACGCTGACGGGGGTGGTCGAGCAGATCGAGGTTCCATTTCTGGTCGTGCACGGCGAGAATGACCGGCAGATCCCGATCGAATATGCCTATCGATCGCATGAACAGGCGGTGCGCAGCCCGCGGGCGGACCTTAAGGTTTTCACCGCGCGCGAAGGCGGGGTCGAACATTGCAGCGCCGATAATATGGAGCCTGTTCGCAGCTTTATCTGCGACTGGATCCACGACAGATTTGCCGAAATGACCTGATCGCGCGACAGTCGCGTGAAGATATAACGGGAGTAGGGAAGAATATGACCGATCTGACAGGCACCATCGTTGCGCTGACCGGCAGTGGCTCGGGCCTTGGCCTCGGGCTTGCGCGATATTTTCAGGAATGCGGGGCCACGCTGGCCTTGTTCGACATTTCGCACGAGAAGGTCGAAGCCCTGCAGCATGCCTTTGGCGAGAATACGCTCGTCATGCAGGGAGACGTGCGTGACATCGATGCGCTCAAGGCCTTCCGGGACGCCATTGTCGCCCGGTTCGGCGGGGTCGATTGCCTTGTCGGCGCGCAGGGCATCTTTGATGGCAATCGCCCGATTTCGGAACTTCCGATAGAGAAGATCCCGGCGGCCTTTGACGAGGTGATGCAGATCAATGTTCTTGGCTATATCTTGTCGGCGGTGGCGTTTCGCGAGGAACTGGCCAAACGCAACGGGTCGATCACGCTGACCGCTTCCTCCAATGCCTCCTATTGCGCCGATGGCGGCGGGTTGCTCTATACCGCCTCCAAACATGCGGTGCTGGGCGTCGTGCGCCAACTGGCCTTCGAATTTGCCCCGGATATCAGGGTCAACGCGGTGTCGCCTTGCGGCATTGCGGATTCCGACCTGCGCGGCCCCGGCGCGCTGGGTTTGGAAGGCGAAAGCCAGAACGACATCCCCAAGGACAGCTTCATGGCGATGATCCGCAAGGTCACGCTGCTCGATCACTTGCCGACGGGGGCGGAATATGGCCCTGCCTATGCGCTTCTGGCCGATCCCCGGCAACGCGTCCTGACAGGCGAGGTCATCATGGCTGATCAGGGGCTTGCCAACCGCCCCATCATATCTGCCCGCTGAGGAGAGACGCAGTCATGGTCATGCACGCAACACAATCGCGCCCCGGCGTCGGTGAGAGGCTGGACGATATCCTTTCCCGTACCCGCAGCGAACTGGACCGGGGCCTTGTACCCGTCAATATTTTTGCCGACACCGATATTTTCGATGCGGAGATGGAACGCATCTTCGCAAAAAGCTGGGTATTTCTGGGCTTCGAGTCCGAAATCCCCAACAAGGGGGACTTCATGCAGCGCCGGATCGGGCGCGACAGCGTGATCGTCACTCGCGATACCAAGAATGCGATCCACGTTCTTGCCAATTTTTGCCGCCATCGCGGGACCAGACTTTGCCAGACCGATGTCGGCAACCAGAGCCATTTCCGCTGTCCTTATCATGGCTGGGTCTTTAAGAATGACGGGGACTGGATCGGCGCGCCGGACAAGAGCAAGGCCTATAAGGGGCTTGATCCCAAGGAGTGGGGGCTGCTCAAGGCCCCGCATGTCGAGAGCTTTCTGGGCATGATCTTCGCCTCGCTCGATCCTGATGCTCCCACGCTCATGGACTATCTGGGCGGCGCGGCATGGTTCATGCGCGGGCTGATGGATCTGCATCCCGGCGGCATGAGTCCCATGGGTCCGCCCGACCGGTACAAGGTGCGCGGCGACTGGAAGACGGGTTCGGAGAATTTCGGGGGCGATGGCTATCATGTCGGCGTGGCCCATGGCTCGGTCCAGACGATTCAACTCGCCCAGGGCTTCGATGTGCTGAACAATTTCTCTACCCATTATGTGATCCCGGGCGGGCACAGTTTCCTTGGTCATGACTTTGACAGCATGTTCGGCCCCGATGGGCATGTCTGGTATTATCCGCCCGACATCCAGAAGCATTTCGATCTCGACCGCCTCGACCCGCTGTTGCAGGACGTGGTGAAGAAGAACCCGCCGATTGTAGGCACCATCTTCCCGAACCTTTCGTTCCTGCGCTTTTTCGGTCCGCCCACGCCGGGCAAGCCGCCTGCGGTCTACACCTCCTGGCGCCAATGGCAGCCATCGGGGCCGGGAGAGATGGAATTGTGGTCATGGCAACTCAAATGGAACTTCATGGACGAGCAACAGGCGGCCGACAGCTATGCTGCGGGCCAGTTCGGTTTCAGTTCGGCCGGCGTCTTCGAGCAGGACGACACGGTGGTGTGGGAAGGCGCGCCCGAGGCCGCCCGCAGCGTTTGGGCGCGAAAGAAAAACATCGCGTTCAACATGCAGATGGGCATGGAGGGCATGGGGCAGCAGAAAATGGATGAGAACTGGGAAGGGCCGGGGGAAGTCTGGCGTCCGGGGCCGGGCGAACCAAGCCAGCGCGCCTTCTATCAGCATTGGCTGGACCAGTTGGTGGAGACTGGCCGATGAGCACGATCACGCCTGCCGTGGAATTTGCTGTCCGCCAATTTCTGGGCCGTGAGGCGATGCTTCTCGACAATGGACGACTGGAGGACTGGGTCGGACTCCTCGATGAGGATATTCTCTACGAAATCCCCATGCGCATCAGCGCCCGCAAACGGGAATACGAGTTTCCCAAGGGAGCGTTCCGCATGCATGAGGACATGGCAATGATCCGCAAGCGCCTGGAACGCATGGGCACGAGCGAAAACTGGGCCGAGGATCCAGCCTCCCGGACCGTGCGGACCGTGGGATCGATCTTCATCGAGGAGGATGAGGGGGACGGCGTCTTTCGCGTCCATAGCGCGCTTGCCCTTTATCGTCAGCGTGCCCTGGATCGGGCCTATGAATGGATACCCGCCAGACGGATCGATCGCATCAGGGTCGGGGCCGCAGGAGACTGCCGATTGGTACGGCGTACGATCATTCTGGCTGAAACGATCCTCCAGACGCCGAATCTGGCGGTGTTCCTGTAATCATTAAGGGCGGCGTGCGGCGCGATCGGAGATCAGTCCAGTTCCGCCGCCGCTTCTTTCATGACATTCCGCAGCCAGATATGGCCGGGGTCATCATCGCTGCGATTATGCCAGATGAGCGTTTCCTTGAGGGTGCCGAGGTTGATTGGCGGCCGCAGGACGCGCACCTTCTGCGTATCGGCCAGCTGTTCGGCCAGCTTGCACTGCACCGTGGCGATCAGTTCCGTCCCGGGCAACATCTGTAACAGTCCTGCAAATGTCGGGACGTGCAGCAATTCCTTTATGACGATGCCGCGCCGCTCGATCTCGGCTTCCTCGACGGTACGCACATTGGCGCCGAAAAAGGCGAGGGCATGCGGATAGGACAGATAATCGTCCTTGGTCATGGCCTCCCCGATCGGATGATCGCGCGCAACGACGCATACGAAACCGTCACCGAACAGGTCGGCGGTCAGAAGGTCGACATCGCGCCCCTCGCGTCCGAACAGGCTGCGGTCCCCATGGGTGATCACCATGTCGATATCCCCGCCCTCAAGTCTGGAGAAGCTGGGTCCGAACACATTTTCGATCATGAGCCGGAGTTGCGGGGCGCGGGCTGCCAGGATGCGGACGACCTTCGGCAGATAGACATGGACGCAATAATCCGACATCGCGACGCGGAACGTGCGTTCCGATGTGCCGGGATCGAAGATCGCCTGTGTTTCGAGCGCCGCGTTGATGTGGAGCAACGCGGTGCGAACCGGCTCGATCAGCGCGCGCGCCTTGGGCGTCAGTTCCATCTCGCGCCCGACGCGCAGGAGGAGCGGGTCGTCGAAATGCTGGCGTAGCCGCTGAAGCGAACCGCTGAGGGCCGGCTGGGTCACGCACAGGCGATCGGCCGCGCGCGTCACGCTGCGTTCGGAAAGCAGGGTGTCCAGCGCCAAAAGCAGATTGAAGTCGAAACGATTGAGATTAGCCATCTGCCTTCAATTCCATCCTCTCCTGCTCCCGCTATCGATGCGGCTGGTGCTTCACTATATCGAACATGGCAAATTCCGGCACGGTTTGCCTATCTTTTGGACTTATGGCCGACATAGGACGAAGCGATTTCCGGCCACGCCTCCGCATGCGTAAGCGCTTTCAGGCGACGACGAAGCAGGATGAGGAACGAGATGGCAATGATCGATCTTTCAGGCAAGACCGCGATCGTGACCGGCGCGGGGGGTGGTCTTGGCCGCGCCCATGCGCTGGCGCTGGCGGGGCATGGCGCCCGGGTGGTGGTGAATGATCTTGGCGATGGCGCGCAGGCCGTCGCCGACGAGATCGCCTCAAGCGGTGGTGAGGCGATTGTCGATCAGACGGATATTACCGATTTTGCCGCCGTGGGCGCGATGGTGGCCGAGGTGGAGCAGCAGTTTGGCGGGGTGGCCATCCTCGTCAACAATGCCGGGATTCTGCGCGATCGAAGCTTTGCCAGGATGGAGATGGAGGATTTCCGCGCGGTGATGGAGGTGCACCTCATGGGGACGGTCCACTGCACCAAGGCGGTCTGGGCCGGCATGCGGGAGCGGCGTTATGGACGGATCATCTTCACCACATCCTCTTCGGGCCTATTCGGTAATTTCGGCCAGGCCAATTATGCCGCGGCAAAGATGGCCCTGGTCGGCCTGATGCAGACCTTGCGTCTGGAAGGGGACAGATATGGGATCCGCGTCAATTGCCTCTCACCCTCGGCCGCCACACGTATGACCGACGGATTATATGAAGCGGAGGATTTGCGGCAACTCGATCCCGCGCTCGTTGCCCCCGCAGTCGTGGCGCTGTCGGCTGCGGATGCCCCCAGCGGCGCCATTTTGTGCGCGGGCGCCGGCAGCTTCGAGAGCGCGAAGATTCAATTGACGCAAGGGCTGGTGGTGAACGGGCCGGATGCCGCCTCCACGATATTGGCCCGTTGGCCCGAGATCGACGATCATCTTGGCGCGTTCACACCTGCCCATGGTCCTGATCAGTTCAGCCACGAGATAGCGCGGGCGGGCGCTCCGACCCCTTGATCCGGCCCTCTCCGCGCGATGACTGGAATTTCGCGCCGGGCAGCGTAGATCACGGATCGGACCCCGGCGGGATTATCGAGAGCGGCTCCTTCGTCGAAACGATGGTCCTGCTCGATCGCAAGTTCGATTTTGCGTAACGATGTAGTCAAATTGTCATCAACAAGTGAAATAGGCTCGCCCCCGACAATATGTCGCGTCGCGTATGTAGTTCCTGCGGCGATTTATATAAACAGGGGGAATTAAGTGCTGAAGAAATCTGTATCCGCATTTGCGGTTGCGACCTGTCTCGTGTTCACGACTCAGGCGAGCGCGGAAGAAGCGCCGTCTGATGCTTCAAACATCAGCGCAGAGGAAATCGTGGTTATCGGAAGCGGCCTGGCCCGCTCGGTATCGACCCTGGTGCCGGAAAATCTCGATACATTGCCGCCCGGAACCAGCGTACAGAAGGCACTGAACTTCCTTCCCGGCGTCAGCGCGCAATCGATCGACGCGCTGGGCGTCAACGAACAATCGCTGACATTGCAGGTTCGCGGTTTCAGCACGACCTATCTCGGTTACACCCTCGATGGCATCCCGCTGGGCGACGGGGCCTATAATAATTATAACGGCCTCACCATAAGCCGCGCGCTGATCTCCGAAAATCTTGGCCGGGCGGACCTTGCGACCGGCATCGCGGGCCTCAGCATTGCCTCCACCAGCAACCTTGGTGGCGCGCTGACCTATATCACCAGCGATCCGCGTCAGGATATGGGCGCCCAGATCAGCCAGAGCTTCGGCAGCGAAAACGCCCTGCGCACGTTCGTCCGGTTCGACACCGGCGAACATGGTGGCTTTTCTG
This sequence comes from Sphingobium sp., assembly GCA_050252755.1. Taxonomy (GTDB): domain Bacteria; phylum Pseudomonadota; class Alphaproteobacteria; order Sphingomonadales; family Sphingomonadaceae; genus Sphingobium. The sequence continues at coordinate 235,109 of JBFWKI010000002.1, forward strand.
CCTATCTCTCCGGGCAATATACGGAGCAGGACCTGTTCGTCGATCAGGGAGCGGACAAGAAGTCCACGGGCAAACAGTTCAACGGCAAGCTGAAATATCAGTTCGACGGCGGCACGATTTCGGCTTTCGTCGATGTCTCGCGCACCAATCAGGCGGACAACGCCTATATTTCGAAAGACATGCTTTCGCGGCTCGGCTGGGACTGGGGCGGCTATTCCCCGAACTGGGATGCCTATGTCGATCTTGCTTACTGCACCGTGACCGGCCCCGCCGCGACGGACAATTGCGTTCCCGCCACCGCGCCCGCGAAGAATGGCGACGTCACCTACACCAACGGCCAGATATTGCGGAACGACGAACTTTATTACCTCACCGGTGAATTCGACCTCACGAGCGCGATCAGCGCAGGCGTGTCGGTCTATCATCACAAGAACAAGGGCGCCGGCAACAACTGGATCGTCGGCTGGTCGAAGCAGGGGACGGCGGACACCGCCGACGATGTGCCGGTGCGCATCCGCGACACCCGCTACACCATCGACCGTAGCGGGGTGCTGGGCAGCCTGAGCTGGGATGTCGGCTTCAACCGCTTGCAAGCCGGATTCTGGCTGGAGGACAATACCAGCAGCGCCGTGCGCTATATCTGGCAGAACGTCACCGGCCCATTCAGCCTTTCCAAATATCTGAAGGGGCAGCCGGATTCCACGACCTGGGCTCAGGAAACCAAGTGGAAAACGCGGCAATTCTACATTCAGAACTCGGTCAAGCTGCTCAATGACACGGTGAGCGTCGATTTCGGCTTCAAGGGCACTTACGCCCGGTCTGAAGCTTTCGCGATCGATGGCATCGCCAAGGCGCCTCCCGGAGCACAGCAATTTGCGAGCGGCTCCTTGACGGCCGAGGATTATTTCCTGCCGCAAATCGGCGCGCATTGGTATGTCGCGCCCGAACATGAACTGTTCGCCAGCTATGCCGAGAATATGGCGATGTTCCAGGGCGGTTTCAAACTGGGGCCGCAATCGGTGACGCAGGACGTATGGGACGCGCAGGGCAAGACCTTGAAGCCCCAGACATCGAAGAGTTTCGAGGCCGGTTATCGCTATGTCACCGGCTCGTTGCAGATTTCGCTCGCCGGCTATTGGGTCGATTTCAACAACCGGCTGCTCCAGTATAATCCTTGCCCGACGAACCGGCAGCAGGAACCGGGTTGCGGCAACTCCTTCCACAATGTGGGGGGCGTCACGAGCAAGGGCGTGGAACTCGCTGTCCTGTGGAAACCGGTGCCCTGGCTGAACTGGTACAATTCCGCTTCGTACAACAAGTCCACCTATGATGAGGATCTTGATTGGTGCGAGGACGATGTCTGCACGATCAAGCCAACGGCGGGCAAGCAGCAGGTCGACACACCGAAGGAAATGTTCGCCAGCGTGCTGAGCGTCAACCATTCCGGCTTCTTTGCCTCCTTGCAGGGCAAATATACGGGACGGCGCTACTACACCTTCACCAATGACCAGAGCTTCGGCGGGTACACGACCTTCGATCTCGGCTTCGGCTATGACTTCGGTAATGTCGGGCCGCTCAAGGGCGCGAAGTTGTCGGTCAACGTCACCAACCTGACCGACAAGCGCTATGCGTCGAATTTCGACGGCAGCGTGTTCGCGCCGGACGACGCGGCGGGCACCGTCAAGGTGTTCCACTCCTCGGCCCCGCGTCAGGCCTTTGCAACGCTCGGGTTCATGTTCTGAAATCCCATGCGCATCGCGCTGACCTTGTTGTCCATCTTCCTCGCCGTCCCTGCCTGGGCCGGCGGGGAAGAGCATATTTCCCGGCCGCACCTCGACCGCACCGAGGGCGCGCATAGCGTCACGCTCAACGGCCAGACCTTCATCGATAAGGGGCTGGTGGGCGCCGGGCAGCTTCCGGCGAGCACCGTTGATTTCCTCGGTGACACGCTGGGGTCTTTCTCGTCCCTCAAGATCGGGCCGGGAAGCTGGAAGCGCGTGGGCGATGATTATGAAGGGATTCTCTGGACCCTGCCGGATCGGGGGCGGAACGATCCCGCCGCGAACCTCTTTTTCGACTATCCGGCGCGGCTGCATCGCTTTCGCATCCGCTTCTCGCAAGAGGACGGCCGGCTCATCCTCACCCCCGATGGCGGACTGGAACTGCGGGACTTTAGCGGCCAGCCGTTCACGGGTGCGGACCCCGGAGCGGGTACGCTGACACAGCGCGGTATCGCGCTGCCGGCGCCAGCGGGCGGCACGGGCAGGGGCAAGATATCGCTCGACGCGGAATCCCTGCAATTCACGCAGGATGGCAGCTTCTACATCGGCGATGAATATACGGCGAACGTCTATTATTTTGACAGGCAAGGGCGCCTGCGCGGCGTGATCCAGCCGCCTGCCGCAATCGTGCCGCGCCGTAACGGGCAGGCTTTCTTCGGTTCGTTGGAGGCCCCGGATACGGGGCGGCGCAACAATCAGGGCGTCGAGGGCATGTCGCTGTCGCCCGATGGCCGGACCCTTTTCGTCGTGCTGCAAAGCGCGTTGATTCAGGATAGCGCCACCGGCAATGCCGCAGGCCGCATCAATACGCGCATCCTTGTCTATGACGTGAGCGGAACGCCCACGCCGAAGCATCCCGTCGCGCATCATGTGGTGCAACTGCCCGCCTATAATGATGCGGGCGATGGCGGCGCGCCCAATCGCACGGCCGCGCAAAGCGAGATATGGGCGCTCGACGATCACCGCTTCCTGATGCTCGCCCGGGACGGCGCGGGCCATGGCGCGGAGAATGAGAAACCGGTCGTCTACAAGAGCGTCCTGCTGGTCGACATAACGGCCGCGACAAACCTGACCGGCACGGAATATGAAACCGGGACTGCGTCGTTACTGCGAAAGCCGGAGGAAACGGCGCTGCGATCCGATATCGCGCCTGCCCGGTGGACCGAGTTGGTGAACATGCTCAATCCCGTGCAATTGGCGCGCTTCGGCCTTGGCATCGAGAGTTTGTCGGAAAAATGGGAAGCGATGGATCTGGCATCGATGCTCGATCCCGACCATCCGGACGACTATTTTCTATTCGTTGGCAACGACAATGATTTTGTCGCTCGCCATTGCAGGATGTCCGGCGAGATTTGCGATGGGAAACTGGATAACGACAATCATATACTGGTCTATCGCCTGACCCTGCCTACGCCATTGCGGTGAACGGATATGATGGGCAATCATAGCTGAAGATACCGGGGAACGAGCGGCGAGCATCGGGAAGCTTCGCCCCTGCTTCGGAATGAACGGTATGTCGGCGATGCCACCAAGATGCTTACGACACCTTAATTCCTGCTGGCTATCTGGTTGCAGCGGAGCGGTCAGGCACTATGCAGATTGCCGGAGGAAAACTAA